>CAZPCN010000030.1:0-29605 GCA_964585095.1 uncultured Syntrophaceae bacterium | reverse complement strand
TATGCGTGGGCCGCCTTCCTCTTCGACTTCCTTGATAACGTCAGCTTCGGTTACCTTAACGGTGATGACTTCGGGCTTAAATGTTGCGTTTTCAATGTCATCTCTCATGATAAATCCTCCTAAAAATGGTGTTTTTGTGCTGATGCAAAATAAATCGTGTTGTGGTCACGTGCTAAGATCTGTTCCTATAAAAGCCTCCTTTCCTGCATATCGATTTGCTTACAACCTCCCGCCACCCAACACCTGCCGCAGGGTTTCTATCGGGTCATCCCTCCTGTGGTGGACGATGGTTAGGGCTTCTATGAGCTTTCTGACTTTCCTTGCTTGCCGTTGATTCCTCTCCATGAGGTGCTGGATGTAGGAGTCGAAGTTCGCGGACCGGGCGTACAGCTCACGCCCCAACTGCTGGATCGCATAGTAATTGTGGTGGCGTAAGAAAGCGGTCTTCTCGCAACCGGGAAGGTGCTTGATCTGTGTGAACGAGGTTCGGGAACACCATGGGCAACCGCAGGGAAGATCCTGTCCATCATAGAAGACTGCATCTTGCCTGACGCTGATCTTTGAGAGATCCTGCGGGTGCAGATAGTTGTGGTGTTGCGAGTCAATCCTCCAGGTCGTTGCATCGACGGAGCACCAATCGAAAATGTACCTTGCGAAATAAGTCGCTAGGGCAATACCCGTGAAATTGGAGACGCTGAGAAGATGTACCTTCCGGACCCCCATCTGATAGAATTTCAACAGGAATAACGAAATGCCCGCAGCGTCCAGGTTCCGGGTCGGGAGACTCAAGCCGTTGTAATGCAGTTCGCTCAAAGTGGGTTCGATCAAGCCGAACTGATGAAGGTCGTAACACTGGATGGGAATAAACAGCTGGATGTTCGGGCAATACTTGGACCGTAACCTTGCTGTTTCCCTCATCCACCGCAGGTTTAGGGGCAACTTTGCATCGAATTCCCGACGCTGCTTCTCCGGACTGGGCACCTTGAGAACAGGCGCATCCAGTGCCGTGACAATACCGGGTTGAACCTTCACCGCTGTCTGGATGACATGGATGGGTGCAAGGTTCATCTCGCGACCGCGGCACAGAAGCGGTCTTGAGGGGTCCGAAGAAGATACGCCGCCCTTGAGCTCGTTGGTGAGGCGCTGATAGCCACCCGAATCCAGCATCGAGTGCTTCGTCCGGGCGGCTACCAGCATCTTCAGGCTTTTGCGAATGTTTGCGTCAGTTCCTGCATCGCGGGGGACATTGATGAGGATTGCTTCCATGTTGATCGATGGAAGGATGCCCGCATGGACCCCCGCACAGAAATTCACAAAATAACCCATCGACCGTCAGCCTCCTTGTTCTCAGCGAGTCGCCAGCAGGCTTTCGGTCTTGCGGAGAAGGTCAGCCAAGTTGGCGATTTCCCGCTCGAAGCAGCTCTTGAGCTGCTCGGGACCAAGATCCGCCACCATGTGAGCATCGAGGCGCATCGCGATGCCGCGGGCGGCATTCTTGATGTCCTCCACGGTGAAGGGGCTATCCGGGTCTTCGTCCCGAATGACGCCGTCCTCCATGTCGTTGTTGTCGATGGTTTGAGCTGGCGCTCCGGAACAGGGTTCCAGACCGCTAGCGGTGTTGTTGCCATTTGCATTGCCGGTTCTGGGGCACTCGGGAGCAGGATTTTCGCTCCTGGCGTCAGGAGCGTCTTGCCCCTTCTCCCTGGCAGAACGGACACCACTTTTCTCCGTCTTAACGGTGGGCTGTTTTTTCTCAGCCGCTTGATGACCTCCTTTCGTCTTCTTGGTCTTGTTAAGGGTTTCCGAAAAACGTGTAATCATCATCGAGGAAACTTCAGCGGCAATCTCCTCCTCGGGTAGTTTTTCCTCTACTCGTTTGGCAACGAGGGTTCGTTTCTCCACACGCATATCGTCGAAGAATTCCTTCTTGACCCTGTTCGCGATGAAGAAACGGATTGCTGCTTCGGTGAGGTACTTGGCGTGATCCACGTACCCCTCTATCGTCGTTTCACTCTTGCAAAGCAGATCCGAAAGGACCTTGAAGGCGTTGTCTTCCTTTGTGAACCCCGCTCCTCTCCTCCTGCCACCGTGGGAGTTGATCTTCAGGTTGGGGTTTGACGACGTAAGCCAATTAAGAAGGAACACGGCATTTCGGCTGAGTTCCATGTACTCCGCTTTTCCACCTCTGGTCGCGGACCTTATGGTGGCCTTGCGGACAACGAGATCATCGTCATCGTGTTCCGCAAGAGTATCGACTGCACAGGAGACAACAGAAGAAGATCCACTCTTTGCTGCCGCTGCAGCGATCTTGTCGAAACCATCAATGCCAAAATAACCTTTCTCGGTCTTGGCCAAGTAGGGTCTTTCAGCCGAGGTGGGGTTGATGGGATCGGGGATACGATTGATAGACTGTATGTCCTCGATGCGGACATCCTCGATTGACCGACCGACAGTAGGGACCAGGTGTCCTGCGACTTTGCCTGGTCGGGTGAAGGGTTCGTGAGGAACCCCTTCGCTACGTCGTTTTTCAAGGCTCTCGGGAGAGCCTTGAAGACGATCTCCAGTTACGACTGGTACTGTTTGGAAAACGTGTAAATTTTCCATTGAAAAAAACCTCCGATATAAAATTTTTAAAGAGCTTCCCGTCCCGCTGAGCGGGTGGGACGCTGCCCCGACTGGGGCTCTGTAGTAAGGTGAAAAATCAAACAAACATGTGCAACCGGAGGATATTGTTGAATAAAGCGTTGGGGGGACTCAGGTAGGGGAAGGAAGTGCAACTAGAGATTGGGTTTTAAACCTCACAGTGTGACGGGTTTGGGAAATGCTTTTACTTGGGATTACAGGACGGGAAATGGGTGGGCCAGGAAATAGAACGGCGAGAGTTTCATGATGGGGATTTTCTGCATATCGGTCGTTCCGGTTGCCTTGGAGTAATCATCGATCATCTTAATCTCCAGATGATACCTCTTCAGTTCGGTCTCGGCGTATTGCCTTACGGACTCCTTGACGTTGCCGCCCTCCTTCAATTTATTTTCCAGCAAGAGTCGGATCTCGGACTCCCATACCATCCAGGTTGCTCTCCCTTTTGGCTTTAGTATCTCGTCGACTTTTGCGAGGTACTCATTCGTGTAGATTTTCTGAATCCGCTCGGCACGCTTCTTCGCGGCATCTCCGGCACCAACCTTGTCGATGTCCATGTACAGGCGATCTCCTTCCCTGTGCATGATAGACTTGGATTCGGCGGCTTTCAGCATGTTCTTTACGGCGGTAGCCTTGTGACCATGAAGCGCCATGATCATGGAAGGAAGATCCAGTCCAGCGGATTCCTTCGCATCCATGTATCGATTGGCGAACCCGAGCAGCTCTTCGTCTTCTTCCGCATCCGATAGATCGGTTTCTGCTATTCCATGGTGCTGATGATATTTAATCAGTGCAACGAGGCTGCCTGCCAATGCCCGTTCAACATCCAAAACGAAGAATCCTGGGAGCAGCCTTGATGACATCCGTGTCCAATTTCTGAGGTTCAGGGTTACAACATAATCCCCCTTGAGATTGGTTACCAGGGAAAGCGGAACATCGGATACAGAGGGGCTGCTTTTGATCTTCGCGAAAAGATGCTCGGTGAAACAAAATCTTTGGAGAGACTTGAAGGATGCGTCCTTTACGGGTTTCCCCCGCCGCTTCATGACGAGCAACTGCCTGTTCATCTGCTGCCAGAGCGAGAGTTCCTGCAACTCCTTTAAAGTCAATTTTCGTTTAGTCATAGTACATATTCCCCGTATTTTATGATGCGTTTGAATCTATAAGGGGTAATATTTTCCATTATTTTTGCAGTAAGTTCCGGATCTTCTTCCGATATGCCCTTACGCTTGAGCTCGAATTTAATTAATTTCTTGATACGTCTGTCAAGCTTGATGTGAAGATTTTGATCATTGTCATATCCTGCCAGCTTAGCGATCAGCGTCATTTTTTTGCAGTCCATAAATTCAAAGAACTGCGTCCGAAGGGTTACCTCATGGGCTTTGAATATCTTACTTTGCTGAACTTGGACCTCCAACTCGAAGTCGTCAAGTATGTTCGGCGCGGGTACCAGCTCATCTCCACCACTCGGGGGCGGTTCATGTACTGTTTCTTCCTGCTCCTCCAAGCTTATATCATCGTACCTGCTTTCTTCATGTAACTTCATTTGGTCTATGTCACTCATCCGGTTTTTGTCACGCTTGCCTTGCCTTTTATCACGCATCAATTCTAGTTCATCTTCCATAGTATTCAGGGGGCGTGTTGTTCTCGGGTCAGAGAGGCGTGCATTCGTTTCATGGCTATACAGAACCAGTTCAGGGCAACGAAGCGTGCATGCCCGTGTCGTACGTTTCGAGCATTTTCGACAAGGGATATTATCAAGGATGTCGTCTTTCTTTTTCATCGATGTAATCGCGTAACATTCAGATATTGTTATAGATAATTAAAAATGTTTGATTTTTTTGTAATACTTAGAGGGACCTTCTGTCCGAAAACATTACGGAGCGGAAAGGAAAAAATCAATAAAATTCAGTAGGGAACAGTTTTCTTGATGATGTTACGCACGATGGGGCAGGGCGCCCTGCCTTATGAACCCGATGATGTTACTCCCTCGTTCCCGGAAGGGAGTGCATTGCGATGGAGGAAGCATGTAGCGGTTATCTAACAATCGACGACCTCTCCGTCTACCTCGGCATCAAGCCCAAGACCCTCTATGCCAGGGTCAAGGAAATTCCCCATTACAAGGTCGGGCGCCTGATCCGGTTCAAGCGGGAAGATGTAGATGCCTGGATGGAACGGCACAAGGTGGCCAAGACGGAGCAAAGACTGCCTGCCCCAGAGAATGGCTCAGGACACGTCCAGAAGGTCTCAGAAGCGCGAAAACCTCGAAAGAGAAGGGTAAGGAGGGGACCAATCACCGATATCGACCGGATGGTCAGGAATACGATTGACCAGGTCACAGCAGAATATTATAGTCCTGGACACGGGAAATCAGACCAAGTCAAGGGCTCCGGAAAGGAGGTCTGACATGGGACTCTACAAGAGGGGCTCGGTCTGGTGGATGAGTTTTGTAAACCCGAAAACGGGAGATCAAGTAAGGCGCTCTACAGAAACAGAGGATAAGGAACTTGCCAAGAAGATCCTCGACAGTCAAAAAGGCAAGATCGCGGAGGGGAAGTGGTTCGAGCGACTTCCCGGTCAGGATTTCACCTTCAAGGAAGCGATGGATAAATACTTGAACGGGTACTCCAAGAGGAGCAAGGCTGCCAGCTCCCATGTGCGAGATATGTGCGGGGCCAAACACCTCCTTCCGGTTTTTGGGCAGTGCATGCTTGCCGATATTGGTCCTTCCAGCATTTCCGAATACAAGGTGAAAAGAAGAGAAGAGGGTGCTTCCGCCCAGACCGTAAATCTGGAACTCTCCCTGATGAGCCACGTATTTACCATCGCCATGAAGGAATGGGAATGGGTTAAGGAACATCCGGTCAAAATGGTGGCGAGGGAGAGGAAGGACCGACCGAAGGAAAGGTGGCTGACCCTTGAAGAAGAGGGGCGGCTCTTGAAGGAATCGCCTCCGTGGCTTCAGGACATAATCACCTTTGCGATTCACACTGGGTTCCGTCAAAGTGAAATCTTGGATTTAAAGTGGTCGCAAGTTGATATGGGGAGGCGGACCATCACGATTATGGAGCAGAAGAACCGCGGCGTAGATACCCTTCCTGTCGACGAGACGGTTGTGAAAATCCTGACCAGGAGAAAGAGTCCTGCATGCCAAGGGACAAGTTACGTCTTTCCCAATGGTAACGACAACAGGCTAGACAACCGCAACTTGTTGAGAGCGTTTTACTCGGCGATGGCGAAGGCTGAGATCAAGAACTTCCGGTTCCATGACCTTCGCCATACATTTGCGACCCGACTGGTTCAGAGCGGCGTGGATCTCTATACGGTCCAGAAACTCGGCAGATGGAAGGACGCTGCGATGGTCATGCGCTATGCCCATCACAACCCTGAAAGCCTGCGTCGCGGCATCCAGGTGATGGACGGATTAAGGCCATCGGTTATCACAAATCTATCACAATCGCCTAAAAAAAGGGGTCACAAACCCCATCTTCGGCTTGTAACCCCTTGATTTTATGGCGGGCGATCTGGGGCTCGAACCCAGGACCTTTGGTTCCGGAGACCAACGCTCTATCCTACTGAGCTAACCGCCCGCGTCTTGTCGTGTGCCGGCAAATGGAAACCGGGTCGGACCGGTGAAATCTCCGCCAGGCCGCACCCGGATGATGCTTTTTAGCACGTCCGTTGAAATATGTGAATACCCTGATGAAAAAATTTTTGCAAACCCCCTTTTGCCCCGATGCGCCGGGGTCTTGCGGGCCCGGTCCGAAACGGACCGTGCCATAACGGCATGCCTGCAGTAACCATCTGAAACGGAACAGGAATTTCTAACGCCATGCCCGGACAGGACGGCCGTGATCGTCCCGCGCAGCGGGCGGGAGACGGGTGACTGCTCTGTAAAAGGCTGATATGGCTCATGATTTTACAAGCGTCGGCACGATTTCCCTTGCGGTACGCAAGGTGCTCATCTGGGGTGCAAACAAAAACGCGGCGCGCCGCAGCAAAGGAGAGAACACGATGGGCCGAATCCTCCGCAAAGAAGAATGCAGGCTGCAGCTTCTCCAGGTTGTCCGTGAGATTCCTGAGGTCAGGCAGGACAGGGTGGACGAGCTGAGGGACCGGATCGGGCAGGGCCGCTACGCGGTCGATGCAGACGCGCTTGCCGAGAGGATGCTGGAAGAGGCCCTCGCGGAAGCCCTCCGGAAGAAGTCCCGCAAGCCCCGCCACTAGAAGCCGATTCCCTTCGGGTTTCCCCGACCCCTCACAGGGCCAGCTCGCGGACGATTTTCCGTGCCGCGCGGCTCTGGTTCATCGTGCAGATGTGCAGGCCGCAGACCTCGTTGCGGATGAGGTCCCAGGCCTGCTGCTGGGCGTACTCGATGCCGTACTTCTCCACTTCCCCGGGCTTGTCCTTGAGCCAGCAGAGCCTCTCGCCCAGAGCCGGGGGGATCTTTGCCCCGCAGAGTTCCGTGATGCGCAGGATCTGCTTGTAGTTCAGGATGGGGAAGATCCCGGGGATGACGGGCACGCGGATCTTCATCGCCGTCACCCGGTCCCGGAACCGGTAGAAGTCGTCGTTGTGGAAGAAGAGCTGCGTGACGATGAAGTCGGCCCCGGCGTCCACCTTGCGCTTGAGGTTCTTCAGGTCGTCCTCGACGCTCGACGCCTCGGGGTGCCCCTCGGGGTAGCCCGCTACCCCGATGGAGAACCCGTTGTGGGCCTGGATGAACTCCACCAGCTCGTTGGCGAACCCGAAGCCCCCCGCGGGCCGGACGAACTTCTCCTCCCCCTTCGGCGGGTCGCCGCGCAGGGCGAGGATATTCTCGATGTTCTGCGCCTTCATGTCCTCGAGGATGCGGGCGATGTCGTCCCGCGTCGAGGCGACGCAGGTGAGGTGAGCGAGGGCCTCGCTGCGGATCTCGTTCTTCACGCGCGAGGCGATCTCGATCGTCTTGTCCCGCGTCCCGCCGCCCGCGCCGTAGGTCACGGAGATGAAGTCGGGCTTCAACTCCTGGAGCTCGGTGATCGTGGCGAAGAGGCTCTCCAGGTTGCCCTCGCGCACGGGCGGGAAGACCTCGAAGGAGAGCGTTCGTTTTTTCTGTTTGAACAAATCGCGGATCAGCATGGCGTTTCCTGTGAAAATTGCCTGTGTAAATGGCACTTCGGGCCGATTCTGTCAACCAATATTATCGAACGCCGGTGTTGTGCAACCGCTGGAAATCTGATAGATTCGGCGTGGTTGAGACATGCCGGTTACGAGATGACCAAACTCTGCAAAGCGATCCTTTCCGCAACCCTGCTCCTGACGGGGCTTCTGGCATCCCCTGCCTGGGGACTTGTCTACGTTTCCAACATCCGTCATTGGGCCGCGCCGGACTACACGCGCGTCGTCATCGACACGAGCGACGAGGCGACCTACACCGTGGCGAAGGAGGGCCGCCGGCTCACCCTGACGGTGAAGAAGGCCGACGTGGCCGAGGACGTGCCCCTGCAGAGCTTCCTGAACAAGCCCGGCATCGAGAAGATCGACGTCACCACCCTTCCCGACGAGAGCGTCCGCATCGAGATCGCCCTCACGCAGGACGTGGAGGCGAAGGTCTTCAAGCTCAAGAAGTTCCTCGACAAGCCCAACCGCATCGTCATCGACCTGCAGTTCCCCGAGGTGGAGGAGAAGGAGAGCATCAGCCGCCAGGAGGTCAAGAAGCTCCAGAAGGCGAGGATCGTCGTCGTCGACGCCGGGCACGGCGGCGAGGACCCCGGCGCCGTCGGCAAGATGGGCACGCGCGAGAAGGACGTCGTCCTGAAGATCGCCAGGAAGCTGCGCGACAACCTCAACAAGCGCGAGGGCTACCGGGCCTTTCTGACCCGCACGGGCGACTACTACGTGCCCTTCAAGAAGCGCCTCAAGATCGCCCGCGACTACGGGGCCGACGTCTTCGTCAGCGTCCACGCCGACGCGGTGCGCAACCGCACGATCCGGGGGGGCTCGGCCTACATCCTCTCCACGGGCGGCGCAACGAACGAGACGGCGAGGCTGCTGGCCCGCAAGGAGAACCTCGCCGACGTCATCGGCGGCTGGGCCAACGACGACGCGATCGACGAGAGCGACATCATCACCCTCGACATGGTGATGACCAACACGATCAACCGCTCCCGCGAGCTGGCGCAGCTCTCGCTCCGGAGCATGTCCGACATCAACACCCTGAAATTCAGCCAGGTCCAGGGGGCCCCTTTTAGAGTCCTGAAAATGCCCGAGATCCCCTCGGTGCTCATCGAGACGGCCTACATCTCGAACCCCGTGGAGGAGAAGCTGCTGCGGACGCCGGCCTTCCAGGACGAGATGGCCGCGGCCATCGCGCAGGCGATCGTGCGCTTCGTCCCCGACGGCCAGCCCCCCGTTGGCGTGCAGCACGCCCGCGCGGAGGAGAAAGCGGCAGCCCCGTCCGCGAAGAAGGGGGAAAAGGCCGAAAAGCCCCGGCAGCGGGAAGGCCGCGCCCTCGAGAAGGGCAGGGAGGAGGCCGAGGCGGCCCCGGCGAAGAAGGCGAAATCCCCCGCGGCCGAAACGGCCGGGACAAAGAAGAACGGCGCCGTGACCTACCGCGTCAAGAAGGGGGACACGCTGGAGAAGATCGCGGCGGCGCACGGCACGACGGCCGCCGAGATCGCAAAACTCAACAGCCTGAAGCTCAAGGACCCCCTGTGGGTCGACCGCAAGCTCAAGATCCCTGCCCCCCCGGCCAAGGAGGAGGAGAGGCCCGCGCCCGAGACCGTGACCTACCGCGTGCAGAAGGGCGACACGCTGGAGAAGATCGCCCTGAAGCACCACACGACGGTCCGCACCCTCCGGACCCTCAACAACCTGAAGGCCAAAGAGACGGTGGCGGCCGGCCGCAAGCTCAAGGTGCCCGTCGAGAAACCCGACGAGGAACTGGCGGCCGAGCCGGCCGCGGGCCCGAAGGGGGCGGCTGCGAAGAAGTCATCGAGCCCCGAGACGGCGCCGAAGACGGCGACCTACAGGGTCCGCAAGGGCGACACGCTGGAGAAGATCGCGGCGCGCCACGACACGACGGTGCCGGAACTCGTCAGGCTCAACAACCTGAAGGCGAAGGACCCGCTCTACGTGGACCGCAAGCTGAAGGTCCCCGCGGCCGAGAAGGACAGGGGCCGGGAGGCGCCGGCCGACAAGAAGACGGCGGCGAAGGCGAAGAAGAAAAGCGCAACCTACCTGGTCCGCAAGGGCGACACCCTCGAGAAGATCGCCGTGAAGCACAACACGACGATCGCGGCCCTGATGAAGGCCAACAAGATCAAGCTCAACGATCCGCTGTACGTAAATCGGAAGTTGATTATTCCCCCGGAAGAAGATATTTAAAGTCGGCGTCCAGTATAACGCAAAGGGTGAAAGGGTTGAAGGGAGGGAGCAACCTTTTTTCCGCGGCCCGGTCGCTTCTCACCTTCTTAACTTCTCAACTTCTCAACTCCGTCTCTGTCGCCAGGGGTCTGCCATGTCGAATCGTCATCTCCGGTCTGCAGGGGTTGCCTGCCTCCTCGCCCTGTTCGTGCTCGCCGGCTGCGGCCCCGGCCTGACCCCCGAGGAGAAAAAGTACGTCCAGACCCACGAGGAACCAGGCGTCGCGGGGTTCGTGAAGAAACTCCTCTCCCGCTACTTTTTCGCCTCGTCGCTCAGCAGCCGTCCCGACCGGGTCTTCCAGGGGCACACGTCGATTGTCTGGACCGTGGATTTCGCGCCCGACGGCAAGACCCTCGCCTCGGCGGGCGCCGACAAGGAGATCATCATCTGGAACGCGCAGACGGGCGTTCCCGTGCACACCCTGCGCGCGCACACGGAATCGATCATGCGCGTCGCCTTCAGTCCCGACGGGAAGACCCTCGCCTCGGGGGCGCAGGACAAGCTCATCCACCTGTGGGACACGGAATCGGGCACCCTCAGGGGGACCCTCTCCGCGCACGACGGGTGGATCGTGTCGCTGGCCTTCAGCCCCGACGGCAAACGGCTCGCCTCGGCAAGCAACGACCGGCGCGTCATCGTCTGGGACGTGCAGGCAAAGCGCATCGAGAAGGTCCTCGAGGGGCACAGCGACGTGGTGGATGCCGTGGCCTTCAGCCCCGACGGCAGGCACCTCGCGTCGGGAGGCGACGACCGCCTGGTCCTGGTCTGGGACGTGAAGCAGGGAGAGCCCCTGATGACCCTCCAGGGCCATGCGAGCTTCCTGAAGGCCCTCTCCTATGCCCCGGACGGAAAGACCCTCGCCTCGGCGGGCCTGGACCAGCAAATCATCCTCTGGGACGCGGCAACGGGCAAACAGATCCGGACCCTCAAGGGGCAGGAGGGCATGATCTTCTGCCTCGACTGGAACCGGGACGGAAGCCGCCTGGCCTCCGGGGGAGACAACCTCCTCATCTGGGATGCCGCCTCCGGCGAAATCCTGAAAAACATTCGCAGCTTCTACGGGTTCGTCAACGGTGTTTCCTTCAGCCCGGACGGGAAACATCTCACCACGGCACAGTACAACAAGGCCGTCCTGCTGTTCGACAGGGTCCCCTGAGGCCGCCTGTCCGCCCGCCCGGGATTTGATTTGATTTTCTTGGCACCCTCTGATATAGAGACCATTGCCTGAAACCGGTTCTCCAAAAAAATGTAATGAAAACAGGGGAGTTGCGCTCCGGGCGCCGGACTCCGGCCGTCTTCTTTGACCATCCGGCCCTACACGAAGGGACGGCGATGGAAAAAGAAAAGCAACCGGAGAAACCGACGGTCAGGGAACTCGAGGAAACGGCACCCGGGAAAGCGGCGGCGAAGTCAGCGTAAGGGAGGCGGCCATGTTTGTCGGGCGGCGCATGACGCGAAACGTCGTCACGGTGACGAAGGACGCAAGCGTCCTCCACGTCCGGAACCTCCTGCGCGAAAAGGACATCAACCAGGTCCCCGTCGTGGAGGGCCGCAGGGTCGTCGGCGTCATCACGGACGGCGACATCCGCGAGAACTCGGCTTCGCCGGCCAGCACCCTCTCCGTGCACGAGCTCAACTACCTGCTCTCGGAGATGAAGGCCGGGGACATCATGACGCGAAACCCCGTCACGGTGGGCCCCGAAACGCCGGTGGAGGAGGCGGCGAAGATCCTCAACGAGAAGGGGATCGGCTGCCTGCCCGTCGTGAAGGACGGCGAACTGGCCGGGATCATCACCACCTGCGACATGCTCAACGTGCTGCTCGAGGTGATGGGCGTGGGCACGCAAAGCTCGCGCATCGAGCTTTCCATTCCGAGCGACATGGGCGAGATCTGCAACATCGCGGGCATCGTGAAGGGGCTCGGGCTTTCGATCATCTCCATGGTCTCCACCGTGAACGAGACCGACCCGGCGACGCGTTTTTCCGTCCTCCGGGTGAACACGGACGACATCCGCGAGCTCTGCAAGGCGCTGCGCGGCGCTGGATACAAGGTCACGACGAGATATGAAGAGCAATAATCATCGGGCAGGTGCGGCAACGGGGCTGAAAGCGACCACAGGGGGCTTTTAGCCCTTTTTTTTATGCAGAGAGAACAGATGAAAGGGGAGGTTTTATTCTTATGAGCAACGAGAATCTCGAAAGCAAACGTTGGTTGATTGCGGGGGCTGCGATCGTCATGCAGCTCTGCCTGGGGACGGTCTACGCTTGGTCCGTCTTCAAGCTTCCATTGATGAAGGCCCACGGGTGGAGCGACTTCGAAGTGTCGTCCACCATGATGATCCTCATGGCCGTCATCGGCGTATCCGCCGCCTTCGGCGGGACCCTGGTCGACAAGAAGGGCCCCCGCTTCGTGGCCACCATCGGCGGCATCCTTTTCGGCTCGGGCGTTCTGCTGGCCGGCTTTGCCGACCAGGTGGGCAACCTGTTCCTGCTCTACCTCGGCTTCGGCATCATCGGCGGCCTCGGCAACGGCTTCGGCTACGTGACGCCCATCGCGACGCTGATCCGCTGGTTCCCCGACAAGCGCGGCCTCATCACGGGCCTCGCCGTCATGGGCTTCGGCGCCGGCGCCTTCTTCATGGGCAAGATCGCCCCCGGGATGGTCAACGATATGGGTGTCGCCCAGACCTTCTACATCTGGGGCGTGATCTTCCTCGTCGTCGTGACCGGATGCGCCCAGTTCTACAAGAACCCGCCCAAGGGCTGGACCCCCGCGGGCTGGACAGCCCCGACGACCTCCGTGTCGGCGGCCGACTCCTTCACCTTCGAAGAGGCCGTCAAGAGGCCCCAGTGGTGGATGCTCTGGGGCATGCTGTTCCTGAACGTCTCGGCGGGTCTGGGCCTCATCTCCCAGCTTTCCCCGCTCGCGCAGGTTGTCGTCAAGAATGCGACCCCCGGCATCAGCGCTGCCGATCTGGCCGTCGCGGGCGGCACGATCCTCGCCATCGCTTCGATCTTCAACGGCCTCGGGCGGCTCTTCTGGGCGTCGCTCTCCGACAAGATCGGCCGCAAGATGGTCTTCATGGTCATGTTCGCCAGCCAGGCGGCGCTGTACATCTTCCTGCCGCAGATCAGCAACGTGATGCTCTTCACGGTCGTCGCCTGCTACCTGCTGGCCTGCTACGGCGGCGGGTTCGCCACGATGCCCCCATTCACGGCCGACTCCTTCGGCCCCGGCTACATCGGGAAGGTCTACGGCATGATGCTGACGGCCTGGGCCTGCGCCGGCGTTGTGGGTCCCTTCGTCTTTGCGAAGATCCCCGGCGTCGCCCTGTACGTGGCGGCGGGCCTGCTGATCGCGGGCTTCGCGCTCTCGCTCACCTTCACCCGCCCGGCCCCCAAGGCGAAAGCCTGAAGAGGGGTATTAGGGTATCGGGGATAGGGTATAGGGTAAAAACAATGGACGGGAAGGTGAGTCTCGCACTCACCTTCCCTTTTTTATGTGTTCTCCAGACCCGGTACCCGAGACCCGAGACCCGAGACCCTTTGGGGTCATTCAAATCCCCCTCTTTGCCGCCTGGATCCGCTTCGCGGGGCGGCCCGGCAAGGAATGAACCGGACATGGTTGCGCATCCTGACGGAATGCGCCCCCGGTCCCCCTTTTCCAAAGGGGGATGAAAGGGGGATTTTTCTTGCATATTCCGTGTTTATGATTTAGGCATCTCAGCATATCGTTGGGCGGGTGCGCCGGCGCAACCGCCCCCCCGTTCGACGGGAGAGAGGCGGACGGATGGCGCTGGGCAATCTGCAGAAACGCAATGTGGCCTTCGGGATTCTCACGGTCGTCCTGGTCGTGGGTGCCGTGGCGCTGTTCTTCTTCCTCGAGTACCGCCGCAGCCACGTGACCACCGACGACGCCTTCGTGGACGGGCACATCCATATCGTGGCCTCCAAGGTGCCGGGCACGGTCCTCGCCCTGCACGTCAAAGACAACCAACTCGTGAAAAAGGACGATCCGATCCTCGAGATCGACCCCGTGGACCACCGCATCGCCCTGCAGGAGGCACAGGCCAACCTCGAGATGGAGAAAGCGCGGCTCACCGAGGTCCGCAGCCGCGTCGCAACGGCCGGCAAGCAGCTGGTCGAGATCCGCGCGTCCCTGGACGCCGCGCGCTCCGCCCTCAAAGCGCAGGAGGCGCTTGCCTGGAAGGCCGACCAGGACCTCCGGCGTGCCGAGCCCCTCATCAAGGAGCAGATCGTCACGCAGGAATACTACGATCAGCGGAAAACGAACAACGAGGTCGCCGCCGCCCAGGTGAAAGCGGCGCGGGAGAACGTCACCCGCCTCGAGGGCTCCGTAGAGGCGCAGAAGTCCCTCATCGTTCAGCTGGAGGCGGCCGTGGGGCCGCAGCTGGCGCTCATCCAGCAGAAGGAGGCCCTCGTCGAGAAGGCGAAGCAGAACCTGGGATACACGAAGATCGCCGCGCCGGCCGAGGGGTACGTGACGAAGCGCAGCGCCGAGGTGGGAAACCAGGTGCAGGCGGGCCAGGCCCTGCTGGCCGTCGTGCCGCTGGCGCAGGAGAAGATCTGGGTCACTGCCAACTACAAGGAGACGGAACTCAAGGACGTCCGGCCCGGCCAGAAGGTGGAGTTCAAGGTGGACACCTACCCCGGCAAGACCTTCCGCGGCCGGGTCAACAGCATCATGGCCGGCACGGGCTCGGTGTTCTCCCTCTTCCCGCCCGAGAACGCCACGGGCAACTACGTCAAGATCGTCCAGCGGATCCCCGTCCGGATCTCCATCGACGAGGGGAGCGACCCGGACCACCTACTGCGGGTGGGGATGTCCGTCGTCCCCACGATCCTCGTCGAGCGCTGAGCACCGCGGGGGCGTCATGAACAAGTGGCTCGTGGCCGTCACGGTGATGCTGCCCACGCTGGTGGTGATCATCGACACCTCCGTGGTCAACGTCTCCCTGGGGCACATCCGGGGCAGCCTCTCCGCGGGGATCGACGAGTCGACCTGGGCGATCACCTCCTACCTGGCGGCCAACGCCATCGTCATCCCCATGACGGGGTGGCTCAGCCGTTTCTTCGGCCGCAAGCGCTTCCTGCTCTTCTCCATCGCCCTGTTCACGATCAGCTCCTTTCTCTGCGGGGCCTCGTGGAGCCTGCGGGCCCTCATCTTCTTCCGCGTCATCCAAGGGCTCTCGGGCGGCTCGCTGCAGCCCATCTCGCAGGCCATCCTGCTGGAGACCTTCCCGCGGCACCAGCACGGCATGGCGATGGCCATCTTCGGGATCGGCATCATGATCGGTCCCGTCATCGGCCCCCTGCTGGGGGGCTGGATCACCGACAACTGGTCGTGGCACTGGGTGTTCTTCATCAACATCCCCATCGGCGTCGTGGCGATCCTCATGGCGACGGCCTTCATCGTCGATCCCCACTACGCCGAGGCCCGCAAGGTGCGGATCGACTACATGGGCCTCGCCTTCCTGGCCGTGGGGATCGGATGCCTGCAGATCGTCCTGGACCAGGGACAGCGCGAGGACTGGTTCGCCTCCCCGTTCATCCTGTGGCTCTCGGTGATCGCCGCCGCGGGGCTCGTCTTCTTCGTCGTCAACGAACACTACGCCGATCATCCCATCGTCGACTTCCACATCTTCAAGAACTTCACCTTCGCCTCGGGCAACATCATCGGCTTCGCCACGTTCTTCACACTGTTCGGCAGCCTCATCATGCTGCCCATCTGCCTGCAGACCCTCATGGGCTACACGGCCTTTCTCGCCGGCTGGGTTTTGGGCCCCGGGGGCCTCATGGCGATGATCTCCATGCCCATCGCGGGGCGGCTCATCACCCGGGTGAACCCGAAGGCGGTGCTTTTCGTCGGAGCGATGATCACGGCCTGGTCGGTTCTCATGATGTCGTGGTTCAACCTCTCGACGGATTTTTACACCGTGGCCTGGCCGCGCGTGATCATGGGGTTCGGCATGGGGCTTCTCTTCGTGCCGCTCACGACACTGACCATGTCCTGGATCCGAAACGAGGAGATGGGGAACGCGTCGTCGGTGTTCAACCTGCTGAGGATGCTCGGGGGGAGTTTCGGCGTGGCTTTCGCGAGCACGCTCGTGTCCCGGCGGGCCCAGTTCCACCAGGCGCGCCTGGCGGAGGGCATGAGCGTGCTGGACCGGAATTTCCAGGAGGCCCTCCCGCAAGTGGCGCAGATCCTGAAGGGGCAGGGGGTCGCGCCGTCCCAGCTCGACTCGGGGACGCTGGCGCTGCTCTACAAAAAGCTGGTGACGGAGGCCACCATGATGGCCTTCAACGACACCTTCTTTGTCCTCGCGGTGCTGATGGCCCTTTCGGGGCTGCTGGTGCTCTTCATGAAGAGAAGCCACGAGACGGCGGGATCGGGCAGGACGCAGCCGGCCGCGGCGGAATGACGGTCATCTCGTCACGTAGAGAAAACACAGGAACAGCAGGGCAAACAACAGAAACCCGTATGCCGAGAGGACCGAAGGGATCTTCATCTGCTATTTCTTGACGAAATACCGGTGCAGCGCGTTGATGAGGGACGATTCCTCGGCCCCCGCCTGGGATTTTGCCCCGGGCGGAGCCGTTTCGAAATACCGGATGAGGGCGCGCACGATGGCCTTTTCCTCGTGCGCACGCTCCTGTTTGGCTGCGGCGGAGGGTAGATCTTGAGTCGGCATGTCATTCCCCTGTCCCGATCAGATTACCCCCTTATCTCTCGGGCCACAGAGTGCCCGTTCCGGCCGGCGAAAGCAATTCGACAAAAGTATGATTTTTGCCTACGAATGGAGTATGAGACGGGTCTAATCCGGTCGGGGGCGACGGTGAACAATTGGACGAGCCCGGGGGCCTTCAGCGGGCTGGGGGGCAAAAAAGGCGGGCATGAAGCCCGCCTTTTCCTGTTCTGAAGAGGAATGCTCCCCCTCCTCCACTTCCTCCTCCCGCGAGGGGAGGAGAACAGAGGAAGGGGGTCTTGTCAGGCCGCTTCGATCCTGCAGGCGCAGACCTTCAACTCGGGGATCTTGCACACCGGGTCGAGGGCCGGGTTCGTGAGCATGTTGACGGGCGACTCCTTGAAGTGGAAGTTCATGAAGATCGTTCCCTCGGGGGTCCGGTCCGTCACCGTGGCCTTCACCTCGACGGCGCCTCGCCGCGAGCTGACCTTGACCCTGGTGCCGTCGGCGACCCCGAACCTGGCCGCGTCCCTGGGGTTGATCTCCACGAGGCTTTCGGGGAAGCGCTCGTTGGTGCCCCGCGAGCGGCGGGTCATCGTGCCCGTGTGGTAGTGGTACAGCACGCGGCCCGTCGTGAGGTACAGCGGGTACTCCTTGTCGGGCACCTCGTCGGGCGGGATGAACTCGATGGGCGCGAACGCCCCGAGGCCGCGGGTGAAGCGGTCGCGGTGCAGGTACTTCGTCCCCGGGTGGTCCGTGTTGGGGCAGGGCCACTGGATGCCCTGGCGGCTGATGCGCTCGTAGGTGATGCCCGCGTAGCTGGGCGTCAGCTGGCGGATCTCGCTCCAGACGTCCCTGGGCTTGCCGTACTTCATGGGGTAGCCCATGCGGTTGGAGAGATCGGCGATGATCTCCCAGTCGGTGCGGGCTTCTCCCGGGGGCTCGACGGCCTTGCGGACGCGCTGCACGCGCCGTTCCGTGTTCGTGAACGTGCCGCCCTTCTCGGCGAAGCAGGCCGAGGGCAGGACCACGTCGGCCAGTTCGGCCGTCTCCGTCAGGAAGATGTCCTGGACGACGAAGAGCTCTAGCTTCTTGAGCGATTTCTCGAGGTGGTGCAGGTCCGGGTCCGAGATCATCATGTTCTCGCCCATGCAGTAGAGGGCCTTGAGCTTGCCCTCGCCGGCTGCCCGGGACATCTCGACGACGGTCAGGCCCGGCTTGGCGGGGAGGCTGACCCCCCAGGCCTTTTCGAAGTTGGCCCGCGGGCCCTCGAGCGCGACGTTCTGGTAGGCCGGGAACACGTTGGGCAGGCAGCCCATGTCGCAGGCGCCCTGGACGTTGTTCTGGCCGCGCAGGGGGTTGATGCCGCAGGACTCGAAACCCACCTTGCCGCAGAGCATGGCCAGGTTGGCGAGCGAGCGAACGTTATCGGTGCCCGTCTTGTGCTGCGTGATCCCCATGGCGTAGAGGATCGTGGCCTTCGGGGCCGTGGCGTAGAGCCGGGCGGCGGCCTTGAGCTGCTCGGCCGGGATGCCCGTGATGGACTCCACGTAGGAGGGCGTGTACTTCTCGACGATCTTGCGGACTTCCTCGAAGCCCTCCGTACGCTTCTCCACGAACTCCTTCGCCTGGAGACCCTCGGCGATGATGACGTTCATCATCCCGTTGATCCAGGCCACGTCCGTTCCCGGCTTCTGCCGCAGGAACAGGGTGGAGTACTTCGCCAGCGGGATCTCGCGGGGCTCGATGACGATGAGCTTCGCGCCGCGCTTGCGGACGGCCCGCTTGACGTACATCCCGATGATGGGGTGGTTCTCCGTCGTGTTGGTCCCCGTGGCGAGAATCACGTCGGCAAACTCGATCTCCTCGATCGCGTTGGTCATCGCACCGCTGCCGAAAGAGGCGGCCAGCCCGGCCACCGTGGAGCTGTGTCAGAGACGTGCGCAGTGATCGACGTTGTTGGTTCCGACCGCCGCCCGCATGAATTTCTGGAAGATGTAGTTGTCCTCGTTGGTGACGCGCGCCGAGGAGAGACCCCCGATCGCGTCGGGGCCGTGCTTGGCCTTGATCTCCTTGAGCTTGCCGGCGATGAAGTCGAGCGCCTCGTCCCAGGAGGCTTCCTCGAGCTTGCCGTTCTTGCGGACCAGGGGGGTGGTCAGCCGGTCGGGCGAGTGGATGAATTCGTTGGCGAAGCGTCCCTTCACGCAGAGGCTGCCCCAGTTGGGGGCGCCGTGGCTGCGTTCCGACGTGGTCTTGACGACCTTGCCGTCGTAGACATTGAGGTCGAGCTGGCAGCCCACGCCGCAGTAGGTGCAGGTCGTGCGGACCTTCTCGATTTCCCAGGGGCGGCCCTGGAAGCGGCCCTGCTTGTTGATGATCGCCCCCGTGGGGCAGTCCTGCATGCACTCGCCGCAGAAGACGCAGGCCGAGTCGATGTAGTCCGTGTCGAAGGCGGGCCCCACCTTCATGCGGTTTCCGCGCTGGGCGAAGTCGAGCACCTCGTTGACCTGCAGCTCGTTGCAGCCGCGGATGCAGCGCCCGCAGAGCACGCACTTGTTCAGGTCGCGGAAGATCATCGTGTTGGAGCTGTCCAGGGGGTAGCCGGGGGCGTCGATCTCGAAGCGGGGCTTCTCGATGCCGAGCCGGTAGATGAGATCCTGCAGCTCGCAGGCCCCGTTGGACTCGCACTGCAGGCAGTTGTGGTCGCCCGAGGCCCAGATCATCTCCACGATCATCTTCCTCGCTTCGACCACCCGCGGGGTGTCGGTCCGGATCTTCATGCCGGGACTGGCCGGCATGGCGCAGGAAGCCACGAGGTTTCTCGCGCCCTCCTGCTCGACGACGCAGACGCGGCAGGCGCCCACGAGGGTTGTGGCGGGGAAGTAGCAGAGGGTGGGGATGTAGATTCCGTTCTTCTTCGCTACATCGAGAATGGTCTGCCCGGCCGTTGCCTGGCACTCCTTGCCGTCGATGAACAGGCTGAATTTTCCTTCCATGTTGTCCTCCCTCCCCGAGAGTCAATCAGCGGATATATAAACCATGTTACTTTTGAGCGCCAGCTCTTTTTTCTTCTTTAACCAAGAGGGGTTATGGCAGTCACGCGCTTCAGCAGGGAGCCGCGGGCCCCCCCTCCCCGGGTGATGTCCGAGACGACGACGCGGCCCGCCATGACGGTCTTCTCGCCCAGGAGCTTCGACTCCCGCAGCCCCCAGGCGCTGTGGATGGCGTAGGGCTTCCCGTCGATGATCCCCAGGTGGATCATGATGTGCCCCGGCATGTAGAGCAGGGCCGGCCGGTTGCCGAGTTCCTTCAGGATTTTGACCTTGTCCGCCTCGGAGAGGGCCGCCGTGTCCTTCCGCCCCGCCGGGTTGAATGCGGCCTGGCGGCGGCTGTTGCGGGGCATGGTGAACCCGAAGGTGGAGAAGACGTCCATGACGAGGCGCGAGCAGTCGCGCCCGTCGAACAGGTCGCCCCAGCCGTAGGGGTGTCCCTCGAGCTTGAAGAGCTGCCTGTACAGGTTGCGGGGCGTGTAGGGCAGGAAGCCGACGCTGACGTCGGCCTCCGGGCGAATGTAGCCCGTCACAAACCGCACTCGGCCGTCGGGTGCCCGCCAGGGAAGGGTAACGGCGAAGTGATGGGCCGCTTTCTCCACCAGGGGAAGCCTCGTGCCCATGGGGATGGACACGGCGTGCACCGAGAACGCCCGGTCGGTGTAGACGGGGACCATGCCCCCCGTGGCGACGAGGGGCCGGGATCGCATGAAGGATTCGATGGACAGCTTGTCGCCCACGGCGATCGCCGCCGAGGGGATCCAGCCCATCGTGTAGCTCGTCCGGACGAAGGCCCAGGCGCCGTCGGCCGTCCGGTGCAGGACGGCGACGGGGTTCCCGCACTCCAGGGTGGAGTACTGGAACCGGTCAAACTCGTTGCCGAAGGGCCGGTCGTAGAAGGCCTCGTTCGTGGGGAGCCTCCGCAGGCTTGCCCGGACGGTGACGAGGCCCCAGGCGGGCCGGATGGCGTCGGGCACGGCCCCGATGGCCGTCTCGATGCGGTTGTAGAAGGCTGCCGGGATGAGCCGGTTGGTGTGGTCGTAGCCCTTCGACTGTCTCGACTCAATCAGCACATCGGTGATCGCCTTGCGAACGACGATGCCCTCGAGCGGGTCCGGGACGGAGAGGACATCCGCCAGCTCCGTTTCCGGAACGCCCAGGGCGGCGCGGTTCATCGCTTCGATCCCCTCGGGGGTGAGGATCGGGCGGTCGGGGTCGGGGTGCCTCGCGACCCAGAAATCGGCCTTCTCCTGCCCGGACTGCACGCCCGGCAGGGGCGCCGGGGCCGTCTCCCACTCCTCGGCGGGACACAACCCCACGGCGACGACAACGAGGATGAGAGCGAGGATGATGTTCAGGGGCTTTCTCATGAAGTCAATCACTTCCATTTGCGGCTCTGCACAACAGGCGGCACCTGCCGGTCCAACCTTAGCGAAGCGGATATTCCGAGAGCTTCACGAACCGGAAACCCTTCTCTCTGAGCAGGGGCACGGCTTCCATCACCCCCGCCGCCGTCCGGCTGCGGGGCTGGTTCATGTGCAGGATGACGATATCCCCGTGTCCGGCCTTGAGGAGGGCCTGCCGCACTTTCTCCTGCGGCCACGTCGCCCCCGCGTCGCCCAGCACGGTGTAGTTGACCACCTCGTAGCCCAGTTCGCCCGCCACCTTCACGGCCACTTCGTCGCAATAGGCCGTGCCGGGGCGGTAGAATTTGGGCTTGCCCCCCGTGGCGGCCTCGATCTTGCGGCCGTTCTTCTCGATCTCGTCGACCAGATCCCCCACGCTTGCCGTGCCCTTGATGCCGTAAGCGGTCTTTCCGTTCACGGAGCAGGGCTTGTGCGAAAGGCCGTGGTTGGCGATTTCGAAGAGAGGCTCGGCGGCGAGCTTTTTGAAGAGGGCCGGGTTGGCGTCGATCCAGCTTCCGCTGACGAAGAGGGTGGCGGGGATCTTTTCCTTTTGCAGGTACTCGATGAGGGCCGTGTCGGCGCGGCTGCCCCGGGGGCCGCCGCAGGCGTCGAAGGTCAGCGCGATGACGGGCTCCGTCGTGTCGAGCCTCGTCCTGACGCCCTCGACCCTCTCGCCCCAGTCCCCGGGGGCCTTGTTCCGGTAAGCGGCAACGATCTGCTGTTTCCGGAGCTGCTCGGGGCTCAGCGCGGCATTGGGCGCCGGGACCCGGGCGGGGGCCGCTGCGGCTGCCCGCTCCTCGGGGTAACGGACTTTCTTGCGGACGACGGGTGCGGCGGGCGGCGCCGGCGCAGGAGGTGCTGCCTCCCGGATTGCCCCCTCCTTTGCGGGAGGCTGCCCGGGCCCGGAGCCCGATGCCGCACAGGGTGCGAGAAGGAGGAGCGCAGCGATCAAAAACGCTGTTTTCATGCGGGGATTGCCCTTTCCCGGCGATCTCGCCGTCAGCGGCGGAATCTTACCAGAAAAGGCTTCCCAACTTAAGCCCTATTTTCGAAAAACCCTCCGGGTACCGTAAGAAGAAAGTATGAGAACCGTTCCCGCACGATCATACTTCCGTCGTAGCGAACCCGCCTTGTTTCTCACCCGAAAGTGGGCCCCCAAAATGATACTCCCGCCGGATTGTCTTGCTCTTCCGTTCCGTGAATAATCGGTCCCTGTGCCGGGATAGCCGCATCTTCCCGGCGGCTGCGGGAAATGGGGCCCGCAGATCGAGAAGCAAGTATTCGAGAGAGATAAACGAGGGTCATGGTCCGGCATTCCTGGATAGGGAGGGGAATCCTGTGCGCTCTGGCCGCGCTGCTTACGCTTGCGCCCGGCCGGGCGTCGGCGGCAGGCGGCAGCCTTTCCTACGAGGACGCCGTCGGCGGGGCCCTCCGCCATTCCGCCCGCCTGAAGGTGAAGAAGGAAGAGATCCACATCAACGAGGCCTCCTGGCGGCAATCCCTCTCCAGCCTCTACCCCACCGTCGCGCTCAACGGGCGCCTCGAGCGGTTCGGCAACCTTGCCGGCCCGACCGGCATCGGGACGATCAACGGCCAGGTCGTGGGCGGCCTGCAGGACGAGTGGCGCTCCTCCGTCTTCGTGCTGGGCGAGTACACGCTCTCCAACTGGTTCAAGAAGCGCTACGAGAGCCACTACTACGAGCGGCTCACCGAGGCGTCCATCCACGACAGCGAGGCCGAGAAGAAAAAGGTCGTCCTCGAGGTCACCGATCTCTACGGCTCCCTTGCCGAAGGGGCCATCCGCCTGCGCTACCTCGGACAGATGATCGACAGGATGAAGGAGGCCGTCTCCCTGCGCGCCGCCGCGCACAGGGCGGGCGAGATCTCCCGCGAGGACCTCCTCCGCGCCGAGGTCCAGGTCGTCGACCTGGAAAAGGAGCGCACCGAGGCCGCCCGCCAGTTCAAGGAAAACCTCACGCGCCTGACCCTCTACACGGGCATCGAGTACGAGGAGGACGTCATGGTCCAGGGCCTGGGCGCCGCCGCGGAGGTTGCCGAGCGCCCCGAGCCGGAGCGCGTCGAGCAGACGCCCGAGTACCGGGCGAAGCGCAAGGAAGTGGAGGCGCAGCAGGAAAAGGGCCGCGCGGCCCGGAACAACCTCCTGCCCGACGTGGGCGTCTACGGCCGCTACGATTTCTACGGCCGCAACCCCGAAATCTACGACTCCATGAAGGAGATGGACAAGAACTCCTGGAACGCGGGCGTCTACATCTCGATCCCGATCTTCGACGGCGGCCTGCGCAAGTGGGAGCGCGAGCGGGCAACTCGGGAGATCCGGCGCCAGGAGGAGGCGCTCAAGGCGCTGCGCCAGGAGAAGGGGAGGGACTCGGCGGGGCTCTTCGTGAAGCTGCGGGAGCTGGACCGGACGATCGCCCAGTACCGGCAGCTGCTCGTGCGCTACGAGAAGCTCCTCGCGATCGCCTCTGGGGCGGCGGCCCTCGGCGGCCGAAGCCGGGCGGAGCTGCTGGAGAGCGGCAAGGAGGCTCTCGCCATCGAGCGGGACATGGAGGTGTACGTGAACCAGCGGGCCGTCGCGGTGAGGAAGTACCGCCTCGAGACGGATTTCGCCAGCGCCATGGGGGACCTGGATGGAAACGGGACTGATCGCCATTGAAATCGCCGCACGGATCCACTCCGTCCCGATGGACCTGCAGTCCGTCCGGAAGAAGTACTTCGTCGAGCTGGAACTCTCGCCTGAGGAGATGATCCGCATCCTGCGCGACCACGGCTTCAAGGCGAGGCTCCGCAGGCTCGCGGGCCTCGAGGAGCTGAAGGGCTACCCGCTGCCGCAGATCCTGCTCGCGCCCGAGGGGGGCTACCACGTCCTCATCGGGATGAAGGAAGGCAAGTGCCTGATCTTCGACACCGGGCAGAAGGCCATCCGCGAGGTCGACGAAGAGAACCTGAAGGGCATCTGGACCGGCGAGGTCGTGGCGTTGCGTCCCCGGTTCCGGCAGACCGAGTTCGCCAGCAGCTTCAAGTGGCTCTTCATGGAGTTCTTCCGCTTCCGCTCCATCTTCTACGAGGTGGTGGGCGCCTCGTTCTTCATCCAGTCCTTCGGGCTCGTGACGCCGCTGTTCATCCAGGTCATCATCGACAAGGTGCTGCCCCACCACGCCGTCTCCACGCTGCAGGTCGTGGCGGCGGCCTTCCTCGCGGTGATCGTCTTCGAGTCCTTCATGAACTTCCTGCGCAACTACCTCCTGTACCACACGGCCAACAAGGTCGACGCGGGGCTGGGCGCCCGGGTGTACCGGCACCTGCTGTCGCTGCCCTACCGCTACTTCGAGACGCGGCGGGTGGGCACCATCATCGCCCGGGTGCGGGAGCTGGAGAACCTGCGGCAGTTCATGACCAACGTCTCGCTCACGGTGCTTCTCGACACGGTCTTCTCCGTCGTCTTCATCGTCATCATGGCCCTCTACAGCGTGGCGCTCACGCTGCTGGTGCTTGGCTTTGTGGCCGTCATCGCCGGGGTGTCCTTCGTCGCCACGCCGCACATCAAGGCGAAGCTCGACGAGAAGTTCCACAAGGGCGCCATGGCGCAGTCCTTCCTGGTGGAGTCCATCACGGGCATCCAGACGGTGAAATCCATGGCCCTCGAGGGCAAGATGGTCCGCAACTGGGAGAACCACCTCGGGGACTACATCCAGTCGGCCTTCAACCTGGCCAACGTGGGCAACGTGGCCGTCACCGCCTCGCAGGCCCTGCAGAAGCTCATGACGCTCGCCGTGATCTACTTCGGCGTGGGCCTCGTCTTCGACAACCGCCTGAGCGTGGGCCAGCTCATCGCCTTCCAAATGTTCGCCTCGCAGCTGAGCGGCCCCGTCCTGCGGCTCGTCCACATGTGGCAGGACTTCCAGCAGGCGAAGCTCTCGCTCGAGCGCATCGGCGACATCGTCAACACGCCCTCGGAGGTGACCGGCGGCTCCGTGTCGCTGAGGGACCTCAAGGGCGGGATCGTTCTCAAGGACGTGAAGTTCCGCTACGCCCACGACGGGCCGCTGGTCCTCGACGGGGTGAGCCTCGCCATCCAGCCCGGCGAGATGATCGGCGTCGTCGGCCGCAGCGGCTCGGGCAAGAGCACCGTCGCCAAGCTCGTCCAGCGGCTCTACCACCCGCAGGAGGGCGTCATCGCCGTCGACGGCATCGACCTGCGGCACATGGACCCGCTCTTTCTGCGCACCCGTATCGGCATGGTGCCCCAGGACTGCTTCCTCTTCAGCGGCACGATCCGCGAGAACATCGCCATGGCCATGCCGGACGCCGACATGGAGCGGGTGATCGCCGCGGCCCGCATCGCCGGGGCCCACGAGTTCATCGGCGAGATGCCCCTGGGCTACGACACCTACGTGGAGGAGCGGGGCGTGTCCATGTCGGGCGGCCAGCGCCAGCGGATCGCCATCGCGCGGGCGCTCATCACCAACCCGCGGATCGTCATCTTCGACGAGGCCACCAGCGCCCTGGACTACGAATCGGAGCGCGCCATCAAGAGCCACCTCGGCCACATCCGCAAGGGGCGCACCGTCATCCTCATCGCCCACCGGCTCAACATGATGAGGGACTGCGACCGGATCCTCGTCTTCGACCGCGGCCGCATCGTCGAGGCGGGCGATCATGCATCGCTCATGAAGAAGGGAGGGCTCTATGCCCATCTTTGCAAACAGCAGGAAATCGAAGGCGACGGATCAGCACGACTTCAAGCCCATCCTGGCTGAGATCCAGGAGCGGCCGCCCAACCCGGCGGGACGGATGTTCCTCTGGGCGGTGATGGCCTTCCTGGTCGTGGCGGGCCTGGGCCTGTTCCTGGTCGAGGTGGACGTCGTCGTCTCGGCCCGCGGCAAGATCGTTCCCCTGGGCGACGTCAAGACGCTCCAGCCCCTGGAGACGGGCGTCGTCAGCGGGATCCGCGTCAAGGAGGGCGACTACGTGGCGCAGGGGTCGACCCTCGTGGAGGTGGACCCCGCCCTCGACACGGCCGACCTGGAGGGCAAGGAGAAGAACCTGCGTTTCTCGCGGGCCGCCGCCGACCGGATCGACGCCGTTCTGGCCGAGAGGCCCTTCCAACCTAACGGCGACACGGAGCCGGAGCTGGCCCGGGCGCAGCGGCGACTCTACGAGACCCAGCGGGCCCTGTACCGCTCGACGCTGAGCGAGAAGGAGAAGGCCCTGCGGGAGGCCGAGGCGACCCTGCAGGGGCTCAGGGAGGAGCGCAAGAGGCTCGAGAGCCTCCACCGGCTTGTCTCGGAGGAGGAGAAGCGCCAGCAGTCCCTCGTGGCCATCGGGGCCCTGGCGGAGAACCGCTACCGGGACAAGGTCAAGGAGAGGCTCCAGACCGAGAAGGAGATGGAGCTCAAGGGGGCGCAGGTCGAGGAGGGAAGCTGGAAGGTCCAGCGCGTGCGCGAGGAGATCGAGACCCACCGGAACACCTTCCGCGAGAAGCTCCTGGCGGAGCTCTCGGGGAACCTCCAGGGGCGCAACACCCTCGAGTCGGAGGTCAACGGCATCCATTTCCGCAGGCAGAAGCGCCAGATCACGGCGCCCGTGAACGGCACGGTCCACCAGCTGCACGTCAAGACCGTGGGCGGCGTCGTCACGCCCGCCCAGCCGCTGGTGAGCCTCGTGCCCGAGAACACCCCCATCGTGGCCGACATCCTGGTCGTCAACCGCGACATCGGCTACGTCAGGCCGGGCCAGCGCTGCGTCGTGAAGGTGGACACCTACGACTTCCAGAAGTACGGCACCGTGGAAGGCGCCGTCGAGACGGTGAGCCCCTTCAACGTGGAGAACAAGGAGAAGACCAACGACGGCTACCCCGTCTTCGTGAACCTGGCCGCCGTGGAACTCAAGGCGAAGGACGGCACCGCCTTCCCCCTGCGGCCCGGCATGGCCGTCACCACGGAGATCAACGTGGGCAAGCGAAGGGTGATCGAGTTCTTCCTGTTCCCGATTATCAAGTACCTCGACGAGGGGCTGAAGGTCCGGTGAGGGCCAAAAAGTTATCCACAGGCAGGTGATGATCGTGCAACGGATGCCGCCATATCTAATACCCGGGCGATTAGATTTTGGCCGTTCTTTACGACGGGGGTCGTATTTTTCGAGAGGGGCTGATTTTCACTTGATTTTCGGGGCGGGTTTTTCTTTAATCCGTCTTGGATTTACCTCCTTCCACATGGCGGGCAGATATGCCCGCATCATGAAGAACATCTTGACCGAGGAGGGGCGGTCAGGGCTGTTCAGTCACATTTCTTTATGTGAACCCCATCGCGTTGGCAACGTTAAACCACGTTAACCCGCGCTCGTTTGCGCATTGCACATCGGGGAGGTATTCTGCAATGGATACGACCACAGTTCTGCTGCTGAGCCTGGCTGCACTCATCTTGCTGTCGCTCGTGTATCTTGCGTACATCACGCGCAAGCCGATTGAGTAGGTGAGACTGATGTAGCTATTCATTGCCGGGCTATGGACTGCACTGCAATTATTCTACTGCTTGGGTGATATCGATGTATCTGCCAATCATTATCGCGATGGTTCTGTATCCCGTGCTTGCAATCGTTTTTATCATCTTTGTGTGGAAACGAACGCCAAAGAAGCTTTCAAGGGGGCTCGCAATTGCTTTTGCCATCCTCTTGCCATCGTGGGATGCAGTGTTCAGTGCAGCTTTTTTCTATGCTGCATGTCCCTATTTCTCCCAAGAACAGATATATGAAACGGCAGAGACGGACGGAATTTATTATGAGGGGTATTTTCGCGATAAAGTCATCACGGGGAGAAATTGGGCCGGAACTGAGAGTACATACATTCTATTGGCTGATCGTGATTTGCGACGCGGCTATCGATATATGGAATCTCTAGTCACATTACGGAAAAGCTATGAAGACAAAGAGATGGCAGTATCCCCGCCCGTCGTCTATCGATGCATAGAGGGCCCTAAAGATGGAAAGCGACCATGGGAAGTTTTTGCTGAATGCACGCCCGTGCCAGAAGCAATGAGTGAGTATTTGGTCAAATCAGAGACAATCAAATTTGCTCTCATCGAATTGGACTTCTTGAAAATCACCAACCGTTCAACAGAGCAATTAATGGCAAATTATAGGGCAATTGTGAAACACCCGTATGCTGGTGCACCGTTATATCCATTTTTTACGTGGTTGAATTGGCATGGCGACATGTTCAATGCAAGCGAACGTGAAAGTTGTCCAGACAAAGCAAAATTCTTCTCATTCCAATATGAAGTTTTAAAGGTGAAGAGATAGCTGTATTGGAGGAGATAATGACTGTTAACGTTAACGATAGTTTTGTTGCTGAACAAGCATTGAATTATGCAAACCTTTGCGCATTATCAAAAGCAAAATGGGCTTGGACCGGTACAGCTTGGGTCTTGGACAGCGAACGTTCAAACCTTGATACGTATCAAGAGCTATGGAATCAAATGTCTATAAAAGGTTATACGGTCCTCAACGTCTGGGATGACACACAGGGATCAGGTTATGTTGGTGTGCTATTTAACAATTCTGAAACAAGAAGACCCGTACTAGCCAACAGAGGAACGGATGGTCCGACAACGGATGACAGTATTGCACTTTCAAACATTGCCAGTAGATGCGTACCTTCTGAGCAATTTCGCGCGATGGTCGATTTCATTACTTATTGTCAAGGCACCTATAATGAGAATCTCACAGAATTCGATGTCATAGGGCATTCACTAGGTGGTTGTCTGGCCCAGATGGCCAAGGTGACGTATTCGGAGAATGTTCGTGATGTATATACGTACAATGCCCCCGGCGCGCTGAATCTGAACCAAAACTACTCCTTTTTCAGTGATTCTGAGACACCGGGCAAAGTAATCGTTATTGACAACAGCTTGGTACATCCACCTGTTGAATGGAGTGTGATAGCTTGGGCAAAATATAACGAATTCTTCAACAACCGGCAAAGCATTGATGGAAGCAATGTATACAATTTATCCACAACAGTGGATCAATGGCATGTCACCGATTGGGCAAGAGATATCGGTGGTGAAATTACATTCGCTGGCCAGTCACATTATATTTCAGATGTAATTAATGACCTTCAGAGAGGTAGCTTCTCTATAGATCCCCGCAATCCTGTCAGGACATTCATCGGCAGCAGAAGAGATGAGGTCGTTAATGGGAATTACAACAGTGGACATTACACAAACTTTGCGCCGAGCAGTGTTACACTTGTGGGTGGCTACGGGGATGACCAGTTGTGGGGAAGCGACCTCAATGATTATCTGTATGGTGATCTTCCTGACGAAATGGTGAATGACGAGGCAGCGAGAAGAATAAGCGGCAACCTGGGTGGTAGTT
>CAZPCN010000029.1:0-30889 GCA_964585095.1 uncultured Syntrophaceae bacterium | reverse complement strand
TCGACGACAAGAGCCGCCTGGCCGTCTTCGACGACGTGAACAAGCTGCTCAAGGTAAAGGCCGCCATGGCCCTCGAGAAGGCCGCCGAGACGAAGACCGAGGCGGGCGCGGCGCTCGGGATGGGCCTGGGGCTCATGATGCCCGCCTTCTACGCGGAGTACATGCGGCAGGGCGGCCAGGCAGCCGCCATGACATGCCCGGAGTGCAAAAGCCCCGTGTCGGCCGACGCAAAGTTCTGCGCAGGCTGCGGCCACCAGCTCGTCGTCTTCGGCCGATGCCCCCGGTGCGGCAAGAACCTGACGCCCCACGCGAAGTTCTGCTCCCGCTGCGGCAGCCCCGCCGGCGAGGCCCCGGGCCCGAAGCCATGCCCGCAATGCAAGGCCGAAAACCTGCCCGACTCGGTGTACTGCAACCACTGTGGAAACAAGATCGGATAGCCGTCGCTGGCAGATCGATTTCCAGTGTCCCCGCTGCGCAGGGGCCGTGAGCCTCGAGGAGACGGAGCGGATCTTCACCTGCGCCTGGTGCCGGGTGAAACTCTGCCTCGGCCACCGCGGGCCCCTGGAGTGCGTCATCCCGCCGCCGGCGCCGCCCGGAGGCGAGATCCTGTACGTCCCCTACTGGCGCCTCAAGGGCATGGCCTTTTCCTGCCTGTCCAGCGGTGCGATCGAGGCCGGCGCCGTCGACCTGAGCCACCTCGCAATCGCCGCCCCGTTTCTTCCCTGGTCCCTCGGCATTCAGCCCCAACTGGCGAGGCTTCGCCTCCTGTCACCCTCCGTCGGGGGGGCGTTTCTGGCCCCTTCCGTCACGATCGAACAGGCCCTGGCCGGATACGAGGCAAACATGAGGCAGCTGGGCATCTCGCCCTGGGCGGCTCCCGCCCGTCACCGCGCCTGGGTCGGCGAGCAGGTGAGCCTCCTGTACTACCCCCTGGCCCGAAAGGACGGGCACCTCGTCGATGCGCTGCAGGGCAGGCTTCTGGCTCCCGCCGACCGGTGGGAAAGCGCGGGGTCTGCAGTGCAGAAGCCCGAATCCCGGGTCCGGTTCTTCGCGGCTGCCTGTCCCGAATGCGGATGGGACCTCGAGGGCGACAGGGACACCCTCGTCCTGACCTGCCGCAACTGCGAACGGGCCTGGAAGCGCGGCCGGGAAGGGCTCGAGGACATCGATGCCTGCGTGTTTCCCGACGCGTCGAAGGAGGAGCAGGTCGGCCTTCCCTTCTGGCGGATCCGGGTTTCCATGGAGGGCATCGCCCTCGACTCCTTCGCCGACTACGCGCGCTTCTGCAATCTTCCCCGGGCCGTCACGGCCGCCATGGAAGACGCGCCTTTCCATTTCTGGGTGCCTGCATTCAAGACGCATGCGGAGCTCTACCTGAGACTGATCCGCCGCATGACGCTCTTCCAGTGGCAGGGGGAACTGGGGCGGCAGCTGGGCTCGCTGAAATGTCACCCGGTGACGCTTCCGGCCCATGAAGGCGCAGAGAGCCTGAAGGCGGCCCTGGCCGAGCTGGCCGCCGACAAGAGGCATGTGCTGCCGAAACTGGGGCAAATCGGGATTGTGATGCAAGAGGCGATTCTCGTTTACGTGCCCTTCCGGGCAAGGGGCGGGGAGCTCATCCAGCCTCAAATCCCCCTGGGGATCCAGCGGAAGGCCCTGCAGTACGGGTTGAACATCTAAAAAATCCCCCTGTCCTCCCCCTTTTGCAAAGGGGGACAAGAGGGGGATTTTCTTTCCTTGCGGCGTGACGTGTGAGCCTGTTCCAATTCTGGGTAAAAAGGATGCCCCCCCGCCCCCACTCTCTCCTTGCCTACCTATCTCCCTGGTAATCCTCTCTCCTGCAGAAGGACTATATGAGGCGGGGGGGCACTATTCGTGATGAGGAGAACGGAGGAACAGGGAATTCCCAAAGACCCCTGGAAACGGTCCAGACCCCATGCCGGATTGTCAGACGCTCACTTCGTGAGGAAAAACCGGGAACTGGGGCTCAACTCCCGGGGCTCGTCCCCGTCTCTATCCCCCTCGTTCCCCTCCGACTCTACGGCAGTCTCGTCCCCGATCCGTCTGAATTCGTCTAGAAATCGAAGCCTCTTCTCCAAGTCCTGAGAAAAGGCCTGGTCTTGATGCTTCATAGATGAGACTCCAGCAAACCGGCCGACCCGAGTCATCACCCTCTCTCTCCCAAATTCGGCACGATGGATGATGCGGAAGCCGGGGCACTTCTTTGTGCCGCTTATGCCCTTAACCCAGGGCGAGAGAAAAGGCAATATCAGATTAGATACTGCACAATATCAGGTCATACCTGATACTCAATGTAAGAAATTGTTTTTGAAATGGATATTCAGCCGACGCCGCCCCGTAACGGCTAGAAGGTGGACAGCAGAAAGGACCGGAGGTTTGCCTTCTTGTTCTTGATGCCCAGCTTGATCCGAATGTTGTCCCGGTGAAAGTCGACGGCCCGGGCCGAGACACCGAGCACATCCGCGATTTCCTTGCTGGTTTTCCCCTCCCGGATCAGGCTCGCCACCTGGATCTCCTTTGGGGTGAGGTTGAGGTGCCGCGTCCCCAAATTTCGCAGGAACGGCGACAAAATATCCTGGAGGTGATCTTCGAGGATCTCCACGTACGATGCCTGCTCGTCGGAAAGCCGGCTCTTCCGCAGCTTTTCCACGTAGGGCACCACCAGTTTCTTCACGTTCGAGAGAATTCTCTCCTCGAGTTCGCTCTTGTCCTCTTCGCGGTGTTTGAGCAGGACGCGGAGCGCCGTGTTCATCTCCTCGAGGTTGCGGGACTTGTACTCCAGCTCCTCCTCGCGCTTCCGCAGGGCCTCTTCCATCCGGCGTCTCTCGGTGATGTCGCGAATCGATTCGATGGCCCCGACGACGCTGCCCGCCGAGTCTCGCAGGATGCTCGCGGTGCCGTGGAAATACCGCTGCCCCCCCTTGAGGGCCGGCATGTAGGCCTCGCCCACGAGCACCGTGTCGTGCCGCTCCGTCGAGACGTACGTCCCCTCGTACCGCCTGTCGGGTTTCAGGGCCAGATCGATGAGGATGGGACGGCGCTCGCCGTAGAAGGGCATCGCGTACTCGAAGTCGCCCTTGCCGATCATCTCCCCGGCCGGCACCCCCGTCATGTCCTCCATGGCCCGGTTCCAGGCGATCACCCTGCCGCCGTCGTCGATGACGAAGGTGGCGTCGGGCAGAAAATCGATCACGTCGGCCAGGAACCGCTCCGACTCCTTGAGCCTCTCCTCAGACTGCTTGCGCTGCGTGATGTCCATGAGGGAGGCGACACTCTTCTGGGTCCCCGGGATCATGGAAACGGTCATGGTGACGCTCCGGACCCGGCCGCTGCGGTCCCGGAACCGCACTTCGTAGCTGCGCGGCACCGAGTCCGGATCGACGCGGCGCCGGGCGTGAAACGCCAGCATCTGTTCCAGGTCCTCCCCGTGGATGAACTCGGTCCAGCGCCGCTTGCCCTCGACCTCGCCCTTGGAAAAGCCGGATTGCTTCTCGAACTCGGCGTTCACCATGGAGATGGTCGTGTCCTCCTCGACGATCATCGTGGCGGTGCCCGTCGTCTCGAAGATGGCCCGGTACCGGGCCTCCGAGTCCGCAATCGCCTGCTGGGCCCGGAAGTGCTCCGTGACGTCGTCGACCATCTCGATGGCCGCCGTGACGCGGCCGTCCCGATCCAGGACGGGCGACGAGACGATCCGGTAATGCCGCACGCCGCCTTCCGAGGGGGTCTCGGTGACGGACTCGTGGACCTGGCCGTCCCGGAGGGTTTCCGCCGTCGGGCACCAGGGGCAGATGTGTTCCAGGGGAGGGTTGTTAAACGCCCGGTGGCAGACGGGTTTGTCCGCCGCCTCGATCGCGGGGAACCACGTCCGCATCTGCCGGTTCAGGGCGAGGATTTCCATGTTCGGGCTGATGAGCGAGATCCCGATGCCGATGTTGTCGATAACGCTGCGGTACCGGTCCTCCGAGACGGCGAGGGCCTCTTCGGCCCTCTTCCGGTCGGCAACCTCCTCCAGGAGCTGGCGGTTCTTCATCTGCAGCTCCGCCGTCCGGACCTCCACCTCGTGCTCGAGGCGGTCCAGGGCGTGCTTCAGGTCGCTCTCGGTCCTCTTCGCGTCGGTGATGTCCCGGATCAGGGCCTGCTTGGAGAGAGTGCCGTCGGGGTTGGTGACGGGCGTGTTGACGATGGAATACCAGCGGCGGTCTTTCGGGCTCTGGATCTCCCACTGCACGGTCTCGCCGGCGAAGACGCGTTCGTTGATGCACCAGGGGCAGACCTCGTCGCGCTCGTGGAGCACCCGGTAGCAGGGCTCCCCCGTGGCGTCCCGACCCGTGCGCTCGATGAGCCGCTCGTTCATGTACTCGATGCGGTAGTCCCGGGAGCAGATGTAGATGAACCCGTCGAAGGCGTCGACCATGGCGCGCAGCCGCGACTCGGACACAGCAGGGCTCGGGCCCGTGCCGGCGCGGGCCTGACCGGCGCTGCGGGTTTTCGCCCCGCTTTTTCCCTCGCGTTTCACCATGCTCGCGCCCCTAGTTCAAGTGCCCCTCGGGGTCCTTTTCCGCCGTCCCCTCCTCGACGTTCGCCGCCCCGGCGGCGCGGTACTGGGTGAGTTCCCACCCGTCCTCGCCGCGGCCGCAGCGCAGGACATAGACCCCGCCGTCATCGGCGAGCACCTTGAAGTAGTCGTGGTCCTCGCCGAACCAGCGGTCGAGGACCTCCACGACCTCGCGGCGCTTCTCGCCGAGGCGGAACCGCAGGGGCCTCTCGCCGGCACGGTACCCGTCGTAGGTTTCCACGAGGATCTTCATGTCGTGAATCTCCGCCGGAGGAAAGCGGCCTGCCTCCGCGGCCCGGCTCCCGCCTTCTCCTTCCCGCCGTCTTCGATTTGATCGTAGCAGCCCGCGGGAAAATGTCAAGCCGCCCCGCTGGACGGGGCCGGAAACAAAACGGGCCGCCCCTCGTTCGAGCGGGCGGCCCGTGAAAAACGATGCGTCACAATGCCTTCGTTTCCTCGCCGTGCATCGCCTTGTCGACGATCATGGTCAGGGCCCCGTCGCCGGTCACGTTCGCGGCCGTCCCGAAGGAATCCTGGATCATGAAGAGGGCGACCATGAGACCGAGGCCCGACTGGTCGAGCCCCAGGGTGCTCTCCAGAATGCCGAGAGCCGCCGTGACCGAGCCCCCGGGCACGCCGACCGCCGCAACCTCGATGAACCCGAGCAGGATGATGAAGGGCAGGAACGTCTCCAGCGAAGGCGTCTGCCCTTTCGTCAGGATCGTCACGACCATGGCGGACATCGTGATCGCCGCCGCGGCCCCCGAGAGGTGCGCGACGTTGAACAGGGGGATGCAGAAGTTGACCGATTCCTTCCGGAGGAAGGGCACCTTGTGGGCGCACTCCAGGGCAACCGGGAGGGTCGCCGCGCTGGACATCGTCCCCATCGCCGTGAAGTAGGCCGGCAGCATCGTCTTGAGGACCGAGAAGGCGTTCCTCCGCGTGTAGAGCGCGGCCAGGGTGTAGAGGACGGCAAGCCACACCAGCTGCGTCGGGATGATGAGCACCAGGACCATGAAGAAGGCCTTGATCGTGGGGATGAGCTGCCCCTTCGCGGTGATGTCCATGAAGACGGCGGCCACGAAGTAGGGGAACACGGGGATGAGGCCGTGCCGGATCAGGTCGCCGATGATGCCGTTGAACTCCTGGATGAAGCCCGTGAGGGTCGGGCTCTGGATCCGGGTGATCCCCAGGCCCAGGATGATCGCGAAAACGAGGGCCCCCATGATGGAAATGGCCGCCGGAATCTCGATCCGCAGGTAGGGCGTGATCTTCACGGCCGAGACGACCGATCCCGGTACGATCCCCAGGTAGGGCAGAAACGCCGAGGCGACGGAGAAGCCCAAAAGCTCGGCACCAATGGTCGACACGTAGGCGAGGACCAGCCCCAGCAGAAGCGCCTTGCCCGCCTGCTTGCCGAACTCGGCAACGCCCTTGGCCACGAAGGCGATGATGAGAAGGGGGATCACGAACCGGATGTACTGCCCCAGAACGAACCCGATGCTCGACAGGGTCTTGATCACCGGCATGGGCGCAAACAGGCCCAGCAGAATCCCGACCACGATTCCTGCAAAGATTTTAAGAATGAGCCCCATAGTTGTCTCCTTTACGATGGACTATGAATCATCCGCCGGGTCGAGGCCTTTCCGCCTTCCCCCGGCGTCTTGTGCCGAGAAAGAAACGTCCACGCCCCTACGCGCGCCCCCGGAGAACCTCGCCCACGCGGTCCAGGACGACCGAAACCTCCCGGGCGCCGATGTCGTTGTGCAGCACCATCCGCAGCGTGCGATCCGTGCAGACCTTGGCCCTGATCCCGTGCCCCAGGAGCTTTTCCGCAAAGAGCGGGGCCTTCCAGCCCGCGGGGCTCACGTCGAGGTTGACGATGTTGGTCAGGACCCCTCCCCGGTCGACGGCGATCCCCTTCGCCTCGAGCCCTCGCCGCATCGTTTCGGCATTTTCGTGGTCCTCGGGCAGGCGCTCGACCATTTTCGTCAGGGCCAGGATGCCGGGCGCGGCGATGACCCCGGCCTGCCGCATGCCGCCGCCGATCCGCTGCCGGATCCTGCGCGCCTCGTCGATGAAATCTCTCGACCCCATCAGCATGGAACCCAGGGGCGCCGCGAGCCCCTTGCAGAGGCATACGTCGACGGCGTCGCAGAAGCCCGTCAGGTCGCCGACGGTCGTGTTCGTGGCCAGGGCCGCGTTGAAGATCCGCGCCCCGTCCATAAAGACGGGCAGGCCGTGCCTGCGCGCGATGTCCACCGTGTCGGCATACCGGCTCTTTTCGACGGCCAGCCCCCGGTCGAGGTGAAAGGTGTTCTCCAGGCAGATCAGGCGGGTCCTCGCCCTCTGCACGCCGGGGGGCATGATCGCACGGCCGAGTTCTTCCGTGTCGTAGACCCCCGTGTCGCTGCGCAGGGGACGCGGCTGCGCGCCCGAAAGGGCCGAGATCCCGCCGGTTTCCAAATTGTAGAGATGGGAATCGGCAAACACGACGACCTCGTCTCCCGGCTTCGTGTAGACCATGACGGCGATCTCGTTGCTCATGGTCCCGGAAATGGTCAGCAGGGCCGCCTCCTTCCCGAAGATTCCCGCCGCCAGCTCCTCGAGTTCGATGACCGTGGGGTCGTCCCGCAGGATGTCGTCGCCGACGACGGCGTTTTTCATGGCCTCCCGCATCTCGGCGGTGGGCTTCGTGACCGTGTCGCTTCTGAGGTCGATGATGCGATCCATGTTTCCCTCCGGGGGCTCGGCGGCAGGGTTTTACCCGGCGCGGCGTTCCCGTTGTGGCGGGCCTGAAATCGGCCCCGGCTTATTTACCACAATCGAAGGGAAAGTTCCGCTGTTTGTTGAGCCGGCGGGCTCCCGCCCGCCGACGGGTCGCAAGAAGGGTAAAAAAGGGGCCTCTCGCGAGAGAGGCCCGGAGGGGAGTGAAAGGGAGAGAGAGGCTGGGGTTATCGGGTGTTGACCTTCTGGCGGTCGTGCTTCTGCCTGTAAATGCGGTCGCTCGAGCGGTCCTGCATGTTGTCGAGCTTCTGTCGCTCCTTCGACGTGAGCCGGCCGTCGGCTTTCATCCGCTGCTCCGTCTGCTGGATCCTCGCCTGCTCGGCCTCGAGCTTGCCGGCTTCCTTCGGGGTGAGTGCGCCGCTCTGGACGCCCTGGTCGATACGCCGTTCCTGGTTCTGCATGCGCTGCTGGATGCCGGGGTCGTTCGTGCCGGGGGTCGGGGTCTGGGACTGGCCGTAAGCCACTTCGGCCGCAACGAGAAAGCCTAGCCCCGCGATGAATGCGAACTTGAAAAACGAGTGCATGGAAGCCTCCTGAAGAATGGGGTTGTCGTCCTTGGCTGGAAAAACGAAGGGAACGGCCGCCGGTTGACAGGGGGCCTCAATAATTTCTTTTCCCTCGGCTGTCGCCGCTGCCCCTGTCGCCGCGCGGCAAGGGCTGGCTGTGCTGCCCCGGGTCCCGATAGGCGTCCCTGCGGGCATCCGGTCGCGGCTCCACGGAGCGTTGTCGATATTTCTCGCGCAGCGAGTCCCGCTGCTCCGGGGGAAGCCGGCGGTACTTGTCGCGGAGCGACTCCCGCTGATCCGGGGGAAGCTGACGGTACCACTGCGAGCGCTCGCGGAGGCGCTTCTGCTCGTCCGGGGGCAGTTTTTTGAAATCCTCGTATCCCCTGCGGATCGTCTCCCTGCGCTCGGGCGGAAGCTCCCGCCACTTCTGGTAGCGTTGACTGGCCTGCTCCCGTTCGGCCGGCGTCATGCGCTGCCAGCGGTCGACGCCTTTCCGCAGCCGGTCCTGCCTCTCCGGGCTCATGCTGTTCCAGCGTTCCTGGAAGGGCTTGAGCGTCTTCTGCTCCTCGGGGGTGAGCCGGTCCCAGGAAGTGCCGCCGGCCTGGCCCCAGGCAGTCCCCGCCAGAAACAGGATCGACATCGCAACGAGAATTGCGGTCCGCCTACTCATCTGACCTTTCCTTCTCGAACACAGGCCCTACGTACTGCTGCCGCCGTTGCCGACGTCCGCGAGCCACTCGTAGAAATCCATGTCCTCGTACAGCTCCAGGTTGTCCGCGTACAGGACGATCTCGAACTCATCCACGCTCTTCACGGGAAGTTCCTGCTTCGGCGGGTCCACCCAGACCGCAAAGAGGATTACCGCGGCGGCCGCCGTGGCGAAGGCCCCGGCGCGCATCCAGTTCGGGACGCGGAAGAACCCCCGCGAGCGCTCGCCTGCGGCCTCGACGGCCTTCGCGCGGGCCTCGCGGAGCCGTGCAAGCGTCGCGGCGTCGAGCCGGCCCTCGGAGGCCAGAAGGGCCTGCCTGGTTTTTTCGAGGAATCGGGCCTCTTTGTCGCTGAGATTGCCGTTCATGGCTGAAACTCCTCCAGCTTGATCTGCAGGGCGTGCACCGCCCGGGAGTAGTGCGTCTTGACGCTGCCTTCCGAGCACCCCATGGCCCGGGCGGTCTGTGCCGTGTCGAACCCCTCCCAGGCGCGAAGGACGAAGGCCTGCTTCTGCCTCAGGGGCAGTTTCGACAGGGCCGCCTGGAGGGCCCCGGTGAACTCCTGCCTCATCACCCCTTCGGCCGGGTCCGGAGAGACCGTGTCGGCCACGCGGGCCATCGGATCCTCCTCGTCTTCCTCGCCTTCGCGGGGCCTGCCGAACCAGTCCTGGAAACGCCGCCGGACGGCCGTCCGCCTGTACCAGTCGGTGATGCGGCTGTGCAGGATCGTGTAGAAGAGGACATTCCACTCCCCTTCGGGCCGGCCGGCATAGAGCCGGACAAAGTGAAGCATCGTGTCCTGCACGATGTCGAGGGCGTCGTCGGGACTGCCGCAAGACAGCCGGGCCATCCCGAAGGCGCGCCGTTCCACCTGGGCCAGGAACCGGTTCAGTGCCGCGCTGGGATCCAGACTCTTTCTCTCCCCGCCCCCTCGGCGACAGGCAGCCGGGAGGGGGCTTCTGATTTTTGTAACGTCCAAGCGGTCAAACGGTTGACAAAACTCTTTACATTCTAAGGACCTTGGCACCCCGGATCTTCCGGTCCTTCAGCTCCGCAAGGGCCCGGTTCGCTTCGGCCAGCGGGTATTCCCGGACCTCCGGCAGAATGGGAATGCCGGCGGCCAGCTCCAGGAATTCCCGCACGTCGGCCCGGGCCACGTTGGCCACGCTCTTGATCTCCTTCTCGAGCCAGAGATGGGCCGCGTAGTCCAGATGCAAGAGCCGGTCCCGGTCCCCCTCCTCCTTCCGGATCGCGTTGATCACGAGCCGCCCCCCGCTCTTCAGGCTCGCCAGCGACTCCACGACGGGCCCCCAGGCGGGGGTCGTGTCGATGACGGCGTCGCAGGGCTCGGGGGGCCGCTGCGCCGTCTCCCCCGTCCAGGCGGCGCCCAGCTCGAGGGCAAACGCCCTCTCGGCCTCGCTCCGGGCGAACACGAAGACCTTCGACCGGGGGAACCTGCTGCGCACGGCCTTGAGCACGAGGTGTCCCGAGGCCCCAAAGCCCGTGAGACCCAGGACCTGCCCGTCGCGAAGGCCCGTCAGCCTCAGCGAGCGGAAACCGACGGCCCCGGCGCACAGGAGCGGCGCGGCCTGGGCGTCGGAAAACACCTCGGCAATGGGGTGGGCGAAGTCCTCGGGGACGGTCATGTACTCGGCGTACCCCCCGTGGGCGTCGCGCCCGGTGGCCCGGAAATGGGGGCAGAGGTTCTCGCTGCCGCCGAGGCAAAGGGCGCATGCCCCGCAGGCCGAGTAGATCCAGGCCACCCCCACGCGGGACCCGACGGGGAAACGGCCCGCCCCGGGGCCGTTCTCCGCGACGCGGCCCACGACCTGGTGGCCCGGGACGACGGGCAGCCGCGGCGGGGGGGTGCGTCCCTCGATCTCGTCGAGCTCCGTGTGGCAGACCCCGCAGGCGCTGACCCGCAGGAGGATCTCGCCCGCCCCCGGGCGGGGTTCGGGAAGATCGACGAGGCGAAGAGGCGCCCTGCCGTCGGCGAGGCTCGTCATCCTTTCCAGAATCATCGCTTTCACGGCGCCTCCCCTTCCATGAACCCGGGCAGACCCGGGTCTCACCGGTCACGGATTATAGCGCCAGGGACGACTCTTTTCACGAAAAAGATGCCGGGATTTCCGGCATGCATTTTGCTTCACTGACCGTGTAGCTTCTGATCTTGAACAGAATACGGCAGGCCTAAGGAGAAACGTGATGCAGAGGGGTGTTCTCACAAGGGACGACGTAGAGAGATTCGAAGGCGAACTGGGAAAGCTCATCGTGGTGAAGAAGGCCCTCGAGCTGGCCCTCATCAACCCGGCGATCCGGGACGAGCAGAGAAGGGCCTACAGCAGGGCCCTCCTGCAGTGCGAACGGACGCTTCGGGAGTTCCGGCGCGCGCTGATCGCCATGAAAGTCGGCCTCTCGCGCTGGGCCCCGCATCGGCGGATCGAGCAGGCGGCCTGATCCGGCCCCGAACCCGGCCCGCAGACGAAACGGACGCCTCACCCCGCACACCCGCACCAGACGGGCGGCATGCCCCGCAAATTTGTGAACTGAAAAGCCCCGCGCTTCGCGGGGCTTTTTTCCCTGTCGTTGACGTTGCTTCGGCTCGGCCAATCTCGCTCTGCAGGGAGCCCCCGGCACGCACCGGACCCAGCGGAACAGGTTGCATTCCTGGTGATTTGTGGTAGCATGGCCGTTCGTTGCAAACGGAGGTAACCCACACATGCCCAATATCGGACTGCCCGAACTGCTGATTATCGTCGTCATCGCGCTGGTCTTCTTCGGACCCGGCAAGCTCCCCGAACTCGGGAGCGCCATGGGTAAGGCCATCCGCGGGTTCAAGAAATCCGTGAACGACCCCGCCGAAAAGGAAGGGAAGGAACCCGAAAAGGCGGGGAAGCCATGACGCTCCTTCGCCTGACCCGGTCCTTCTTCACGCGGATCGTGCACCTCGCCAACCAGGAACCCGCCTGCGGCCACTCGAAGCCCACCGGCCCCGACGACATCGCCGGCGGCCAGGCCGTCATCGAGGGGGTCATGATGCGCCACGGCAACCGCATCGCCACGGCGGTGCGCACGCCCGCACAGGAAATCGTCATCAAGGAGCAGGACTACGTCCCCCTCACGAAACGCTACCCCATCCTGGGGCTGCGCATCGTCCGGGGTTCCGTGACCCTCGTGGAGATGATGGTTCTGGGCATCAAGACCCTGCTGTATTCCGCCGAGATCGCCCTTCCCGAGGGCGAAAAGAAGCCCCAGGGGTGGGAAATCGCGCTGTCGCTGTGCATGAGCTTCGGCCTGGCGCTCACGCTCTTCGTCCTGATCCCGGCCTACTGTTTCGCCTCGCTGAGGGGCTTCATCGAGAACACGATCCTGCTCAACATCGTCGAGGGCATCATCCGGCTTTCGATCTTCCTCGCATTCCTGCTGACCACGCTGCTCATGAAGGACATGCGGCGGGTCTTCATGTACCACGGGGCCGAGCACAAGACCGTCTTTGCCTGGGAGCACGGCCAGGAGCTCACCGTGGAGAACATCAAGCGGTTCTCGACGCGACACCCCCGGTGCGGGACGAGCTTCATCCTCGTGGTGTTCGTGATCTCGATCCTGATCTTTTCGCTGCTGGGACGGCCGGATTTCCTGATGCGGGTGGCCTACAAGCTTTCGCTCTTCCCCCTCATCGCGGGGATTTCGTACGAGATCATCCGTTTCAGCGGGAAGCACAAGGAGAAAGGCTGGGTCAACGCGATCAGCTGGCCGGGCCTGCTGCTGCAGAAGATCACCACGCGCGAGCCCACGGACGACCAGATCGAGGTGGCCGTGGCGGCCATGAAGAAAGTCATATAAAGTGTATGAGGGCCTGAGGGCTGGAGTGAAGAAACACTCTCCTTCACTTTGTCACTTTGCCACTTCTGTCACTTCTGCCACTTCTTCACTGTCTTTGGGCCCCGGCAGCCCACCCCCACGACCAGCATGCGCCCCGACGACGTCGCCGCCGCCGTGACGGTGTAGCCGCAGGCATAGAAGGCCCGCACAACGGGGATTACGCCGGGCCCGAAGCCCCTGGCGCTGCCGCTCCGGCCGCTGCCGCAGACGGGGCACTGCTCCGCCGGCCTGTACCCGGGCTGTTTTGCCGTCATCATGATGCCGACCTCCCCTGAAGCGCCTCGACGCGCTTCGCCCTCTATGGTGAAAATCGGCATTTCCGCACATGATCTTGAACCCCGACCCCCTTCGGGCCAAGGGCCGTTTCCTCTCAGCCCCGCGGGACCTCCACCGCACCCATCCTCTCGGGGTGCTTGCCGGTGACGGTGGAGTAGAATTGAAGGATCTCCCTCATGTCGGCCTCGAAGTTGCCGGTGGGGTGGAAGACGGGCCCAAGCCCTCCCTCCTTGCGGGCGTAATCCAGGAACGCCAGCACGACGGGAATTCCGGCCCCGCGGGCGATGTGGTAGAACCCGGTCTTCCAGCGGGTCACCTTTTTCCGCGTGCCCTCGGGCGACAGCAGCAGCACGAGCTCCGCCCTCTTCCTGAGCTCCTCGATCATCTGGGCGACCACGTCGGCCGACTTCGTGCGGTCGATGGGGATCCCCCCCAGCCATTTCAACAGCCCGCCGAAGGGCCACCGGAAGGCGGTGTGCTTGCCGAGCCAGTACGCCTTGATCCGGAAGGCGAACACCATGGCGATGGCGATCGGCGCGTCCCAGTTCGTGGTGTGATGGGCCCCGATCATGACAAACTTCGGCAGATCGGGCACCCGGCCGATCCTTCGCCACCCTGCGATTTTCAGAAACAGGATGGAGACGGCCTGGAACAGGCGGCTGAAGAAGGGGCTCTCGAAAACGGTTCTGTGCATGAAGGCTCCTCGCAGGCGTCGGGAAAGAAAACCAAGTTAGCCACTAATAACGGAACGGGCCATTTGTCAAGCGCGATTCCCGCAGTGTTTTTTTCGCGTCCGATTTGACTTGAAAGCGGCGTGTTTTTGTGCAAGGGTGTGCCCCGTCAATGGGGTCCGTCCGACCCGTCAGGGCCGACTCGGGCATCGAGGGTAAGCCGATGAAAGAGACACACCTGGCCCGCATGGTCTTCGACCAGGCCGCCCGTTACGGGGCCAAGACCGCCCTTCGAAGCAAGACAGGCGATCGCTGGCACGACATTTCCTACCGCCGCCTCGGGGAGCTGATCCGGGATGCGGCAAAGGCGCTTCTCGAACTGGGCGTGCGCGAGGGAGAAATGGTGGGCATCTACTCGGGCAACCGCCCCGAGTGGACGATTGCCGACTTTGCCATCCTGAGCGTCCGGGGCGTCTCCGTGCCCATCTACGCCACCAGCACGGCGGGGCAGGCCGGCTACATCGTCCGCGACGCCTCGATCCGGGTCCTCTTCGTGGGCAACCAGACCCAGTACGACCGCGTCGCCGGCATCCCCGAAGACGCCTCCCCGCCGGCCGTGATCGTCGTCTTCGACGACGGCGCGGACCTGCGGGGCAACCCGAAGGGAATGCTCTGGCGGGATTTTTTGGAGAAGGGCCGCTCGTCCTCACGGGGAGCCGAGCTCGACGCAAGGCTCGCCGGCGCCACCATGGACGACCTGGCCACGCTCATCTACACCTCGGGCACCACGGGGGAGCCCAAGGGCGTGATGCTTGACCACGCCAACTTCCACCACTCCTTCCTGGCCCACGACAAGCGCCTCACGGTGAGCGACCGGGACGTGTCGTTGTGCTTCCTGCCCCTGGCCCACGTCTTCGAGCGGGCCTGGAGCTACTACGTGATCGGCCACGGCATGACGAACGTCTACGTGGGCGACATGACGAAGGTCATCGACTACCTGCGGGAGGCGAAGCCCACGATCATGTGCGCCGTGCCCCGCTTCTACGAGAAGATCTACACCTCCGTGTTCGAGAAGCTGGAGGCCGACGAGCCCTGGCGCCGCAATCTCGTCCTCTGGGCCCTCGGCGTGGGGGAGGCCGCCTACCTGCGCCGGAAGGAGAAGCGCCTGCTGCCGCCCCACCTGTGGCTGCAGTGGCTGGCGGCCGAAGCCCTCGTGCTCAGGAAGCTGCAGGGCATCGTGGGGGGGCGCATCCGCTTCCTGCCCTGCGCCGGCGCCCCGCTGGCCCGGAAGATCGAGGAGTTCTTCCACTCGGCGGGCATCCGCATTACCTACGGCTACGGCCTGACGGAGACGACGGCCACCGTCACCTGCCACGAGGACCATCACTTCCGGCCGGGCACGGTGGGGAAACCCATCGACGGTGTGGAGGTGAAGATCGCGCCCAACGGCGAGATCCTCGTCCGGGGCAGAACGGTCATGTCGGGCTACTATCGGAAACCGGAGGCCACGGCCGAGGCCTTCGAGGACGGCTGGCTGCGAACCGGCGACGTGGGCGTGCTGGAGGACGGGTACCTGACGATCACGGACCGCATCAAGGAACTCATGAAGACCTCCGGCGGCAAGTACATCGCCCCCCAGTACGTGGAGTCGACGCTTGCCGGCGACCCCTACATCGAGCAGATCCTCGTCATCGCCGACGGACGGCCCTACGCCACGGCCCTCATCGTGCCCGCCTTCGAGGCCCTGGAGGCCTACGCGAAGACCTGGCGCATCGACTACTCCTCCCGGGAGGAGCTGGTGCGGGACCCCATCATCGTGCGGTTCTTCGAGGGGCGCGTCGAGGCGCGCCAGAAGGAGCTGGCGGGCTATGAGAAGGTGAAACGGATCGCCCTGCTGCCCCGGCCCTTCAGCCAGGAGGCCGGCGAGCTGACACCCACCCTGAAGGTCAGGCGCCGCATCGTCATCGACAGGCACCAGGACCTGATCGACGCGATGTACGCGAGGGAAAAGGAAGTCTCCACCCCCGCGCCCGACTCCGACCTCTCCTTCTCGGCACCCTGACGGCTTACGGGGCCGCAGGAAAGAGAACGGCGACGAAAAAAGGACCGGGAGCACGACTCCCGATCCTCGCCTTGCCCTGCCCTTCCCCCCTGAACCCTGTACCCCGGACCCTGAACCCTTTTTTTATTCCGCGATCGTTTTCCGAATAAGCGCGAACAGGTAGGCCGTCTCCGCCTCGTCGAGCCCGGCCGCGAACTCGAGGACGGCCTTGTCGCTGCGGGCGATGATGCCCCGGGAGCCCGCCATTTTCATGATCGCCAGGAGAAAACGGGGCACGGGCCGCCCGTCGGGCATACGCGGGGTGCCGGTGTCGCCAAGCGGGACTTTCTTCATCCCGGGCACCTCGACCGAGTCCATGAGGGATCTCGCCGTGGGCGCCACGAGGTCCTCCAATTCGTCGACGGGGATTTCGACGGTCGATCGTTTCCCCTGCTTCAGGACCTCGACGCGCAGGAAGGCCTTCGTGACGGTGACGCGCTCGAACTGGTTCTTCAGGCGCAGCACGTTCAGCAGCGCCGATACGACGGGGCCGGCGATGAAGAAGAGGCCGACGAACCCCAGGAAGATGTACCGCAACACGTCCGGCATGGGGAGCGTGAGCAGAGCGGGCAGGAAAAACCACGCCACGGCCGCCGCGAAGACAACGGGGATGAGCGCGGGGATGGCGTGCCGCGCGCCCAGCGGCGGGCCGGGGATGTGGAAGACGCATCCCTCGCCGGTGCGCTCGATGCGAGAGCGCATCCCGGGGGGCTGGGGCGGCATGGGGGCCGCGGCCTCCTGCGTCCTGCGCGCCCGGTCGCGCCAGGATTCGTCGAGGTGTTCGGCGTCGCGCGTCACCCTCTCGCCCGTCGAGCTGTCGACGAGCGGCTTGTGCAGGAACCGCGCGAGTTCCTCGGCAATCTGTCTCGCCTCGGGGAACTCCACCGGCTGCGCGACGGTGACGGGCTTCGCGAGCCCCTCGCCGGAGAGCCTCACGGGCCACGTGTCGGCCGAATCGCTGTCGCCGCGGGAGAAGTCCATCTCCACCTGACGGACCGAGTCCAGCATGTGCTCCTCGCGCTTCATGGGCACGAGAAGCCCCCACCACCGGACGATCCGCCCCCGCCCCCGGTCCAGGACGATCCCGTAGCGCCCGAAGACGAGGGCCGCCCCCACAGCGGCGAACACGGATCCCAGCAGGACGATCAGGGCGTTGACAAGGGGCCCCTCGGGGCGGTCCTGGACGGGAATGAGCCCGAGGGGGATCTGCATGACGAAAAGGCCCGCCAGCAGGAAGGGCGTCCCGAAGAGCGAAATGCAGCCGCCCCCGCTCCGGAGCTCGAGGGTGCCCGCATCCTTATAAAAAAAGGGACTCTTGCCGCTCCCCGCGGCCGCCTGCCTGAATAAGCCCATCCCACGGCCCCCCCGATGAAGCGGGCCGGAGACGCCCGCCGGGTGATCTCAGTAGGCCTTGCCGACCATGGCCTGCGCGAACTCCGCGGCTTCCTTGAGATCCGCCGCCCCGGGGTTCCCGTTGGCCCCCAGGGCCTCCTCGGCCCAGGCCTTGTGCTCGGGCTTCTTCATGAGCGCGTCGATGACCTTCGCGTCCACCTTCCCCCGACAGCCGAACTGGCCCAGGACCTTCAGGCCGGCGGCAAGCGCCGCCGCGCTCTCGAAGGCCTGCCTCGGGAGCTGGCCGCCGCGCAGGGACCCGTGGGTTGCGAAGAAGGCCACCTTCTGGCCCTTGGGCAGCCCCTTGATGAATTCCGCCATCTTCCCCGGAACGCTGTGGGCCTGGACGGGGAATCCGCAGAACATGAGATCATACCCCGCAGCCTTGGCCTGCGCCAGGGGAAGAATCTCCTTCTGTACGGTGACGGCTTCGTAGATAGACTTGGCGACTTTTTCCGTGTTCCCCGTCTGCGTGTAGTACGTAACCAGAACCTTCATGCCCTCCTCCTCTCTCTTTCGTGGAGCCGATGATGAATCCGGGACGCGCGGCGCCGCGCGCCGCGCCGCCGTTTTTTTACCGTTGATCCCCGGTTGTGTCAACGAAAAACGACCCGCCATCGCCGCGGTACCCTCCCCACCGGGCCCTTTCCCCGCCGCCGGAGAGTTTTTTCACGGCCCCTCACTTTTCTCTTGACAAATAGAACGATCGTTCTATAATTGGCCCCAGGCAAGACGCAAAAGGAAATTTCATGAGAGGAAACAGGACCCTGAAGGTGGTGGAGAAGGAACTCGCCGGGTTCTACCGGGACCGCAGGCGGATGCCCACCTACTCGGAGATGATGGCCCTCCTGGGGGTGCGCTCCAAGGCCGTCGTCCACTTCTGGGTGCAGAAGCTGCTGGCCGCGGGCGTGCTCGAAAAGGATGCCCGGGGGTTCCTGTCCCCTTCGAGGCGGGCCTTCGGCCTCCCCATGGTGGGCGACGTGGCGGCCGGTTTCCCCTCCCCCGCCGAGGAGGAACTGCGGGACGTCATCTCCTTCGACGAGTACCTCATCACGAAACCCGGCACGTCGTTTCTTCTCCGGGTCTCGGGGGACTCCATGATCGACGAGGGGATCCACCCGGGCGACCTGGTTGTCATCGAGAAGGGCCGCGAGCCGAAATCGGGCGACATCGTGATCGCCGAGGTCGACGGGGAGTGGACGCTGAAGTTTTTCCGCCGCAAGGGGAAGGACGTCTTCCTGGAGGCGGCCAACGTGAAGTACCCGCCCATCCGCGCCCGCCTGGAGCTGCGCGTGGGCGGCGTCGTGAGCGCCGTCATCCGGAAGTACCCGGGCTGACACCCCTCCGGCAGCCACAAGAAGAAACCACGAAAAGGAGTTCGTGATGAATACGACCGTGATCGATCATGCAGAAAGCACAAGGGATTTCAGGAAGATCCGCGTCAGGACGGCATCCCGCAGCATCTCCCCCCTCCGCCGGTTCCGGAATCTCGTCGAGTTGAGCGACTGGGACGAGGCGGTTTTGCGGCACGGCCGCGAGATCGACGCCTTCTGCTGGATGCTCGCCGTGGGCTCGGCGTTATTGCTGATCCCGGTGTCTTTCCTCGTGATGAAGGGCTAGCAGGCTGTTGAAAACCGACCGTCTGCAGCGTTTCCCTCATCCCTCGTCCCTGCGGCGTACACACCAGTACGCCTCAGTCCTCGGGATTTCGGGGGCCTTGCATCCGGCCGCTTTTGAACAGCCTATGAGGTACATCTCAAAGAAATTGATCAGCTGACGACGCGAGCCCCGTTAACTAAATTCCTGCTTCAAAATACACAAAATGTGTGTATAGTTCACCCGAGATCCAATAAGGCACAACATATGGCAAAAAAAACTAAAGCCCCAGTGAAGTATAAAATGCCGGCTGACGATGAACAGGTCTATCTTCTCAGGCAGGAAGGATTGTTGCGAGAGACCGGAGCAAGCTATAGACTGATAGACCTCTTTTGTGGTGCCGGTGGTCTCACTCTTGGATTTTCAAAATTTCTTGGGCAGATATTCCTTCCTGTATGGGCAAACGACTTCAATGCCTATGCCGCTAAAACATACGAGGCAAATTTCGGATGTCATTGTACAAATGATGATATATTGAACATTGTAGAGACTCGTATCAATGAAATACCAAAAGCCGACGTTGTGATAGGAGGGCCGCCTTGCCAAGGTTTTAGTCTTCTGAACAAACAGCGAAAGGAAGATATCAGAAAACAACTCTGGCGACCATTCCTACAGATTGTTGAGCATACCGGCGCACAAGTGTTTGTGATGGAGAATGTTCCTCAACTCATCGGATCGACTGAACACACAGAAATCATTAAAGTATCAAGATCAATGGGTTTTCAATTAGCCTGGGCGAAACTTTGTGCAGCCGATTACGGCGTACCCCAAACACGTTGGAGAGCGTTTATACTCGGCTGCAAATTTACGGATCCAACAAATTTTTTCCCACCCAAGAAAACGCATCTAAAGCCGGCCAAAGTAGAAACGGGCGTTCTTTTTTCCGAGGAATTTGATACATATATTGCTCAGCCGATGAGTTGGCGAACAGTACGTGATGCAATCGGCGACTTACCGGATGCTCTTGGAACGGAGATTCGTAATGAACCTCCTCCTTTTGATTTGCACTTCGGAAGAACTCCGACTCCGCTGAGTCTCAAAAGATACAAGACTATTCCCAAAGAAGGGATGAACCGGTTTGATCTTCAACGGCTCGCACCAGAACTAACACCGGAATGCTGGATTCGCAAAACCAAAGGCGGTACGGACCTATTCGGCCGTTTGTGGTGGGATAGACCTGCATTCACCATAAGAACCGAGTTTTTCAAACCTGAAAAAGGTCGTTATCTGCACCCGCGGAAGCATCGCCCGATTACTCATCGTGAAGCAGCAAGGCTTCAATCTTTCCCGGATTCGTTTAAGTTTGCAGGTAGCAAAATTGAAATTGCGAAACAAATAGGCAACGCGGTTCCGCCACTTCTGGCTGCCAGAATTGCAGATTGCGTTCTGTCGCTATTCTCTTATAAAGAAACAGGCCTCAATGGACAAGTTCACGGAGCAAAAACGAAAGCAAATTATGGCGAGCGTCAAGAGTCGCAATACTTCACCGGAGAGGTCGGTGCGCAATTTTCTTAGGCGGCTCGGCATTAGATTTCGTGGAAATGTAAAGAAAGTGAGAGGCACGCCGGACTTTGTCCTTCATGGAAAAAGGAAAGCAATTTTTGTTAATGGGTGTTTTTGGCATGGGCATCCGAATTGTCGGAGAGCGACTAGACCACAAACGAATACATCTTTTTGGGATAAGAAAATCGACGGCAACAAGGCAAGAGACAGAAAAAATGTTCGCTTGTTGAGAAAAGATGGATGGTCAGTCCTCGTTATTTGGCAATGTCAAATTAAGGACGAGTCGAAACTCATGAAAAAACTGTTAAGCTTTGCTGAAAGATAGTCATGGGCGCTAAGGACAGAATACGAGATTACTTCACCGCCAATGTCGGTCAGATCTTAACGACGGAGCAAATCCGCAAGGTCGCAGGCATAAGTGAATACGCGCGTCGAATTCGTGAGTTAAGGGATGAGGAAGGTTTTCAGATAAGAACTCATGTAGATAGAGCCGATCTCAAACCTGGTCAATATATACTGGAAACTCTAGAACAAAAACCCGTAGTCTCAAGAACTATCAGCCCACAACTCCGCAATGCAATATTGGAACGTAATGGATTTACTTGTCAACTTTGCGGGTCAGGCCCAGGAGATACAGACCCTTTCAACCCAAATCGAAAAGTTAGACTCCACATCGATCATATAATCCCAATAAGCCAAGGCGGCTCAAACAGTGCAGATAACCTGCGGGTCCTATGTTCCGCATGCAACCAGGGGCGCGCTAATGTTCAACCGCCCTCCGAAACCGCCCTTAATATAATCGCTAAGATCAGGAAACTTCCCAAATCGCAACAAAAAGAAATTTATGATGTCTTAAAGAGAAAATTCGAAGCATTATCAAAATGACTAAGTATCGTTTAATTTTGTTCCATTTGCCTTTTCAGGCATACCATGTACCCGATTATTAACACGGTCTGATGGAATTACATGAAGTTAACGCTGGATATCGAGGACAGCCTTCTCGAAAAGGCATCCGGGGTGACCGGAATCGAAGAAAAGACCGAGCTGATAAGACGAGGTCTCGAGGCGCTGATTGCTGGAGAAAGCGGAAAGAGGCTGGCACAACTCGGCGGAAGCGAGAAGCAGCTGAGGCCGATACCCAGGAGGGGCAGCCCGTAGCGTTCTAACGTCATACAGGATACCGTGACCTCACTTCCGGAAGAAAAAGTACTCGTGGTTTTCGTTGAGGCCGTCGAGGTCCCGCTTCGAGTCCAGCAGCGTCAAGCCCGTCTCTGCAAGCAGCGCCGAGAACTCCCCCGTGGTGAAGGACGTCATGTAGATGACGTTCTTCGCGTAGTCGCTCTCCTTCTGTCTCAGCTTTTCCGAGCCGTCGAAGTTGCGTACCTGGACGAGGCCGTAGCCGCCCCTGCGGAGCAGGCCCGCCGCGACCTCGAGGACTTCCTTCGTGTAGGCCTTCGAGGGAAAGTGCTGGAAAACGGCAACGGAGAAAAAGAGATCCACGCAATCTTTCCCGATCTCCTCCAGCGCCTGTCCGGGCCGGGCCGCATCCGCAAAGACCGTTGAGAAATTCGAAAGGCCGCTGCGGTTCAACTGCCGCGCGCACTCCTCCAAGGTGGGCCGGGAGATGTCCACGCCGATGACGCGCCGGAATCGCCGGCACAGGGCGCTCATGTTGGCCCCTCCGCCGCAGCCCCAGTCCAGCGAGGTTTGTGAGCCGAACCCTTCCGCCAGGACTGCCGGGGCGTGCCGCTCGAAGAAACTCTCGACCAGGCCTGCGTTGAACTCCCCGTATTCGAGCCACTTCTCCCGCGGCCAGCGGGCAGAGCCCGCCCAGTGCGACTGGTCCTGAACCCGCTCGTCGTGGCGGCTCAAGTCCCAGTACAGGCCCGCATCCTTCTCCAGTCTTTTCGTCATATCCCTCTTCGGTACTCGCAGGGTTCCAGCGGCGGCACCCCGAAGAAACGGAGAGACCCCATCGAGGATCGCCACGTCTCGCGAGGCTTGGCTCGCGACGACCTGCTTTGAATTTTATTGTTCTCTTCCGCCCCCTGGACCCTGGTCCCGGTCCCCTGAACCCTACGGAAGGACCAGGTAGTCCGCATCCGCCGCCGAGAGCGCCTCGCCGCCCTTGCCATCCGGGGCGGGCAGGATGACCGAGACCGTGATATCGGGCCGCATGGTCGCGATCTGCCGGGGAATCGCCCTCTTCCAGGCGTGAACGGACCCGGCCAGGATCACCATCCGGCTTGCCGGGTTTCTGTCCAGGTATTCGAGGGCGTAGATCGCCATCGCCGTGTCCCACACCATCTGGGCCTCGCAGAAGTTCTCGAAGCTGCGCCCCGACCCGTGCGCGTGTGCCGCAAAGGTGCTGCGGATGAAGGACCGGTAGGACTCGTCGACGGTGCAGGTCAGCCCCGGCGGCAGCTTCTTCCGTTCGGACTCCGTGAGCGAACCGTAGCCCTCGCGGGCGACCTTGGCGATGACCTCCCGGGGCACGTTGAGACCGACCAGCGGGATCCGTTTCTGCCTGGAATACAGGAAGATGTCCCGGTAGAGAATCCAGGGCATGCCCCAGTTCTCCCGATAGAGCGCCTCGAACTGCTCCGTCGACATCCCCCAGCGCCACCATTTGTCCAGGTGTTCCTGGTTCTCGGCCCTGAACATCTCGAGCCCGACCGCTATCACGGCTCCCCCCTCGTGCAGGGTCCGGATGATCTTGAGCTGCAGGTCGTGGTGGGCCCGGTTGTCGTGGGTTTCGCCCACGAGGACGATCCGGCTCTTCGAGGCTTCAGCGACCATCCGGTCGAAGGGGATTGCGGCACGGTCCGCCAGACGGATGACTCCCCCATCCTGGCACCCTGCCAGGATCACAAGCATCGCTGTCGCGATGGATAGCGAAAGCATTCGAACGACTGGGCTCATCTGCGATCCCCCGTTTTTCTGCATGCTCTATATGAGTCGGGACGGGCGTTATTGTCAAGCACGGGGTCGACTGCCGCTTTTCTTTACAGTGATCCGCTCGTGACCGGGAGTCAGATTGTAAATCATTACGCAAATTTAACTTGACAAGATTCATCAACATTATTAATGAACGTACGTTGCGCCGGTAATACAGGGTGATTCCATTGCACAGGATGCAATGAGAATATAGATATAATGTAGAACTGCTGCCGTCCGGCATCTCCAGTTCGCCCCGATTTCAACACGGGGATGGAGTCCTGTGAAGGGGAGGTGGTTGCCATTTACAGAAAGAAATGGTCCCGGCAATTTCTCGGTTTCGTCGCGGTCACATTGCGTTGGCCGATGCTCCTGTTGCTGACGCTCGGCAGGTTCCTGAAAATCAACTGCATCTTCACCGTCTACCCCGGTTCCCAGAGGGATGTGGACGGGTATTTCCCGAAAGGGATGAAGTGGTTCCTGAAGCCCGTCGCTTCGGGCAAGCCCTTTGTCGCCGGCGTCATCACCACCGGGAACGGCCTGGGACGCGGGCTCGTGCTGGCGGTGCCCAACACGGTCGACCAGTTCAAGACGGACAGGGACCTGGTCGGCTCCATCATGAAGAACCTCAAGCTCACCAAGACCCTGACGGGGGCCAAGACGATCGCCGTCGCGGGGCAGGGCCCGCGGTTCTTCAAGTCTCACTTCCCCTACGAACAGCCTTTCGTCTACGGGTTAAAAGGGAGGGTCTTCTCCGTGGTGGAAACGGTCGAACAGGTGGCCGCAACGCACGGCCTGACCCGGAGTGAGACGACCGTCGCCATCCTGGGCGTGGGCGAGATCGGCGCGGCGATCATCGCGAATCTCAAGGAGAAGGGATACCGGGCCGTCGGGATCGATATCCGCATCGCGGAGGGTCGCGTGGCAATCGGGCGCGAGGGGATGGAGACGCTCCGGGGAGCCGATCTCATCGTCGTGCAAACCCCGAGGGGCGACGACGTGGTGCCCTACTACGAGAATCTCAAGAGGACGGCGATCCTGATCGACGACGCGCACCCCCGCATCACGGTCAGGCCGGGCGAAGTCAAATTCTACAAGGTCGCCATCGGGCGTTCGGGCGTCGAGTTCAAACCCCCGCTCCCCGGCTACGAGAAGTACTGGATCCCCGGCTGCGTCCAGGAATCCATGGTGGTCGCCGAGTCGGGCAAGGTCGACATGTCGCAGGAGGATTTCAACAAGCGGTCGAAGGAACTCGGCTTCTTCGCCCACCTCGTCGACGACCGGTAAAAGCAGGACAAAGGTTCGAGGATCAAGGATAAAGGCAATGAATGCACAAAAGGCGAAGAAGCCGTTTCTTCGCCTTTTCTGATGTTCTTCTCTTTTCCCGAGACCCTAGACCCGATACCCGATACCCCGCATCATCGTCCGTTCCCGTTCGCGATGCCTGCACGGTCGAGCGTCGTCATGACCTTCAGCCCGTCGAACTCCACGTAGAACCCGTCGTCCCTGACGGCGACCCCCATGGTCGCCTCGTCCCCCGCATCGGTCGCCGCCGCGTTGCAGATCCCCACGCCGGCGAAGTAGCACACCGCATCGTTGCGCTCGGCATGTTCGAGGTTGTAGAACATCTCGCGGTCGTCGGCGAGTCTGCCCTTGTTCGGGTAGACGTCGGTCCGGACGACGACGAAACAGAGCCGCCCGTTCTTCTTCGCCACGATCTGCGGCGTCACGGCCGGCGACGGGTTGGCCCCGAGGATCTCGAAGCCGTCCTTCATCATCTCCTCGTATACGATCTGGACACCGAAATCGTGAATCTCTTCCCTGGTCATCGTGCTCTTCGTTTCCACAAATCGAACTCCCGCGTGTTTTGTCTTCCGCCCGTCTAGGCCGCCTTGTCCAGTTCCCTGCGGACGGCCATCGCGATCTTCTCCAGCGTGTAGGGTTTCTTCAGATATTGGCCCGCCCCGAGCTTCTGGGCCTCCTTGACACGGTCCGTTTCGGCGAACCCGCTCACGATGATCGCCTTCTGCCCCGGGCGGTGCTCCCGGATCTTCCGGTACGTCTCGAGACCGTCGATGCCGGGGTCCATGATCATGTCCAGGATCACGAGGTTCGCCGGCTTCTGCTTCAAGTACTCGACGGCTTCCTCCCCGCTGGCAAGCGTCTCGGTCGCGTAGCCCAGCTTGCGCAGCATGGCCGAGGCCAGTTCCCTCTGCTCCGCCACGTCGTCGACCACCAGGATGGTCTCCCCCTTCGCGAGGTAGTCCTCGATGGGGATCTTGCGGTCCTCGGGCTTGACCGCCGTGCGGTTCACGGGGAAGTAGAGGATGAACGACGAGCCCCTCCCTTCCACGCTGTCGATGTCGATGTAGCCCTTGTGGTCCTTCACCGTTCCCCAGACGACGGCCATGCCCAGGCCCGTGCCGCTGCGGCCCATGATCTTCTTCGTGTAGAAGGGCTCGAAGATCTTCTTGATGTCCTTCTGGGCGATCCCGACGCCCGTGTCCGAAACCTTCAGGACGATGTACTCGCCCTCGGAGACCTGGTCGTAGCCGCGGATCGTCGCGTCCACGTACTGGTTCGACGTCTCGATGCGGATCGTGCCGCCGCAGGGCATGGCCTCGGCGGCGTTGGAGACGAGGTTCATGACGACCTTGGAGAGGTGCACGGACGAGCCCTGTATGGGAAGAAGCTCCGCGGCCAGGTCGGTTTCGATGCGGATCCCGGGGTGGAACGACCGCAGCCGGTGGAACTCGGGGCTCCTCAGGTAGTCCGTGATGATCCGGTTGAGCCCCACGGGCTCCATGACCGGCACGCCGCGCCGCGCGAGGGTCAGAAGGTCCTGCACGATGGCCGCGGCCTTCTCCCCCGAGTGCTTGATCGTGATGATGCCCCGGCGCAGGGGGCTGTCCTCCGGGAGTTCCATGAGCAGCAGGTCCGGGTAGCCGACCATGCCGCCGAGGATGTTGTTCAGGTCGTGGGCGACGCCCCCGGCGAGGGTCCCGAGCGCCTCCATCTTCTCCGATCGGGCCAGCCGCTCCTCGAGGGCCTTCCGCTCCCGCTCGCTGCGTTTCTTCTCCGTCACGTCGCGCAGGGTGGTGAGGATGGCCTCCTGCCCCGCGAGAGCGATGCGGCTCGCACAGACCTCGATGTCGACGATGTCACCGTCCCGCCGGATGTCGCGGATCTGGTAGGCGCGCAGGTCGTGGTTCGGCCACGACTCCCTGCGCTCGGCGAGGATGTGGCGGTCTTCGGGGTGGATAAATTCCATGACATCCCGGCCCAGGATCTCCGCCTTGTTCGCGTAGCCGTGAAGGGCGAGCCAGGCGGGGTTGACGTCAATCATCCTCCCGGCACGCGAGACGCTCATGGCTTCGAGGGAGTCCTCGAAGAGGGTCCTGTACTTCCTCTCCGATTCCATGAGCGCGTTCTCGGCGCGCTTGCGGTCCGTGATGTCCCGCAGGATGGTAAGCACCGCCGACGGGCTCCCGTCGGCGTCGCGCAGGGCCACGTTGGCGACGCAGTGGAAAGACACGTCCTGGCCGCTGCGGTTCGTCAGCGTCGCGTCGCTGCTGTGGATGTTGCCGTCCCGGAACGTCTGGATCGCGTAACAGGGATAGGGCTCGCAGGGCCACTGCCTGCCGCAGAGCATCTCGTGGCACTTGCTGCCCACGCGGGCGGAGGAAAACGCATCCCTCGCCTTGTCGTTACACCAGATGACATTGAGGTCCCGGTCGATCATGACCATGCTGTCGCCGACGGAGCGCAGGATCGCGTTGAGTTTGCCCTCGCTCTCCCGCAGGGCCTCCTCGGAGCGCTTGCGCTCCTCCATCTCGCCTGCCAGCTGGAGGTTCGCACTGTAGAGCTGGGCCGTCCTCTCCTCGACCCGCGCCTCGAGCTCCTCGCCCGCCTTTCGGAGCTTCTCCTCCGTCTCCCGGAGCGCGGAGACGGTGCTCTTGAGCTCCGCGTTGACGCCCTCCAGCTGCATCGTCGCCTTTTCCCTCGTCCTCTCGAAGAAATAGGCGAAGGCGGTGATGACGAGGAAGGACGGCAGGAAGCGAAGCTTGAAGTCCAGGGAATAGGTCGTGAAGGGACTCGGCGGGTTCTCCCACGTGAAGAAGAGAACGGCCGGCACGAGCATGACCAGCGTGGCGGCCAGCCCCGGCCGGGAACCCAGGATGAACGACGCGATCAGGGGATAGGTGAAGTACCAGACGTGGGCCGTATTGTTCACCCCGCCGGTGAAGAGCAGGTAGTAGTACAGGATCCCCACGACCACCACGGAGCCGTAGAATGCCGCCATGTAGTTCTTCGTCCTGCGCAGGTAGAAGATCAGGAATGCCAGGATCAGGGCGGCGCAGTAGTCCAGGCCGGCGAGCCACGGGTTTTTCTGGAAGTAGGCCAGGGTGCCCAGCAGGACGAGGTTGAGGATGCCGATCAACGCGAAGGCGTTGAACACGAGGATCTTCCGCGCAATGTCGCGGCTCAGATTCTCCCGAATCCCTCCGCTGACCAAGTCGAAGGAAATCCGTTTCAGTTCCTGCACGCTCAGGGTCATGGCCTCGTTCCGGCCCCCGGGAGGAATCATCAGGAGGGGGTGTCAGAAATTACCCTACAACAAGCAGGGACCATGCCATTTCGGACCGGGGAAGAAAAAAAGGATGGCCGGAAAACTATTCGTAATCTATCGCTTTTTCTCGTATGTCGGATCGTTGACAGGAGGGGCTGGGGAAGGGGGGAAATGGCACCCTGCCGGCTTCTTGACACGGCAGCGGGATGAAGCATGAAAGTGCAGGAAGCGAGGGGGATGAAAGACGTAAACGGAAGCGGTTGTCCCGAAGAGCGACTTTAGCGGACGGGATCGAAACGGGCTGCCAGTTCACGCATGCGCAGAGCCTGCTCGCGGCAGATCCCGTGGGCTTCCTCGAGGCTCACCCGCTGGAACCGCACGCGGTTTCCGGGAATCGCCTGCGCGATCTTCGAAATGTCCGAGGAGATGACCGTGGCGATCTTCGTGTAGCCGCCCGTCGTCTGCTCGACGAGCAGGATGATGGGCTGTCCATCGGCCGGCAGCTGCACGTTCCCCGGGATCGTGGGCTCAGAGATGATGCTCTGCGGGAACCCCTCGTCGTGGTGAACGGGCGGGCCCTGCAGCCTGCATCCCATGCGGTCCGACTCGGGAGTGATGTCGTAGGAAGAGCCGAAAAACGTGTCGAGCCCCCTGCCGAAGGCCTCCTCCTGGGGCCCCGGGATGGCCCGCAGCACGATGTCCGCGGAATAGGCCGGGATGACGTCCTGCGGCACGGACCGCGCATCGCGGAGCGGGTCCGCCGGGAAACGGCGCAGGATGTCGCCCTTCCTGATCGCCCTTCCTTCCACACCCCCGATTTTCGCCTTGACGCAGGTGGACCGGCTTCCCATGACGAGGGGCACGTCGATGCCGCCGGTGACGGCAAGACAGGCCCGGCAGCCGCTTCTCGCCTGGCCGATCCGGATGAGGTCCCCCTTCCTCACCCGAAGGGTCCGCCACATCGGCGCGGCCTGCCGGTTGACCGACAGGTCCATGTCGGCGCCCGTCAGGGCCACATCGGCCGCGTCGCAAAGCACCTCCAGGGTGGGCCCCAGCATGGTGACCTCCAGCGCGGCGGCGCCCTCCGGGTTTCCGACGAGCAGGTTGGCAATCCGCAATGCCGCGAGGTCCAAGGCGCCCGACAGGGGCACCCCCCGGTCGATGAACCCGTAGCGGCCCAAGTCCTGGACGGTCGTCAGAGATCCCGGCGAGACCACGCGGAAGGCATCCATCACCGGCCCTCCCCTTCGTAAATGCGGTTGTATGCTGCGGACGAGACGGGCACGAAGCGGATGCGGTCCCCCGGCTCGTAGAGGAAAGGGTTCTCCCGCTCGGGGGCAAAGAGAAGAAGGGGCGTGCGGCCGATGATCTGCCAGCCGCCCGGGCTGTCGACGGGGTACATGCCTGTCTGCGCCTCGGCGATGCCCACGGAGCCGCCGGGCAGGAGGGTCCGGGGCGTCTTTCGCCTGGGCGTGTGGATCCGGCTGTCGAGCCCGCCCAGGTAGCAGAACCCGGGGGTAAAGCCGATCATGTAGATGGGGTACACCGTGCCCGCGTGGATGGCGATGACCTCGTCGACGGTCAGGCCGCTGTGCTCCGCCACGAACCCGATGTCCGGACCGTATTCCCCCCCGTAGAGCACGGGAATCTCCACAATGCGCGGCTTCGGGATCTCGACCTCGCGCAGGCGCGCCTCCAGCCCCATGAGGTGCGGGAGGATCCGTTCGGGGGACGTGACCAGGGGGTCGTAGAGGATCGACAGGTTCCGGTATGCCGGGATCACGGCCTCGACGCCTTCGGGGAGGCTCCGCTTGACGAGCGCCGTCATGGCGCGCACCTTCTCGTTGACGGCGGGGTCGATCGCGTCGCCGTATTCGACGAGGATGGCCCGGTCCCCGCTCAGGCGGATTTGCGGTTTGTCGTAGAGGTGCGACAAAGGAGGATTCTCCCCTGGAGAAAATCCCCCTTTCATCCCCCTTTCATAAAGGGGGAAAGAGGGGGATTTGCTGTCCGCTACCTTCTTTCCCTGAACCCTGTACCCGGCACCCTGGACCCTTCTTCAGAGGAAGCTGCCCATGGGGACCACGGAAATGCCCTCGGCTTCGATCGCGGAGCGGATGCCCCTCACCAGCTCCACCGCCGAGGGGTTGTCGCCGTGGACGCAGATCGTGTCGATCCGCATCTCGAGGACGCTGCCGTCGGTGGCGACGATCTTCCCTTCCTTCGCCATGCGCAGGGCGCGCTCGGCCGCCGTCTTCGGGTCCTTGATGACGGCGCCGGGAATGCTTCTCGGGGCGAGTGTCCCCTCGGGCGTGTAGGCGCGGTCGGGGAAGGCCTCGAAGGCAACCCGGATGCCCGCTTCCTTTGCGATTCTCGCAACCAGCGGTTCCTGGGCCCCGCCGAGGGCGAGGTAGATGACGCTCCGGTCCACGCCGGCAATGGCTTCCACGATGGCGCGGATCATCGCCTCGTTGCCGACGCTCATGTTGTAGAGGCTGCCGTGGGGCTTGACGTGCTGCAGCGCGACGCCGTGAATGGAGCAGAAGGCCTTCATGGCCCCTATCTGGTAGGCGACGTCGTCGCGGACCTCGTCGGGCGTGCAGCCCAGGTTGCGCCTGCCGAACCCCACGAGGTCCGGGTAGCCCGGGTGGGCGCCCACGCCCACGCCGTGATCCTTCGCGAGCTTCACCGTTTTGTACATGACCCGGGGGTCGCCGGCGTGGAAACCGCAGGCGATGTTGGCGGAGGTGACGTGCCGGATCACCTCCCCGTCCATCCCCATGGCCCAGGCGCCGAAGCTCTCCCCCATGTCGCAGTTGAGGTCGATGTTCTTCATGGGAGCGTCCCTTTCACTTCATCTTGCCCGGCAGGTACAGGGCGATCTCGGGGAACACCGTCAGCAGCACCGTCGCCAGCAGCATGAGCAGGAAGAAAGGAAAGGCCGCCTTCGCGATGGTGAACAGGTCGTCGTTGTTGAGCCCGCTGATGACGAAGAGGTTGAAGCCCACGGGGGGCGTCACCTGCGCCAGCTCGATCATGACGACGAGGTAGATGCCGAACCAGACGAGGTCGAAACCCGCCGCCTCTACCAGAGGCAGCACCAGCGGCGCCGTCATGACGATCATGGAAAACCCGTCGATGAGGCACCCGAGAAACAGGTAGAGGATCGTCAGGATGAGGATGAGCATGTAGGGCGACAGCTGCATGGAGACGACGGTCTGCGTGAGCGCCCGCGTGATGCCCAGGAAGCCCATGACGTTCGACAGATAGGAGGCGCCCATGACGATGAGCATGATCATGCAGCTCGTCTTGACGGAGTTGA
>CAZPCN010000028.1:9257-33540 GCA_964585095.1 uncultured Syntrophaceae bacterium | reverse complement strand
ACTACGTCGGGAAGGCCGAGAAGGTCCTCGAGGCGCTCGGGGAGAAGGACTTTGTCTTCGTCCACGTGGAAGCCCCCGACGAGATGGGGCACGAGGGAAACCTCGAGGGGAAGGTGAAGGCCATCGAGGACTTCGACGAGAAGGTCGTGGGCACGGTGCTCAGGGGGATCGGGCGTCACGGCGACTACCGGGTCCTCGTGCTCAGCGACCACCCGACGCCGATCGCAAAGAAAACCCACACGGCGGAGCCGAGCCCCTTTGCCGTTTTGTGTTCTCGGCCGGAGGACAACGTGAGGGGCGCCGCGGGGTACAGCGAGGAAGAGGCCCGCCGGGGCGGCATCGTCGTGACCCCGGGATGCCGCCTGATGGAGGGGTTCATCCGCGACTGGAGACGGTTCATTGAAGACAGGCGTCGTTAAGATCCGGGTCATCTACGCAGACACGGACGCGATGGGGATCGTCTACCACACGAACTACATTCGCTGGTTCGAGATCGGACGCACGGAACTGATGCGGGAGGCGGGTATCGTCTACGACGAGATGGAGAAGGAAGGCTTCTTTCTGCCGCTGACGGAGCTTGCCTGCCACTACCTCTACCCGGCGCGCTATGACGAGATCGTCCTGGTCGAGACCCGCATCGAGTACTTTCGGCGCGCGAGCGTGAAGTTCGCCTACGAGATCTGGGACGAGAAGAGGGAGCGGACGCTCGTGGAGGGCTCCACGCTCCATGCCTTCCTGAACCGGGAGGGAAAGATCGTGCGGGCCCCGGAGCGGGTGGGGGAGATCTTCAAGGCGATGCAGGCCGGCCAGCCCGACGGTTGAGCGGGCCGGTTCGAGAGCGTTCAGGGAACACAAGGTCGGGCGGATGCCCGATCATTTTTTGATCGACACCGGAGAAGAAGACCATGGTTGCAGCAAAGACGGAAAAGAAGGACCTCGAGCAGCCCGATGCCTTCCAGGAGGCCATGGGCAGTGTCATGGCCTGGGCGGCGGAGAACCGGCAGAAACTCTACGCCGGAGCCGGCGCAATCGTGCTCGCGATTGTCCTGGCAGGCGGGTATTTCTTCTACTCGGCATCGCAGGAAAAGGATGCGGCCAGGCTCTACCTCGAAGCGCGGATCAAGACGCTGAAGGCCGATCCTATGGGAACCGGTGCAGCGGGGCCGGAGGCCGCAAAGGCATACGCGGACGTCGTGGAGAAGTATGCCTCGACCGACGCGGCCCAGAGCGCGCGATACGAACTGGGGAGCCTGGCCTACAACGCAGGGGACTACGACCGGTCGATCCAGGCCTACCGGGACTTCATCGACAAGGCGGGAGGAAAGGACATCCGGGTCCTCTACGCCTGGTTCGGGATCGGCTACGCCCACGAGGCCAAGAAGGAATACGACAAGGCCCTCGAGGCCTTCAACCGGGTGGCCTCGATGAACCCGGGAGCCGTTCACGAAGGGATCAGCTACCGCAACATCGCGCGCGTCCACGAGGAGCTCAACGACCGCGGGAAGGCCCTGGAGTACTACAGGAAGGCGCTGGAAAAGACCAAAGACCCGAACGCGACAATCCTCCTCAAGCGCAAGATCGCGCAGCTGGGCTAGAACGGAAACGGAGAAGAACGATGCAGGAACTCATGTCGGGAAACGAGGCGATCGCACGGGGAGCGTGGGAGTGCGGCGCCACCTTCGGCGCGGGCTACCCCGGGACGCCGAGCACGGAGATTCTTGAAACCTTCGCCCAGTACAAGGGCGTCTACGCCGAGTGGTCGCCCAACGAGAAGGTCGGGCTCGAGGTGGCCATCGGGGCCGCGTTTGCGGGGGCCCGGGCCATGGCGGTGATGAAGCACGTGGGAGTCAACGTGGCGGCCGACCCCCTGTTCACCGTGAGCTACACGGGGACCAACGGGGCGCTCGTGATCATCACGGCCGACGACCCCTCGCTGCACAGCTCGCAGAACGAGCAGGACAACCGCAACTACGCGAAGTTCGCCAAGATCCCCATGCTCGAGCCGGCCGACAGCCAGGAGGCAAAGGATTTCATCAAGCTCGCCTTCGAGCTTTCCGAGAAGTTCGACACGCCCGTCTTCCTGCGGACGACGACCCGCGTGTCCCACTCCAAGAGCGTCGTGCGGATCGAACCGCAGGCCGCTCTCGAGGACCGGACGGACATCAGGCACCTGCCCCTGAAATACGTCATGGTGCCCATGAACGCGCGCACGCGCCGCGTCGAGGTGGAAAAGCGGACGCTGGCCCTCCGGGAATGGGCCGAAACCTTCCCCGGGAACCGCGTGGAGATGGGGTCGGCCGAGGTGGGCATCATCACGGCGGGCATGCCCTACAACTACGCGAAGGACGCTTTCCCGGAGTACTCCTACCTGAAACTCGGCATGGTCAACCCCCTGCCGGAGAAGCTGATTCGGGATTTCGCCTCGAAGGTGAAGAAGCTCTACGTCGTCGAGGAGCTGGACCCCTTCATCGAGGAGCAGGTGAGGGCCATGGGGATCGAGGTGACGGGAAAGGCCGTGTTTCCCTACACGAACGAATTCGACCCCGGCGTCATCGAGAAAGGCCTGACCGGCGCGTCGTCGGCGCCGGCCGTCACGCTGCAGACCATCCCGCCCCGGCCCCCGAACCTCTGCCCCGGGTGCCCGCACCGCGGCCTGTTCTACGCGCTCAACAAGACGAAGGCCTTCGTGTCCGGGGACATCGGGTGCTACACGCTGTCCTACATGAAGCCGCTTGCCGGCATGGACAGCTGCATCTGCATGGGCGCCAGCATCGGGATCGCCCACGGCATGAGCAAGGCGCTGGGTCCGAAAGGGAAGGGGAAGGTTGTCGGCGTCATCGGCGATTCGACGTTCATCCACTCGGGCATCACGACGCTGCTCAATGCGGCCTACAACCGCAGCGACGCCGTCTTTATCATCGCCGACAATCGCACGACGGCGATGACGGGCATGCAGGAACACCCGGCAACGGGGTACACCCTCCAGGGGGAAAAGGCGAAGGAACTCGATTTCGAGGCTCTCGGGAAGGTCCTGGGCATCGAAAGCGTCGAGGTCATCGACCCGCTGCAGTTCAAGAACACGACGGAGGTCCTGAAGCGCGAACTCCAGAAGGACGGGCCGTCGCTGATCATCTCCCGGTCTCCCTGCGTGCTGTTGATGAGCAAGAAGGCCGCCCGGGCGAAGCACTTCTTCACCGACCCGGACAAGTGCATCGGCTGCAAGGTCTGCCTGAGCTGCGGCTGCCCGGCCATCTCGTGGAAGGACTTCGAGAAGGCGGGATTGCCCCCGCGGCCGGAACGGAAGAAACAGAAGGGGATCGCCGTGATCGACGCGACGCTCTGCACGGGCTGCACGCTGTGCGCACAGCTCTGCCGACAGGAAGCCATACTGCGGGAGGACGGATAAGGACATGGAACACAGGGTAAAGAGCCTGCTGCTGGCCGGTGTGGGGGGACAGGGGATCCTGCTGGCGAGCGACATCATCTGCAAGGTCATGATGGAGAAGGGCTACGACGTCAAGAAGAGCGAAGTGCACGGCATGGCCCAGCGCGGGGGGTGCGTGACCAGCCACGTCCGTTACGGAAAGAAGGTCTACTCGCCCCTGGCCCGCAGAGGGGACGTGGACATCATCGTCTCCTTCGAGAAGCTCGAAGCCCTGCGTTACCTGGATTACCTGAAGACGGGCGGACTCGTGCTCGTCAATGACGAGGAGATCTACCCGCCCTCCGTGAACCTGGGCGAGGCGGACTACCCCGGGGGGATCTACGAGAGCCTCCGCGCCCAGTTCGGCGAGCAGAACGTGAAAGTCGTGACGGGGCCGGAACTGGCCGCCAGGGCCGGCAACCGGAGGGCCGTCAACACGGTCATGCTGGGGGCCATCTCGCGGTTCATCCCCGAGATCGCCGTCGAGGACTGGAAAAAAGTCCTGGCGAAGATGCTGCCCGAGAAGATCGTCGAGGCGAACCTGAAAGCCTTCGAACTGGGTCGGGCCGCCTGATCCGGGCAGAGAAACAACCGGGAATCATTGACGGGGCTCGACTCGATCCCTATTTTATAGCCATATCGAATCCCGCAGGTGTGGCGTAAGGCATGGCCGAAGATTACTACAAGGTACTGGGCCTGGAAAAGGGCGCCGGCATCGACGACGTCAAGAAGGCATATCGCAAACTTGCCCTGAAGTACCATCCCGACCGCAATCCGACAGACAAGAAACGGGCCGAAGAGAAGTTCAAGGAGATCAGCGAGGCCTACGCCGTCCTCAGCGACCCGGAAAAACGCAAACAATACGATGAGTTCGGTACCGATGCCTTCCGGCAGCGGTTCACCCAGGAAGACATCTTCCGCAACTTCGACCTCAACGATATCCTCAGGGGCTTCGGGTTCGGCAACCTAGGCGGGGAGTACACCTGGTACGGAGGCAGCGGAGGCGGCAAGCGGCGGGTTTACACGCAGCGTCGCACGGACCCCTTCGGGGACATCTTCGGGGAGCAGGCCTACGGGCGTCGCGAAGCGGCGCCTTCGAAAGAACAGGACATAGAGTACAACCTTTCGATTACATTGGAAGAATCAGTCCTAGGCGCCGAGAAGAAGCTGTCTCTCAAGAAGGGGGATTTCACCGAGGAAGTCAACGTGAAGATCCCTGCAGGGATTTCCTCGGGCAAGAAACTTCGGCTTGCCGGCAAGGGTCTCCGCGTTCCCTTCGGCGGTCAGGCGGGAGATTTGTACCTGAACATCAGCGTGCTTCCGCACCCCCTGTTCACGAGAGACGGGGACGATCTTTACGTCGAAAGGACGGTCAGCTACTCGCAGGCCTGTCTCGGGACCGCAATCGACGTTCCCACCCTTGGCGGGTCTTCGAAACGGATGAAGGTCCCCCCCGGCACCCAGAGCAACACCAAGATCCGCATGAAGGGCTTCGGGGTCCCACATCTCAAGGGCGAGGGGCGGGGTGACCAGTACGTCCGCATCTTCGTCGACGTCCCGAAGAAACTCAGCGCGCGTCAAACCGAACTCGTCAGGAAACTCTCCGAAGAGGGTCTCTGAAGGGCCTGTCTCCACGTTTTCCCTTTGAAACGCTCGGCATTGATATCATATAAACACCTAAATACAGTTTCTTAAGAAATATATGTCATGTAAAAAATAAATATATGCATAAGTTATTTCTCTATAAATGCGATAACGGACTGTTTATGATGAATAATATCAAATGAAATGATCAGAAAAAAGCCACGGGGTAAACAGGCAGATGTCATGACCCTGAACACGGCCATCCAGGAGTGCAAACGAGATTCCCGCTTGCAGCGCCGAAGAATGAAAACGACTTAAAAAATAATTGTCTGATAAGATATGTTATGTAAACTTTATGATTGCTTGATTCCCTGTTTTCGATATCAGTGATTCTTTTCCTGGTTTTTTCTCTTCCCCGTCATGCCTCGGTCAATTCCATCTCACCCTGGACCGCGAGAGTGTCCCCCGTCACGATCAGAACGCCGAGAACCCCACGGATCGACATCGCCTTTTCCAGTCCCTTCCTCACGTCGGATTTCGATTTGATGAGATTCCCCGCTGCCGTTGCCGCCGCATCGGCAAGCGCCGCCGATCTGGATTTGATACAGACCGCGTCGGCGACGCCGAAACTCAGAGAATGCCCCACCGTGCCCGACGAGGTGCAGATGCCGAGCGGCGTTTCGACCGCCGGGACCCTCAGGGCGATCCTGTCGCTCAAAGGCGATTGACCAGCAAAGATTCCGATCGAGATATCGTCTTTTACATGAAGATAGATATCTCCTCCGTTTTCAACCACTACATTAAGGCTTTTCGAAAGCAGTTGACGACCGATACGCTCCGCTACAGCCCCTGCCACGGATGCCATGGGCCCTACGCCGGAGGCACTCGATGCCGCGATCATGTCCCTGACGATAGCCGGGGCAAGCGGGTCATTCGGAAGGGGCACGAGGGATGTTTTGAATTCAGGATGGATCCGGATGTACTCCTCGAGCTGGGATCGGTAGTGGTGGGCGGCGTCGCGGGCGAGATCGGTCAGATCGGAATCGGCGAGGATGAAGAGGTCCGTCTCGCTGATTTTTACGGTAAAACGCGTGAAATTACAGCAGGATGAATAATCACGGTAGGTCCTGAGCACATGGGGCGGCAAGATTGCACCAGCAGTGAAACGGGTTTGCCCGACGGTGGTTGCGAACCCATCGGGAATATTTCGTCAATGAAAACGGGTTGTTCCTGATCCGAGGAGTCGTTCCACGTCCTCTTTCAGAGGCTGCGAGATGTTGATTTTCGACGAGTTGCCCAGGTAGACGACCGTTTCGCTCTGATTGGGCAGCATAAGATGAAGAAAGCAGTCGTGCTTTCCCGGGTGGCGCCGGCAGATTTCACGCAACTGCTCGAGGTGACTGTCATCCATCCTGTCCGCGTCGAAGGTGACGTGGATCGAGTTGAAACTGACTCCGTTGTAATCCGTGAGACGATGGACTTCGGCGACGATGAGGCGGCTGCTCTCCTCGGTCACGTCGAGGGTCCCCTTGAAGAGAAGCGGCTCGTCGGAATCGATCAACTCCCTGAAATTTCTGTAAATATCGGAGAATACGATACCCGTGTAGGATCCCTTGAGATCCTCGATGGTCACGTAGGCCATCGTGTCCTTCCTCTTCGTGGCAATCTCTCTCTTGTGGCTGACGATACCCGCCACGGTGACGGAATCCTTGTCCCGCATCTCCGCAATGCGTTCCGAGTCGGCATCGGTGATGAGCCTCAGCTTTTCCGCGTAACGAAGCAGCGGATGGCCCGTGATGTAGAACCCCAGGGTCTCCTTCTCGTGGAGGAGGACGTCCCCGTGGTCCCACTCCTCGAGGGCGGGAAGCAGGTCCTTTTCAGAAAGCGCCGGTCCAGAGTCCTCGTTTTCCGGTCCGTCAAACAGGCCGGCCTGGTCGCTGAGCCTCTGGTCCTGGAGCTTCTGGCCGGCGTCCATGGCGCGTTCGAAGCCCTCCATCAATTGGCGCCTGCCGTATTTCAGCGAGTCGAAGGCTCCGCATTTGATGAGGCTCTCCACCACCCGCTTGTTGATCTTGCGGAGGTCCACGCGGGAGCAGAAGTCGAGAAACGACTTGAAAGGCCCATCCTGATCCCTTGATTCAATGATGGATTCGATAGCGCTCTCCCCGACATTTTTAACGGCGGCCAGCCCGAAGCGGATGTTTCCCCCGTCGACGCTGAAGTCGAGGGCCGACTGGTTGATGTCGGGCGGCAGGACATGGATTCCCATTTCCTTGCAGACGCTGATGTGCTTGATGACCTTGTCGCGGTTGCCCTTTTCGCTGGTCAGCAGGGCCGCCATGAACTCCACGGGGTAGTGGGCCTTCAGGTAGGCGGTCTGGTAGGAGATCATCGCATACGCCGCGCTGTGGGACTTGTTGAACCCGTAGCCGGCGAAGGTTTCCATCTGGTCGAAGATCTTTTTCGCCTTGGCCTCGGGGATCCTGTTCTTCAGCGCCCCCGCCATGAACTTGGGCTTCTCCTTCTCCATCTCCGAGGAGTTTTTCTTGCTCATGGCCTTGCGGAAGGTGTCGGCCTCGCCCATGGTGTAGCTCGCCAGAGCGCTGGCGATCTGCATGACCTGCTCCTGGTAGAGGATGACCCCGTAGGTTTCCTTCAGGATGGGCTCGAGCGCGGGGACCTCGTAGGTGCTCTTCGTCTTTCCCTGCTTGCGTGCGATGAACTCCTGGACCATGCCGCTCTTCAGGGGGCCCGGGCGGTAGAGGGCGATGAGCGCGATGATGTCCTCGAAGCAATCGGGCTTGAGACCCACGAGGATCTCCTTCATCCCCCGGCTTTCCAGCTGGAAGACGCCGTCGGTCTCCGCCTTGGAAAGAAGATGGAAGGTCTTGCGGTCCTCGAGCGGGATGTCGGAGATGTCGAGCTGGACCCCCCTTCCCTCCTCGATGAACTTCAGGGCGTCGCGGATCACCGTGAGCGTCTTGAGACCGAGGAAGTCGAACTTGGTGAGCCCCGCCGCCGAGAGGTCGTTCATGGAGAACTGGGTCACGACGTCTTCGTTGGGGCTCTTGCACAGGGGCACCCGCTCGACGAGCGGCTTGTCGGAGATGACGACGCCCGCCGCGTGGGTCGAGGAGTGGCGGTTGAGGCCCTCCAGGGAGCGCGACAGGGCCAGCAGCCGCCTGACCTTCTCGTTCTTCTTCTGCTCCTCCTGAAGGCGAGGCTCCTGCTTGATGGCGTCCTCGAGGCTGATGTTGAGGACATTGGGGACCAGCTTGGCGATGCGGTCCACTTCCCCGTAGGGCATGTTGAGGGCCCTGCCCACGTCGCGGATGACGGCCTTGGCCTGCATCTTCCCGAAGGTGATGATCTGCGCCACCCGGTCGCTGCCGTATTTCTCCGAAACGTAGCGGATGACCTCGTCGCGGCCCTCCATGCAGAAATCGGTGTCGATGTCGGGCATGCTCTTGCGGTCGGGGTTCAGGAAGCGCTCGAAGAACAGGCCGTAGCGGATGGGGTCGATCTCGGTGATCCCGATGGCGTAGGCCACGAGGCTGCCCGCCGCGGAGCCGCGCCCGGGGCCCACGGGAATATCCCGGCTTTTCGCGTAGTTGATGAAGTCCGAGACGATGAGGAAGTAACCGGCGAACCCCATGGACTTGATGATGTCGAGTTCCCGTACGAGCCGCTTTTCGTATTTCTGCCTCAGGGCGGGGTCCTGGTCCTTGACGATCTTCGGCATGAGCCGCTCGAGCCCCGCCTTGGCCATCCCCTCGAGGTGCTCGTCCAGTGACTTGCCCTGACCGATCTCGAAATGCGGCAGGTAGACCTGCTTGAAATCGAGGGCGAGGTTGCACTTCTCGGCAATGACCAGGGTGTTGGCCACCGCTTCGGGGCAGTACGAGAAGAGCTGCTTCATCTCGTCGGGCGATTTGAGGTAGAAGGCATCCGTGGCGAACTTCATGCGACCGGGGTCTTCCATGGTCTTCCCCGTCTGGATGCACAGCAGGACCTCGTGGGCCTCGTGGTCGGCCCGATCGAGGTAGTGGCAGTCATTGGTTGCAACGAGCGGAATGGACAATTCTTTTGAAATTTCCATCAGTTTTTCGTTTACAATCGTCTGCTCGGGGATGCCGTTCTCCATCATCTCCAGGTAGTAGTTGCCCTCGCCGAAGAGGTCCCGGTATGCCCGGGCCGATGCCCTGGCCTTTTCCATGTCCCCCTTGAGGATCCAGTGGGCGACCTCGCCGTGCAGGCACGCGCTCGTGGCGATGAGCCCCTCGCTGTGAGCGGCCAGGAGCTCCTTGTCGATCCGCGGGCGGTAGTAGAAGCCCTCGAGGAAGCCCGTCGAGGTCAGCTTCATCAGGTTGCGGTAGCCCTGGAGGTTCTTCACCAGGACGATGAGGTGGCGCGCCGTCTCGCCCGGACCCTCCGAGGACTTGTCGAAACGGCTCCTCGGGGCCACGTAGAGTTCGCAGCCGATGATGGGCTTGATCCCCGCCTTGTAGGCCTGCTGGTAGAAGTCGACGGCGCCGTACATGTTGCCGTGATCGGTAATGGCCACGGCGGGCATCCTGTATTCCTTGGCCTTTTTGAACAGGTCGCCGAGACGGATGGTGCCGTCCAGGAGGCTGTACTGGGTGTGCAGGTGGAGGTGGACGAAATCGACGTGCTTCATGGGGTTCCAAGTGTTTGAATTAATGAATAATAATTGAATTCGGGCTTGACGTTTTCGTGACTCATCATACACTACGACGGCGAACAAAATCAATCGATCTCGATTGAAAAAAAGCGGGGCGCAGCCGGTTGGCGTCCCCGCACTTCATCCCTCAAAATGACCAATATCCGACGAATCAGTCGATCCTGTAGTTCGGGGCTTCCTTCGTAATAATGACATCGTGGACGTGGCTTTCACGGAGGCCCGAGGGCGTGATCCGCACGAAGCGGGCCTTGTGCCTCAGCTCCTCGATGCTGCGGCAGCCCACGTATCCCATGCCGGCCTTCAGGCCGCCCATGATCTGGTAGATGCTGTTCGAGAGCGAACCGCGGAAGGGCACCCTGCCCTCGATGCCCTCGGGAACGAGCTTCAGGGAGCTTTCGATGTCGTCCTGCATGTAGCGGTCGCGGCTTCCCTCCTTCATGGCCTCGAGCGACCCCATGCCGCGGTAGACCTTGTAGCTCCGCCCCTGGAAGAGGACCGTCTCGCCGGGGCTCTCCTCGGTGCCGGCAAAGAGCCCCCCGATCATCACGGAGTTCGCCCCCGCCCCGAGGGCCTTGGTGATGTCGCCGGAGTACTTGATCCCTCCGTCGGCGATGATGGGAACCCCGTGTTTCGCGGACGCCTTCGCGCACTCCATGATGGCCGTCATCTGGGGAACGCCGATCCCGGCGACGATGCGGGTCGTGCAGATGGAGCCCGGCCCCACGCCGATCTTGACGGCGTCCACCCCCGCCTCGATGAGGGCCTCGGCCCCCTCGAAGGTGGCCACGTTGCCGGCGATGACCTCGCAGTTCGGGAAGTTCTTTTTCGTGTCCCTCACCGCGTCGAGGACGCCTTTCGAGTGGCCGTGGGAGGTGTCGATGCAGATCACGTCGCATCCCGCCGCCAGGAGGGCCTGGACCCGCGCCTCGCGGTCCGTGATGCCCACGGCGCCGCCGACCCGCAGGCGGCCGAGCTGGTCCTTGCAGGCGTGGGGGTACTTCTGGATCTTCTCGATGTCCTTGATCGTGATGAGACCCTTGAGGCTGAAGTCGTCGTCGACGACGAGCAGTTTCTCGATCCGGTGCTTGTGGAGGAGCTTCTTCGAGTCCTCGAGGCTGATGTTCTGGGACACGGTGACGAGCTTGTCCTTCGTCATGACGTTCGAGACGGGCTGCTCGAGGTTGGTCTCGAAGCGCAGGTCTCGGTTGGTGAGAATCCCCACGAGGCGGCGGCCCTTGACGACGGGGACGCCGGAGATCTTGTAGCGGCTCATCAGTTCGAGGGCGTCCTTCACCTTCTGCTCGGGCCCGATCGTGATGGGGTCCACGATCATGCCGCTCTCCGACTTCTTGACCTTGTCGACCTCGAGGGTCTGCCGCTCGATGCTCATGTTGCGGTGGATGATGCCGATGCCGCCCTCGCGGGCCATGCAGATGGCGGTCTGGGACTCCGTCACGGTGTCCATGGCGGCGCTGACGATCGGGATGTTCATGACGATGCTGTTCGTCAGGTTCGTCCTCGTGTCCACGTCCTTCGGCAACAGGGTGGACTCCGCCGGGACAAGCAGCAGGTCGTCGAAGGTCAGGGCCATCTTGATATCCGTTTCGAGCATGTGTGTGCCTCCAGCGAGTTGGGGTCGATCCGTCAGGGATTCCGGGCGCCTTTCAGGCGCCGTTGCGATTGCGGATGTAGTACCGCCTTCCGTTCAGGGGCAGAAAGTAGGAATCCCGGGACTCGTCGTAATCGAACGTTTCGGCGATCTGGTAGTAGCTCGACCGCAGGAACCGGGCCGGGTGGTTGTCGGGCTTGACCGAGCAGTACAGAACGTTTTCCGGGCCGATGCGGAGCGTTTCGCAGTCGATTTCCTCGAGGGTCTCGTCGCTGAGCAGGACGGAGATCCGTTCGTTGTCCTCCCCGGGCGTCCCGGACCGGTAGACGGCCCGCACGACGTAGGCCGTGTCCTCCACCTCGACGGAGGCCAGGTCGTTTTCGAGTTCGATGTAGTACCGTCCCGACTCGTCGCGCTTGAGGTTCTGGTAGAAGAGCTTCACGATGTCCCTGCGGAACATCTCGTTGCCCTTGAAGTGCCAGGTTCCCTCCTTGTCGATGCGGATGAAGCTCGGCGGAAGCTCTTCGGCCCGGATTTTCATCGGATTGCGCCTCTCATCGCCGGCTGTCCAGGAGAATCGTCACGGGGCCGCTGTTCACGAGTTCGACCTTCATCGAGGCCTGGAATTGCCCCTGCCCGACCTTCTGCAGCTTTTCCTTCGCCCTGGACAGCATGTATTCGTAAAGCGCCGTGGCCTGCGCGGGATCCGCGGCGTCCGTGAAGGAAGGCCTGCGTCCCTTGCGGCAGTCCGCCAGCAGGGTGAACTGCGACACGACGAGGAGCTCGCCCGAAATGTCGACCAGGGAACGGTTCATCTTTCCCTCGCCGTCCTCGAAGATGCGCAGGTGGATGATCTTGTCGAGGAGAAAATCGGCATCCTTTTCGCTGTCGCCCTTCTCGACCCCGAGCAGGACGAGCAGCCCCGCCCCGATGCGGGAAATCTCGCTCCCGCCGACGCTCACCGAGGCGCTGTCGACTCTCTGGATGACGGCTTTCATAAGACCGTACGGCGGAAGGCGTTCTGCCGTTCGGGACCCCCTGTCGGTCGTTGCGGCATGTTAGCAAGGTTCATTTTATCCTTCAAGCCTTTTCTGGAAAAACCATCCGCCTTGCCCGCCGATCCCTCCCCTGCTATACTCCCGCTCACCCGCAGGGTGCCGACAGGCCGGGCTCTGCGGACCGAACCGATGCACGGGGTGGAAACGGATGGGCAACAGGACCTTTCTGCTCGTGAACCCATGGATTGCCGACTTTGCCGCCTATGACCTCTGGGTGAGGCCGCTGGGGCTCTTCACCCTGGCGTCGCTGCTCCGTGCGGCCGGGCATCGCGTCGAGATGATCGATTGCCTCGACGGCGGGGGCGACGAGACGCGGAGACCCCCGAAGAGGGGCGCGTGGGGCCAGGGGAAGTTCTTCAGCGAGGAGATCCCCAGTCCGGAAGCCCTGCGCCCCGTCCGGAAGCGCTACCGCCGCTACGGGATGACGCCGGCCCGGTTCCGGGAGCGCCTCGTCGCACGCTCGAGGCCCGACGCGGTCCTGGTCAGCTCCATGATGACCTACTGGTACCCCGGCGTGGCCGACGCGATCCGGGTGATCCGGGTCGCCTGGCCCGGCGTGCCGGTGATCCTGGGCGGCAACTACGCCACCCTGTGCGAGGGTCATGCCCGGTGGGCCACGGGGGCCGATCTCGTGCTGACCGGCGAGGGGGAGCGGGTTCTGCCGGCCGCCCTGGCCGATTTGCTGGGCGGCTCGTTCGACCTGGACGTCGACGGCGGGGATCTGGACCGCTACCCCTACCCCGCCCTGGACCTGTCGGGCCGCCTGGACGCGGTTCCCGTCCTGACCTCCCGGGGGTGCCCCTTCCGGTGCACCTACTGCGCCTCGGCCCTGCTGAACCGCGGCTTCCGCGTGCGCGACCCGATCCGCGTCGTCGACGAGATCGAGCACTGGCACCGGCGGTACGGGACGGTCGATTTCGCCTTCTACGACGACGCCCTGCTCGTCGACGCTCCGCGTCGCGCCGTCCCGATGCTGGAGGAGATCCTGCGGCGGGGACTCGCGTGCCGTTTTCACTGCCCCAACGGCCTGCACGTGCGGGACGTCTCGCCCCGGCTTGCCTCGCTGATGTTCCGGGCCGGCTTTCGCACGATCCGCTTCGGCTTCGAGACTGCCTCGGCCGCCCGACAGGAAACGACGGGAGGCAAGGTGACGACCGATGAGCTTCGGCAGGCCGCCGCGTACCTGCGCGAGGCGGGTTACGCGCCCCGGGACATCGGTGTCTACCTGCTCTGCGGCCTGCCGGGCCAGCAGGCTTGCGAAGTGCAGTGCGGAATCGACCTCGTGGCGGCCTCGGGGGCCAGGCCCATCCTCGCGGAGTACTCGCCCATCCCCGGCACCCCCCTCTGGAACGAAGCCCTGCGGCACGCGCGGTACGACATCGCCGCGGAGCCCCTTTTTCACAACAACTCCCTGCTGCCGTGCCTGGAGCGCGGCATCTCCCCCGCCGAATTCCAGGCGCTGAAAAACCGCGCGAGGGTTGCCTGCGCGGACGGGGCGTCACGCTGAAAGGGATTGAATTTTCCGGCACGATTCGTCATAATGACCGGACTCCGGGCCCCGTTTCAACGGGGCGGCGCGGAGAATCCGGTCGCCCGGCGCGTAGATCCATGGTCCTGTTCCTGTGGCTCAGAGAAATCCTCATCGGCGTGCTTTCGGTTTTTTTTCTCGCCTGGGGGATCTCCCTCCTGGTTTCCGCCTACAGTATGAACAACCCCGTGGAATTCGTCATGGTCTTCTTCGCGTCCAACTTCATCGTCCTGATCAGCGGCACCGGCGTTCTCTATGCGGCATTCCGATTCTGGAGACTATGGAAGGAGACCCTTCGCCCATCATGATTCGAACCGGAAAGCGCACCGCGCAAAACATCGCGCTCCTCGTTGCGGCGGTCCTCATCGCCCTCACACCCGCCGCGTCCCCGGCCTACAACCTGGAAGACCGCGTGCAGCGGGTCACGTTGGAAAACGGCCTGAAGGTCCTCCTCGTGGAAAGGCACACGAGCCCCACCGTCTCCCTCTACATCCGCCACCTCGTGGGGGCCGCCGACGAGGCCGAAGGGCAGACCGGGGCCGCCCACCTCCTGGAGCACATGCTGTTCAAGGGCACGCGCACCATCGGCTCGAAAAATTACAAGGAAGAAGAGCGGGTACTGAAGCGGGTTCGGGAAACGGGCACGGCGCTCGACCGCGAGCGGATGAAGGGGGCACGCGCCGACGGGGCGGAGATCAAGCGCCTGGAGCAGCAGTTGAAGGAACTGCAGAGCGAGGCCAAGGAGTGGGTCGTCGAAAACGAGATCGACCGGCTCTACACGGAAAACGGGTCCGTGGACCTCAACGCCTCGACGGGGCAGGACGTGACGACGTACAAGGTCAGCCTGCCCTCGAACCGCGTCGAGCTCTGGGCCCGCATCGAGGCCGACCGGATGACGAACCCCGTCCTGCGGGAGTTCTACACGGAGCGCGACGTCGTCATGGAGGAGCGCCGCCAGACCTACGAGTCCGTGCCCGCGCGCAAGCTCTCAGAGCTCTTCCTCGCCACGGCCTTCACGGCGAGTCCTTACCGCCGCCCCGTCATCGGCTGGCCTTCGGACATCGCCTTTTTGTCCCCCCACACCCTCGAATCCTTTTTCCGGCAGTACCACGCGCCGGGCAACACGGTGATCGCCGTCGTGGGGGACATCCACGCGGGCAAGACGCTGGAGCTGGTCAAGACGTATTTCGGGCCCATCCCGGCCCATCCCCCGATGGCGCGACGCGCGACGGAAGAGCCCCCCCAGAACGGCCAGAAACGGGTCCATCTCGTCGCCGACGCGAACCCCCACCTCATCATCGGGTGGCACAAGCCCACGCTGCCCGCTTTCGAGGATTACGTGTTCGACGTCATCGAGGCCCTGCTGTCGAAGGGACGAACCTCCCGGTTTCACCGCTCCATCGTCCAGGGCAGGCAGATTGCCGAGGACGTGAGCGCCGTCAACGGCATGCCCGGCGCGCGGTACGCCAACCTCTTCATGATCTCCGGGACCCCGCGCCACCCCCACGGGCCCGACGAACTGGAAGAGGCCGTGTACGCGGAGCTGGAGAAGCTCAAGAAGGAGCCCGTGAAGAAACAGGAGCTGGAAAAGATCATCAACCAGCTCCGGGCGGAGTTCATCCGCGAGCTCGCCTCGAACGCCGGCCTTGCCAGCCGGCTATCCTACTACGAGATCATCGCCGGCGACTACCGGTACATGACCCGCTACGTCGAGATGATCGAGAAGGTCACCCCCAAGGACATCATGGAAGCGGCGAAGAAATACCTGACCGAGGAAAACCGGACCGTGGCCGTTCTTCAGAAGAAGGTGAAACCGTGAAGAAAGCACTCGCCCTCAGCCTCGTTCTCCTCCTCGTCGCCGCCGGGCCGTGCCCCGCCGAGACGAAGGATGCAAAACCGGCTCCCGCCTGGCCCGACCCGGACCGCATCCCCTACGGGGAGATCCGGTTCTCGCCGCCGAAGCCGGAGCGTGTCGTTCTCGAGAACGGCCTGGCCGTCTATCATCTGGAAGACCGGGAGCTGCCCCTCGTGCAGGTCTCCTTCATCGTCGGCGCAGGCTCCGTGTTCGAGCCCGACGGCAAGGCGGGCCTTGCGGAACTGACGGGAGACGCGATGCGGACCGGCGGCGCCGGCAAGCTGGGCGGAGACAAGGTCGACGAGGAACTGGAATACCTGGCCGCCCCGATCGCCGTCAGCCTGGGCATGGAATACGGGACGGGAAGCCTGTCGGTCCTGAAAAAGGACCTGGCCAGGGCCTTCCGGATCTTCGCCGACATCATCCGCAACCCCGCCTTCGAGGAGGCGAAGGTCGAGCAGGAGAAAAACCTCAAGATCGAGGAGCTGCGCCGCGTCTTCGACAAGCCCCAGAGGCTGGCCTTCCGGGAGTACCGGCGCGTGCTCTACGCGGGCAACCCCCGCGGCCGGCTGCCGGAGATCAAGACGATCGAAGCGCTCGAACGAGACGATCTCGCGGAGTTCCACAGGGCGCACTTTTTCCCCCGCAACCTGAGGATCGCGATCACGGGCGACCTGTCGAAAGAGGAGGCCCTGGAGCTGGTCGGGCGCCACTTCGGGGACTGGGACGACGAGGGGGATTTCGGGACCGCGCCGCTTCCCAAACCGCAGGAGCAGGCGCCGCTCTACCATTACGACCGGAAGGGTCCCCAGTCGACGGTGATCATCGGGACGATCGGGCCCGGCAAGGAAAGCCCCGACTTCTACCCCTTCACGGTGCTGGACCACATTCTGGGCAGCGGCGGGTTCCGCTCGAAAATCTTCCAGGAAGTCCGCAGCAACCGGGGACTCGCATACAGTGCGGGCAGCTTTTACGAGGGCCGGCAGGGTTACGGGACGTTCGGGGCCTATGCCATGACGAAGACCGAGTCCACGGGCCAGGTCCTGTCCGTCATGCAGGGCATCCTGAAAGACGCCCGGGAAGCCCGCGTGCCGGCCCAGGACATTCACCTGGCGAAACGTTCCATCGTGAACAGTTACATCTTCTCTTTCACATCGTCCCACATGATCGCCTTCCAGCACATGGCGCTCGAGTTCCAGGGGCTTCCCGTGAAATTCCTGACCGAGTACCCGTCGAAAATCGACGCGGTCACCCGGGAAGACGTATTGAAGGTGGCGGAGAAATACCTCGACCCGGACAGGAAGACGGTATTCATCCTCGGCGATGAGAGCAAGTTCGATGAGCCGCTCAAGTCCTTCGGGACCGTGAAGCGGGTGAAGTGACGGTAGGAAATGATCGACGGCAAGGTGTACGAACGGATTCGGAAGCGGATCGACGGGTATGAACCCGACATGATCCGGCTGCAGGCCGCCCTCACGGCCATCCCGGCCCTGGCCCCGGAAAACGGGGGCGACGGCGAGATGAAGAAGGCGGCCTTTCTCATCGAGACCCTGCGGCAGATGGGATTCCCGGCGGTGGAGAGCTGCAACGCGCCCGACAGCCGGGTCTCCGACGGCGCGAGGCCCAACCTCGTGGTGCGGATCCCGGGGAGGCGCGCGGACTGCACGGTCTGGGTCATGACCCACACGGACATCGTGCCCCCGGGGGAGATGCGGCTCTGGGAGAAGGATCCCTACGAGTGCTGGGTCCGTGAGGGGAAGGTCTACGGGCGCGGCACCGAGGACAACCAGCAGGACCTTGTGGCGTCGATCTTTGCGGCCAAGGCCTTCCTGGACGAGGGGACCGTCCCCGAGTCGACAATCGGCATCATCCTGGCGGCCGACGAGGAAACGGGGAGCGGCTACGGCCTCGACTACGTCCTAGAGACCCGGCCCGAATGGTTCCGGAAGACCGACCTCATCGTCGTGCCCGACGCGGGCAACGAGGACGGCTCCATGATCGAGGTGGCGGAGAAAAGCGTGCTGTGGCTGCGCATCCGGGTTTCGGGCAAGCAGTGCCACGCCAGCCGCCCCGCACTGGGGAAGAACGCCTTTCGCGCCGCGAGCTACCTCGTGGTGCGCCTCGACGGCCTGGCCGGGGTCTACAGCACGCGGGACCCGCTCTACGACCCCCCCGAGAGCACCTTCGAGCCGACGAAGAAGGAGGCCAACGTCCCCAACGTGAACACGATCCCCGGCGAAGCCGTGTTCTACCTGGACTGCCGCATCCTACCGCTCTACCGCGTCGACGACGTTCTGAGAACGATCCGCGGCATGGCCGACGAGATCGAGAAACAGTTCGAGGTGACGATCGATCTCTCGCCGGTGCAGAAGTACGACGCCCCGCCGCCCACGGCCCACGACGCACCGGTGGTGCGGGCCCTCGAGGAAGCGGTCCGGGACGTCTACGGGATCAACGCGCAGCCCAGGGGGGTCGGCGGCGGCACGGTGGCCGCCATCTTCCGGAAGTACGACTACCCGGCCGCCGTGTGGTCGCGATACTGCCACATGGCCCACCAGCCCAACGAGTACTGCCTCATCGAGAACATGGTGGGCAACGCGAAGGTCTACGCGCACCTGTTCCTTCAGAAATGAAGAGGTTGAGAGGGTAAGAAGGTAAGAAGGTAAGAAGGTTGGATGGGTCGACAGTCGAACAAAAGCTCTCCGCTATTCCAACCCTCTCACCCTCTTCCCTTCTCACCTTCTCGTTGAAAATGCGGTACAGGGCGACAAACATCAACGCCACGCAGATACAGGATCGTAAACGGTGAAGAACGAGGAGACCACCAAGCAGCTCGCCTTCCACGACGCCAACGCCTTCAAGACCCTTCTCGGCGGCGAGGACAGGAACCTGCGGCTCATCGAAAAGCTCGAGCCGATCCGCATCACGGCCCGGGGCGACAAAATCACGCTTTCCGGAGAGCCCGACTCCGTTGATCTCGTGGAGAACCTCCTCGGACAGCTCTACCACCTGATCCAGAAAGGGTTCCCCGTCTACTCCACCGACGTCGGCTTTGCACACCGGATCCTCTCCGAGAGCCGCTCCACGCGGCTCGAAGAGATTTTCCTCGACAAGGTCTTCATCTCGTCGAAGAAGAGGGTCATCACCCCGAAGAGCATTGCCCAGAAACACTACATCGACGCCATCCGCAGGCACGACATGGTCTTCGGCATCGGACCGGCGGGAACGGGCAAGACCTATCTGGCCATGGCCATGGCCGTTTCCTATCTCATGGACCGCCGCGTGAACCGGATCGTCCTCACCCGTCCCGCCGTGGAGGCGGGCGAAAAGCTGGGGTTCCTGCCCGGGGACCTGGTGGAGAAGGTCAATCCGTACCTGAGGCCCGTCTACGACGCCCTGTACGACATGATGGAGTTCGACAAGGCCCAGGCCCTGATCGACAAGGGGATCATCGAGGTGGCGCCGCTGGCCTTCATGCGGGGGCGGACGCTCAACGATTCCTTCATCATTCTCGATGAGGCGCAGAACACTACGTCCGAGCAGATGAAGATGTTCGTCACGCGCCTCGGCTGGGGTTCCCGGGCCGTCGTCACGGGAGACGTCACCCAGATCGACCTGCCCTCCGGCAGGACCTCGGGACTCGTCGAGGTGGAGCAGATCCTGAGCGGTACGGAGGGCATCCAATTCGTGACCTTCAGCGAGATCGACGTGGTTCGCCATCCTCTCGTTTCGGAGATCATCAAGGCCTACAACCACCTGGCCCGGAAAAAGACGGACGGCAAGGGGGAGTGATTCAGGGGTTAGGGTACAGGGTCCCGGGGACAGGGAGTGAAGGATTCATGAAATCGAAGGCGAAAGCAAAGGCGGGGAAGGTTCTGATCGACAGCCGGCAGAAGCTTGTGAAGCTGGACCGGGTTTCCATCCGCCGCGATGTCCGAAACATTCTCGATTTGCTCGGCATGCGGGACCGGGAATTGAGTCTGCTGTTCGTCGACGACGGGGGGATCCGGGCCCTCAACCGCGACTGGCTTCGGCGAGACCGGCCGACCAACGTCATCTCCTTCTCCCTGCGGGAGGGGGATTTCGGGGGACTCAACCCCGGCGTGCTGGGCGACGTGGCGGTGTCCGTGGAGGCTGCGCGCCGCGAGGCGCGCACGGCGGGCATATCCTTCGAGGACGCCCTCTTTTATCTCGTCCTGCACGGGGTCCTGCACCTGGCGGGCTATGAACACGAAGGGCCCGGGAACAAGGCCCGGGCCCGCATCATGTCCGCCGTGCAGGAAGCGGTGTTTTTCGAGATCCGCGGCTACCGTCTGGACTTCCGTCTCTAGGCTGACGTCTCAGCCGCCGGCTTCCGCGCCCGGGTTGCGGATTTTGAGGACCTGCCCGCTCTTGAGCTGGCTCGTCTGCAGGTGATTCATTTTCTGGATCGCGGCAGGCGTCGTGCCGTAGCGCTTGGCGATCTGGGTCAGCGTCTCCCCCTTCTTGACGGTGTGCCTGACCACGGCAGGCTCCGCGGCCGCCTTTTTCGACTTGCCTTTCTTTCCCGATGCGACGGCCGACCCCTTCTCCTTCGTCTTGACCGGGATTTTCAGGACTTTCCCCGTCGTCAGCTGTCCTTCGCTCTTCATCCCGTTCGCGGCCATCAGCGACTTGGAGGAAACACCGAATCTCTTTGAAATCGTGGCGACCGTGTCGCCCTGCTTCACCTTGTACTTGACGACTTTCGTCTTGCGCTCGCGCTCCGGGGGCGCCGGCGGCTTCGACTCCTTGATCTGGTCGGCAACGAGCGCGTACTGCTGCCCCATCCCCTGGGGGATCTTCAGATCGTACGGGCGGTCCGGCGTGATCTGGTGGCGAAGCTCGGGGTTGAGCATGACGAGCGTGTCCGTCGAGATGCCCAGCTGGCAGGCGATGTCGAAAAGCTTCATCGTCCGTTTCGTCTTGACCGTCTCGAAGGCGATGGGCTTGGCGTACGGCTCGGGCAGGTTCATCCCGAACTTCTTCGGGTTCTTGACGATGTGCAGGGTGGCGAGGAACCTCGGCACGTAGCGGGCCGTCTCGTAGGGAAGCTGGCGGTAGAGGTCCCAGAAGTGATCGAGGTAGTCGATCTGCTGGCGCGAGATGACCTTCAGGACGCGACCCTCCCCGCAGTTGTAGGCGGCCAGGGCCGTCAGCCAGTCGCCGAAGAGGCCGTGGAGGTCCGTCAGGTACGCGATGGCGGCCTGGGTCGACTTCTCGACGTTCATGCGCTCGTCGATGTAGAGGTCACGATTGAGGCCGTACTTGTAGCCCGTCGACGGGATGAACTGCCAGGGCCCGAGCGCCCGCGCCTTGGAGAGCGCGTGGACCTGGAATCCGCTCTCCACGAGGGGCAGCCAGGCCAGTTCCTCGGGAATCCCCGCCTGCCTCAGCTGTTGCTTCATGATGGGGAGGTAGTAGCCCGCCCTCTCGTAGGAGCGCTCGAAGAAACTCCTCTCCACCGTCTGGAAGCTCCGGATCTCCTTTTCCACGTCGGCGTTCATGATGAGCGGGATCTCGCTCTGCTTCCCGATCGTGGACAACCGTTTTCCGGTGTAGATGTCGAGGATTTTTCTCGCGATCAGCAGCCGCAGGTCGTCTTTCTGGCGGACGACGGTCGAGTTCTCTTCCTCCTCGCCCAGCAGGATGCCGTAGGCCTTGTCGAGGGATTTCAGGGCGTTGTCCATGTCCCCCTTGTCCCGGTAGGCCTGCGCGAGCCGCAGGAGGTCCACGATCTCGTCTACGTCCTCGTCGATCTCCGCGTCCCCGTTCTCGAGCCCGTTGTTCCCGTTGGCCCTGACGGTCTGACCCGTGGCGAGCGCCCGGGGTTCCGTCCCGGGCGGGCAGTCCTCGGGCGGCTTCGCCGAGGGATCGACGCCGGAAAACCCGGGGCCGAGGCCCTGGGGCTTCACCTCGGCTCCCCGCGCGGGTGCGGGGCTGGAGCCGTTCGTCTTGCCGTTTCTCGCGTTTTTCTTGGCCGAGGGCTTGTCCGCCCTGTCCGCAGAGGAGATCTTCCCCTGGGGGTCGGTCTGAATCTGCGCCGTCGTCGAGCAGGCGCACAGAAAGAGCAGGATGAGGAGGCAGCAGCCCCACCGTAATGCCGGCATTCGCTTGATCCTTTCGCGGCTGTCCCGCCTCTGCGGGCTCAACCTCTACGGCTTCTAACAGACTAGGTTCCGGACTGTCAACGGGGAATTGCCCCGCCGGCCCCGCAAGGGGTATTCCCATGCAATATTCGGGTCATTTTTCACGATGCCGGCTGCGCGGCGCCGATCAGGTAGGTTTCGATGAACTCGTCCAGATCGCCGTCCAGGACCTTCTGGACGTTTCCCACCTCGAGGTTGGTCCGGTGGTCCTTGATCATCTTGTAGGGGTGGAGCACGTACGAGCGGATCTGGCTGCCCCAGGCGATGTCCTTCTTCGTCTTGTGCAGCTCGTCCATCTTGGCGCTCTGTTCCTGGAGCTTGATCTCGTAGAGCCGGGAGCGGAGGACCTTCAGGGCCATGGCCTTGTTCTTGTGCTGCGAGCGCTCGTTCTGGCACTGCACGACGATCCCCGTGGGCAGGTGGGTGATCCGGACGGCCGAATCCGTCTTGTTGACGTGCTGGCCCCCCTTGCCCGACGAGCGGTAGGTGTCGATCTTCAGGTCCTTCTCGTCGATGTCGATGACGATCTCGTCGCCCACTTCGGGGTAGACGAAGACCGAGGCGAAGGAGGTGTGCCGTCTCGCGGCGGCGTCGAAGGGCGAGATCCGGACGAGGCGGTGAATCCCCGATTCCGCTTTGGCATACCCGAAGGCGTACTCCCCCTCCATCTCGACGGTTGCGCTCTTGAGCCCCGCCTCCTCTCCCGGCTGGAAGTCCAGGATCTGGCTCTTGAAGCCCCTCTTTTCCGCCCACCGGAGATACATGCGCAGGAGGATCTCCGCCCAGTCCTGTGCCTCCGTGCCCCCCGCTCCCGCGTGGATGGTGAGAATGGCGTTCAGGCGGTCCTCTTCCCTGCCCAGCATGCGCCGGATCTCCTCGCCCCGCACGGCTGCTGCGAGGTGGTCGAGCCCGCCCTTGACCTCTTCGAGGGTCGTTTCGTCCTGGGCCTCGCGGGCCAGATCGAAGAGCACGTCGAGGTCCTTCAGCTCCCCGTCGATTCCCGACCAGGTCTTCAGCACGGTTTCGATCCGGTTCTTTTCCCGCAGGACGTCCTTCGCACGCTCCGGGTCGTCCCACAGGTTCGATTTCGCGGTCTCCTTCTCCAGGTCGGCCAGTTTGCCGTTCAGTCCCTCGATGTCAAAGACAACCTCGGAGGTTTTCCACCCGTTTTCTGAGGCCCGTCATCATTTCCTGGATTTCTTCAACCATGGTCTCATTCCTCCCGGTCTGTAGAATAGCACAAGCAGGGCGATCAGGCATGCAAAGACGAACCAGTCGCCCGTCTCCGTGTAAAAGGTCCCGATCCGATGGATCTTCACGGGAGCCGTCAGGGTCGTCCGTTCGAAGAGCCCGGTCCGCGCCGTGATCCGGCCCGTCGCGTCGATCACGGCGCTCACCCCCGTGTTGGCCGCCCGCGCCACGTAGAGGCGGTTTTCCACGGCCCTGAACACCGTCATGGACAGATGCTGATAGGGTGCAGAGGTCGTGCCAAACCATGCGTCGTTCGTGACGTTGACGAGCAGGGTCGCCCCGTTTCGTCCGTAGGCCCTCCCGATCTCGGGGAAAATCCCCTCGTAGCAGATCAGGAACCCCACGCGGGCCTCGCCGGCATCCACGGGTTCGAATCCCGTGCCGGCCAGGAAGTCACCCACGCCCACGGCGAGCTTCTCGACGAAGGGGAACAGGGGCCTGAGCGGGACGTACTCGCCGTAGGGGACGAGGTGGACCTTGCTGTACGATCCGGCGATCTCGCCATCGGGCGAGAGCGCGACGGCGCTGTTCTGGAAGCGCAGCGCCCCCTCGTGCCGCGTGTAGCTCGGGGTGCCGAAGAGCAGCCACGCCCCGGTCGCCCTGGCCGTGCCGACCACGGCGTCGTGCAGCTCGTCGCGGTTCTGGAACATGAAGGGCGTTGCCGTCTCGGGCCAGATGACGAACCGGACGCCGCTCGCTGCGGCCTCCCGGGAAAGGTCCCGGTAGATGCGCAGGGTCTCCTTCTGGAACGACGGGTCCCACTTGATGCTCTGGTCGATGTTTCCCTGGACGAGCGCCACCGTTCGCTCGGGGACGGGGTCGAACCGGGCTGCCACGTCCGCCATCCGCCACACGCCGTATCCCGCGGAGAGGGCGACGAGCAGCCCCGCGGCCGCAACCCCTGCGAGCGCTTTCCGGAGGCCTTCCCTGCCCGCGCCGATGCACGCGGCCAGCGCGGCGTTGGCGAACACGATGAGGAAGCTCACCCCGTAGCCGCCCGCGATGTCCGCCACCTGGATGAGGGGCAGGTTCAGGTACTGGGAGTGGGCCAGGTTCTCCCAGGGGAAGCCCGTGAGCAGCATCGACTTGGCGTACTCCAGGCCCG
>CAZPCN010000028.1:0-9157 GCA_964585095.1 uncultured Syntrophaceae bacterium | reverse complement strand
AGGTTCTCCCAGGGGAAGCCCGTGAGCAGCATCGACTTGGCGTACTCCAGGCCCGTCCAGAGAAGCGGGGCCGACGCCGCGGCGGGGATCCCGCGATTCCGGAACAGGACGATGCCCCCCGCGAAGAGTCCCGTGTAGAGGCTCAGGTAGAGCGCCAGGAGCATCATGAGGGGGATACCCAGCGCCAGGTGCAGCTTGCCGTAGTGCACGACCACGTGGGTCACCCAGTACAGCAGGCCCACGTGCTGCACGAAACCCGCGACGATCCCCGCGAGCACGGCCGGCGTGAAGGGAAGCGACCGGACGGCGACGAGCAGGGGGATGAGGGCCGCCCACGCCACGGCCCCGTGACCGAATTTGGGGAAGGACAGCACGAGGAGAATCCCCGACAGGACGGCCAGCCCCGCCGCTGTCCCGTCAAGCCCCGTCCGCCCCGCGGCCGCTGCGCGAATTCCGGGTTTGCCTAGAGGTTTAATGGCGCCGTCTCTCCCGTTTTCCGGATCTTGACCTTCTTGATGCTCCTCTCGTCGGCCGAGGCGATGGTCATTTCGAGCTCCCCGTGGCGCAGGACGTCCCCGGCAATGGGGATTTTCCGGATCTGGCTCAGGATGAAACCCGCCAGAGTTTCGTAGCTGCCTTCCGGGATCGTGACGCCGAGCCGCTCTTCGAGTTTTTCGATCTCGACGCGGCTGTCCGCAAGAACGGACCCGTCGGGCATTTCGACGAAGTCCGCCTCCTCCGCGTCGTGCTCGTCGCGGATCTCGCCGACGATCTCCTCGATGAGGTCCTCGAGGGTGACGAGACCCGCCGTCCCGCCGTACTCGTCGATGACGATGGCCATGTGCTGCCGCTTGTCCTTGAGCTCATGCAGCAGCAGGTGGATGTTCTTCGTCTCGGGGATGAAGTAAGGCTTTCTCAGGAGCGGCTTGAGGTCCGCCTCCCCGACCGGCCTGGCCCACAGGCGGATCAGGTCCTTGACGTTCAGGATGCCGATGATGTTGTCCACGCTGCCCTCGTAGACGGGCATCCGCGTGTACCCGTGCCGGTTGACCTGCTCGATGATGTCCTCGATGGGGGCGTCGCTCGGCACGGCCACGATCTCCGTGCGGGGGATCATGACCTCCCGGGCCACGGTGTCGCGAAATTCCAGGATACTCTGGATCATTTCGCCCGATTTTTCGTCGATGAGGCCCTTCTCCTCACCCTCGTCGATGATGGACTGGATTTCCTCTTCGAGGCGCGACTGCTCCGTCTCCTTTCCGCCTGTGAAAAGGGACTTCAGGCGCCCGAGCGCGTTGCTGAAAACGGATGGCCGGCTCATTCACAGACCCCGCATCGCTTCCGGTCGCAGCAAAGAGACGTCGCCTCGCCGGACGACGTCGTCAATGAGGCGGAGAATTTTTCCCCGGTCCCGGGGCATCCGGGCCCGGATGGGGAGGTAGTTCGAGGCGTGGTTGGCGGTGAAGAAGCAGTTCGTGAAGCGGGCCTCCGACACGATGGTGCCCAGCTCCTCGAGAAGGGCAAAGGTCCCGGGCAGGACGAAGCTGCCCGAGCGGGCCTCCTCGTACAGAGGCGTGTCCGGTACGATCATGACGGTCAGCACCCCGGCGAAATCGGGGTCCACGTCGGTGAGGATGCGCGCCGTGTCGCTCGCGTGCGCCGCGCTCATCGCCGTGCCGCCGATCCCGAGCAGCACGGTGACGGACAGCGTGATTTCCGCCTCCTTGATCCGCCGAGCCGCCTCGACGATCTGATCGGAGGTGGCACCCTTGCGAATCCGTGCGAGGATCTCCTCGTTGCCGGACTCGATGCCCAGGTAGACGATCCCGAGACCCCGCTCCTTGAGTTCGCGGAGTTCCTCGACGGACTTCTTTCGGATGCTCTTCGCGTTGGCGTAGGTCCCGATGCGGCCCACGCCGGGCAAATGGGTACGGATCGCGTCCAATATCTCGACCAGGCGTTTCTGCGGGATGATGAGGGCGTCGCCGTCGCAGAGGAAGAGCCGCTCCACCCGCCGGAAACGGCGGGAGGCATACTGCAGGTCCTCCACGATCTCGTCAAGGCCCTTGATGCGGAAGCGCTTGTCCTTGAAGCTCGGGCAGAACGTGCACCGGTTGTGCGAGCAGCCGACGGTGACCTGGAGCAGCAGGCTGTACGCCTCGCTGGGGGGGCGGATGATGTCGCCTTCGTACTTCATCACTCTCCGTGGTCGGCTCCCCAGGGGTTGATGGCCGGGTTGGCGTGACACTTGGCGCAGAAGGACTTCGAGTCCACGTGGCCGCAGCCGTACCCCCATAGGTCCCAGCGCCGGCAGTCCGCGCAGAGGTGGATGGAGCAGCCGTCACAGAGCACGATCGACATGTTCTTTCCGCAGACCTGGCAGTGCTGCGTGCCGTCGGTCACGATCATGGGATAGTTCCTCCCGTCAAAATTCTGCGATAATCTATCCGATGAGACCCAAAAAGGCAAGCCCGCAGCCCGGAGGCCGCGTTCCGGCGGGTCCGCAGGGGGGTGACCTGAAACGGCCTCGTGGTGCGCGTTTCGCGACACCCCGGCGCCGGAGTTCCGACGAGGACCGATCATCGCGATCGGGGTGCCGTGAAAGCGTGTCGTGGCAAGCATCTTGCAGATCCGCCTGATGTGCGCGGATTTTCAACGAAAAAATTTTGCATAAAATCCCCGTTTTTTGCAGAAAACGCTTGACAATAAAATTTTCTTCCGTACAAAGGAACCAAGCATGATCTCTCTTTTGAGGTCCTTTTTCAGACAGACCGACGATGAAAACACGCTGAAGCGACAGCCACGATAGGAACGCCACTTGAAAGCGCGACAGAGGACGGTTCATCGTCAGGAACAACCGACAGGAGGGCAACGGATGGAAGAAAACGTCTGTCTGAGCCAGGAGGCGGAGCCTCCGGGTCAGCATACCGGCATGACCGGTTTAGCTCTGGATGAGCTAATTCAAAGCCCCGTTCCCGCTTCCCCCGTGACACCCGTCACGAAAGCGATCACGAGTCGCGTTTTCATCATGCCCTCCCGGGGGGCATCCTCCTGCAAGCCGAGCCCTCGTTCCCAAGCATTCCGGAAACAGTTCTTCCCTGACGCCACCGCTGCGGATTGGAACGACTGGCGCTGGCAGGTCCGAAACCGGATCACCGGCGTCGAGGTGCTCTCGCGCATCCTGTGGCTCTCCCACGAGGAAGAGACGGCGATCAGCGCCCGCGGGGGGGCGATCCCGCTCAACATCACGCCCTACTATGCAAGCCTTCTCGACCCGATGGACCCGGACCAGTCTCTGCGCAGGATGGTCGTTCCCGTCACGGCCGAGTTCGAACGTTCCCGAGACGAATCGGACGATCCGCTCGGCGAGGACCACGACAGCCCCGTCCCGGGCCTCGTTCACCGGTACCCCGACCGGGTCCTGTTCCTCGTGACGGGGTTCTGCTCCACCCACTGCCGATATTGCACCCGCTCCCGCATGGTCGGCAAGCACGAAGAGCACCATGCCGACCGCGAGCGTTGGGAGCGCGCGATCGCGTACATCGAAAACACCCCGGCCGTCCGCGACGTGCTGCTCTCCGGCGGCGACCCGCTGACGCTGCCCGACGAGGCGCTGGACTGGCTCCTCTCGAGGCTGCGGGCCATCCCCCACGTCGAGCTGATCCGGATCGGGACGAAGGTGCCCGTCGTGCTGCCCCAGCGTATCACGTCGAGCCTGTGCCACACCCTGAAGCGCCATCACCCGCTCTGGATGAGCATCCACTTCGCCCATCCGGACGAGTTGACCTTCGAGGTGAGCCAGGCCTGCAACCGGTTGGCCGACGCGGGAATCCCGCTGGGAAGCCAGACGGTGCTGCTGGCCGGCGTCAACGACAGCGTCGACACCATGAAGCGCCTCGTCCACGACCTCGTCATGAACCGGGTCCGCCCCTACTACCTCTACCAGTGCGACCCCATCAGCGGCTCGGCCCACTTCCGCACGCCCGTCGGCAAGGGCCTCGAGATCATCGAGGGCCTCCGGGGACACACGACGGGGTACGCCGTGCCGACCTACGTGATCGACGCGCCGGGGGGCGGCGGGAAGATTCCCCTTCTGCCCGGGTATGTCGTCGGCCACGACGAACAGTACATCAAGCTCCGGAACTATCAGGGCAAAACGTTCCAGTACCCGGACCTGGCTGTCGTCGCCGACAGCGAAGCGCGGGTCTGACCCCGCCGCGAAACCGACAGAAGAACCAAAGAGGAACCCCGCCGCCCAAACGGCGGGGTTCTTTGAATGACGCCGAAAGGGTGCAGCCCATGACGCTCGTCGGGATGACCTACGACCTCCGGACCGACTATCTCCAGGAGGGGTACACGGAAGAGGAAACGGCCGAGTTCGACCAGCCGGCGACGATCGAGGCCATCGAGGAGACCCTGCAGTCCCTCGGGTACCGAACCGACCGGATCGGTCACGTGCGTGCCCTGGCAAAACGCCTCGTCGCGGGCGATCGGTGGGACCTGGTATTCAACATCGCCGAGGGGGTCCGCGGGTTCGGGCGCGAAGCCCAGGTTCCCTGCCTGCTCGACGCTTACGGCGTCCCCTACGTCTTCTCCGACCCCCTGGTGCTCTCGCTGACCCTGCACAAGGCCATGGCAAAGCGCATCGTCCGCGACCTGGGGATCCCCACGCCCGATTTTGCCGTGGTGGAGGATGCCGATGACATCCCCGGGATCACCCTTTCCTTTCCGCTGTTCGTCAAGCCCGTTTCGGAGGGGACCGGAAAGGGCATCGACGCGAAATCGATCGTGCGCGATGCCGACGAGCTCGACCGGCGCTGCCGGTTCCTTCTCGAGACCTTTTCCCAGCCGGTTCTCGTGGAGACCTACCTCGCGGGCCGCGAATTCACCGTGGGGATCGTCGGGACGGGCCGTAGGGCCCGCGTCATCGCCGTCATGGAGGTCCTGCTGCGGGAATCGGCGGAGAAAGGCGTCTATTCCCTGATGAACAAGGAGTACTGCGAGGAGCACGTGGACTACACGCTGGTCACGGGAGCGGAGGCCGAGCGAGTCTCGGCGGTCGCCCTGGCGGCCTGGAGAGGGCTGGAATGCCGGGACGGCGGACGCCTCGACATCCGGGCCGACGCCTCGGGACTGCCGCACTTCCTCGAGGTCAACCCCCTGGCGGGCCTGCACCCCACGCACTCCGACCTCCCGATCCTGTCGACCCTCGCAGGGGTCTCCTACCGCGATCTGCTCGGCCTGATCATGGCGTCGGCCGAGGAGCGGGTGTTCGGCGGGCGATGAGCGGATCATGAAGGCCGTCATTCTTCACAGCGAAATCGATGCCTGCGCCTCGGCGGACGAGCAGGACGTGCTCGTGCAGGTCGAGGCCGTGGCGGCCGCGCTCCGCGCCCTGGGCCACGAGACCGCGGCCCTTCCCTTCTCGCTGGACCTGGCCTCGATGGGCGACCGCCTGGCACGGTCCGGGTGCGATTTCGTCTTCAACCTCGTCGAGACCTGCGGCGGGCAGGGGCGCCTCATCCACCTGGCCCCGGCCCTCCTCGACGTCCTGGGGATCCCGTACACGGGGGCGGGGACGGAGGCGACGTTTTTGAGCTCCAACAAGCTCGCCGCGAAGAGGATCCTGCACGCGAACCGCCTGCGGACACCGGCGTGGGCCAGCCTGACCGATTCCTCCCTAAGAGGCCCGTTCCCGGCGGGTTCCCCGTTCATCGTCAAATCGATCTGGGAACACGCCTCGGTCGGGATCGAGGAGGGCTCCGTGGTTTCCCCTCTCAGCCTGGAGGGGCTCCGGGGCGAGATCCGCGACCGTCTCGGCGCTCTGGGCGGGGCGGGATACGCCGAAAGCTACGTCGACGGGCGGGAATTCAACCTCTCCGTTCTGGCCGGCAGCCGGGGGCCCGCGGTGCTTCCCCCGGCAGAGATCGAGTTCGTGGGATACGGGGACGACCGGCTCCGCATCGTCGGGTACCGGGCCAAGTGGGACGACAGGGCCTACGAGTACCACCACACGCCCCGGCGGTTCGACTTCGCTCCGCAGGACCGGGCCCTTCTTCGCGCGCTGAAGAGGGCTGCTCTTCGCTGCTGGGATCTCTTCGGGCTCCGGGGATACGCCCGCGTCGACTACCGCGTGGACCGGGACGGGACCCCGTGGATCCTGGAGATCAACTCGAACCCCTGCCTGTCCCCCGACAGCGGGTTCACGGCTGCAACCGTCCAGGCCGGCCTCCGCTACGAGGAGGTGATCGGGCGGATCATCGACGACACGTTCAGGACGGGATGAGTGGACAGGACGACGCATAGAAACGGAACGGCCGACCCCGGGGAAGCGCCCCCCCTGGCGCTTCGGACGGCTGTGGTGCGGGGCGACGCCGGCGTCGTGCGGGACATCGTCTCCTCGACGGGACTCTTCAGGCCCGACGAGATCGGGATCGCCGTGGAACTCGTGGAGGAGCGGCTCCGGATCGGGCCGGCAAGCGGGTATCACTTCATCTTCGCCGAGCGGGAGGGCCGCGTTCTCGGGTACAGCTGCTACGGGCCCGTCCCCCTGACCCTGCAGAGCTACGACCTGTACTGGATCGCCGTCCGCAAGGAAAACCAGGGGACGGGGATCGGCAGGATGCTGCTCGAGAAGTCCGAGGCGGCCATCGCCGGGCTCGGTGGCCGGAGGGTGTACATCGAGACCTCCTCGAAAGCGATCTACCGGGACACCCGCCGGTTCTACGAGCGCAACGGGTACCGGGCCGAGGCCACCCTGAAGGAGTTCTACTCCCCCGGCGACAACAAGGTGATCTTCGTCAAGGCCCTCGGACAGGATGATACAGAGGGTAAGAGGGTAAGAGGGTAAGAGGGTTGGAGACGCACGGGGCACGCGAAGGCGTCCGGATCCTCCAACCTTCTCACCCCCTCACCTTCTCAACCTCTCTTCAGGGATACACTCCCCGGGTAAACCTCAGCACCCCCTTCCCCCCGTCGTAGAACAGCCGCAATTCCTTCCCGTCCGTCGAATAGCCCGAAACGCGGCTGAGCTCTTCCAGGAAACGGTGTTCCTGCGTCATCACCGGGACGGGGCAGGCCATCTTCGTGGACCCGGTGCGCCAGATGCGCAGCACGTCCGGCTGCCCTTCCACGAAACCCCATCCGCCGAAATACCGGTTGCAGCCCCCGGAGCCGCTGATCCTGCCGTCCGGCGCAAACACCACGAAGACCGTGGTGTCGTGCAGCACGGGAGCGGGAGCGCCCGAAGACCCGTATTCCTTCAGGTCCCATCGCCCCTCCAGGGCCGGGGGCTGCGGCGCCGGCTCCCGCGTGAGCACCTGCTGCGATCGTGTGCAGCCTGACAGGGCGAGGGAGAGCGCCAGGAGCGCCAGGAGCCCCGCCGTGGGAAACTTCCATCCGTTCGATGTCTTCATTCGTCCCTCCGTGACGTCGGCCTTTTCGTCAGTCTAGTCCGATCGCCGCCGTGATTCAACGGGTAAATCCGCCGCGGCCCGCATGATCGCCTGCAACCGCAACGGCTGAAAAAAAAGGGGGTCAACCGTTTCGGTTAACCCCCTTCGCTTACTGGCGGGGCCGATGGGATTTGAACCCACGCCCTCCGACGTGACAGGCCGGCGTTATAACCAAGCTTAACTACGACCCCGCATTGTGACCGCTATGGTAGGCGGAACAGGACTTGAACCTGTGACATCCACGGTGTAAGCGTGGCGCTCTCCCGACTGAGCTATCCGCCCGTTTAGTCGGGTCGCTAATGTACGATAACGCCCTTTTGTTGTCAAGGGCGAAGTTCGTATTTTTCCGCGATCTCGCGCCGTTTCAGCGCCTCTCAGGCGTGAATGTGGCGCTCCTGCTCCACCGGTTTTTCGAGCGGTCGCAGGTCTTCCTTCACGTCCAGGGGAACCTCCTGTCCCTGCCTCGGGGAGAAGGCGGCTTCGAGCACCTCGTCGATGCGCTCCACCCTCTTGAGCTCGAGGTCCTTCAGGACGTTCGACGGGATGTCCACCAAGTCCTTCTCGTTCTCCTTGGGGATGATGACCGTCTTGATCCCCCCGCGATGGGCCGCCAGGAGCTTCTCCTTGAGGCCTCCGATGGGAAGCACCCGTCCCCGCAGCGTGATCTCGCCGGTCATGGCCAGATCCCCGCGGACCGGACGCTTCGTAAAGGCCGAGGCGATGGAGGTCACCATGGCGATGCCCGCCGAGGGCCCGTCCTTCGGGATGGCCCCTTCGGGAACGTGGACGTGGATGTCCGTGTCCTTGTAGAAGTTCTTGTCCAGCCCCAGGGCGTCGGCCTTGGACCGCACGATGGTCAGGGCCGCCTGGGCGGACTCCTGCATCACGTCGCCGAGCTTGCCCGTGAGGATGGTCTTTCCCGTCCCGGGCAGGATCGTGGCTTCGACGATCAGCAGCTCGCCGCCCACCTCCGTCCACGCCAGACCCTGGGTGAGTCCCACGGATTCCTTGCCCTCGGATTCGCCGAACCGGTATTTCGGGATCCCCAGGTACTTCTCGATGGACTTCGAGTTGATGCGGATCTGCTTCTTGTGGCCGTTGGTCACGATCTCGCGGGCCACCTTGCGGCAGATGGAGGCGATTTCGCGCTCCAGGTTCCGCACGCCCGCCTCGCGGGTGTAGCGCCGGATGATGTCCAGGATGGCCCCGTCGGTGAACAGGATGTGCTTGTCCGTGAGCCCGTTGGCCTCGATCTCCTTCTTCACGAGAAAACGCTTCGCGATGTTGAGCTTCTCCGGTTCCGTGTACCCGGCGATCCGGATGACCTCCATCCGGTCCTGGAGGGGACCCGGGATGGTCTGCAGGATGTTCGCCGTCGTGATGAACATCACGTCCGAAAGATCGTAGTCCACCTCGAGGTAGTTGTCGTTGAAGGCCCCGTTCTGTTCCGGGTCCAGCACCTCGAGCAGCGCCGAGCTGGGGTCGCCCCGGAAGTCGGAGCTGAGCTTGTCGATTTCGTCGAGACACAGCACGGGGTTGTTCGACCCGGCCTTCTTGATCAGCTGGACGATCTTCCCGGGCAGGGCCCCGATGTAGGTCCGGCGGTGCCCCCGGATCTCCGCCTCGTCGCGCAGCCCGCCCAGCGAAAGGCGCACGAACTTGCGGTTCGTCGCCCGCGCGATCGACTTGGCGATGGAGGTCTT
>CAZPCN010000027.1:0-33695 GCA_964585095.1 uncultured Syntrophaceae bacterium | reverse complement strand
AGGACGTCCCCGTGCTCGTCGAGGAGCACTTCGTCAAGGGCCGCCCCGTGGAGAGACTTTTCTACAAGGAGCCGGGCAAGGAAGACCGGATCCCCTCCATGCAGGAAATCCCCTTCTTCGCGCTTCAAGACCTCAGAGTGCTCCGCAACCGCGGCCTCATCGACCCCGAGAACATCGAGGAGTACATCGCCCGCGACGGCTACGCCGGGATGGCCAAGGCCCTCACGGAGTTGACGCCCGAGCAGGTCGTCGCGGAAGTCCTCAAGTCGGGGCTGCGCGGCCGCGGCGGCGCCGGGTTCCCCACGGGGCTCAAGTGGCAGTTCGCCCAGCGCTCCCCGGGCGACGTGAAGTACGTGCTCTGCAACGCCGACGAGGGCGACCCCGGGGCCTTCATGGACCGCAGCGTCCTGGAAGCCGACCCCCATGCTGTGCTCGAGGGCATGGTGATCGCCGCCAAGGCGATCGGCTCGAAGCACGGCTACATCTACTGCCGCGCCGAGTACCCGCTGGCGATTCACCGCCTCAACGTGGCCCTCGGCCAGGCCCGCGAGATGGGCTTGCTGGGCAAGGACATCCTGGGCACGGGCTTCGACTTCGACATCGAGATCTACCAGGGCGCGGGCGCCTTCGTCTGCGGCGAGGAAACGGCGCTGATGACCTCCATCGAGGGCAAGCGCGGCATGCCTCGGCCCCGTCCGCCCTTCCCCGCCGTGGCGGGTCTCTGGGCCAAGCCCAGCGTGCTCAACAACGTGGAGACGCTCGCCAACATCGGCCAGATCATCCTGCGCGGCGGCGAGTGGTACGCCGGCGTGGGCACCGAGAAGTCCAAGGGCACGAAGGTCTTCGCACTCACGGGCGACGTCAACAACGTGGGCCTCGTGGAAGTGCCCATGGGCACGACCCTGGGATCGATCATCTACGACATCGGCGGCGGCATCCCCGGCGGCAAGAAGTTCAAGGCCGCCCAGCTGGGCGGGCCCTCCGGCGGCTGCATCCCCATCCAGCACCTCAACGCCTCCGTCGACTACGAGAAGGTTGCCGAGCTGGGCGCCATCATGGGCTCGGGCGGCCTCATCGTCATGAACGAGGACAAGTGCGCCGTGGACATGGCGCGCTTCTTCATGGACTTCTGCAAGGACGAGTCCTGCGGCAAGTGCACCCCCTGCCGCGAGGGCACGCAGCGGATGCTCGACATCCTGACCAACATCTGCAAGGGCAAGGGCAAGGAAGGCGACATCGAGCTGCTCGAGTCGATGGCGACGGTCATCAAGGACGCGGCGCTCTGCGGCCTCGGCCAGACGGCCCCGAACCCCGTGCTTTCGACCATCCGCTACTTCCGCAACGAGTACGAGGAGCACATCCGCGACAAGAAGTGCCGCGCCGCCGTCTGCTCGGCCCTCTTCAAGTCGCCCTGCCAGCACACCTGCCCCATCGGCATGGACATCCCGGCCTACATCGCGCTGATCCGCGACAACCGGCTCGAGGACGCCTACAAGGTAATGATGAAGACCAACCCCTTCCCGTCGGTCTGCGGGAGGGTCTGCGACCACCAGTGCCAGACCAAGTGCCGCCGCGGCCTGCTCGACGAGCCCGTGGCGATCAAGTTCCTGAAGCGCTACATCAGCGACAACGCCCCGCGGCCGCAGGTCAAGCCCGTCGGCATCACGCGCAAGGAGAAGATCGCCGTCGTGGGCGCGGGACCCGCCGGCCTGACCTGCGCGCGCGACCTCGCCCTGCGCGGCTACGCCGTGACGGTGTTCGAGGAACTCCCCACGCCGGGCGGCATGCTCAGCTGGGGCATCCCCTCGTACCGCCTGCCCCGCACGATCCTCGACAAGGAGATCGACGACATCCGCAAGCTGGGCGTCGAGATCCGGTGCAACACCCGCGTGGGACGCGATCTCCCCTGGGGCAAGGTCAACGAGGACTTCGACTGCGTCTACCTCGCGCCGGGCGCCCACAAGAGCCAGCGCATGGGCGTGGAGGGCGAAGACCTCAAGGGGGTCTGGGGCGGCGTCGAGTTTTTGCGGGACTACAACGGCGACGAGGAGGGCTGGAAGAGCGGCAAGAAGAGCCTCGGCTCGCGGGTGGCCGTCATCGGCGGCGGCAACTCCGCCATCGACGCGGCGCGCACTGCCCTGCGGCTGGGCGCCGAGGTGACGATCCTCTACCGGCGCCTGCGCGAGGACATGCCCGCCGCGGCCGAGGAAATCATCGCGGCCGAGCACGAGGGCATCAAGATCGAGTACCTCATCGCCCCGCTGCGCGTCGTGGGCGCGAACGGGCGCGCCACGGGGATCGAATGCCTGCGGCAGAAACTGGGCGATTTCGACAACAGCGGACGCAAGCGGCCCGTGGCCATCAAGGGCTCGGAGTTCACCCTGAGCGTGGACACGGTGATCGCCGCCATCGGCCAGGCGCCGGACCTCTCCTTCGTGCCCGCCGAGAGCGGCGTGAAGGTCAACAAGTGGTCCTGCTTCGACGTGAAAGACGACATCGCCTCCCAGACGACCAACGCCAAGTACTTCGCCGGCGGGGACGCCGTGACGGGCCCCAGCACGGTCATCAAGGCCATCGCCGCGGGCCACGGGGCCGCCGAGGACATCGACGGCTGGATCCGGAAACGCAACGGAGAGCCGGCCTGGGTGCCGCCCTCCGAGGAGCAGATCCACATCCCCTTCGTCGTCGACGAGGAGACGGAGGAGTGCCCGCAGGCCCACATGCCCGAGCTGGAAGCCGATTTCCGCCGGAAGAACTTCGCCGAGGTGGAACTGGGCTACAAGAAGGACCAGGCCCTCAAGGAGGCGACGCGCTGCCTGCGCTGCGACGCCGAGATCTGAGAGCCTCCGCTTTATCGACCTGCAAAAAAGCCCGATCCTGCGATCGGGCTTTTTTCTTATCCTTCCTGTCTTTCCCCGGGGTCCCCGACCCGCGGGGCCCCGCGCCTGCCCCCGCGGACGAGGTCTAGGACCTGTCCCTGTCCGGGGGTTTCCTCGCGCCCTTCTTCCCCGCCGCCGCCAACCCGATCTCGAGGAGCTGCCGGATCGCCTCGGACATCGAATTGATGCGGTTTTCGAAGCGGTAATCCCGGAGCTTCTCGAGCAGCGCCCGGTCGATGACGAACAGGATCTTGGGTTTTTCGCTCGGCATATCTTGCTCATACCCTATAATAATTATATTTGCAATAAATTATTTATTGACAATAACTGTAATAAATTATAAGGGTATATACACAACATCCCCATGGCGGGCGTCGGCGATCGGGGAAGCCTCTTCGGACATCGGGTTGACGGAGGTTGCGTATGACGGCAAGGCTGCGGGAACGTGCGGTCGTTTGGGAGATCCCCCGGTTCTTCGGGATTCGGATCGAGGGAAACGAATACGAACCCTTCTTCAGCTGCGACGATGTGGTGTACGTCGATTCGGGCATCGTCCCCGATCCCGACGAGATCTGCTTCGTGATTCTGGGCCGGAAAGCCTGTTTCCGGCTCTTCGACGGCAACGACGGGCGCCAGACCCGATTCACCCGGATCAACGATTTCGCCGCGCACGACGTGGTCGGCAGCGACAGCCCCTCGCAGCCCGTCATGATGCGGGTGATGGGCGTCCAGAAGGGCCCCAGGCTGTATCCCCTGCGGCGCAACGGCGCCTCGAACGGTCACCCCGGGCTGGTCTGTGCCCCCGGACCGCCGCCGGCAGACCGGGCCTCCTGACGGGGGCATCGCAGATCCGGCGGAAGCATCCCGGCCCTTGTCGTCCCTTCTTGCATCCTGTCGAATTCGCACACCCTGCGCCGTCGAGCCCGCACGGCCGGGATGCGTCTCGACGCGGCGGATGAAAGGCGGGACGATGCCCTGCACGCAGGGCCCCCGCCGGCCTATCCGGTATCCGGGTCTTGTTCAACGACCGGGACGTGCGGGGTCGACGTCCCGTCAGGACTCCCGGTCCATGCAGCCCGTCGGAACCTCTCCCTTCAAGTAGGTCTCCAAGATCCGGTCCACGTATTCCCGCGTTTCCCGGATCGGGGGGATGCCCCTGTATTCGATCACGCGGGCCGGGCCGCAGTTGTACGCCGCCAATGCCTGCTCCAGGTTGCCGTCGAACCTGCGAAGCAGATGCGCGAGATAGGCCGTCCCGCCGAGGATGTTCTGCTCGACGTCGAAGGGATCTCCGACACGGTACTGCCGGTACACGGCGGGAGTGAGCTGCATCAGGCCTTTCGCTCCTCTCGGGCTGACGGCCAGGACATCGCCCCCGGATTCGACATAAATGATCGTGGCGATCAGATGCGGGTCCACCGCGTACCGGGTTGAGGCGTCTTTGATCGCCCGGCAGTACGCGGGCTCGACCGTCGCGCCGCCGTCTGCGATGACTTCCGGGCGAGGCGTGCCGCCATCGTCGACAACGGGGGCCTCGTCCTCTTGATTGGCATGAAGGGTCAATCCGATGAACAGGCACAAACCGACAACAAGCAGCCATCGACCGCGGCACCGCGGCAGCGGCGTTCGGGATGTTGGATTGCGCGAACCGGACACCCTTCCGACCCCCCGTGCGATCGCGAATACCCGGCTCTCGACGGAGACGGCATTCGCGCCCTGACGTTTCGATGCGTTGACGTTCTGAATGCGCGGATTTGATGCAATGATAGCAAAGGGGCGGGTTGCGGGCAATCGGACGAATGTATGATTTTTTTGTTGCCTGCACGCAGGGCTTCACGGGTCATGATCCCGGCGGATCGGGGACGGGCGGGGCGGTGAGCAAAAGAAAAGGGGGGCCGCGTGCGACCCCCCCGATTCGAATGCCGGCCGGGCTTCTAGAAGTGGTAGTTCACGCCCACCGTGAGCATGTTCGTCGAGTAATCGACATCGCCGCCGTGGATCTCCGGGTCCGTCCCGAACCACCGGTAGGTCACATCCGCCGACCAGTTCCGGTTGATCTCGAAATTGACGCCGAGCAGGATCTGGTATGCCAGGGACGTGTCGCTGTCATCCAGCGGCTGCGAAGCGCCCAGCACCGTCCGGGTGCCGGACACGTCGACCGAGGAGACCCCCAGGCCCAACCCCAGGTACGGGTGGATCCGCCCCTCGGGGTACCGGATCAGGAAGTTCACCATGAAATTGTTCAGCGTGGCGTCGCCGCTTTCGACGGAAACGGACGTTCCCGCCGACCGGTCGATGTCGTGCTTCAAGTAGAAATACTCCAGTTCCACGGCGAAGTACCTGAACGCGGGCGGCGCATACCCGAACTTCGCCCCCAGGGCCCAAGTCTCCTGGAGATCGGCGTCAAACTGGTCGAAGAAGGCAAAGCTCCACGTCGCCTCCGAGCTGAACGTGTAGCCCCCGAAGGCGCCCACGTAGAACGGGCCCGTCCCCGCGGCCGTCGCCGGTTGGACGGGGACCACAACCAGGAACACCGACAGAAGCAGCGCACCTGTCGAACCGAGAATTTTCTTCATCGTTTCCCTCCTCCTCTTCCCTCAAAATGATTGTTGGATCGGTCGGCGGCGGCCGTTCAGCCCCGCTTGCCTTCCTTTTTCATCTTCATCGGGATTCCAGATTCGCAGGGGACCGCCGTCTGGCACAGGCCGCAGGCGTAGCCGGGAAACCCGAAGTGATCATGGATGTATTGACTGCAGGTCTCATGGACATGCTTCGAGCAGGAAATCTTGTCGTGACCCTCCTCGGAGAGGGCGTTCACCGGGCAGCGTGCCGCGCACTTCTTGCAGGTCTTGCTGTTGAACCACAGACACCAGTCCCGGTGCCCCTTGTAGGGGCGCGGGGTGGGCGGGATCTCGATCTCGGCCACGACGGAGCCCACGCGCATCGCCTTCCCTCGCGGCGTGATCAAGCCGTCGGAGAGCCCGAAGGTCCCCAAGCCCGACACGAAGGCGGCGTGGCGCTCGGACCACTTCGATGAAAACGTGAACTTCTCCGAGGGCATGCGCGACCACTGGGGCAGCAGCGTCGGCGCCGCGGCGCGGACCCCCGCCTTCGTCAGCTCCTCCAGCACGTGCCTGCGGAGCTTCTCGTTGACGCCCTCCCCGTAGAACCGGGCCCTCGCCCAGCTCTCGGGCGGGTAGGTCGTTTCCTTCCGCGTTTCCGCCTTCGTCTTTTTCGTCTGGGGCAGCACCCAGCTCACCACCGTGAGCGCCTCCGGCCGCACGCCTCCGTTCGGGAACGCAAGCATGAAGGCCTCCACCGGCGTCCAGTGGAAGGGGCCCACGTGCTCCTTGAAAGACTCCCAGCAGGCGTCGTCGCCGCGGGAAAACCCGACGAGCGGGTCGTCCCAGGCCCGGTCGCGGGCCTCGTTCCCCAGGGTGTTCTCCGGAGAGGTGTTGACCCAGTTGCGGATCATCGCGGAGATCCACTCCGCCGGGCCCTTCGCTTTGTCTTCCGCCATGCCCTCCTCCAGATCGGGGACGTTGTTGACTAAGTTGACTGACTCGAGGCCGCATCGGCCCCACCGAACAAGGCTATTCTAATTACTCGACAACGTTCCCGCTTTCAATCCATTTTTTCGTCCGCGCGGTCATCCAGCTGCACGAGGGCCGCCAGGCTGATGAGAGCCGCCAGGATAAACCACCAGGCCACCGCGAGCCTATCGCCCGTGAGCGCAACCAGGACCGTGCCCACCATCGGGGTCAGGCTCCCGAAGATCGTGACGCCCACGCTGTAGATAACCGCGAGCCCCGTGGTTCTCACCCGCGTGGGGAAGAGCGCGGCCCCTACGGCGTAAGCCGGCACCGCGTAAACGACCAGCAGCAGCCCCAGGACGAACTGCACGAGGACCAGGGAAAGCTCGCCCGGCCACCGGTTCAGGACCCAGAAGGAGGGGTAGGCGGCGATCAGCATCCCGAACGCGGCAGCTATCATCAGCGGCTTTCGGCCCGCTCGATCGCACCAGGCGCCGACCAGGGGTGCGAGGCTCAGGGCGCAGCCGAAGACGAACAGGCCGATGTACGCGCTGGAGAGCTTCATCTTCAGCTCGCGGATGAGGTAGGTAGGCATGTAATTGGCCAGGTGGTTGCAGACGGCGCCCACGGCAACCAGCGCGACGCCGAGGAGCATCGCACGGAGGTGCCCGCGGAACAGGTCTCGCACAGGGGTCGTCTTGCGGATCGGCCTCTCCCGGCGGTAGCGGTCGAAGAGCGGCGTCTCGTCGAGTTTCCAGCGGATGTAGAACCCCACGGGGGCGATCGTGAGGCCGAGCAGGAAGGGGATGCGCCAGCCGAACGCCTGGACCTGCTCGGGTGTAAGCGCGTTGGTCACGACATGCCCGCAGAGGCCGGCCAGCAGGAACGCCCCGGCCTGCCCGGCCTGCTGCCACGATGCGTAGCGGCCGCGCTTGCCTTCGGGCGCGTGCTCGATCAGGAAGGCCACGGCGCCGCCGATTTCGCCTCCGGCCGAAAGCCCCTGGATCATCCGGGCCAGGACGATGAGCACGGGGGCAGCCGCCCCGATCGTCGCATAGCCGGGCGTGAAAGCGATGATGGCGGTTCCCAGCGCCATCAGGAGAATCGTCAGGCTCAGGGCCGCCCTGCGGCCCGCGCGGTCGCCGTAGCTCCCCAGCACCAGCGCCCCGATCGGCCGCATGACGAACCCGACGGCGAAGGTGCCGAAAACGGCCAGCAGGGAGGCAAGCTCGCTCTCGGCCGGGAAGAACTCCCTGGCGATGAAGACGGCAAAGAGGGCGTAGGCGCTGAAGTCGAGCCACTCGAGGGCGTTGCCGACGGTGGTGGCGATGATGAGCCGGGCTGAGGCCTCCGGGGTGTCGGGAGGGCCCGGCCGGGTCTGTTCGATGCTCAATGCGCAGCTTCCCTTCGGTGCGGGGTCCGGCCTGCCTCATCCCGGGCTGCGGGTCGAAGGCCGGTACCTGCATTTTACAGACAGGCGCCGCGGAGGTCCATTGCTTTGAACGGGCCGGGCAAAAAAGTGGGGCAGGGTGTTCCGCCCTGCCCCGAAGGAGATGAAAGGAGGTGGTTGGGTTTTTCTGGGTTACATCTAAAGCAAGTTCCGTGCCTTCCACGAGGAACATCGCGCAGAATTCCCCGGTAACTCGGCGCGCATGTCCCTTGACTTGCCCGGGCCGTGCGTTATCTTATACCCCGTAACGAACCCACCCCAAACGGAAAGGAACGCGAGATCATGGCAACATCGATTCGGGGAACGAAGACGGAGAAGAACCTGCTTGCGGCATTCGCGGGCGAAGCGCAGGCGCGCAACCGCTACACCTATTTCGCCGGCGCCGCAAAGAAGGAGGGATACGAGCAGATCGCGGCCATCTTTCTCGAGACGGCCGAAAACGAGAAAGAGCACGCCAAGGTGTTCTTCAAGTACCTCGAGGGCGGTGAGGTGGAGATCACGGCTTCCTATCCCGCCGGCGTGATCGGCGACACGGCGGCAAACCTGAAGGCCGCCGCCGACGGCGAGAAGCACGAGTGGTCCGCCCTGTATGCCGAGTTCGAGCGGGTGGCCCGCGAGGAAGGCTTCCTCGACGTCGCCGAGTCCTTCCACGAGATCGCCGAGGTCGAAGAGTTTCACGAGGCCCGCTACCGGAAGCTCGCGGCCAACATCGCCGACGGCGAGGTCTTCCGGAAGAAGGCGCCCGTCAAGTGGCACTGCCGCAACTGCGGCTACGTCCACGAGGGCGCCGAGGCGCCGGACATCTGCCCGGCCTGCAGGCACCCGAAAGCGCACTACGAAGTCCTGGCGGAGAATTATTGACGGCCCGCCCTCTTCTTTACCTTCGCGGCGTGCTGTGCTAAACAAAAACAGCGTGAGGCAAACGGCTCGGCAGACCAGGGGGAGAGGGGGCCATGTTCGCGAAGGTCAGGAAGTTCATCGAGGAGGACATCTGGCGGATCCGCGCAAAGGGCCTTCCGCCGCTCAAGGCCGCGGGCCTGCGGTACCTTCGGATTCTGCTGGCCGCCGCCCGGGCTTTCCAGGAGCACCGCTGCCAGCTGAGGGCCTCGGCGCTGACCTTTTTTTCCCTGCTGTCCATCGTGCCCATCGTGGCCATGGCCTTCGGGATCGCCAAGGGCTTCGAATTCGAAAAGGTCCTGCAGGAGAAAATCCTGGAGCGTTTCACCGGGCAGGAGGAGGTCCTCCTGGAGGTCTTCGGGTTCGCCAACTCGCTGCTCGAGAACACCAAGGGAGGCCTCATCGCGGGGGTGGGCGTCATCCTGCTGTTCTGGGCGATCATCAAGGTCCTGGGCAACATCGAGAACTCCTTCAACGACATCTGGTCGGTCAAGCAGGATCGCTCGATGGCCCGCAAGATCACGGACTACCTCTCCGTCATGCTCGTGGCGCCCGTGTTGCTCGTGCTGTCGGGGAGCGCCACCGTTTTCATCACCACCCAGCTTGCCGCGATCACCGAGAAGATCGACTTCCTCGGAATCCTGGGCCCCGTCGTGGTCGTCTTCCTGGAGATCACCCCCTTCGTGACCATGTGGGTGCTTTTCAGCTTCCTGTATATCTTCATGCCCAATCGCCGGGTGGATAGGAAATCGGGAATCGTGGCCGGGGTGATCGCCGGCACCGTCTACGTCGTCGTCCAGCTCGTCTACGTGAAGTTCCAGGTGGGGGTGGCCAAGTACAACGCCATCTACGGGAGCTTCGCCGCCCTGCCCCTCTTCCTCACGTGGCTTCAACTCAGCTGGCTCATCGTGCTGGCGGGCGCCGAGATCTCCTGCGTGCACCAGAACGCGGACGCCCTCGAGTACGGCCCCGACGCGAGGCGCGCCAGCAACCACTTCCGCAGGCTCGTGGCCCTGCGGATCGTTACCCACATGAGCCGGAGTTTCGCCGCCGGAGAGGTGCCCCTCACGGCCCGGGCCATCTCGGAGAGCCTCGAGATCCCGCGCGGGCTCACCGCCGACCTCCTCGAGGATCTCCGGGCCAGCGGGGTCCTCCTCGAGGCGGACCGGCAGGGTCGCGACGAGGCCGCCTACGCGCCCGCCCGCGACACGGACCGGCTGACCGCCGCGTTCGTGATGGACGCCCTGGACCGCCACGGTGCGGATTTCATCCCCGTGGCCCGGACCGAGGAGTTGGAGCGGCTCGAGAAGAGCCTGAAGGACTTCGGCGAGGCGATCGAGAAATCCCCCGCCAACCTGCGACTCAAGGATATATAGGGTTCAAAGGACAGGGTACCGGGTACAGGGTGAAATAAAATCACATCGGATGATCCGGGAAACGAAATCAAGAAACAAACGAACCCAAGAAATCAACACTATGTCCCAGCCCATCGTGCGCGTCGTCGATCTGTGGAAGGAATACCGGGAGAACGGGCAGGTCGTGACGCAGGCCCTCCGCGGCGCGAACCTCGAGGTGGCCCCCGGCGAGGTGGTCGCCCTGTTCGGCAAGAGCGGCTCCGGCAAGACGACCCTCCTGAACATGCTGGCAGGCCTCGACCGCCCCACACGGGGCACCGTCGAGATCGACGGGCGCAACCTGGCCGACCTCGGCGAGGCGGGCCGCACCCGGCTGAGGCGCTCCCGCCTGAGCTTCATCTTCCAGTTCTTCAACCTCCTGCCCACCCTGTCGGCCTTCGAGAACGTCTATCTTTCCCTCGAACTGGCAGGGAACATGGACCCCCGGGCCGCGCATGCCGCCCTGGAGAAGGTGGGCCTCAAGGGCAAGGAGGGCCGCTACCCTCACGAACTCTCCGGCGGGGAACAGCAGCGCGTCGCCGTCGCGCGGGCGATCGTGAAGGAGCCCGCGCTGATCCTGGCCGACGAGCCCACGGGCAACCTCGACACGGCGACGGGCGACCGGATCCTGGAGCTCATCACGGAGCGCTGCCGGGAGTCGTCCATGGCCCTGCTCATGGTGACCCACACGCCGCTGGCCTGCAAGTACGCCGACCGCATCCTGAAGATGGTCGACGGCGTCGTCACGGAAGACGAGACATGCGACTGACCCCTCAACCCTGAACCCTGCACCCCAGGTTGCCCCCTTGCGCACCGTCACCCGATCCTTTCTGCGATACCTCTACCGGCGCCGGAGCCTGAGCCTCCTGCAGCTCCTCGGCATCGCCTGCGGCGTGGCCGCCGTCGTCGGCATGACCCTCTCGGCCCAGTCGGCCCTTTCCAGCTTCTCCCAGGCCGTGGAGTTCCTGCGCGGGAAATCCACCCACACCCTCGAGCGGCTCGCCGGCCCGATGGACGAGTCGGTTCTGCGGGACCTCGCCGCCGATCCCGCCGTCCTCTCCTTCGCCCCCGTGCTGGAGCGGCGCCTGAAGCTGGGCAACGGCGACCTGGTCCGGATCCTCGGCGTCGACCCCTTTCTCGACCGGGCCATCCGTCCCGAGCTCTCGCGGGCCCCCTTCGAGCGCCGCCCCGGGGCCTCGTTCGAGGACTCGCTCGCCTTCCTGACCGACGAGCGGGCCGTCCTGATCGAGGCCGGTCTTGCCCGCACGCTCGGCCTTTCGACGGGCGGCTTTGTGACCACCCTGAAGGGGCGACTGCGGGTGATCGGGACCTTCGCCAACCCCTCGGGCGAGCCCCTGATCCTGATGGATATCGCCCACGCTCAGAAGCTGCTGGGCCTCGGCGGCAGGATCGACCACGTCGACCTCATCCTCGGCGACGAGAACGGCTTCGCCTCGCGCTGGCAGGAGGGCTGGCGCATCCAGTCCAGGCGCCAGCGCCAGGACACCTTCGGGGCCATGGTGGGGGCCTTCCGTCTCAACCTGGAGGCCCTGTCTCTCATGGCCCTCTTCGTGAGCGTTTTCCTGATCTACAACACGGCCATGTTCGCCGTCGTCAGCCGCCGCCGCGACGCGGGCGTGCTGCGCAGCCTGGGCACAAGCCGCGGCGAAGTGGCGACGGCCTTCCTCGCCGAGATCGCCCTGTTCGGCGTTCTCGGCGGGCTGCTGGGAAGCGTCTTCGGGTTCCTCCTCAGCCGGGTCCTGACGGAGGTGATCGGGGGAACGATCAGCAGCCTGTACTTCTTCCTGCGGCCCGCTCCCGTGTCCTGGTCCTGGTGGGTGCCCGCCGCGGGCGTCGTCGTCGGCCTCGGCGCGAGCCTGCTGGGGAGCCTCTACCCCCTGGTCGAGCTTGCCCGCACGGACCCCGTCGTCACCCTGCGGGGCCGCACGGCAAGCCGCGAGAACCGGCGTCGGGCCTGGATTGTCGCGCTGGCGGGGGTGGCTTGCCTGATTGCGAGCATCGTCCTGCTGGCCTTCTTCTCGAAGCGCATCTACGTGGCCTTCATCGGTGTCTTCGGGTTCCTCTTCGGCCTGAGCCTGCTGACGGGTGTGATCATGGTCCTCGCCGACCCGCTTTTGGCCCGCATCCTGGCAGCCGCGGGGAGCCTCCCCGGACGGATCGCGGCGGGCAACATCGTCCGCAACCTCGGGCGGACGGGCGTCGCCGTGGCCGCCTTCATGGTGGCCCTCTCCCTCTCGATCGGCCTGGGTTCCATGATCGGCAGTTTCCGCGAGTCCCTCATCTGGTGGATGGGCACGCAGCTGCGCGGCGACATGTACATCTCGAACGCCACGGACATGGAGGTACCCGAGGAGTTCTACGAGGAGATCCGGGGCATCCCCGGGATCGGCGGCGTCGACACCTACCGCAAGGTGCAGGTCCTTTACCGCGGCCGCACGGTGCACGTGGCCGGCATCAAGGCCGACGTGCTCCAGCGCTTCGCCCGGTTCGGCTGGGTCGAGGGCGGCGACGGGCACTGGGAGGCCGTCAAGCGGGGCGACGTCATTGTCTCGGAGAGCTTCGCCCGGAGCTTCGGCGCGGCCCCCGGAAGCGTCGTGACCCTTGAGGGGGCGAAGGGGCCCGTCGATCTGCGCGTCGAGGGCGTCTTCTACGACTACTCGACGGAGCACGGCCTCGTCATGATGGACCGCGCCACTTACATGGGCCTCTACGGCGACCGGACGATCAACAGCATCGCCGTCTTCATCGACCCCGCGGAGCCCCGCAGGAAGCAGATCCTCGACGACGTGCGCGCCCGCGCCATGGCGCGGGGCCTGCCCGCCACGACGCGCGAGCAGTTTCACCGCAACATTCTCGAGGTCTTCGACAGCACCTTCGCCGTGACCCGTTCCATGCGCATCATGGCGATCGTCATCGCCTTCTTCGGGATCACGGGGGCCCTGGTGACCCTGTTCATCGAGCGGCAGCGAGACTTCGGGATCCTCCGGGCCCTGGGCTTCTCCACGGGGCAGGTGGCCCGCATGACCCTGCTCGAGGCCCTCGGGATGGGGCTGGTGAGCTTCGTGCTGAGCGCCGGCGTGGGCACGGTGCTGGCGATCCTCCTGATACGCGTCATCAACCTGCGGAGCTTCAACTGGACCGTCTTCTACTACCCCGACTGGCAGCCCTACGCCCTCACGGCGGCCACGGCCCTGGCGGCCAGCGTCGGCGCGGCGCTCTACCCGATCTGGAAGGTGCACCGCACCTACCCGCAGATGCAGATCCGGGAAGAATAAATCCGGGTATCGGGTCTAGGGTTTAGGGTATCGGGGAAAGGCGGAGAGAGAATCCCCCAAAAGGCGACAGGCGTCATGAACGCAGCCCGATGTTTTATCGTTTCGCTGTTGCTCTTCTTCCTGGCCGTGCCATCCATGGCCGCCGACGAGTGGAAACAGGCAATCGGGCCGTGGAACTGGAGCTTCCCGAGAGACCACGGGGCGCACCCGGAGTTCCGCACCGAGTGGTGGTACTTCACGGGCAACCTGCGCGACGCCGCGGGGAACCGCTACGGCTACCAGCTCACCTTCTTCCGGCAGGGGGTGCGCCTCAAGGCGTCAGAACCCGGCAACCCCTGGTCGCTGCGCGATCTCTACCCCGCGCATTTTGCAATCACCGACGCCCGCAACGGCGCTTTCCACTACGCCGAGCAGATCAGCCGCTCGGGCCCGGGCCTCGCGGGAGCGGCCACGGGCAGGATGAACGTGTGGAACCTCGGCTGGTCGGCGAAGATGGAGGGGAATCGCATCCGGGTCCGAGCCCGGCACGGGGAGATGGAGCTTTCCCTCGAGTTGAGGCCCGGAAAGCCCCTCGTTCTGCAGGGCGACCGGGGCCTGAGCCGCAAGGGGCCGGGCAGGGGCCAAGCATCCTACTACTACTCCTTCACGGACCTGGTGTCGAAGGGGACGATCCGCACGCCGGGCGCCGGGATGCCCGTGCCCGTGGAAGGGGTGAGCTGGTTCGACCAGGAGTTCAGCTCCAACGCCCTCACGAAGGACCAGGTGGGCTGGGACTGGTTCTCGATCCGCCTCTCCGACGGCCGGGACCTGATGCTGTACTTCCTGCGGAAGAAGGACGGGACGGTGGAAAAGGAGTCCTCGGGCACGCTCGTGGAGGCCGACGGCAGATCCCGAAGCCTCAAGCTGGGCGAGATTGCCGTGGAGGTCCTCGACACCTGGACAAGCCCGAGAAGCGGAGGCCGGTATCCGAGCCGCTGGCGCATCCGCATCCCCGCCGCCGGCATCGACCTGACGATTGCACCGCTTGTCGCTTCGCAAGAGCTGGTCACGGAGGGCTCCACGGGCGTGACGTACTGGGAAGGCGCCGTGGACGGCAAGGGATCATCGGCCGGGAGCCCCGTCACCTGCGAGGGCTACGTGGAGATGACGGGCTACGCCGGCAGCCTGGGGGGCGTGTTCTGACGACCCGGCCGCCGGCCGCGCGAGCACGAGGCTGCCCCCCGGTCCCGGGATCCGCCTGCGGAGTGCCTCCATGGCAAGCCGGTCCGGCAGCACGAGAACGATCGAGGGTCGGCAGCTGTCAGCTGCACGACAGGGAAGCAGGTCCGTTTCCGGCCCTGCTTCCCGTTGCGATACAATCCCGAGCTCACCGAGGACGCGCTCAGGGGAACGTTGCCGTGTCTGCCCCGTACAAACCCGCGGAATCCGTCCGTACGGAAACTGTCCCCGAACACGTCGTGGACGTGTACGTGATGGTGTAGTTGTTCGTCACGATATTCCGAATCTTCGTGAAAGCGCCGGCAAAGTCTTCATCCGTCGCATCGAAGTATAGTCCACCGGTTTCACTGGCCAGCCTCGTCATGACCTCCGGCCTGGCATACTGGGCAAGGGTTGGAGAGATGTAGTAAACGGAGAAGATTTTCACCCTCATTTGCCTGGCGTAGGCGATGACCTGCTCCAGGGTATGCGTCGTTGTCGGAGAATTGTCGACCCCATCGGACACGATGATCAACACTCTCTTGTCAGGGTAAATCACATTCTGCAAGGCCGCCCGGTCGACGGCCAGCATCAGGGAATCGAACAGGGCCGTCGTCGTAGCGGTGGGATTGAACGTGCCATAGATGCCGTTATCGATCAAATCGTCTCGGCCGGCAGCATTGGTTTGCTGGAGGCTGAGCGGCGGGTAAAATTGTATGACGCTCGTGTCGTTGCCGATTTTGCAGATCGCCGCGTAATTGTTGTCCGAAAGCTGACCGATGAAACTGCCGGCGGCCGCCGCCTGGATTGCAGGCGAGATGCTGGACATGCTCCCGCTCGAATCCAGCGTCAGCACCACCGAAGCGGGGGACAACGCCTGCTGCACGAAGGCATTGAATGCCGGGATCCGGATGTTGTTCTGATGCAGCGTGAAAGCATCGGCCGTCAGCGCGGTCAGCGGGTTTCCGGACGCCTCGGTCACCATCACATCGACGCTGATCGCGGACGGGCAGTTCGCCAGGTCCACCTTGTTGATCCACACATTCAGCCCGTATCCCTCTCCGGTCAACCCGACGGCCCTGACAGCCGCGTCCGGGTCGTTGGAGGGGATGGACAGCGTCGCCGAGTATGCGGTTTGAGCGGTCGGCAGGAAACGCACGCGCAATGAGCATCCATGATTGGGTGCGATCGTCGTGTTGGAACATCCGTCGGCGTTGGCGACAATCTGGTACGGGGCACTGAGCGGCGCAATCTGCCCGATCACGAGATTCAAGCTGCCCGTGTTCGTGACCTCGATCAGTCTCTCTTCCGCGTTGTTGAGAACAATCCCCCCGAAGTCGACGGTGGATTGAACGCTGATGTTCGCCGAAGGCGGAGGGCTGTCGCCGCCGCCTCCTCCACCGCAAGCCAAGAGCAACAACAGCGAGATTGCGACACAAAATCTTGCATAATGTTTCATCTTTCCTTTCCTCTCGTCCCAAGTTCTTCCTTGCTGTGACATTTCTTTCCCGGCCATCCCCTCTCCCGGGCAAGCACGTCGCGTACCAGTACCGTACGTTGTTGAATTCCATGACGATCCGCGTGCGAGCCTTCATTTCGAGCCGATCCATTTGTAAAAGATTGCGACACGTTCCGTGTCCCCGGGGTCCTGAAACGGCGGATTGTGATTTTAATTTCACGAGATACGAATCGACGGTGAAACTGCAAAGTTTTACGACACCCCGATCGGCCGTGTGAATTCGACGGCTCGAGTCTCTCCGTCCTCTTGCGAACAGGTGAAATTCATACTTTCGTTCGATTGCTTTGGCGCGCCAAAAAAGTATGTTGAGAAAGCAGTCTCCCGGGTGCACTCCACGGAGGCAGGCACGGGGTCACCCTCGATCGACACCCTGCCTTGCCTAGCGTAGCAAGACGGGCGTCGACACGCCGATGGAGGTTCGCAACGCGTTCGAGGCCTCATCCCCCGTGTCATGGAAGCAGAGTGGAGCACCTTGCGTTATGTAGAAATTTCGGAGGGCAATCCTCCCGAAGCGTGCCCCCCGCTTCGGGAGAATGCGTGCGGGCACAGCCGGCAGCGAATCGACCTCTTTTTCCGTCGTGACCCGCACATGGGCCGATCCCCGTGGCGAACACGTCGGAATTTCTATCGGTGAAGGCAAGCCATGGCGAAGACGCGTTTCAGTGTTCTCATCCCCGTCTACAATCGAGCAGCGTGCGTCAGGGAGTGCATCGACTCGATCCTGGCGCAGACGTTTCCCGATTACGAGATTATCGCGATCGACGACGGTTCCACGGACGGAACACAAGAAGTGCTCCGATCGTATGGAGACCGGATCAAGGTCCTCAAGCAGGACAATCAGGGACCGGAAATCGCGCGCAACCTGGGGGCCGTTCATGCGGGCGGGGAGTATCTCGCCTTTCTGGACAGTGACGATCTCATCTGCCCCTGGACGCTGGCGACCTACGACAGGGTCATCGAGGCATGCGAGTCGCCCGCACTGATCATCGGTGTGCTGCTGCCGTTCCGCGCGGACCGGGGCGAAAAGGCGGCTTGGGGTTCGAGCGCCCGGATCGAGGCGTTTCGGTACCGCGATTACCTGTCCAAGGACATCCCCGTCGATCTGTCATGCAGCAACATCGTCGTGAAGAGTTCCTGTTTCCGGCTGGCCGGGGGGCATCGGCTCAGTTCGCCGAAGACGTTTCATGCGGACGAGCACGATTTCGTACTTCGAGTCGGGACCTGTGGTCCTTGCGTGATCCTGCGACGACCCGACACCGTAGCCTATCGGCTGCATGACGGCAATGCCGTTCGGGATGTTGCGCTGATGGCCGACGGGGTCCTTTCGTTGGTTCGCGCCGAACGCCGCGGACAGTATCCCGGCGGTCCGCAACGACGCCTCGCCCGGTATTCGGTCATCGGCGGCATGGCGCACACATGGATCAGAAGGGCCCTGGCTGCCGGGTGCTATTGGCTGGCGCTGAAGATGCTGGTGTCTGCCGGCAGCATGCTGATGGTGGGGGCGCTCAACAAGCTCGGCAGAACGGTTCGGCGCCGACCGGCTTCCAGCATCTTCGTTGAAAAGCAGGGTGCCTGACCGCGCAGGGACGATGCGGTTGCGTCTCGTCGGTCCGGCAAGAAAAGGCAAGGCGGATCGCATGCCTTCTTCCCGGCGGGGCGGGGGGAAGAGGATGCGTCGATGGGTCATGACTCTTTTTTATGGACAGGGGATCGCGGTCGGCTTCAGGCAGGATGGGGACGCCCCGTGACGGACGGTGCGCAGTCGCGGCGAAGTCAAACGAAAGCCGCTACGAGAACGCCCAGGACAAACCAGAGAACGCCGGAGATCAGGAGCGCCCACATGAACCCCCTTGCGGGATTCAGCCGCTCCGTCACTGCGGGCTTCCGGGTAAACAGGCAGACAGGGAGAGCGCTGCCCCCGAGGGCCCATGCCTCTTCCCGGCTCGTCATCGCGGCTGGCTTGCCGCGCACGGACTGTCGTGGATGCACGCGTTCCTCGATATGCCATGATTTCCGGAGCCCGAAGGACGTCCGGATACGCAGGCAAGCTCTTATACCGATAACGGGATTATTTTTCAACTAATACTTTTTTCGTATGTCAAGAAAAATGAGGGGGGCAAGCGGTGCGGAAACAGGCGGGACAGCAGGGCGGCGCCGAGCCTACTTTGCTTCCTTCAGGGATTCGTCCAGGGGCGGGAATACGATCGTGGCGCCCTCCTCGATCCTCTTGACGTCCCTGATCGAGGGGTTGTTCTGCTTGACGAACTCCATCACGCGGTCGTTGCTGAAGCCGTAGGCCCGGACCGTCAGCCTGAAGAGGGTGTCGTCCTTCCTGACCACGGCCTTCTTGGGGGATTGCTTCGCCTGCCTCGCACGATCAGCCGACGGTCCCGGTCCCCAGGAATCCTGCGACCCGTCCCGCTTGCCGGAGGCGGCAGGGGCGCCGAAGGGATCCGTTGCTGCCCCCTTCTCGGAGGAGGCTGGAGGAGCCTGGGCTGCCGCCTCCGCTTCGGCCTGCCTCGCTTTCAGGATCGCCTGCTCGCGCAACGCCGGGTCGACCTTGGCCCTGACGATCGGCTGGCGGAGTTTTGCGATTTGCGCTTTGTGCTGCTCCAGGGTGTCGAGCACGCTGAAGAGCATGAAGAAAAGGGCGATCAGCAGCACGCCGGTCACCCCCGCAGCAGCGGTCGCCCACCCCGGCCATCGCCAGTTCTTTCCGGGTCTGACCGCCGGCCTCGTGTCGGCAATCACCTCCCGGACGATCTTTGCGTCCACGGGCTTTTCGCGGGACCTCAGCCCCGCTGCCAGGGCTCCGTCGCAGAGGATGTTGATGACCCGGGGAATGCCCTTTGCCTCCGCCGCGATCATCTTGACGGCGCTGGGGGTGAACGCCGGCTCCCCGCCCATCGACACCACCGACAGCCTGTGCCGGATGTACTCCGCGGATTCCCCGGCGCTCAGCGGCAGGACCCTCGCCCGAACGGCGATGCGCTGTTTGAGCGACTGCAGCCGGGGGTGATCGAGGATCTCCTCGAATTCCGGCGGGGCGGCAAACACGATCTGGATCAGCTTGTAGGTCGAGGTCTCGAGGTTGGAGAGCAGCCGCATGCTCTCGATCGTCTCGATGGGCATGTTCTGGGCCTCGTCGATGACGACGACGAAATTCCTGCCGCGCACGTACTCGTCGACCAGCACGCGATGAAGCTGCTCGACCCTCTGCGCCGTGGTGAGCCCTTCCGCGTCCAGTTCCAGTTCCCGGGAGATCTTCTCGAGGAATTCCTGGAAGGTGAGATTGGGGTTGATGATGTAGATGTAGCGGATGTCTTCGCGCTTGATGTCCTGCAGAAACGAGCGGAGGACGGACGTTTTGCCCGTGCCGACGTCGCCCGTGACGAGGATGAAGGCCTTTCGGTTCTCGATGCCGTAGGTGATCGTGGCCAGCGCTTCCCGGTGCGTGGGGCTCAGGTACAGAAACGCCGGGTCCGGCGTGATGTTGAAAGGCTCTCTGGCGAATTGGTAAAACGCGTTGTACATGGGGCCCGCTCGCTGCTCGTCACTGATGTCAAGGGGGCGATGCTACCCACATGGAGAACTTGCATGGATCATGCCGTAAATGGCCACGATAGTCAACACCCGTCTCGATTCCCCTGCAACGGGAAAGCGGCCGGGGCGGTTGCCCGTGAAGCACTGCGCGCCGTCATCGAGCGGGCTTGAGGTCCGCCGGGGGCCGAGCGAGGCGGTAAAACCGGACGTGCTCGGCGGGAAGCAGCTTGTCTCCGAGCATGACGTCGCCGATGAACTCCAGGCCCCCTCCGCCCTCCCAGGGGGCATGGGTCCCCTTGGCCTGGACGGACTTCGGGTAGTAGAAGTTGACGACCAGCGAGAGGCCGTTCTCCTGCTCCCACAGGGTCTGGATGAAGGGGTTTTTGCCGCTCGCCATGGCCTTGCCGGCCGCATCGTAGGCCATCCTCCACAGGGCGCGTTCCTTCGGACACAGGAAGTCCTTCGAGAAGGGGGATTTCGCCGAGACGGCGGGGTTGAACTGGCCCTTCTTGAAGACCACGCCGCGGATGCCGCTCCCGTAGGACCGCTTTGCGCTCTCGGAGCGCTCTGCCAGGCGCACGCGGTTCATGACGCCCCAGGCGATGGCCTCGTGGACGAGGGGGTCGTCGCCGATCCCCGTCGAGAGGGCCTCGGCATAGACCAGCCGCGCCAGCAGCTCCCTCGGGGATAACTTCGCCTTCGCCGCCACGTACTCGACCGTGTCCGAGGGGTCCCGCTCGAGGCACTTCGGCGCGACGTCCGCGGCCGCGCAGAGGACGGGAACCATCAGAAGCAACCCGACAAGCAGGTTCCTCACCGCATCTCTCACAGCCGGTACTCCATGAATTCATATTCGCAGGGCGGCCCTGCGGCGATGTACATCAGCCCCTCGGCCGGAACCATGACGAAGGAGGCCCTCGAGGCGGATGCCAGTTCCGGCGGCTTGGACGGATCCACGTGGCGACAGATCGAGTTGGGGTGCCCTTCGTGATCGGACAGGATCCCCATCATCGTCTCCGGGGTGATCGAGCCGTAGTCTCTCTCGATCCGTTCGCGCATCCGCCCGGCCCGTGCATACGTGTCGGGGATCAGTTGCGGTGTCCGGTCGCCCGCCCTGAAGCGCTCTGTCTCGTAATGGTTGGCGTGCACGAGCACATCACGCTCCGGCAGGACGAGTTCGATGTCGTCGGCGACGGCCTCCAGGCCCGTCATGCCGCCCGAGGATTCGGCGAGGAGAAGATACCCCAGCCCGCGGGCCTGCCTGCGCAGGATACCTAGGGCAAAACCGATCCGCGGCTGCCGCATGGCCCTCGAGACGGTGACGCAGAGGGGCACCTGCTGCTTCATGTCGCCCAGGGGCCCCAGGGTGAGGTTGACGCAGTTGCCCACGCCGGCGGAGTTGAGGTGGTAGTAGGGGCTCCCGGAAAGGCACAGCACGAATTCCCGAACGCCGCTGTCGTGGCGCACCCGCAGCAGGTCGACGGTCGAGCCGGGGTGCCAGTCCACGTTCTGCCCGAGGATCGCTTTGCCGCCCGCCGTTGCCTTCCCCGCCGCGGCAAAGGAGGTGCACAGCCCCATGATCTCCCCATAGTGGAAGGCGATCTCCAGGGAGCACTGCAGGGCAAGGGCCTCCTCGAGGACCATGCCGGCCCCCTCGGCCTGGCCGCGCAGAACCTCGAAACCGTAAGGGTCGAAGTTGCGCAGGGCGGCCATGAACGTCAGTGCGGCGTCCCAGACCTTGGCCTTGCCTGCCCGGAAGGGGCCGCGCTCGAGGCCTGCGTAGAGCATCCCCAGCGAGGCCTTCAGGCTCTCCCTGCAGCCCTCGCCCCACTGCCTGCCGATCTCGTAGGGGGCGCCGCCGCAGTCAACGATGTTCAGGCGGGTCGCAGTTTTCATGTCAGCTGTATTTGAGGACGATGCCCTCGATGATGTTGGAGACGTCCTCGCAGTTGTCGACGGCCGTCTCGATGCGGCCGATGATGTCCTTGACCTTGATCAGCTCGATGGCGTCCTTCTCCTCTTCGAAGAGCCGCACCATCGCCCCCCGGTGCAGCTGATCGGCCTCGTTCTCGAGCGTGTTGATTTCCACGCACAGCGCGAGAATCAGCGGCGCATCCTGTTTTTTTCTCACCGAGAAGATGACCTTCCGGATTTTCTGGATCGCCTCGCTGAGAATCGCGGTGATCTTCACGAGCTCCGGGGCGGGCGTCTTCATCCGGTACAGGTACATCCGCACGGCGGCGGACTCGACCTCGTCGAGAATGCTGTCCATCTTGTTGGCCAGCAGGTAGATGTCCTCCCGGTCCAGCGGCGTGAGAAAGACCCTGTGCATCCGTTTGTAGACCTGGTGGGTGATGTGGTCGGCCTCGTGCTCGATCTCCTTGAGCTTGCCCACCTTGTACTCCGAGTACTCGTAGTTCGCGAGGATCTCCGTGAACAGCTTCACGCCTTCCTCGAGCTTGTCGGCCAGCTCTTCGAAGAGGTCGTAGAATTTTTCGCGCGGCGAGAAAAATTTCATGTCCTTCGCCCTTTTCCGTGGATTCGCCCCCCTATATCACAATCCGGAACGGCTTGACAGTCAGGAATGCGCCAGGATCCCCGTCAGCGAAAGCCCGTCCCGGAACAGGAGGAATGCAAAGACGAGAAGCGCCAGGCCCAGGGCGCGCATGACGGCCCCGTACGCCCGCCCGGTCAGCAGGCTCCTCGACCGGCCGGCCACGGCGGCGACGAGCACCTTGGCGCCCACGATGCACGCGCTGAACACGACGACGAACGCGGCGGCCCGTGCGGGGCTCTCCGCCCAGGCCCCCAGGACGGCGGGACCGCCCACGGTAAGCCAGAAGAGGTAGGGGTGCGGGTTGAGGGCGTTGACGGCCGCCCCCTTGCCGAGGGACTGCGGGGCTTCCCCCCGGTCCGCCAGCTCCAGCCGCGTCGTCCGGAAGCACCCCCGGGCGAGGTACAGCACGAAAAGGCCGCCCGCCATGGAGATCAGGCCCAGGACGGCTCGGCTGTCCGTTAGCGGCCGGAGGACCATCACGCACAGCAGGATGATCGGCAGGTCCGTGATCAGGGGCGCCATGGCCGCCTTGGCGCCTTCGCGGACGCCGTAACGGATTGACTGGGAGATGACCAGCGCAAGCAGGGGGCCCGGCGAGAACCCGGCGGACAACCCGTAGACGGCGGCGGCGCCGAGAAGGGCGATCACGGCTTGCCCCCTTCCCTGCCGCCGGCCCGGAAGAGCACGTGCTCCAGGAAAAGCACGGCCAGCACGCCCATGACGAAGCTGTTGCCCGCCACGGGACGGATGACGGGCGGGTAGGTCTCGACGACCCCGGCGGGCAGGAAGGCCACCACGACGGCCACCAGCAGGGGGATCCCCACCACGAGGCCGCCGGTCAGGCCGCCGGCCCCCTCGCCCTCGGTCAGGACCATGATCCCCGCCGCCATCTGGGCACAGAGGATGTATAGCATGGCGCTGCCCACCACGACGGAGGGAACGGCCTCCATGACGGCAATCGCCGCGGGCGAGAAGGCCGCGGCCAGCATGAGAAGCGCCGCGGGTACGAGGGCGAAACGCGACAGGCACCTCGAGGAGGCCACCACGCCGGGGCTCAGGGAGTAGTTGACCTGGCCGATGACCCCGAGAAAGCCCGCCGCCAGGTTCGTCAGGCCCGTCACCATGATACCCCGCCTGAGCCGCCCGCCGGCGTCGCCGTCGCCCGTGAAGACGTTCATGGACTCGATGGAGCCGATGTCGTTGACGGCGAGGGCCAGATAACAGACAAAGAACGCCGCCAGCAGGCCGGGGTCGAAGGACAGTGCCGTCGTGAAACCCGTGAAAAACGACGACAGGAGTGCAGCCGGGGCGCCGGGTCCGGGATCGACAGCGGATGGGAAGAGAAGATGCCACGCGGCGGTCCCCGCCACCGTGGCGGTGAGGATCAGCGTCGAGCGCCAGACACCGCCCAGCAGCCGGTACAAAACGAGCATCGCGAGGCACATGACGGCTGCGAACAGGACGCCCTCGCGCGGCGTCACGCCTCCTGCCGTGATCAGCCGGATGATCGTCGGCGTCAGCGTGAAGGCGATGAGCAGCAGCACGACGGCCACGACGCGCCGGGTGAAGAGCCTGCGGATCTTCCCGAATAGCCCCGTCCAGGCCACCACGGAGAGCATCAGGCCCCCGAGGAGGATCGCCGTGCAGAGCGCCGCCGGCTGTGCGCCGGGGCTCGACAGGATGCCGATGAGAATCACCGTCGAGGGTCCGACGATGAGCGGCAGGCCGTGCCCCCGGAAGATTTGGAAAAGCATGAACAGGGCGGCGACAAAGAACATCTTCTGGAGGTACACGAGCGGGTCGCAGGCCCCCGCGGGCCCCACGGTGCAGACGATCTTGCCGATGATGATGATGGACGGGACGGCGACGGCGAACCACTGCAATCCCAGGAGAAGCCACTCCAGGAGCGGGGGCCGGTCGTCGAGGCCGTAGCGGAATTCCATGGCGCCCACTTCAGTCCAGTGCCCGTTTCGCCGCGGCCACGTCGGACAGGGCCCTGCGGTCCAGGATGGCGATCTTTTTCCCCTGCACGCGGAGTATCCCCGCCTGCGACATCTTCGCGAGCACCCGGGAGATCGACTCCCCCGTCGTCCCGAGCAGATTGGCCAGCAGCCCCTTCTTGATGCCCAGGTCGAACTCGGCCGCCCCCTTCTCGTGGTCGCTGACGTGCAGCAGGTAGGCCGAGAGCCGCTCCGGCACGCCGCGCAGGGAGAGGTTCTCGATCGTGGCGGCAAATTCCCGCAGGCGCCGCGACAGCACGGCCAGCATGTCCAGGGCCAGGGCCGGGTTTTTCCGGATCATGTCGGTGAGTCCCTCGCGGGGGATGAAGAGAACGCGGCCGGCCTCGATGGCCTCGGCGCTGGCGGGGTAATGACCTCCCTGGAAGACGGGGACCTCGGCGAAGGGCTCGCCGGGGCCCATGATGTGCAGGATCTGCTCCTTGCCGTTGGGCGCGAGCTTGAAGATCTTCACGCGGCCAGAGAAGACGATGTTCAGGCCCGCCGCCCGGTCTCCCTCGCGGAAAATCGTTTCGCCCGCCGCGTAGGGCCGCTCGACGACGATGCCCGAAAGGGCCTTGAGGTCCTCTTCGGGAAGGCCGTTGAACAGCGGCAGGCGGGAAAGGAAGGACTGGATGTTCATGGGACCGTTTGCGTTTCCGGTAAAAAAACGGGTTTTCGTTTTGCGGATAGCCTGTTATAGGTAGAGCAGGATCACCATTCGATCTTTTTTCTTACCTAACACGTAACACTCAACAGTTAAAACGGTTTTTTGCATTTCCATCTTTTTCCCGTTTTTTTGACCCAGGTCAAGGAATTCCCGCGGAAACTGTCGTATTTTCCCCCAAGAACACGCACCCGTGCACAGATTACCCAAAGGAGGCTTTTCATGTTCTGCTACCAGTGCGAGCAAACGGTAAAGGGCGAGGCCTGCACGAAGGGGGGCGTCTGCGGCAAGCCGCACGACGTGGCCTCCCTGCAGGACCTCCTGATCCACGCCCTCATCGGGCTTTCGGCCGCCGCAACCGAGGCGAGGAGGAAGGGAATCGTCAACCGCGAGATCGACGTCTTCACGGTGAAGGCGCTCTTCACGACGCTGACGAACGTGAACTTCGACGCGGCGCGCTTTACGACCCTGATCGGGCAGGCCGTGAAATACCGCGACATCCTCGCGGGAAAGGTCAAGGCCGCAGGCGGAAGCCTCCCGGGCATCGACGCGCTGAGCTTCAAGCCGGCAGATTCCCTCGAGGGGCTCGTCGCCCAGGGGGAAAAGGCCGGGCTGAAGTCCTACCCGGCCGCAAACGCCGACATCCTTTCCCTGAAGCACACCCTGCTGTTCGGGCTCAAGGGCGTCGCGGCCTACGCGGACCACGCCCAGATCCTCGGGCAGGAAGACCCGGCCGTCTACGCCTTCGTCCAGGAGGGGCTGGCTTCCATGGCCGATGCAAACGTCGGCCTCGAGGCGGCCCTGGGGCTCGTCCTCAAGTGCGGCGAAGTCAACCTGCGCACGATGGAGCTGCTCGACGCGGCCAACACGGGCGCCTACGGCCACCCCGTACCCACGGCCGTCTCCCTGGGCGCGAAAAAGGGCAAGGCCATCCTCGTCTCCGGCCACGACCTGAAGGACCTGGAGGGGCTTCTCGAGCAGACCCAGGGCAAGGGCATCAACATCTACACCCACGGCGAGATGCTCCCCTGTCACGGCTACCCGGCACTGAAAAAGTACGGCCACCTGGCCGGGCACTACGGCACGGCCTGGCAGAACCAGGCCAGGGAATTCGCCGAGTTCCCCGGGGCGATCCTGATGACGACCAACTGCATCCAGCGCCCCCAGCCGGCCTACAAGGACAACCTCTTCACGACGGGCCTCGTGGGCTGGCCCGACGTGGCCCACGTCTCGGGCGGCGACTTCGGCCCCGTGATCAAGCGGGCCCTGGAGCTGCCCGGGTTCACGGAGGACAAGAACGGCAAGTCCGTCATGGTGGGCTTCGCCCGCAACGCCGTCATGGGCGTGGCCGGCCAGGTCATCGAGGCCGTGAAGGGCAAGCAGATCCGGCACTTCTTCCTGGTGGCGGGCTGCGACGGCGCCAAGCCCGGCCGCAACTACTACACTCAGTTCGTCGAGCAGGTGCCCGCCGACTGCGTCGTGCTGACCCTGGCCTGCGGCAAGTTCCGCTTCTTCGACAAGGAGCTGGGCGCCATCGGCGGCATCCCGAGGCTTTTGGACGTGGGCCAGTGCAACGATGCCTACTCGGCCATCCAGATCGCCGTGGCCCTCTCGAAGGCCTTCGGCGTGGGCGTCAACGAGCTGCCCTTGTCGATGGTCCTCTCCTGGTACGAGCAGAAGGCGGCGGCGATCCTGCTCACCCTGCTGTACCTTGGGATCCAGGACATCCGCCTGGGCCCGTCGCTGCCGGCCTTCATCACGCCGGGCGTGCTCGACGTGCTCGTGAAGAACTTCGGCATCAAGCCGATCACGAGCCCCGAGGCGGACCTCAAGGCGATCCTGGGATAACCGGTTATCCGCGCCCCCTTCGGGCGGGCGCTGTGATAGGGGCCTTCCCGTCTCGACCCTCTCCGCTCCCGGCGGGAAGGTCCCACATAAAATACTTTCAGTCTTCCCTGCTCCTCCCCCTTTGGAAAAGGGGGAACGAGGGGGATTTGAGAAACACCATCATGAAAGCAACGCGAAAGATCATCGAAATCGACGAAAATCTGTGCAACGGCTGCGGCGAGTGCGTCCCGGCCTGCGCGGAAGGGGCCATCGCAATCGTCGACGGCAAGGCGAAGCTCGTGAAGGACATGTTCTGCGACGGCCTGGGCGCCTGCCTGGGCGAGTGCCCCACGGGGGCCCTGAAGATCATCGAGCGCGAGGCCGACGCCTTCGACGAGAAGGCCGCGCACGAACACGTGGAGAAGATGAAAAAACCGCAGGCCCCTTCCCCCTTCGCGCCCATGCAGGGCGGCGGCTGCCCGTCGGCTGGCCTGCACACCTTCGCGCCGGGCCCGAAGAAGGCTCAGCCGAAAGGGGCGGCCGGGCCGTCCGAATCGGCCCTGTCCCACTGGCCGATCCAGATCCGGCTGATCCCGCCCACGGCGCCGTTCCTGAAGGACGGCGACCTGCTGGTCGCTGCCGACTGCGTGCCCGGGGCCTACGCCGATTTCCACCGCGATTTCCTCGAGGGGCGCGTGCTCCTGCTGGGCTGCCCCAAGTTCGACGACAAGGAGCTTTATCTCCAGCGCTTCACCGACATTTTCCGGGCCAACGACATCCGGAGCGTCAAGGTCCTCCGGATGGAGGTCCCCTGCTGCTCGTCCCTGCTGCCCATCGTGACCGAGGCGGCTCACCGTTCGGGCAAGAACGTCCCCGTGGAAGAGGTCGTCATCACGCGCCGGGGGACGGTCGCACCGTAGAGCCCCGTCATTTCCCGAAAAGCGAAGCGCCCGGCAGATCGTGCCGGGCGCTTTTTGCGTGTTGCCTTATCTCGAGACACGCAAAGTTCCGGTCCGCGCTATTTCTCGAACCACCACCGCGCGAGTTCCTTCGACTCGAATTTCTTCTGCACGTCCGTCACCGCCCCCCTGACGGCCCTGGCGTTCCTCAGCAGATGCTGCAGTCTGTCTGCGATGTAAAACAATTGAGCAATGATGACGATCAGGGCCAGCAGTATGGTGAACTGGATTTCGTAGCTGTCCATGGGCATTCCCTCTGTTTCAGTCGCATCTCTTCGAGGCATCTCATTCCGATCCATCCGCACAATGCACGCGGGCGCCTCCGAAACGCCCGTCAGACCTGCGGGTTCGCGATTGGCTGCCAGCCCTGGGCGAGCAGGGCCTGGTAGTTCGTGTCATTCATGAAGCTCGCGTACTGCGCGCTCATGGTCATCGTGTCGGAGATGTTGTAGGCCACCATGGCGTTGACGATGTTGAGCATGTCCGCCCGCGTGATGAAGTAGCCGTCGGCGCTCTCCACGCGGTCGACCCCGGGGCTTGCGTCGGTGAAGGCGCCCGTCTGGGTCGAGCTGTACGTGTACGACTCGAGGAGGTTGTACTTGCACAGGATCGAGTCGCCTTCGCTCGTCAGGACCAGGAGGTCGTTGTTCCTGCGGCTGAAGACAACCTCGTTTCTCGCGATCCCGTCGAGCCTCACCGTGTCCATCGAGCCCGCAGTTTCGTTGAAGTCCTGCAGGTTGTCCCTGCCGTGGCCCCTTTCGAACACATACAGGTCGCTCCCCGACTCGCCGTAGAGGGTATCGTTGTCCGTCCCGCCAATCAGCGTGTCGTCGCCGCGCCATCCCTTGATGGTGTCGCTGCCGGCGCCGCCGTCGATATAATCATTCAGCTCCTTGCCGGTGAGGGTGTCCATGCCGCCCAGGCCGACCATGGTGTTCGTGCTGCCGGCAAAGCCCGTCAGATTGTCCATGTACTCCGTCCCGATGATCTTCACGGGCCGGCTTTTGATCTCGGCGAGCGACCACTCCGTCCCGTCGGCAAACCGCATGGAACCGATTTTGTACGTGTCGTTCGCGAACCACTGGTTGAAGGTGATCTGCTCGGTCGTCCCGCTGATCCTCAACACCAGGGCCGTCGTGGACCCCTTGGTGAATTCCAGGTCGGCCGGGGTGGTGCCCGCGCCGAACTCGAGGGCGTCCTCGTTTCTCGCGTAGACCGTGTCGGAGCCGTCGCCCCGGCTGTAGCGGATGGTGTCGGCTCCCGCCCCCCCGTCGAGCGTGTCGTTGCCGATCCCGCCTGAGAGGACGTCGTTGCCGTCCCCGCCGTAGAGCTTGTCGTTCCCGGCGCCGCCGTCGAGGGTGTCATTGCCGGCCATGCCGTACAGGATGTCGTTGCCGATCCCGCCGTCCAGGGTGTCGCTCAGCTCCTGGCCGTTGAGGGTGTCGTTGCCGCCCAGGCCCGAGATCAGGTTGGCGCCTCCCGCAAGGCCCGTGAGCGTGTCGACCGCCTCCGTCCCGCCGATGACGACGGGCCGGCCCTTGATGTCGGCAAGCAGCCACTCCGTGCCGTCGGCAAACTGCATGCGCCCCATCTTGTTGGCGTCGCTCACCGCCCACTGGGCAAAGGTGATCTGGTCGGCCGTGCCCCTGATCTTCAGCACCATGGCCGTCTCGCTGCCCTTGGTGAACTCGACCCTGTCGGGCGTGATGCCCGCGCCGAAGAGGAGCGTGTCCTCGCCGGCCGCGCTGGCCGTGCTGACCGTGTCGGCCCCGTCGCCGAGGTCGAACCGGATCGTGTCCGCACCTGCCCCGCCGTCCAGCGTGTCGTTGCCGGCCCCGCCCGCGAGAATGTCATTGCCGGCTGCCCCGGAGAGGGTGTCCGATCCCGCGCCGCCCGTCAGGATGTCGTCGCCTGCCATCCCGTAGAGGATGTCGTTGCCGGCCCCGCCGTCCAGGGTATCGCCCAGTTCCTTGCCGTTGAGCGTGTCGTTGCCGCCCAAACCCGAGATCAGGTTGGCGCCGCCTGCAAGCCCCGTGAGCGTGTCGGCCGCCTCCGTACCGTTCAACGTGATGGGCCGGCCCTTGATGTCGGCAAGCGTCCACACCGTGCCATCGGCGAAGGTGACGCGGTTGACCTTGTAGGAGTCGCTCGTCGCCCACTGGTTGAAGGTGATCTGGTCCGCCGTTCCGTTGACCTTCATGACCAGGTTCGAGCCGCTTCCCTTGACGAAGACCACGTCGGCAGGCGCGACACCCTCGCCGAACTCGAGGGTGTCGTCGCTGCGCGCCGAGACCGTGTCCGCCCCATCCCCGGAGGCGAAGCGGTAGATGTCGGCCCCGGCGCCCCCGTCGAGGGTGTCCGTCCCCGTGCCGCCTGAGAGGATGTCGTTGCCGTCGCCGCCGTAGAGCGTGTCGTTGCCCACGCCGCCGGCCAGGTTGTCGTTTCCTCCGAGACCGCTGAGGGTGTCGTTGCCGGCCCCGCCGTCGAGCGTGTCGCCCAGCGCCTGGCCGTTGAGCGTGTCGTTGCCGCCCAGGCCGGAGATCAGATTCGTGCTGCCCGCAAGCCCCGAGAGGGAGTTGGCCGCCTCGGTGCCCGTGATGACCACGGGCTTTGCCTTGATGTCGGCAAGCGACCACACCGTCCCGTCGGCAAACCGGATGCTGCCCGGCTTGTAGGCATCGCCCGAGGACCACTGGCTGAAGGTGACCTGGTCCGCAGCGCCGATGATCTTCAGGACCATGGCCGTACTGCTGCCCTTGGTGAACTCGATCATGTCAGGCGTGACGCCCGCGCCGAACTCGAGGGTGTCGCCGCCGGCCGCCGTAATCGTGTCGGCCCCGTCGCCCAGGTCGAACCGGATCGTGTCGATTCCAGCCCCGCCGTCGAGGGTGTCGTTTCCGGCCCCTCCGACGAGAATGTCGCTACCCGTGGAACCGGAGAGGGTGTCATTGCCCTCGCCGCCGTAGAGCGTGTCGTTGCCGGCCATGCCGTAGAGCCGGTCGCTGCCCGCCCCGCCGTCGAGGGTGTCGTCCAGTTCCTTGCCGTTCAGGGTGTCGTTGCCGCCGAGACCGTAGATATAGTTCCTGCGCCCGGCGGTGCCGTTCAGCGTGTCCGCCCCCTCCGTGCCGTAGACGCTGTAGAGGCGGCTGTTGATGTCGTTCGCCGTCCACACGGTGCCGTCGGCAAACCGGATGGTGCCGACCCTGAAGGCATCGCTCATGAACCAATCGTTGAAGTAAATCTGATCGCCCGGGTCCCCGGTGCGCACGATCAGGCCGAACCCGTCGCTGACGAGCTGAACGGAATCCGGCGCGATCCCGGGACCGAGTTCGAGGATGTCTCCATTGCCGGCCGACACGGCATCGGACCCGTCGCCTCGCGAAAACCGATAGGTGTCGATTCCAGACCCGCCGGACAGAAAATCGTTCCCGGGACCGCCCGCGAGGACATTGTTTCCTTCCAACCCGTAAAGGGAATCGTCGCCCTGGCCTCCGTCCATGTAATCGTCCATATCCGAACCATAGAGAAAGTCGGACCCCGCATAGGCATACATCGCGTTACGGCGTCCCTCGTAGCCGGTGAGAAACTCCGGGTTGTCCGTCCCGTAGAGGGTGATCGCCATGCTGTCGATGTCCGCCGCCGTCAGGATATCGCCGTCTGTAAACCTGACCTGACCGATCCGGTAATAGGATTCCTGCGTGTAGGGGTTGACGTAGAACCAGGACCGGAGCCGGAGCGTTTCCCCGGTCTCCGTGATGCGGAGGAGGAGATCGTCGTTTCGATCCCGCCCCTCCCCAACGATCTCGACGGAATTCTCCGTGATCCCCGGACCCAATTCGATCGTGTCCGTCACATCCTGGCGGAGGGTATCGTTCCCGTCTCCGAGTGCATACCGGTAGACGTCGTTGCCCTCGTCGCCCGAGAGGGTGTCGTTCCCCGGGCCGCCGATGAGGACGTCGTCGCCCGCCGATCCGTACAGCGTGTCGTTCCCGGGACCGCCGTCGAGAACATCGTCCAGGTTCTGCCCGGTAAAGGTGTCGTTGCCGCCGAGGCCGTGGATGATATTCCTCACCCCGTAGTAGCCTCCGTAGCTGTCGTCGCCCTCGGTGAGACTGACCTCGATGCCCGCGGCGGCGATTTCCGACGCAGTGAGCACCTGGCCATCGGCAAACACGATGCGGTCGATGCGGTTTCTGTCATCCAGAAGCCAGTCCTTGAGACTCACCGTTTCGCCGGTATCCCTGAGCCGCAGCAGGAGATCGTAGCGATCGGCCCCCGCTCCCGGGAGGATGTCGACCGACTCTCTCGTGATCCCCGCGCCAATCAGCAGGGTGTCGATATCCGCCGATACGTCAATTACGCCGTCGTACCGCTCGTCGTAATCCCGGATGGCATCGTTGCCTTCCCCCCGTTGATAGAGGTACGTATCGTTACCCGGGCCGCCCTGCAGCAGATCGTTGCCGGGCCCGCCGGCGAGGGTGTCGTTGCCTCGCGAGCCGTACAGGGTGTCCGCGCCATCGCCGCCATCGAGGCTATCGTCGAGGGTGCTTCCGTGCAGCACGTCGTTTCCGGCCAGGCCCTCCACGATCCCCTTGTGGTAGGCGAGGGTGTAGAGCGTGTCGTCGCCGCTCGTTCCCCTGAGCGTGAAAGGCTGCGCTTCGATTCCGGCTGCCGTCAGTTCCGTGCCGTCGGCAAAGCGAAAGCGGTTGATCCGGTCCGACCAATTAAACCAGTTTGTCAGTGTGAGCGTTTCGCCCGTTTCCCGAATCCTGATGACGAGATCGTAGTTGTAAGGGCCTCCCGCCGAAAGCTCGAAGGATTCCACTGTGAGTCCTTCTCCGAAGACTAGAGAATCCGTCCCGTTTATGTAGCCGTAGTAATAATTATATTCCCCGTAGTTGTTGATCGTGTCGTTCCCGTACCCCCTGCCCCAGACGTAGGTGTCATTTCCCACGCCGGCTTGGAGGTAGTCGTTACCTGCACCGCCATCGAGGTAATCATCGCCGGCTTCACCGTAAAGCTGGTCGTCTCCGCCGCTTCCGTAAAGCGTGTCGGCGCCCGCACCGGCATAGAGGGCGTCATTGCCATCCCCTCCGCCGAGATAGTCATCGCCGCCAGCCCCGTCAACGCCGTCGCTCCAGAGGATGTCATCCCCGGCACCCCCGTAGAGTTCGTCGCTTCCGCCGTAGCCGACGAGGGTGTCGTTTCCTTCCCCCCCATCCAGATAGTCATTGCCCTGATCGGCCGGTGCGGTGTCGCTGGAGTCCCCGTGCAGCGCGTCGTTGCCCTCGCCCCCGAACAGGACATCGGCGCCGCCGTTGCCGGCCAGCGTGTCGTCCCCGCCCCCGCCGTCGAGGTAATCGTCATGGGCGTCGCCCTGGAGAAGATCCCCGTCGGCACCGCCGATCAGCGTGTCGTTTCCGTCGCCGCCTAGAAGGGTCCCCTCTCCCGCTCCGCCGTCGAGGTAATCATCCCCGGCACCGCCTTCGAGGCGGTCGATGCCCTCACCGCCGAAGAGCGTGTCGTTGTCGGCGCCGCCGTAGAGGGTGTCATCGCCCGACTCCCCGTCGAGGTAGTCGTCCTCTGCGTCTCCGTAGATCGTGTCGTTGTCCGCGCCGCCGAAGAGGTCATCCGATCCGCCCTGACCCCAGATCTGGTCTCTGCCCGCGCCGCCGTCGATGTAGTCGTTTCCCTGATCGACAACGGCCACCCACGAAGCATCGCCCTCCAGAATGTCGTCACCCGCCTCCCCAGAGATGAAATCGTCGCCCGCTTCCCCGAGGATCGTGTCATGATCCTCTCCGCCGTAGACCTCGTCGCTGCCGCCGCCTGCGTAGACGAAATCATTCCCCGTGCCGGCGTAAATCGCGTCGTCGCCCGGGGCAGTGCCCGTCTCGAGGGTCAGGCCGTTGAGGTTGACGCTCGCGCCCTGCGTGATGGTGAAGGACCAGTCGCGCGTGGCAATACCGTAGTCGTCGTC
>CAZPCN010000026.1:0-34342 GCA_964585095.1 uncultured Syntrophaceae bacterium | reverse complement strand
AGCGGACCATGGCACAGACAGCGATCAAGACAAGACCGCGGCAGATCGATTTCTCGCATGTTCTCGTGATCGGCGCCTGGGGCTTTGCGATGGTGATTGCCTCGATGCTCTTCCTCTACGTCGGCCACCTGATCGACGAGATGCTCAACACGCCGCCGACGTTCATGCTGGGGCTGTTCTTCCTGGGGCTGCTGCTGTGCATCGGCAGGCTCTACAAGGACGCCTGGGACCGGGTCCCGAAGCCGAGGGGTCGCGGCTGACAGGGTCCAGGGGCAGACGAAACAAAGAGACGGGACAGACCGGATAGACCGAATAGACTGGACAGACCGATTAGACCGTAGAGGTTCCTCCTAGAAAAACCCCCATTCCGGAAAGGCGACGGAATGGGGGTTTTTGCTGCCCGCGCCGCGTCACGGCCGGGCGCTTCGGCAGCCCTTGCTCTTGAGGAAGGCAGAGACCTCGGGCGAACGGTATCGCGCGGCGACGTCGAGCGCTGTCTCGGACGCGCCGCCGGACGGGCACGAGACGGCGCCACAGTCCGCGCCTGCCGCCAGCAGCAGCGCCTGGGTATCCCCCTCCGCCTCGAAGGCGGCCCAGTGAAGGGGCGTCCAGCAGGTATTGTCCTTGGCGTTCACGTCGGCGCCCTTTGCGATGAGCAGGCGCGTCAGGTCCGTCTTCCCCCAGTTTGCGGCAACGTGCAGGGCCGTCTTGCCGTCGACGTCCTTTGCGTTGACGTTTGCGCCCTTCGCGATGAGCATCTCCGCCTTTTCCTTCTGGTCCCAGTACACGGCCCAGGTGAGCGGGGTCATCCCTTTTGCGGCCCCGGCGTTGACGTCGGCGCCCTTTTCGATGAGCAGGGCGGCAACCTCCGCCGTGACGTTGAACAGCGGGGTCATCCCGAAGTCGTCGTTTCTCGCGTTCAGCGGGGCCCCCGCCGCGATGAGCATGGCCGCAATGTCTTTTCGGGAGGCGTAATGCAGGGCCGTGTTTCCCGCCTCGTCCTTCGCCTTTGCGCTGGCGCCCTTGCGGAGAAGGGCCTTCACCTGGGCCGCATTGCCCGCCTGGACGGCCTCCATCAGTTTCAGGTCCGTCGCCTGCATGGCCGATGCGGGCTCCGCAGGCCACCCGGCCAGCAGCAACGCCAGAAGGAACAGCAGGGCAGTCGCTTTCATCAGTAAGGCCCCTCCGCGAGAATTTTCAGGATTTCCGCCCGGATCTGTTTAAGGCCACCGTCCTGCCGGTAGAGCTTTCTTACGTCCCGCTCCAGCGCCCGCCAGGCGGTCTTTTCCTGCCTTGCGTAGAGGTAGAGCAGGGTGCGCTTGACGAGAAGCTGCCCGGCCTCGTCGGAGAAGAACTCGCCCTGGTCCTTGCCGAGCAACAGCGTCGCCGGGCGGGATGTTCGTTTTGAAACGGCTCCTCGTATCTCGGCATCGACGGCCTTCATCTCCTCGAGGTAGCGGCTGCGGAAAGGGCGGTTGTCGACGGACATCGACGACGGGGTCAGCCGGTAATGCGTGGGGAGGATCAGCCGGGACTGGGCATAGGGCGTGTGAAAGTAGAGAAAGCGCGTGTCCCGGTCCTCCAGGTAGAGGGCGCCGCCGCGGCAAAGGAAGGGCTCCTCGTCGATACCTTCGGCGCTGCCCGCCGTTGCCCCCAGGTAGCGGAGTGCCTGAGCCGGCGAAGGCTTCGAGAAGAAGTGGTATCGGGCGCAGCAGTGCATGCCGCCCGTGTACTCCCCGATCATCCAGTAGCGGGCATCGCCCTGCGCGAGGAGGGCGTAGCCGATGTAGAACGAATCGGGCAGGTCCAGCACCGGCGTATCCCCGTCGAGCACGGTGATGGTCATCCACGTCACCGGGGGCCCCACGAGCTTTCGCTCCGAGAGCCCCGGGCCCATGCGGAAGCGCACGCCGTCGCCGGCATCGAAGGTGCCGGGGCCATCGTCGGCACGGCAGACGAGATCGTCCTCGGAGAGGATCGTGAAACAGCCTTTATCGACCCCTGACACGGGCGACGCCGAAAAGAGCAGAACCATACCCAGGACAAAGGCTGCAAACCGTTTCATGGCGCGGCTCCATTGCCCCGATGCGAATGAAGTCCCTCGCAGGACGGCCTCGCATCAGTGCCCGCAGGTGCCGATGTTTTCGACGTTGTGCATCTTTCCTTGGTAGTCGGCAACCAGAAGTCCCGCGTAGATACCGGTCAGCCGACGAAACTTGGAGAGCTTGCCGCAGATTGCCCTGACGGCATCTTCCCGTTTTGCATAGGGACCCCCGGCAAAGGTTTTCTGAATGATGAGGGAACAATCCATTCCGCCGCCGGGGTAGATGCAACTCGGTTCGCTCTTTTCAAACGTGGATCTCGATGTGATGAAAAAAGGCTGGTAGCCCATCTTCTCGCCGTACCAGACGACCCAGCCGTCGGAGCCGGGAGGCGGGCCCGTGCCGATCATGCCCCGCTGTTTCTTGATCTCGGCAAACGAGAGCAACCCCATGCCACAGCCGCCGCTTTCGAAAAGGTCCATCGCGATGACGCGGGCTGTGCTTGCGTGGTTCATCGCATTGGCGAATCCCTTGGGGTTGCCCAGGTCGTGAGCGCGGGGCGTGTTTTGCGGAGCGGCCTCCACGATGGTATCCGTGTTGTAGATCGACGTCACGAGGTAGGCCAGGGTCACCTCCTTTGCCCGGTCGGAGGTTTGCTTTGCAGTGCTGGCAGGCGGGTTGACTCCGCTGTACGGGTCATCAGCGGAAAATCGCCTGTCGCGCAGCATGAACTGGCTTGCCCATGGACTGTCCTGATACCTCAGCTCGAGATCTTTGAGAATGCCCCGGATGACCCGGGCGGCCGCGTGGATCGCCATGGGACGGTTCAGCAGCTGATAGGCGATTTGAAACTCCACGTAGTCCCGGGAAAGTTTTTCCTGGCCGGCAATGGGGACGGCGTTGTGTCTCCGCGCTGTCGCGGGATTGATCTGGGCAATTCCGAAGGACTGTTGCCCGATGGGCTTGTAGGAAAGCACCGGCCGGTTTATCGGGTCAAGGGCCAGGCGGAAATCGCCGCCTGTGGAGGCCAACTGCTGATCCTGGGCCACATCCTCCATGCCCACATCGGCCAGTTCGTTCAGCAGGATTGCGGCAAGAAGTTGCGGCGGAATCCCCGTCTCGCGTGCAGATGCATTGATGATGGACACGTAGGGGCCTACCTTTGACCTGTACCATGCGCATCGCTGCGGCAGACCTTGCGGAATCCCGTCGCCGATGACCTGCTTCGGCCGGATCATCTCCGCCGAGGTAAGCGGCTGCACCTCGAGGGGCTTTGTGAACGGCTTAGCGGCGTGTCCCTCATGTGCATGTACGAGAACCATGAACCACGCAGCGGTGAAGCCTGCAAAAAAGACTCTGCCGATGTTTCCCATCCGATCCCCCCTGCCTGTTGATGGGTTCAGTCCTGCGATAAGAAGGCGAGAGTCCTCCTCAGACCTTGCCGAAGGCCTGGTACCACCCCAGCAGCGCTCGGGCCCAGAGCTGGTAGAGGTTTCCCTCGACGTGGTGCCAGTAGGCGCCGCCCGGGTTGCGCTCCGCTGCGACAAACTCGCGGGGGGTGGTCCGGCTCCAGATGGACCAGGTGCGGGGCCCGCTGGGCTGGAATTTTGCCTGGTATTCGGGCGAGTTTACGAAGGCCCAGAAAACCCTCTTACGGGATTGGGGGTCGCCGGTGATCTGGCCTGCCCAGGTGTTGACGACAGCCGGGGACTCGGGGGCGCGGCCGAGCACGCCGCGGTAGAGTGAGTCCACGAATACCGTCGGCGGGGCCGTCCACTGGATGGCTCCAGGGTTCTGGATCGCCTCCGCGCTGCCGGCCCAGCCGGTCAGGCCGATGAACAGGGCGAGGAACAGGAAGATACTGCGAAGACTCTTTTCCATGGGTGATTCTCCTTTCCAGTTGGAATCGTTTCCGAAAACCTCTCTCCGGCACCGATGAACGATCAAAAAAAGCCCTGCCTCATGTCCTGAAGCAGGGCTTGTCTCGTCACTCCATAGGGTCCCTCGTCCGGGTTTGAGGGTTATTGCGTGCCAGCGCCCGTAAGTCCGATCAGCCGTTTGACCTCTTATATTTCATGCGCCCTTGAAGATCAAGCACTATGTGTTCACATCCCGAACCCCCCGGACGCTGACAGCGCCCACGAGATTCTCTCCCACGGCCAGGAGTTGGCTGAAGTGATCGGTCCGGTCGATCTTGCTGCGTTTCAGGAAGGCCTCGAGAAGGATGCCTTCCGGCAGAAGGCCGTCAAAGAAAGGCGGGAATCGGTCGAAATCGAAGGTCCGCTCGCGGACGGGCATGGTCAACGAGATGGGCAGGCCGGCGTAATCGTCGAAATAGGCGAATCGGTAACGCCTTCCCTTTTCGATTTCCTCAAGGACGCCAGCCGGCTTTTCCTGCATGAAGACATCGGCCTTTCTCATTAGTCCCTCTTAGGATGTGTCGGTCCATGAAGCGTGCGTTGCTGCCCTGTGCTCGATGCAGTGAGGGATTTACCGGGAAAGCGCCTCGGATAAGGTCGCTGCACGTTTCCGCAGAAGCTCCATGATCTTGCTGACAATATGGCTTTCCCCGAAACTCTTCGCTATGGGTTCGGCCACGGAGACGATCCTCTCCGCCATGCTTCGAACCGTGCCGAGCGCATAACGGCGTTTCAGGGAGATGGCATCGGCAAACCTCTCCCAGTTTCGTACGTGGAGCCAGCTGGCCCTGTTTTCCCCTCCGATCTTCATGGCAAACTTCTCCGCCAGGTTCGGATATACCTGCGTGGACAGCAAATCGTAAAAGGGCGCCAGCCGCGGGCCTTTGTCCGTGAAGAGGATGGAAAGGTTTTTCGCGTGGGCGTCAGCATTTCCGACCAGCACGTTGAAGATGGTCCACCCTAGCAGGGCCCGCCGATCCGCCGCCGGCCGGATGCTGTGTTCCTTGAGTAGGGAAAAGCACCGCTCGAGTGACGGCCCCCCCTCGCTTTCGTACTTCTGCTCCGGCAGGATGCCGAGGGCCTGGCAAAAATCCTCCTGGTGGAGCCGCAGGATGGCGCCATTTTTCTGTTTTTCCCGGTCATAGCGCGTGACGACAAGGATTTGATCCTCATTCCTTCGTATGGCGACGTCGGCAACGGGAAGCTGCATTCGCAATGCGAGGGTCATGCAGAACGCCTCGTTTTCGACGGATTCCTCGATGCGGGGGATGGGCGGCTTCAGAATGTGCGTGCTGGGGCTGTTTCCCGTGGCGATGCAGATCTTCTTCTTGACATCGATGAAAACAGGCAGCTTGTTCTGCGCGCCCGCCAGAGAAAGACGGACGCCCTTCTCTCCTGCCATAAGGGGCCGTTGCGGCAGCTCGGAAAGGACCCTGTGCAGGCCCTCTTCGTCGAGTTCCCTGTAACCGGAGCGTTCAACGGGCTTTGCGCCCCCCGGAAGGATCGAAACGGCCCCGGCGCATTCCCCGCCGATCTTCTCGAGCAGGGAAAAGACGTTCTGCTCGGAGATGCGGAACTGCTTGGCAATCAGCTCACGGATTTCCCCTTCGGGCAGGAGGTTCGCAAAGAATGGACGTGCCGCATCGTCCGTGTAGGGTTCCTGCCGGAGGGGCAGGGACAGGGACAGAGGAAAGACCCGGGAGCTTTTCAGCCACCCATCATCGTATTGAAAGACAAACCGGCGCCGCTCGTCCATCCAGAGGCGCCCCGCAAGCATCTCGCGAAAGTACACGTCGAGACCGGACGCTTTTTCACTCATTCTTCCAAGACCTCTCCGAGATTTCCAGCTCCAGACCGAGAGCGGCGAGAACCTGTAGAACCTTGTCCAGCCGCACCGTGGGCTTCCCGTTCTCCAGATCCGACAGGAAGCGGTAGTTCACATTGCACAAACCCGCGGCGTCGGCGAGCGTAAGACCGTCATCCCTGCGCTTGTTTCGCACCGCTGCACCGATGTCAGAGACGGAATGGACAGGATTTTTCACGGGATGCCCTCCGATAATGATATTCCCGATCGGGAATATAGCGGTGGTACAAGTCGATTGTCAAGTAAATTATTCCCGATCGGGAATAATGAGTGTAAGGCACGGTGTTGTTTCAGGAAATATTCCCGATCGGGAATAAAGAAAGGGGCTGCGAACCTCAGGCTCGTAACCCCTTGATTTTCTGGTGCCGGAGGACGGAATCGAACCGTCACGCCCCCTAGGGGCGGGGGATTTTGAGTCCCCTGCGTCTACCAGTTTCACCACTCCGGCGTGTGGGTTTCGATTATAGTTTCGGGGCCTTCAAAGTCAAGAAAATTGTATTTGACAACGCCAAGATGCGTGTGCTAAACGGATACCTCTTTTGAACGGGGCTGTAGCTCAGTTGGGAGAGCGCTTGAATGGCATTCAAGAGGCCAGGGGTTCGACTCCCCTCAGCTCCACCAGGATAACAACCGTATTCTCACCGATACGTTGGCCGCCTCGGCGGCCTTTTTTATGGGGGTTTCAGCCCCCGTTGCCCGAGGCCGCGGCGCCGGCGTACCTTTCCCTTGCCCCGACGAGGAGGTATCCCATGAACGCGGCCGGTAAGCAGAAGAAACCCACCCGGGAAACCCCGCCCCTCACCCCCGAACGAATCGACGCCCTCGACGCCGTCCAGCGGCGCGTCGTGTGGCTCGCCAGCCGCATGATCGACTACGCCAACCACGTGCGGCCCAACCCCGAGGGGACGAAGATCGGGGGCCACCAGGCCTCCTCCACGTCCATCACCTCGATCCTGACGGCCCTGTACTTCCACTGGCTCAAGCCGGGCGACCGGGTCGCCGTCAAGCCCCAGTCCTCGCCCGCCTTCCACGCCGTGCAGTACCTGCTGGGGCGGCTGCCCCGACCGTACATGACGCAGCTGCGCGCCTACGGGGGCCTCCAGCCCTATCCCAGCCGGACGAAGGACCCCGACGCGGTCGATTTCTCGACGGGCTCCGTGGGTCTGGGCGCCGTGGCCCCGGCCTTCGCCGCCGCCGTCTACCGCTACGCCGGGGCGCACTTCGGGCCGCTGCCCGAGCGGCGCTTCGTGGCCCTCATGGGCGATGCCGAGCTGGACGAGGGCAGCGTCTGGGAGGCCCTTCTGGACGACTCCCTGCAGGGGCTCGGCAACCTGCTGTGGATCGTGGATTTGAACCGCCAGAGCCTCGACAGGGTCGTGCCTGGCATACGGGCCGCTCGCCTCAAGCGGCTCTTCGAGGATTTGGGCTGGCAGGTCATCGAGGCGAAGTACGGGCGGAAGCTCCAGGCGCTCTTCGGGCAGCCGGGGGGCGAGGTCCTGCGCCGCCGCATCGACCGGATGGCCAACGAGGAGTACCAGGCCCTGATCCGCCAGGACGGGGCGCAGATCCGCCGCAGCCTGCTGGGGGAGAAGGGGCAGGGCCGCGACGAGCTGGAGCGGCTGCTGGCGGGCATCCCCGATGCCGAGATGCCGGCGCTTCTCTCCAACCTGGGCGGGCACGACATGGAGGAACTGATCGCGAAGCTCGCCGAGGTCGACGACCGGCGGCCCACGATCCTGTTTGCCTACACGATCAAGGGCTGGGGCCTCCCCCTGGCAGGACATCCCCTCAACCACGCCCAGCTGATGAGCCCGGAGCAGATCGAGGGGCTGCGGGCCGCCTACGGCATCCCCGCGGGCGACGACTGGCCGCTCTTCGATGCGGGCTCCCCGGAGGGGGAGCTCTGCGCCGAGCGGGCAGGCATGCTTTACGGCGGGGACGGGAACCCCTCCGTTGCGCTGGCGCCGGAGGACGTCCCGCCGGACATCCGACTGCCTTCCCCGCCCCTGACGAGCACCCAGGATGCCTTCGGGCGGCTTCTCATCCAGCTTGCCGACGTGCCCGCGGTGGCCCGGCACATGGTGACGACCTCCCCCGACGTCTCCATCTCGACGAACCTGGCGGGCTGGATCAACAAGATGGGCGTCTTCTCCCCCCGCGAGGAGAAGGATTACGAGGACGCCGAGGTCTACCGGCTGCTCAAGTGGCACCGCTCGCCCCAGGGCCGGCACATCGAGCTGGGCATCTCGGAGATGAACCTCTTCATGATGCTTTCCATGATGGGGCTCTCGAAGGAGATCTCCGGCGTGCACCTCGTCCCCGTGGGGACCGTCTACGACCCCTTTGTCTGCCGCGGTCTCGACGCGTTGATCTACGGCCTGTACTCGGGTTCGAAGTTCATCTTTGCCGGGACCCCCTCCGGCGTGACCCTGTCGCCCGAGGGGGGCTCGCACCAGTCGACGGTGACGCCGTCGCTGGGGACGGAGCTTCCCAACCTGGATTACTGGGAGCCCTGCTTCGCCGCGGAGCTCAAGTGGATCCTCCTGGAGGCGATCCGGCAGTGCTGCGACCGGGCCGCGGGCCGCTCGACCTACCTTCGCCTCTCCACGAGGCCCGTCGACCAGGGGTTGATGAACGGGGCCCTGAAGCGGCTGGGGGAGGATGCGCTGCGGGCCCAGGTGCTGGCCGGGGCCTGCCGCCTGCGCGACTGGCGCGACGGGGGGATGACGGACGCCTCGGCGCCCCTGGTGATCCTGGCCGCGGCGGGCACGCTGGTCCCGGAGGCCATGGCGGCAGCGGAAATGCTGGAGAAGGAAGGGGCGCGCGTCAACGTGCTCGGCGTCTCGAGCCCCCGGCGGCTCTACGAGCAGTGGCAGGCGGGACGGGCGGGGCAGGGCCTTTTCGAGGGGCTGATCCCGCCCGAAGAGAGGCGGACCCCGATCGTGACCGTCCAGGACGGGGCATCGCACTCGCTGGCCTGGCTGGGGAGCGTCTTCGGCGTGCGGGCGGCGAGCCTGGGCGTGGACCGCTTCGGTCAGACGGGGAGCCGGGCCGAGCTCTACGGGGTTTTCGGGATCGACGCCGCGGGCATCGCGGAGGCGGCCTTCTCGGTGCTGGAGGCCTGAGACAGGCGGGGCGAACGGAGGAAAACAAGAAACCCCCGTGGAGGGAGCCATCGGGGGTTTCTTGTACTACTGAGGACTCGTTGCTGAACGGGAGAGAAAATCAAGGCACCTGGTTCTCGAGGATGCCCTCGAGAATGTCCTTCTCGATCTCCTGCATGAGCTTTAAGGATTCGTACTTTTCCGCTTTCTTGCCGGCCTTGCCGGTCGTATCCGCCGTTCTCGTCATGGTCTTGCTCCTTTTGCTTCGCTGTGTTTCTCGGGGTGTTCTTTCTCGCGCCTTCGAACGCCTTCACGGCGCAGCGCCTCTACATATCGATTCCAGTCTTCGTCGCTGATTTGGGTCTTCCTGGGCTTTTTCGTCGACTGAGCCACCGATACCTCCCCGTTCGAGTGTCGCAGCCTGGGTCAACCTGGGTGCCGCCGATCCCGCTTCCTTTCTCCACCCGTTCACGGGCGGGGTCGAGCCCCGCCCGCAAACGAATGTCAAGGAGATAGTCAGTGACGTGTTGCAGAAGACGACATGACTGACTAGGAATCTGCGGGCTTCATCGCGTCAGGGCCGGATCGGGCCGCACATCGGGTCGTTCCAGTACTTCCCGGCGAGCATCTTCTCCTTGCCCTTATTCGCGTTTTGTTTCGTTTCTTTTCGCTTCATGGTGTTGTCCTCCCGTTAGCGGAACAGGGCCAGCCCCTTGTTCGGGTAGTAGGACCGGCTGGCCGGATCACCGGGGATCCGCGCGCTTCGCTCGCCCGTCAGGGGGACCTGGGGGGTCATATCCGTCTTTGCTCTCGTGGAAACCCTGCCTGTCATGATTCGCGCCTTTCCTGTCGGGATCCGTTTTCTCGCTTGCTTCGACGTCACCCTAACGGAAATGCACCCCGAAGAAAATCGGAGCGTGTCTGAAAGTGGGATCAGACAAGCATTGAGCGCACGCTCAGACAGGGGCTGAGGGCCGCATCAGAGTCCGTCTGATGGGGCGCGGAACGGCCTCGGGAAGGGCCGCTCAGGGGCCGCTGCCGGCGCGCGGGGCGCGTCGGGGCCCGATCCGGGGCCCGGACCCCGGATCGGGAAGCAATTGACAATGCACGCCAATCGTATTAAACGGTTCGACAACGACAGGGTTACGGGAAGGAAGCCATGGCCCGCGCAAAATCCAGGGAACAACTGATCCTCGAGCTGGCGGACCTGCGAAAGCAGATCGACGAGATGAAGCGCTCCGAGACGGACTGCCTCTTCGAGGAGGGCCTCTACCGGAGCCTGGAGCGGTCGTCCCGAGCCGGCATCTACGTCCTGCAGGACGGGAAGTTCCGGTTCGTCAACGAGCACGCCGCCCGCTACTGGGGCTACAACCGCAACGAGCTGATCGGGAAAGAGTCCATGAGCCTCGTGCACCCCGATCACCGGGAGCGGGTCCGGAAGAACGCGATCGCCATGCTCAAGGGCAAGCGCTCCCACCCCTACGAGTTCATGACGATCGGCAAGAGCGGGGATCTTCGCTGGATCGCCGAGACGGTCACCCCCATCCACTACCGGCGCAAGCGGGCCGTCCTGGGCAACTCCATGGACGTCACCCGGCAGGTCGAGGCCCGGACCAAGCTGGCCGAGCTCGAGGCCCTCGAGGCCTCGATCCTGGACGCCATCCCGCACGCCGTCATCGGCCTGCGCAACCGACGGATCATCTTCGCCAACAACGGCGTCGAGAGCGTCTTCGGCCGCAAGGCCTCCGAGCTCATCGGCCGCTCCACGCGCCTGCTCTATCCCACCGAGGAGGGGTTCCGGGAGATGGCCAAGGTCCTCTACTCGAATTTGGAGCGCCAGCGCACCTTCAGCTTCGAGTTCACCTGCCGGCGCCGCGACGGAAGCCCCTTCGAGGCCCTGATCAGCGCCTCCCGCATCGGCGACACCCTGCACGAGAAACGCATCGTCATCGTCTACGAGGACATCACGGACCGCCGGCGCGCCGAGGAGTCCTACAAGCTCTTCGCCTCGAGCTCGCAGGCCGGCGTCTACGTCGTCCAGGACGGCATGTTCCAGTACGTCAACCACCACGCCGCCGCCTACGCGGGCTACAGCGCCGAAGAGCTCGCGGGCATGAACTCCATGGGCCTCGTGCACCCCGAAGACCGGGTGAAGGTCCGCAAGCAGGCCCGCGAGATGCTCCGCGGCAAGCGCATCTCGCCCCACGAGTTCCGCATCGTCACCAAGGACGGGCGCATCCGGTGGATCATGGAGACGGTGGCCTTCATCCCCTACCGGGGCTCGAGGGCCGTCCTCGGCAACTCCATGGACATTACGGAGACCATCGAGGGCCGCAACCGCCTCGAGGCCCTGGAGGCCCTGGAGGCCTCGATCCTGGAGGCCATCCCGCACGCCGTCATCGGCCTGCAGGACCGCCGGATCATCTTCGCCAACGACGGGGTCCAGGCCGTGTTCGGCTGGGACGCCCTGGATCTCATCGGCAAGAGCGTCCGCGTCTTCTACCGTTCCGAGGCCGATTTCGAGGAGATCGCGCGGATCCTCTACAGCGCCCTGGAGAAGCACCGGACCTTCAAGATGGAGTTCACGTGCCGGCGCAAGGACGGCACCGACGTGGACTGCATGATCACCGCCTCCCGGATCGGCGAGAGCCTCAAGGAGGGCAACATCGTCATCACCTACCAGGACATCACGGACCTCAACCGCGCCAAGACGGAGGTGGAGCAGTCGCGGGAGAGGCTGCGCAACCTCTCGGCCCACCTCGAGTCGGCACGGGAGAAGGAGCGCACCCGCATCGCCCGCGACCTGCACGACGAGCTGGGGCAGCTGCTGACGGCCCTCAACACGGACCTCGTGCTGCTGATGAACAGCGTGCCGCCCGGGCAGGACGACCTGATGAAGAAGGCCGAGGACTCGGTGCACCTCGTCGAGATGACCATGCAGACCGTCAAGCGGATCTACATGGACCTGCGGCCCGGGATGCTCGACCACCTGGGGCTGGCGGTGGCGATCGACTGGCTCGCCCAGGATTTCCAGAAGCGCACCGGCATCAAGTGCAGCGTCTCCATCGACCCGGCGGAGCTGCGGCTGGACGCGGATCTGTCCTTTTCCATCTACCGCATCGTCCAGGAGACGTTCACGAACATCTCGCGCCACGCCGAGGCGAGCCGGGTGACCATCAGCCTCCGGCAGTCCCCGGACCGGGTCGAACTGGTCGTCCGGGACAACGGCAAGGGGATCACGCAGGAGCAGCTCGCGAAGCCGAACTCCTACGGCCTGCTGGGCATCCGGGAGCGGGCCTACCACTGGCGCGGCGAGGCCCTCATCACGGGGCGCAAGGGCCACGGGACGACGGTCAAGGTCAGCATACCACTCATGGAGAAAGGGAAGGGCAATGAAAAAGATCCGCATCCTGATCGCCGATGATCACCCCATCGTCCGCGAGGGCTACAAGAAGATCCTCATGAGCCAGCCCGACATGGACGTCACCGGCGAGGCCGGCAACGGCCAGGAGGTCCTCGATCTGATCCAGAAGAAGGACTTCGACCTGATCCTGCTGGACATCTCCATGCCCGGCCGCAGCGGGCTCGAGATCCTCAAGGAGCTCAAGGGCCAGAAGCCGCACCTGCCCGTCATGATCCTGAGCATCTACCCCGAGGAACAATACGCCGTGCGGGCCTTCCGCGACGGCGCCTCGGGCTACCTCACCAAGGCCAGCACGCCCAAGGAGCTCATCTCGGCCATCCGCAAGGTCTCCCAGGGCGGCCGCTACGTCACCGAGGCCCTGGCCGAGAAGCTCACCTACTTCCTGCACGGAGACGTGGAGAAGGCCCCCCACGAGAAACTCTCGGACCGCGAGTACCAGGTCATGCTCCTGATCGCCTCGGGCAAGACGGTGACCCAGATCGCCGAGGAGCTGTGCCTGAGCGTCAAGACGATCAGCACCTACCGGCGGCACATCCTGGAGAAGATGCAGTTCACCACGAACGCCGAGATCACCATGTACGCCATCCAGAACAAACTGCTGGGGTGATGCAAAACCGATCCCGTCCATCAGACCGGCTCTGATGTCCGTTACGGTTTTCGTCCTAGCCCGCAACCCGGCAATGTCCTAGGCGCAATTCAGAGCAACGCCGATTGCCGGGAGGGCGCCGGCGTCGTACACTGGCCCCCGGAAAAGACAATCCCATCAGAGGAGTCGGACCATGCGGAAGAAAGAGATCAGCAGACGGGACCGCAAGCGGGAACTGGTCACCCGCGAACTGCTCAACGGCCGGAACTGGGTGGACCCCATGTGCGGCCCCATGGACATGGACATCCCGGACGGCAAGCGGTAACTCGCAGACCGGAAACGAGGGTCACCGTGAAGGCGGGGATTTCGGTCCCCGCCTTTTTTTTGCGCGGCGCCCGGCCGCTAGTGTCGTGTCTCAGAAGTTCATTTACAATGATATTCAAGCCAGCTTCTTGCTGAGTCTAAAATAATCGTCATTGCGAGCGAAGCGCGGCAATCCTCCGTTGAGAGAATATTCTTTAAGATTTCTCAATCGTAGATCGCCACGTCGGCTGCGCCTCCTCGCGATGACTGTTTTGAATGAAGTGCAATCCCGCCCGGACACTTATTGAATGCATTTCCGGGACAGGACGCTAGCTTCTCCGGATCAGCTCCGTCAGGCACGGCACGAGCTGTTTCTTCCGCGACAGGACGCCCTTGAGCAGGAAGACGTTCTCGTCCACCTTCGGGTAGCGGATCCGGGCGAGAAAGACGGGGTCGCCCTTCACGAACAGCGTGCTGTCGAGCTCCGTGATGTCCGTCACCATGAGCGCCGTGAAGAGGTTTCCGGTTGCGGCCTGCTGCCGGGCAAGCCCCTCGAGGATGTCGTCGCGGCGGTCCAGGATCTCCGTCATGCTCGTCACCTCCACCTGGCTCACCGTGAAAGCGTTCTTGCCCTCCCCGAAGTGCTTCATGTCCAGCGCGAGGATCTCGTCGACGGGCCGGCGCGCCACCAGCGAGGCCGCCGCCATGATCTCCTTCCCGAACGCGTCGACGGGCAGGTCGGTGAGGGTTGAGAGGTACTCGGCCGTCCGCCGGTCCGTCTCCGTCGTCGTGGCCGAGCGCAGGATGATCGTGTCGGAGAGGATGCCGGCGAGCAGCAGCGAGGCGATGGGCTTGCGCAGGGGGATCCGGCAGTCCTGGTAGAGGCCCGCGATGATCGTGGAGGTGGCCCCCACGGGCTTGTTGATGAACGTGATGGGGGTGCTGGTGTGCAGGTTCCCCAGGCGGTGATGATCGATGATCTCGAGGATGCGGTAGTGCTCGGCGCCGTCCACGGCCTGGGACAGCTCGTTGTGATCCAACAGGATGAGCTCGATGTCGGGCTCGCGCATCAGGTCGCTCTGGGAGAGAACGCCCGCGACGCAGCCCCCGGCGTCGACGACGGGCAGCGACCGCGAGACGGACGCCAGGAGGCGCTCTTTGACGGCCCCGATGTAGTCCCCCTCCTTCACCGGTTTGAGTGAACGGTCGCCCGTGTGCGCCACGGGCGACGAGTAGAGGGCAAGCCACGACGAGGTCGAGGTGTCGTAGGGGGAGATCAGGACGGAGACGCCGAGCGACTCGGCCTTCTGCTTGAGCTCGCGGCGGATCGGCTTGCCGCCCGTGACGATCAGCACCCGCACCTTCCGCTCGACGACGCAGTCCTGCACGTCCTCGCGGTTGCCGACCAGCACGATCGTGTTGGCCGACGGCATGGCCTCGATGTGCTCCCGGAACGCGTCGAACTCGTAGGCCGCCACGGCGATCTGGGCCTGGAAGACCGCGTCGGCGTCGAAGGCGGTGACGGGCTGGGCCCCGAGGGTCTTCACGAGCAGCGAGACGGACGTGGGGAAGACGCCCTTGCGGTCCGGGTCGATCTTCCGGAGCATGTTCTGGGCGAAGGCGTTGAAGTGCAGGATCGAGTCGAGCCGCCCGCCCTCGCCGACGATGGGAAGCATCTTGAAGTTTCCCTTGTTGAGGGTCTCGAGGGCCTGCCACAGCGGCATGTCGTGGGGGACCGTCACGGCCCCGCGGCTCATGTGGTTTCGCACCTTGGGGATCAGCTCGCCCACGAACTCGGGGGCGGGCTCGCCGAAACGCTCCAGGACGTACTCCGTCTGCAGGTTGAGGTTCCCGCACCGAGCGGCGAAGCAGTTCGTGCGGCCCTGGGCCCGTTTCAGCTCGGCGTAGGCGACGGCCGAGACGATGGAGTCCGTGTCGGGGTTGCGGTGGCCGAAGACGAGGATCTTCTTTTCTCTGGTCATGGGGTGTCCCATCGTGAAGGTTTGCGCGTCAGCGCCTGTCACGGTCATGCTAGAGTGTACGCCCGCCGGATTCAAGTGCCTTTTTCCTCCCTCGATCGATGCGGCGATGGGGAAGGGCGTGGCAGGTATCTTGCACACTTGAGGGAATCGTGCTAAAGCACAACTCGGAACTTTCAGGCCCGATGAAGATGAACGCTCGCCCTCTGTCATTCGCGCTCCGATTGTTCGCGGCCCTCGTTGCCGCCTCGGCGTTGTTTTCCCTGCCGGCCGCCCCCGCCATCGCTTCCTCGGACTCCACCCCCTCGCCTGTCGCGTCTTTTTCGCAGGCATCCCCCCCGCCGGCGGGACCGGCGGACCGCATCGTCATCGAGAAATCCAAGCGGACCCTGACGCTCTTCAGGCAGGAACAGGAGATCAAATCCTACAAGATCGCACTGGGGCGCGACCCCGTCGGCCCCAAGGTGCAGCAGGGCGACAACAAGACCCCCGAGGGCGTCTACTTCATCGACTACAAGGTCCGAAACAGCGTCTACCACCGGGCCTTTCATCTCTCCTACCCCAATCCGGACGACGTGGAGAGGGCGCGGGCGATGGGCGTCCCGCCCGGGGGCAGCATCATGATCCACGGCATGAAGGAGGACAAGCTCTGGATGGGCGACGTGCAGTATCTCTTCAACTGGACCAACGGCTGCATCGCCCTGACCAACCGCGAGATGGAAGAGCTCTGGGATCTCGTGTCCGTCTGGACGCCGGTGGAGATCAGGCCTTGACGGGGAAGAAGGGAAGAGGGTGAGAGGGTAAGAGGGTAAGAGGGTGAGAAATTGAGACGGTAGGGAAAAAACAAAAAAGAAAGAAAACAAAAGGCGGCGCCGGTGAGACCGGGGCCGCCTTTCTGTTTTCCTCTGCCGGGGCATTCGCACCGGCAATCGGTCCTGCTACTTCTTCATCGACTTCATGAAGATCGCCTCGGACTTCTTCGCGTTGTCCTCGGCCAGCTTCGCAGCCGCTTCCGCCCGGGCTGCCGCATCTTCGGCCTTCTTCGCGGCCTCGCCCGCCTGCGCGGCCTGGCGGGAGGCGTCCGCGACGCCCGCCTTGGCGGCGGCGGCGTCCCTGGAGGCCTGATCGGCCTTCATCTGGGCCTGGTCCACTTTCGACGAAAGCTCGTTGAGCCTCGCATTGACCTTGTCCAGGTCGCCCGTCGTGGCGCAGCCCGTGAAGAGCGCTGCAACAAAGATCAGCACCGTTACCATGACAAAACGTGACTTCATCCCTAATACCTCCTTTGATATAAGATTTAAAGGTTTTGCCCCCTCATGATCTGCTACGCGATGGCTTCTTCCCGTCACCTCCCTTCGGCAGGGCGCCCACCGGGACGGGGACGCCGTTTTTCGCCTCCACGGCTTCGTCGATTTTTTCCCAGTTCACGTACTCCTCGATCCCCTGCTTCTTCGCGACAAGACGGGCCTGCCGTTCCATGTCCTCGATGAACCCGTAGGGGTCCTCGTGGACCTCCACGAAGATCACGCTGCCGCGGACCCCGAACTTGACGGGTTCGTAGAGGATCTCCACCGTCGTCCCCTTCGGGACATCGGGGTAAAGCTTCTCGATGTCCTCCGGGTAGAGCCGGATGCAGCCGTTGCTGAGGATGCGGCCCACGCTCCAGGGGTTGTCCGTTCCGTGGATGCCGTATCCCCGGGCGGAGAGTCCCAGCCAGTAACGGCCGATCGGATTGTCCGGACCGGCGGGCATGATCTTCGTCTTGTACTTGTGCCGCAGCTTGGGGGGGATGTTCCACTCGGGGTCTTCCTCTTTCTCGACGACCCGGTAGGTCCCCAGCGGCGTCTGGGTCTCCTCTTCGCCCACCGTGACGGGGTAGGTGCTGACGGTGCCCCGCTTGGCGTGAAAGCGGAAGAGGCGCATCTCGGGTACGTTGACCACGATGGCCCGGTGCTTCGTGGGCGGGACGATCCAGAGCGCGGGGATCTGGATCCGGCTCCCCTCCTCGAGCAGCCAGGGGTCCTGATCGGGGTGGAAGGCCTTCAGTTCCGAAAACCCGAGGCCGTATTTTCTCGCGATGTCAAGGAGCGTTTCGCCGGGCAGCACCGTGTGTACGATCATCCGGCCGATGACGGTGCTCACCCTGGACGGGTCTTTGGCTGCCGGTGCGTAGCGGTGTTCGGTCTGCGCGAGGGAGAGATCGAGGCCCGCAAGGAACAGCAGAACCGCGATAATGAGTGTCTTGACCCGCATGGTTGATCGGTTTTGTCTCTTCGTACCGGCCGTCAAAGGGCAAATGGTGCAACGCGTTCAACAATTTACACCCTTTAAACCGATCAATACAAGGATTTTTTCAGCTACTCCCTCTCGTAGGGCAGCCCCAGCGCCTCCGGCGCGCCGATGCGCTTGCGCCGGTTCCAGGCCGTGAAGAAGACGAGGACGGCGATGGTGAACAGGTAGGGGAGCATCCTGAGGAAGAAGGGCGAGACGACGGCGCCCAGGACCTGGATGCGGAACCCCAGCGCCTCGATGCCCCCGAAGAGCCAGGCGCCCGCCAAGGCCCGCAGCGGGCTCCAGACGGCGAAGATCACGAGCGCCAGGGCGATCCAGCCGCGGCCGGCCGTCATGTTCTCCACCCAGCAGGGCGCGTAGAACAGAGACAGGTACGCTCCCCCGAGACCCGCCAGCATCCCCCCCGCGATGATGCAGCCGTAGCGGACCCCGTAGACGCCGACCCCCATGGCGTCGGCCGTGGCCGGGTTTTCGCCGACGGCGCGCAGGTGCAGCCCCGGCCTCGTCCGGTGGATCCAGAACCACGCCAGCGGGACGAGCAGGTACGAGGCGTAGACGAGCGGGTCCTGCCGGAACAGCACGGGCCCCAGGAAGGGGATCTCCGCAAGGCCGGGGATCGGCAGGGGTACGGGATTGACCGGCAGCGGGACGCCGATGAGGTGCTTGCCGAGGTAGCTGCTCACGCCCGTGCCGAACAGGGCGAGGGCCAGGCCGCTGATGATCTGGTTGACGCGCAGGGTGACCGTCATGAAGGCGTGAACGGCGGCGAGCGCCCCCCCGGCAAGCATGGCCGCCACGACGCCCGCGCCGGGGCTCTTCGTCTCCACGGCGGCGAGAAACCCGCAGACGGCCCCCACGAGCATCATTCCCTCGACGCCGAGGTTGAGCACCCCCGAGCGCTCGCAGAGGATTTCCCCCAGGGCGGCGTAGAGCAGCGGCGTGCCGGCGCCGACGGCCGCGGCCAAAAGGGCGGTGAGGGCGTCCATTTCCATCTCAGCGCACCTCCCGCACGCGGCCGCGCAGCGCGACCCGGTACTGGCCGAAAAATTCCGCCGCAAGCCAGAAGAAAAGCATGGCCCCCTGGAGCATGTTCACCGCCGCCGCGGGGACCCCGATGAACTGGACCGCGTAGCCGCCCACCAGCAGCCCCCCGAAGAGGAAGGACATGACGAGGATGCCCGCCGGGCTCAGCTTCGCGAGCCAGGCCACGATGATGGCCGAGTAGCCGTAACCCGGAGACAGGCCGTACTGGAGACGGCCGGTGATGGCCGAGACTTCCGTCATGCCCGCCAGGCCCGCCAGCGCCCCGCCGACGGCCATGGCGACGAGGACGTGGCGCGCGATGCCGATCCCGGCGTAGGTTGCCACGGCGGGGCTTGCCCCGACGAGGCGCAGTTCGTAGCCCCATTTCGTCTTGCGCAGCGCGACGGTGAGGGCGGCGGCCGCAGCGAGCGCGAGCAGCAGGCCCGCGTGGATCCGCGTGTCGCCGAAGGCGGGCAGGCGGGCCGCCTCGGAGAAGGCCGGGGAGAGGGGGAAGTTGAAGCCGGCCGGGTCCTTCCAGGGGCCGTGGATCAGGTACTCCGAGAAGAAGACGGCCACGTAGTTGAGCATGAGCGTCGTGAGGATCTCGTTTGCGCCGACCCACGCCCGGGGTACGGCAGCCAGGAGCGCCCAGAGCGCGCCCGCAGCCATCCCGGCCGCCGCCATCGCGGGCAGCACGGCGGCGGCGGGGGCGCCGGGAAAGGACAGGGCGACCCAGGTGGCGGCCATGGCCCCCGCGTAGAGCTGCCCCTCGGCGCCGATGTTCCAGAGGTTCATGCGGAAGGCCACGGCGATCCCCAGGGCGCACAGGGCGATCGGGATGGCCTTGACGAGCGTCTCGGAAAGGCCGTAGGCGTCCCCGAAGGCGCCGCGCCACATGCCCTCGTAGACGGCCAGGGGGTCGAACCCCGAGACCTTCAGGAACAGGGCGCCGAAAACGAGCGCCGTCAGCACGGCCAGCGCCGGCGAGACGACGCGGACCAGCGTGGAGCGCTCTGCGCGCCGTTCAATCAAGAACATCTGCACCACATCCTGTTCTTCTTTCTTCCCTCCTTTGGAGACTGTGTCGCAATTCCGATTTTGTCATTCCGCACAAGCGAAGCGCGATGCGGAATCCAGTATGTTCAATGAGGTCTGGATTCCCGCTTGCGCGGGAATGACAGGATTTCGGCATTTTTCATGATTACGACACAGCCTCTTGGAATTCGAGGAGGGTCGGGGAGGATTTTCTCAAATCCCCCTCAATCCCCCTTTTTCAAAGGGGGAAGTTCTTGCGTGGTTCCCTTATTCTCGCACTTCCTCACTTCTTTCACTTCTTCCACTGCCTTCCCGCACGCCCCCCATCATCAGGCCGATGCGCTCGAGGTCGGCTCCGGCGCAGGGGAAGACCCCCAGGATCTCCCCCTCGTAGAGCACGGCGATGCGGTCCGAGAGGGCCATGATCTCGTCGAGGTCCCCCGAGATGAGCAGCACGGCGGCGCCGGCCTGCCTCTGCTCGCGCAGGATGGCGTGGATGTGGTCCGTGGCCGCCACGTCGAGCCCGCGCGTGGGGTGCGCCGCCACGACGAGCTTCGGCCTCGACGCCGTTTCCCTCGCAAGCAGCACGCGCTGGGCGTTGCCCCCGGAGAGGCTCGCCACGGGGGTGTCGAGCGACGGCGTCTTGACCCGGAATGCCTCGGCGAGCCTGCGCGACCATGCGAGGATGCGCGCGCGCCGCAGGAAGGGGCCCGACGAAAGCTCCGGGCCCCCGTAGGCCTTCATGATCAGGTTTTCGGCGACGCTCATGCCGACCGCCAGCCCCGTCCCGAGACGGTCCTCGGGGATGTAGCCCACGCCCGCGGCGATGGCGCGGGCGGGTTCCCGGTTGGCCACCTCGACGCCCGCCACCCGGATGGAGCCCGCGGAAACCCTCCGCAGGCCGGCGATCGCCTCGGCCAGCTCCCGCTGCCCGTTTCCCGCGACGCCGGCGATGCCGAGGATCTCCCCGGCACGGATCTCGAGAGAAAGGCCGCGCAGGGCCCTCTCGCCGCGATCCCCCTCGGCCTCGAGATCGAGGGCCTCGAGGACCAAGGGGCCCGGCCCGCCGGTCCCCGCCGCGCACGCCGGGGCTTCGTGCTCACGGCCCATCATGAGCGAGGCCAGCTCGCCGGGCGAGGTGCCGGCCTTCTCCACGGTCGCCGCGTGGCGGCCGTGGCGCATGACCGTGACGCGGTCGGCGATGTCCATGACCTCGGAGAGCTTGTGGGTGATGAAGACGATCGCCTTTCCCGCGGCGGCCATCTCCCGCATCACGCGGAAGAGGTCGCTCACTTCCCGCGGAGTGAGGACGGCCGTGGGCTCGTCCATGATCAGGACGCCGGCGCCGCGCCAGAGGGCCTTGACGATCTCGACGCGCTGCTGCTCCCCGACGGAGAGCTGCCAGATGCGGGCCCGCGGGTCGACGGGGAGGCCCTGTTCGCGGGAGAAGGCGCCGACCGCATCCTCGAGGGGGCGGCGGGCGATGAGGAAGCGGGGTTCCCGCATGCCGAGGGTGACGTTCTCGGCCACGGTGAACCCCTGCACGAGCTTGAAGCGCTGGTGCACCATCCCGATGCCCAGCGCGATGGCCTGGCCCGGCGAGCGGATCTCGGCGATGCGGCCCCCGATGCGGATCTCCCCCGCGTCGGGGCGATAGAGGCCCGCCAGGATGTTCATGAGGGTCGTCTTGCCGGCGCCGTTTTCCCCCAGCAGGGCGTGGACCTCTCCCGCGCGAAGCTCGAGGGAGGCCCCGTCATTGGCCACGACACCGGGGAACGCCTTCCGGATGCCGCGCATCTCAACCAGCGGCGGTTGCATCGAGCCGGGCCTCCAGGCTTACTTTTTCGGCAGGGTCCCCTCGACGCCCTCGACGAACCAGTTGAAGCCGAGCATCTCCGCATCCGACAGCGTCTTGCCCGCGGGGACGATCGCCTTGCCCGTATTGTCCTTCACGGGGCCTGCGAAGGGGTGGAGCCTGCCGCGGACGATGTCGCGCTTTTTCGCGTTGACGAGCTTCACCACGTCGGCGGGGACGGCCTTGTTGAAGGGCGCCAGGTCGACGATGCCGTCGGCCATGGGCCCCCAGTACTGCCCGGTCTTCCAGGTGCCGTCCAGGGCTGCCTTGACCCGCTTGACGTAGTAGGGGCCCCAGTTCCAGACGGGCCCGGTCAGCACGGCCTTGGGCGCGAACTGCATCATCGGCGAGTTGTAGCTGATGCCGTACTTTCCGCGCTCCTCGGCGGCCTGCATGGGTCCCGGCGTGTCCTGGTGCTGGGCGATCACGTCGCAGCCGGAATCTAGCAGGGCCTTGGCCGCTTCCTTTTCCGAGGCGGGGTTGTACCATGTGTTCGTCCAGACGACGCGGACCTTCGCCCCGGGGTTGACGGAGCGGACGCCCATCGTGAATGCGTTGATCCCGCGTATGACCTCCGGGATCGGGTGGGCCGCCACGTACCCGATGAGGCTGGATTTCGTCATCTTGCCCGCCACGATGCCCGAAAGGTAGCGCGCCTCGTAAATCCGGCCGAAGTAGGTGGAGGCGTTGGGCGCCGTCTTGAATCCCGAGCAGTGCTCGAAGCGGACGTCGGGGAATCTCTTGGCCACGTTGACGACGGCGTCCATGTAGCCGAAGCTCGTGGCGAAGATCACCTTGTAGCCGTCGCGGGCGAACTGGGTGAGAATGCGCTCCGCGTCGGCGCCTTCGGGCACGGACTCGACGAAGGCGGTCTTGACGCCCGGGAGGTTCTTCTCGAGGTACTTGCGCCCCTGGTCGTGGGAAAAGGACCAGCCCGCGTCGCCCACGGGCCCGACGTAGATGAACGCCACCTTGACGGGCTGATTCTGCGCCGCGGCGGATGCGGGTGCGGCCAGGGCCAGGCAAAACGCCGCTGCCAGAACGACGAGCAGTCGAACGACGGATGTTGCGTGCTTCATGCCCCCACCTCCTGCTGTCTGTTTTTTCGGGAGCTGGATTCTACCAGATATCCCCGCTCATGGGTATGAAAAAGCATGCCCCGCGTGGCGGCGCCCGGCAATTTTGTGTTTGCCCATCGGCGGGGGATGTCCTAGAATGGTGCCGTTGTCATCGACGTCCCGCCGGGGGGCCCCCATGGTGAAAAGACTGATCCTTGCCGTTGTTCTTTCCGTCGTCCTGTCCGGGTGCACCTCCGTGCTGTCGAACCGCATCGTGCAGGAAGACGAGAAGGTTCCCTTTCCCGATCTCCTGCAGAAGCCCGACCGGTTCCGGGGGGCCGTGGTCATCCTGGGCGGCCAGATCGTCGAGACCGTGGCGAGGGAGAAAGAGACCTGGGTGCAGGTCCTCCAGCTCCCTCTGGGAGCGCAGCAGGCGCCGGACATCACGGCGCCCTCGCAGGGCCGCTTCCTCGTGGTCTACCCGCGCTTCGTGGATCCCCTCATCTACGAGAAGGGACGGAAGATCACCGTGGGCGGCGTTGTCGAGGGAGGGCGGGTGATCACGATCGGCGGCAGGCCCTACACCGTCCCCTCGCTGCTCGAGAGGGAGACCTACCTCTGGAGAGCCGAAGACTACTACGCCGGGCCCGGATCGCCCCCGGCGGTCCAGTTCGGCATCGGGTTCGGGATATGGCGGTGACAAGAATCATCGAGGGCATCCTCTGCATTGCTCTGGCCGGCCTTGCGGCCTGCGCGCCGGTGTCGCAGGAAATCCGCCGGGAGGCGGAAACCAGCCCGCCCTTTGCCGACATCCAGAAGGACCCCGACAGGTTCAAGGGCTCTGTCGTCGTCTGGGGCGGGCTCATCATCGAGACGGAAAACCTGAAGGATTCGACGGTCCTCAAGGTCATGCAGACGGCGCTGGATTTCCAGAAGCGCCCGGCGGATCTCGACCGTTCCGAGGGCCGGTTCATCGTGGTCGTCGACCGGTTTCTCGACCCGGACCTGTTCAAGAAAGGACGGGAGGTCACCGTGGGCGGCGAAATCGTCGGCCGCGAGACGCACCCCATCGGCGAGGTCCGCTACGTCTACCCCGTGGTCCGGGCCAGGGAGCTGAAGCTCTGGGAGCAGAGGATCCCCTACCCGCCTTACTACTACGATCCCTGGTACTGGGGGCCCCCTTACCCCTGGCGTCCCTGGGGCCCCTGGGGCCGGCCGTACGGGTGGTGAGGAAGGCTGTAACCTGTTGCCTGCCGGATCCCGGCATCCGGCAGAAAGGAGAAGGGGAAATGTCCGATCTCTTTGAGCGTCCCGCCATGGGCTGGCTGCCCGACTATCCGGACTTTCGGGACTACACGGCACAGACGGAAACCATCCTGCCCCTGATGAAGAAGGTGAAGGGCACCGGCGAGGGCAGGAAGAAAGCCAGGCTGCCGGCGAGCTGCGACCTTCGTGCCTGGTGCTCGCCCGTGGAGGACCAGGGCAAGATCGGCTCGTGCACGGCCCAGGCCGGCGCGGGCATGGTGGAGTACTTCGAGAGGCGCGCCACGGGAAAGCACGTGGAGGCTTCGCGCCTTTTCCTCTACAAGGTGACCCGCAATATGCTGCACTGGACGGGCGACACCGGCGCGTTCCTGAGAACCGCCATGGGGGCCCTGGTGCTCTTCGGCGTTCCGCCCGAGGAATACTGGCCCTACAAGGCCGAGGATTTCGACAAGGAGCCGCCGGCGTTCTGCTATGCCTTTGCCCAGAATTACCAGGCCATCCAGTACTACCGCCTCGACCCGCCCGGCATCCCGCCGGCGGAGCTGCTCGCCGGGATCAAGGCCAAGCTGGCGGCGGGCCTGCCCGCCATGTTCGGGTTCAGCGTCTACAGCTCCATCGATCAGGCCGCCAAAACGGGAAAGATCCCCTGCCCGGCAAAGGGCGAAAAACTGCTGGGCGGTCACGCCGTGATGGCCGTGGGCTACGACGACAGGATGAAGATCCGGAACGCGAGCCCCGGCGGCCCGGAGACGACGGGGGCCGTCCTGATCCGCAATTCCTGGGGGGCAAAGTGGGGTGAGAAGGGCTATGGCTGGCTTCCCTACGAGTACGTGCTGAAGGAACTGGCCCTGGACTGGTGGTCGCTCGTGAAAGCCGAGTGGATCGACACGGGGGAGTTCGGACAGAAATAGGGTTTCGGGGTTCGGGTCTCGGGTATCGGGGCAGAACGAAAAAAAAAGGGTCGCGGATTTTCACCCCGCGACCCTTTCCTTTTTTTACGAAATAGACCAAATAGACGAAACAGACGAAACAGACGAGACAGACGAGTTTAGAGCTTCTGCACATTCTCGCTCGTCTTGATCTTCCCGTCCTTTTCCATGGTCTCGCGGACCTCCTTGAGCCAGGCCTGGAAGTATTCCGCCTCCTTGGCCCGCAGCAGGATGACCTTCAGGATGTCCTTCTGCTTTTCCCAGGAACCGTCGTCGACCCGCTTGCGCTCCTTGAACCGCGGGATGATGAGGGTGCCGTCGCCCGTGGCGTAGACCTCGGCAGGGTAGGGCGCCTTCTCGGAGAGCTGGAAGACGGCGTTGATCAGTTCCTGCGACGTCCCCGCCTTGGGGATTTCCGTGCCCGGGGCGAAGAGCCCCGTTTCCACCACCTCTGCGCCCTTTTCCCTCGCGACCTTTCGGAAGTCTTCGCCTTTCCGCAGGCTCTCCAGTGCCCCCTCGGCCTCCTTGCGGCAGATCTTCTGCGCTTCGACCGCGGCCCAGCGCTCCTCGACGTCCTTCCGGACCTCGTCGAAAGGCGGGGTGGCGGCTTCCTTTCTCGCCGTCACCCGGATGAGGTAGTGTGCGCGGGGCGACGAGAGCACGGGAGTGATCTCGCCCGTGCGGGTGCTGAAAATCTGCGTTTCCGCGTCCCGGATCTGCCTCAGCTCCGCCGGCAGGTCCCTGGCTGAAAAGAAGCCCGTCTCCTGGACGCGCAGCCCGTTCTTCGCGGCGTAGGCGTCGAAGTTCTCTTCCTGGTAGATCGTGTCGTGGGCCTTCTTGGCGCTCTCGGCGGCGATGCTCATGGCCTTCATCAGCCGGATCTCCTCGGCGATGCGCCCCTTGACGGCCTCGAGCGGGGGGGGCTGCCCCTTCACGGCGGGCATCTTTCCCTTGTTGGCCTCGTAGGCGCTCCGGATCTCCTCGGCCGAGACGTCCACCTTGCCCGCGTAGCTCTCGGCGGGGAAGGAGAGGACCTTCACCTGCACCTTCGCGGGGATGCGGAAGTCGTCCTTGCGGTCGTTGTAGTATTTTTCCAGCTCCTCCTTCGCGGCGCTTACCTTGCCGCGGCAGGCCCGGGCGGGCAGCTTGAAGAGTTCCACGTTGATGCGCTCGGACTGCATGCGGTGGATGTCCTGCATCTCCCGTTCGGAGACCTTGACGCCCTGGCGGAAGATGTCCTGGAGCTTGACCGTCATGAGGGCTTTCTTCTGCATCGCCTCGAACTCCTCGGGGCTCATCCGCTGGTACCGCAGCAGCTGCTCGTAACGCTTGGCATCGAAGACGCCGTCGCGCTGGAAGGCGGGCTGCATGGCGATGACGGTGCGGACTTCCTCGTCGCTCACCCGGATGCCCATCTCCTCGGCCTTCATGGTGAGAACCGTCTGGTTGACGAGGTTGTCCAGGGCCTGCTGCTTGAGGTTGAGGCTCTTGATGACGTCTTCCGTGAGGTTGGCGCCCAGCCGCTGTCGGTACATGTCCAGCAGGTTCTGGTATTCCTTGCGGTAGTCGCTGAAGGTGATGACCTTGTCGTTCACCGTCACCAGGGCCTCGGCAGGCTCGTTCCAGCGCGTCGATCCGAAGTAGAGGACGAAGACGACGATGATCAAAACCAGCAGAACCTTGATCAGCCAGCTCTGGGCGTGTTTGCGCATGAATTGAAGCATGGGTGTCCCTCGAAAGTCGCGTTAAGGGAAAATCCCTATTATAATTGAGGTCAAAATGCAATCGTTTTTTGTCAAAAAGGCATTGATTCGCCCGTGCAAATACTGTATATGACACCTTTCCAATGGGAAATCGCCGGGGTGGTTCGGCGTTTTTTCCAGTAACATCGGGAGGAAGCGTTTTGCTGTTCGATTTCATACTCGGCAAATTCTCGAATGATCTGGCCGTCGATCTCGGCACGGCCAACACACTCGTCTACGTCAGGGGGAAAGGCATCGTCCTGCGCGAGCCTTCCGTCGTGGCCGTTCACCGCGACGCCCGCGGGATCAAGAAGGTCCTCGCCGTGGGCGCCGAGGCGAAGCTCATGCTCGGCAAGACACCCGGCAACATCGAGGCCATCCGGCCCATGAAGGGCGGCGTCATCGCCGATTTCGACATCACCGAAGCCATGCTTCGTCACTTCATCCAGCGCGTGCACAACCGCCGGACCCTGATCCGCCCGCGCATCATCGTGTCGATCCCCTCGGGGGTCACCCAGGTCGAGCGCAGGGCCGTGAAGGAAACGGCCGAGTCGGCCGGCGCCCGCGAGGTCTACCTCATCGAGGAGCCCATGGCGGCCGCCATCGGCGCAGGCATGCCCATCAAGGAGCCCGTGAGCTCCATGGTGGTCGACATCGGCGGCGGGACAACGGAAGTGGCCGTGATCAGCCTCTCCGGCATCGTCTACGCCAAGTCGGTCCGCGTGGCCGGCGACAAGATGGACGAGGCCATCGTGCAGTACCTGAAGCGCAAGTACAGCCTTCTCATCGGCGAGCGCACGGCCGAGATGATCAAGACCACGATCGGCTGCGCCTACCCGGACGAGGAGCTCAAGACCGTCGAGGTCAAGGGGCGGGACCTCATCTCGGGGATCCCGAAGATCATCGAGATCAACTCCGAGGAGGCCCGGGAGGCCATCGCGGAGCCCGTCAGCATCATCGTCGACACGATCCGCGACGCCCTGGAACAGATGCCGCCGGAACTGGCGGGCGACATCGTGGACCGCGGCATCGTGCTCACCGGCGGCGGCGCCCTGCTGCGGAACCTCGACACGCTGCTCCGGGAGGAGACGGGGCTGCCCGTCAGCGTCGCCGACGACCCCCTGTCCACGGTGGCCCGGGGCTCCGGCATCGCCCTCGACGAACTGGAACTTCTCCGCGAGGTCGCCATCCAGCTGTGAGCCGGCGGGCGGCGTCGACCTTCACCGCTTCGCACACCGTCGGCGGCGCCGCCCCGCGAGTCCCGGGGGTGCCCGGGCGGGAAGAGCCGCCGCTTCAACGTCATTGCAGGTGAGGAGCGTTGTTGTTCAAGAAGTATCTCGCCCTTATCGTAGCCTTCATCCTGATTGCCGTTTCCCTCGTCATCCTGTCCCAGAGCCTCAGGCGCCCGGGAAGCCCGGGGATCATGAAGAAGCTCGTCTTCGAAGTGACGGCCCCCGTGGAGCAGGGGATTCACTCGGGCGTGGACTCCGTGGGCGGGGCGTGGAAGCGCTACCTCTTCCTCGTGGGGCTCGAGGAGGAGAACCGGGAACTGCGCAAGAGGATCGCGGCCCTGCAGAGCGAGGTCAACTACTACCGGGAAATGTCCCTCGAGGGAAGCCGCCTCAAGAAGGTGCTCGCCCTCGAGGACAGCACCGTTTACCCCACGATCGCCGCGCGGGTCGTGGGCAACGAGGGCTCCTCGCCCTTCCGGACGATCCTGATCAACCGGGGGACCCGCGACGGCGTGAAGGACGGCCTGCCCGTGATTTCCCCGGACGGCGTCGTGGGCCGCGTCATCGAGGCCTCCTGGAATTACGCCAAGATCCTGCTCGTGACCGACTACAACAGCAACATCGACGCCCTCGTGCAGGGCAGCCGCGCCCAGGGGATCCTCCAGGGCGGGGGGCATCGGCTCTCGCGCCTGAAGTACGTGCAGCGCACCGAGGAGGTGAAGGTCGGCGAGACCGTCGTCACCTCGGGGCTCGGGGGGATGTTCCCCAAGGGGCTGATGCTGGGGACCGTCGCCCGGGCGGACAAGAAGGAGCCCGGCCTGTTCCAGACGATCGAGGTGGTGCCGTCGGTGGACTTCTCGAAGATCGAGGAAGTGCTGGTGCTGCAGACGGAGAAAGAATAAAGACAGGGTCTAGGGTCTCGGGTCTAGGGTATAGGGGTGGAAAAATCCATTTCTGGACCCGAACCCCGAACCCCGAACCCCGATACCCGAATCCATGGCATACTACATCATCCTTCCCTTCTTCGCCGTCCTGCTCGTCGTCCTCCAGCGGACGCTGCTGGACCTCGTCTTCGGCGGGCGGATCGGCATCGAGGTCTCCCTCATTCTGGTGGTGTGGGCCGGGTTCCATCTCGACATGCTGCGGGGCGGCGTGCTCGCCTTTCTGCTCGGGTTTCTCATAGACTGCCTGTCGGGCACGATTATGGGGCTCACGACCTTCGTCTACGTCGTGCTCTTCGTCCTCTCCAGCCTGCTGTCTCCGCGGATCTACGGGGAGCGGATGCTCTTCATCATGGCCTACGTCTTTCTCTGCGCGATGCTGGAGGGGCTTTTCATCTTCGCCGTCTACTGGTTCATCTACGGTACCGATGTGTCGGAGAGCCTGCTGCGGACCACCCTGCCGCAGGCCCTGGTCGCGGGGGTTCTGAGCCCCGCAGTCTTCACGCTGTTCAACCGCCTGGGGGTCGACGTCTATGCTGGAGAAGCGCGATAGGCTTGTCCGGTACGACCCGGGCGAGTACCGCGAGCGGTTCACCTTTTTCTTCTGGGTGATCCTGGCGGCCGTCTGCCTGCTGGTGCTGAGGCTCTGGTACCTCCAGATCATCAAAGGCGAGGACCTGCTCAAACGCTCCGAGAACAACCGGATCCGTATCCGCGAGGTGAAGGCCATGCGGGGGATCGTGCTCGATTCCCGCGGTGTCGTTCTCGTGGAGAACCGGCCCTCCTACGACGTCGTCATCTTCCCCGAGGACGTCAAGGACCTCAAGGGGCTCGTGGAGAAACTCGAAGCCCTCTACGCGAAGGTGGGCCTGACGTTTCCCATGGATTACGAGACGATCCGCGAAAACCGCAGGCCCTTCACGCCGCTGCGGGTCGACCGCAACGTCAGCCGCGAGAAGCTCGCCCTCATCGAGACCCACTCCCTGGAGCTGCCCGGCGTGGGCATCGACGTCATGCCCGTCCGGGAATACTACTACGGGGAGAGCATGGCGCACGTGATCGGCTACATCGGCGAGGTGAGCCGCGAAGAGCTCGAGAGGGACAAGTCCACCGGGTACAAGAGCGGCGACTTCATCGGGAAGTTCGGCCTGGAGAGAGCCCTCGACCCCTTCATCCGGGGAAAGGCGGGCGGCGAACAGGTCGAGGTCAACGTCGTCGGCCGCAAGGTCAAGACCCTGGGCCGCGTCGAGCCCGTCCAGGGCTACCGAGTCCTGCTGACCATCGACTCCCAGGTGCAGAAGGCGGCATGGACGGCGATGGAAGGCAAGGCGGGGGCCGTCGTGGCCCTCGACCCGCGGGACGGCTCCGTGCTCGCGCTGGTGAGCCGGCCGGGGTTCGACCCCAACCTCTTCAACCGGGGCGTGAGCGCCGACGTGTGGGAAAAGATCTCTTCGAACCCCCTGCACCCCATGGAGAACCGTGCCATCGCGGGCCAGTACCCGCCGGGCTCCACGTACAAGCTGATCGTCGCGGCGGCGGCCCTGGAAGAGGGGATCATCACCCCCGAGACCGCTTTCAACTGCCCCGGCCACTTCGAGATGGGGTCCCGCACCTTCCGCTGCTGGCGCAAGCAGGGCCACGGCCGGGTGAGCCTGCACCGGGCCGTCGTGGAGTCCTGCGACGTGTACTTCTACAACGTGGGGAAACTGCTCGGTGTCGACCGCCTGGCCGAGTACGCCCAGGCCTTCGGGCTGGGTGCCCGCACGGGCGTCGCCATGGCGGGCGAGCGCCGGGGGCTCATCCCGACGAAGGACTGGAAACTGGCCCGCTTCGGAGTCGCCTGGCAGCCCGGAGAGACGATCTCGATCGCCATCGGCCAGGGCTACAACACGGCCACCCCCCTGCAGCTGGCCAACGCCTACGCGGCCGTCGCGAACAACGGCGAGTTCTTCACCCCGCGGATCGTCCAGCGGATCGAGACCGACGACGGGGAGATCATCGAGGAGTTCCGCCCGGAGAAGAAGGCCGTGCTCCCCGTGAGCCAGGAGAGCGTGCAGCTGCTGAAAAAGGCGCTGTGGGGCGTCGTGAACGAGCCCGGCGGCACGGGGGCGCAGGCCCGCGTGGCCGGCAGGGACGTGTGCGGCAAGACGGGGACCGCCCAGGTCATCGGCATGGCCGAGGGCGACGACGGGTCGTCCTACCCCTACGAGTACCGGGACCACGCCCTGTTCGTCAGTTTTGCCCCCCGGGACAACCCGGAGATCGTCGTGGCCGTCGTGGCCGAGCACTCGGGCCACGGCGGGTCGGCCGCCGCGCCGGTGGCCAAGAAGGTCATCGAAGCCTACTTTGCCGGGAAGGTGCGGCCATGAAAATCGACCGCCGGCTCATCTTCAATTTCGACTGGACGCTGATGACGCTCATCACGGTCATCGTGGGCATGGGCGTGGTGAACCTCTACAGCGCGGGCTACGGCATCTCGGGGGAGCCCTACTTCAAGCAGATGCGCTGGGTCCTCCTCGGGATGGGCGTCATGGTGCTGGCCTTTGCCTTCGATTACCGCTGGATCGCCCGGTACGCCTACGCGATTCACGCGCTGGCCGTCGTGCTGCTCATCGCCGTCTTCGCCGTGGGGTCGGTGACGAAGGGCTCCCAGCGATGGATCAACCTGGGCGGCTTCACCATGCAGCCCTCGGAGCTGGTGAAGATCACCCTCATCTTCGCCCTGGCGAAGTACTTCAACGACCACCGGATGGAAAGCAAGGTCGGGATCCGGGAACTCGTCGTTCCCTTTTTGATTGTCCTGGTGCCCTTTGTTCTGGTATTAAAGCAGCCGGACCTGGGGACGGCCCTGATGCTCATGATCCTCTTCGGGTCCATGGTTCTTTTCATCGGGATCCGCTGGAGGACCCTCCTGGGGCTTGCCGCCGTCGTGCTGCTCGTCATCCCGCTGGGGTGGAATTTCCTGGCCGAGTATCAGAAAGAGCGGGTCCTGACGTTCATCGACCCGGAGCGGGACCCCCTGGGATCGGGCTACCACATCATTCAGTCGATCATCGCCGTAGGCTCGGGGGGCATTCTCGGCAAGGGGTTCATGAAGGGCACCCAGAGCCAGCTGAAGTTCCTGCCCGAGCAGCAGACGGACTTCGTCTTTTCCGTCTTTGCCGAGGAATGGGGGTTTCTGGGGGCCCTGCTCGTGCTCGTCCTGTTCCTGGCCCTGGTCCTCTGGGGGCTGAAGATCGCCCAGCACTCGCGGGACTACCTGGGGACGCTCATCGCCTTCGGCGTGACCATGCTGATCTTCTGGGGTGTCTTCATCAACGTGGCCATGGTCCTGGGCATCCTCCCCGTCGTGGGCATCCCGCTGCCGTTCTTCAGTTACGGCGGCTCCTCCATGGTGAAGATGATGGCCGCCATGGGCTTCCTGATGAACGTGAGCATGAGGCGATACGTGCTGCAGTCGTAAAAGCGGATGTTTTAAGTTTCAAGTTTTAGGTTTTAGGAAAAGGAGGGGGCTTTCCTGCCTGAAACATAAGACGGTCAACTTAAAACGAAGGAGTTGGGTCATGCTGAACAAGGGGAAAAAAGACGTGGAAATCAAGGCCTTTCTGGGGGAGGGGACCGAGTTCGAGGGGAAGCTGATCTTCACCGGCGCCGTGAGGCTCGACGGCAAGTTCAAGGGCGAGATTCTCGGCAAGGGCACTCTTGTCGTGGGGCAGGGGGGCCGGATCGAGGCCGACATCCAGGTGGACAGCCTGATGGTCGGGGGGGATGTCCGCGGGACCGTGGAAGTCCGGGAGCGGATGGAGATCGACTCGACGGGGCGGCTCACCGGCAACATCAAGACGGGTGTCTTCATCGTGCACGAGGGGGGGCTCTTCGAGGGCAACTGCCAGATGGCGAAGGGAGGCGCTGCCCCGAAAGCCGAATAACCGAGTCTTTTTCGATGCATTCCCGCTCCGGGTGTTCCCGGGAGGGGATCTCCTGCCGGGGGGGCTTCGCCGGCCCCCGCCATGCCCTGCTTTCCGGGGAAAAAAAGCTTGACAATTTTGAGCGTTTGTGATTAGAAGACCGCGGTTTTAGCAGGACGGAGCAAAGGGACGTTTCATGAAAAGTGCCAATTATTCTAATTACTTAGAAGTATATTTGCTCCGGGTGGCTGTCAAGGACCCGAAAGGGCTGTTTTCCGTTTTGAACCGGGCGAATTCGTAAGTTCCCTCGGTTTTTTTGTGCCTGCTCGATGCAGCGAGAGAGAGAGGGTAGGTAGATGGTCGATATCGATTACACCTTGTTCATCCAGCTTGTCTTGTTTCTCCTTTTGATCTGGATTCTCAATCAAGTGCTCTACAAACCGCTCCTGCGCATCATGGACCGCAGGAAGGAAATCCTGGACAAGGCCCAGGAAGAGGTGAAGACCGTCCAGGAGACGATCGACCGGCGGGTTGCCGCGTACGAGGAGAAGATCCGGGCCGCCAAGATGGAGGCCATGGGCCAGAAGGGGGACCTCGCCAAGGAGGGCACCGCAGCCGCCAAGGTCATCACCGACAAGGCCAAGACCGAGATCGCCGGGATGATGGGAGAGTTTCAGGCGAAACTGGAAAAGGAGCTGGCATCGGCGAGGGAACTCCTGCGGAATCAATCCCTGAGGATCTCCTCCGAAATAGCCGAAAAGGTCCTGGGAAGGAGCGTCCAATGAACCGGGGAGAGAAGACGCTGTTTCTGAGCAAATCGCAGTGGGCAGGCGTTCTGACGTGCCTCGGGACCCTGCTGTTCGCCGTTGCGGCCTGGGCGGCCGGCGGCGAGGAGCACGTCGACACCAAGGCGCAGCTCATCGACTTCGGCTGGAGGGTCGCCAACTTCCTCGTGCTGATGGGCATCCTCTACTGGCTGATGTGGAAAAAGATGAAGAGCTTCTTCGCGGGCCGCCGCGAGGGCATCAAGGCGTCCCTGGAGGAGGCCGAGGTGGTCAAGGCGGACGCCGAGAAGAAGTTCAAGGAATACGACGAGAAGATCAAGAAGGCCGAGGAGGAGATCCAGGGCATCGCGGCCATGATCAAGGCCCAGGGCGAGGAGGAGAAGAAACGGATCATCGCCGATGCCGGGCGCGCCGCCGAGAAGATGAAGGAGGACGCCAAGGCGAGGATGGACCAGGAGCTCAAAAAGGCCAAGAACGAGCTGCGGCTCGAGGCCTCGGAGCTGGCCGTCCAGATGGCCGAGGACATTCTCAAGAAGAAGGTCACCAAGGAAGACCATGAAGGCATGGTTCGCGAATATCTTGACAGGATGGTGAAGAAAAATTGATCAGCAGCGATCTGGCAAAGCGGTACGCGCGGGCCTTCTTCGACATCGCTGTCGAGGAGGGGAAGATCGAAGACTACGGCAGGGAACTGTTGTCCTTCTCGTCCATCGTCGTGCAGAACAAGGCCCTGCAGGAGTTCCTGGCCAACCCCATCTTTGAGTTGAAGGCCAAGAAGACCGTCATCGAGGAGCTTCTCGGCCGCGTGACGATGTCCGACCGGACGGCCAACTTCCTGAGGCTGCTCGTGGACAAGCAGCGCATCGGGATGCTCGGGGAGGTGGAGAACGCCTACCGGGAGCTCATGGACAAGACCCTGAAGAAGGTCCGCGTGTCCGTCCGGACCGCCTACCCGCTCACCGCCGAGCTGGAGCAGGCCCTGAAGCAGCGGGTGGCCGATATGACGGGCAAGGAAGTGGAAATGACGGTCGAGGACGACACCTCGCTCATCGGGG
>CAZPCN010000025.1:0-34758 GCA_964585095.1 uncultured Syntrophaceae bacterium | reverse complement strand
CCTTGTAGGGAAAGTAGGACTTGTGGTCCCACTCCTCGGCAAACGGCGCTATCTTCTCTTCCGCAAAGGAACGCACGGTGTCCCGCAACATCTTCAACTCTTCAGACAGTTCAAAGTTCATTTCGCTTCTCCTCGTGATGGTTATGGGTACGACAGTGTGTCGGTGTTGACTTCGCGCCGGCCCTGCCGGCGGCTCTCCGTCGGCCGGGCGGCGCTTGTTCTCACAGGATGATCCGCTGGGGATCGACGACATCCCGCAGGACCTTCAGTTCGCTCGCCGTGGGAGGCGCGGCTTCCTGCGCCTTCGAGATATCGACGGAGAACTCCATGTTGTCCAGGATCTTCCGGGGTGAGATCCCGGGGTAGTAGTAGGCCAGGTACATCTCCTTGGTCTTCTCGTCGAAGCGCATCATGGCCAGGTTGGTCACGACGGCGCTGGGCCCGCCGGTCATGAGGCCGGCCCGCTCGCGGCCGCCGTTGCCGTCGAGGTAGCCGGGGCTCGTGAGGTAGTCGACCTTCACGGGGAACTTCCTCTTTTCGTGCTGCATGAAGATGATGTAGCGGGGCACGAAGGAGGCCACGTCGCAGGCCCCGCCGCTTCCGGAGAAGCGGGTCTTGGGCCGGTGGTAGTCGCCGATGCTCGTGGAGTTCATGTTGCCGTACTTGTCGATCTGCGCGGCGCCCAGGATGCCGATGACCCGGTCGCCGGTGATGCGGTTCTGCATCGTCGCGAAGGCGTCGAGAAGCCCGCCGTTGGAGGCCGCGGCGTACATGACACGGGGGTCCGCCACGGCCATGGGGATCTCCTCGAGGGCCGAATCGATGGCGCCCGTTTCGAAGAAGATGATGCTTTCGGGGGCGTTCATGTGCTTGGCCGCCATGGCCGCCACCATGGAAATGCCCGTTCCGCAGAAGACGATGTCGCCGTTCTTGATCTCGCGGGCGGCGATGATCGCCATGAGTTCTCTGAGTGTGTAGTCCATCGCGCTCCCCTCCTTACTTTCTGTCCAGGCCGGTGGCATACCCGGTCCTGGGGTCGGCCTTGATCTTCGCGAGCCGCTCCTTGCCGACGAGGTCGAGCAGCCCCTGGTGGTCCTTGACCCCGTAGACGAACTTGTCGAGGTAAGCCTTGAACGCCGCATCGTTCTTTGCCGCCTTGGCGAAGTCGGACAGCTGCGTGGGGTCGTAGTCGTAGTGCTGGTGGCAGGACGAGGGGTACGCGCCGTAGGGGACCTGCACGACGGCCGAGACGTGGATGAAGGGGATCTGGTTGTACTCGGGGTCCTTCCTCAGCTCCGCCGCATCGACGATCTGCTCGCAGGTGATGATGACGTTGCGCGCCGCCTTGGCCTGATCCGTGTCGCAGAACTGCAGGCCCAGGATGCGGCATGTGCCCTGCCGGTCGGCCTTCTGCACGTGGAGGATCGTCACGTCGGGGTTGATGGCCGGTACGAGCACGACTTTCGCACAGTTCGCCCAGTTTCCGAAGGGGTTGTCCAGGACGACGAGCTTGTCGTCGGGCAGCCTGGGGTCTTTCTTGCGCATATCCTTCGAAAAGCCCCACTTGTTGACGATGTCCGTCCCGAGGGACGAGCGCGTCGGCATGAAGGGCACGCCCATGGCCCCGGCGTGGAACCGCAGGCTCATCTGGTAGTTGGAGTAATCCTCGTGAACGACCATCCCTTTCTGGATCGCCTGCTTGAACCGGATGCAGGTGGGGGCCGCCCTCCCGTTTCCGCCGTAAGCGATCTCGATCTTGCCCACGCACCCGCCGCCGACGAGTTCGTCGACGCCGGTGCCGTTCGAGTGGGCGTAGACATGGAGGTCCTTGACCCCCTGGCGGATGATCTCGTAGACGGCCGCCATGGGGTTTCGATTGACGGTGAACCCGCCGATCGAGATGTGAGAGCCGTCTTTGACGTAGGTCTTGATGGCCTCGGCCAGCGACATTACCTTATCCGCTCGTACATCCATGATGTCTCCCTTGAAAACGGATTTTGAAGCCCGGCAGACCGTCGTTGCCCTTGCATGGCCTGCCTGAGACCCGGCCCGGCCTCCCCGGTCCGGATGATGCCTTTCGCCGTGATGTAAACTGCGAGGGCGTCGCAATGGGTCTGTAACCGCGGAGTCCTATCGCAAGAGGCGGACCAGCAGCGATGAAAAATCACAAGCACACGATTCTATTAATTATTTATTGAGATCGGCCTTTCGGGGACCCGGGCGGGGAAGGTGAAAACCGTAGGGTGTACGCTACAATTATAATTCTTCTATGTGGAAGATCGTCCTAAAATGGCCTGTTCTTCTGGGGTTCGGGACGATGTCTGAAACATGAGACATGTAGCGCCCGCCCTACACTAAGGGACCGAACAGGATGCGCTGCGTCGGAGGAGGGGAAAAATATTTTCGGGCGTGCCGACCCATAGGAATCGGCACACCGTTCAGAGTCTGAAATCGACTTCCGCGTCGGGGTCCATTCCGTGCTGTCTCATCTTCTCGTAGAGCGATGTCCGGTGGATGCCGAGCATTTTCGCGGCCTTCGTCTTGTTCCCCCCGGCACGGTGAAGGGTTTCCAGGATGACCTGCCGTTCCGTTTCGGCAAGAATGCTCCGCAGGCTCCCCGTGCGCGGGACGGAGACCGAGGAAGACAGGGCGCCGTGCTCCATGTCGGAGCTGCGGAGCCGCTCGGGCAGGTCCTCGGGGCGGATCGTACGTTCCTTGGCGATGATCATGGCCCGCTCGATCACGTTGCGCAGCTCCCGGACGTTCCCCGGCCAGTCGTAGTTCCGAAGTTCCTCCATCGCCTCGGGAGAGATCGCGGAGGCCCCCCATCCCATTTCATCGTTGAGCAGCCCGATCAGATGGCTTGCCAGGAGAGGGATATCCCCCCGCATGTCCCTGAGGCTCGGCGCGTGGATGCTGAGGATGTTGATGCGGTAGAAGAGATCCATCCGGAAGTCCCCCTTGCGCACCATCTCCTGGAGGTCGCGGTTCGTGGCCGCGATGAGGCGGAAGTCGGCGGGGATCGGCTTGGTCCCGCCCAGCCGGTCGACGGTGCGCTCCTGGAGGACCCGCAGGAGCTTGGCCTGCATGGGCCGGGGCATCTCGCCGATCTCGTCGAGCAGGATCGTCCCCCCGTTGGCCAGCTCGAACTTGCCGGGCTTTCCCTGGGAGCGGGCGCCGGTGAACGCCCCCCCCTCGTACCCGAAGAGCTCGCTCTCGAACAGCTCGCGCGGGATGGACGCGCAGTTGACCCGAATGAAGGGCCCGTTACACCGGGAACTGTTCTGGTGGATGAAGTGGGCCGCCACCTCTTTCCCCGTGCCGGACTCCCCCGTGATGAGAACCGACGCGTTGCTCCTCGCCGCAAGCAGCGCGTTTTCTTTCAGTTTGGTAATTGCAGCCGAATGGCCCACGATCGTCGAGCCGCCCTTGAGATCGGTTACCTGCTGCCGGTAATACTGAACCTGGTCACTCAGGTGGTCGATCCGCTGCGAAAGCTCGGCCACCTTGGAAACCTTGCTGAAGACGCCCTTCCCCACGGCGCCGAGGATCTTCCCCTGGAGATCCTGCAGGGGGATCCGGGAGATGACCTGCTGTTTGCCGGCGATGTAGAGGATATCCGCAATCCGGGCCTTTCCGTCCTTGAGGATCTCGTGGAGGTGGGTCTCCTTGATGACATCCTTGATGTGCCGTCCCACGGCCTCGTCGGCGTCGATGCCGATCAGGCGCTTGCTGAAGCGGCTCATGAACCGGATGATGCCCTTGTTGTCGATGACGATCGGGCATTCGTAGGGATTGTCGATCAGGGCATAGATGAATTCATCGCCCAGTTTTTTTAGTTTGGCGATCTGCTCTTCTTTCGTCATTTCTTCAATCCCGGCGCAAACAATAACGGTCATGCTACAAAGTGGAATTTCGTCCCACCATCCGCCTGACCCGAGGCCAATTGTATACAAAAATGGGCTAAAAACAACCTTTATTTTTTCTATATTTTTCTATCGAGAAATGCAAGTTGACGGATCGGTCCATTCCCTATTTTTCGCAAATATTTCGCTTTTGTCCGGGACGGGATCGTGGGATGATGACACACTGTTCGATCGGCCCCGGAAAGCGGGTCAGAGGGGAGGTGAACGGATGCCCGCCGAGCGTTACATCGACATCGACGGCCTTCGCGCGCGCTGCCTGTTTGCAGGCGAGACCGGCCCGCCAGTCGTGCTCATCCACGGCCTGGGGGCATCGGCGGAAATCTGGTCGTCCAGCATCGGTCCCCTCGCCTCTCGGCACCGGGTCTTCGCCCCAGACCTGCCCGGGTTCGGCCGGACGGAAAAACCCGGGACGATGGATTACAGCCCCGCGGCCTATTCCCGGTTCATCCGGGATTTCATGGCAGCCCTCGGCATCGGCCGGGCGGCGCTCGTCGGTCATTCCCTGGGCGGCGGCGTTGCCCTTCGCGTCACCCTCGACGACCCGCGACACGTGGAGAGGCTCGTCCTGGCAAGCAGCGCCGGGCTCGGGAGCGACGTCAGCCTGCCCCTGCGCGTCGCCTCGCTGCCTTTTTTCGACCGACTGTTTTTCAAGCCCCCCCTGCCCGTCTTCACCCGGTTTCTGCACCGTCTCGTCTACGACCCGACCGCGATCTCCCCCGCCTTTGCGCGGATGTACTACGAGATGTTCTTCCAGCCCGGTTCCGTCCGCGCCTTCACGTCAATCCTGCGCGCCATCGCCACGCTCCGCGGCGCAAGACCCGGCGTCCTGGATCCCATCCGGGCAGGTCTCCCCTCCATCGCAGCCCCCACGCTCATCCTCTGGGGGCGCGAGGACCGGATTTTGCCGGTGAGCCAGGCCGTCGATGCGGCGGGCAGAATCCCCGGGGCGCGCCTGCACATCTTCGAGCACTGCGGCCACATGCCGAACATCGAGCACCCCGAGGAATTCAACCGGCTCGTTCTGGAGTTCCTTCAGCAGGATCGAGGACCGAAGAACGAGGAACAAGGATAAAAAAAAGGACCGGGAGCCTGTCCCGATCCTCGTTTTTTACAGTTTCCTTTTGCTTCTCCCCTGAACCCTGGACCCTATCTTGCTGCCATCCACGCTTCCAGCATCTTGAGGTGCTTCTGGTTGCGCACATCGAGGGCGCCGCTGGCGGCGAGACTCGCCAGTTCGTCATGGTTGCCGTTGTGCTTCGAGCAATCCTCCACGACCTCCGTGTCGAACTGATCGCCATGGAGATACCCCCCCGCGGTGAGGGACACGGAGGCGAGACGGCCGAGGGCCCGGACGATCATGTCCTTGAGCACCTCGTTGCCGAACCCGCCCTCGCGCACGGCAATGCCCATGGCCTTCTCCACGAGATCGACCGTGTCGGACATGGCGTCGTCCAGGGCGGTGAAGTTGGTCTTGATGTGCCGGAACCAGACGTGGAACAGGTAAAACAGCGCGTCGGTTTCGCTCTCGAAGCACAGCCACCCGCCGGCCGTCCGCCGGCTTTCGTCCGTCCCCGCCGCGGTCTCAATCCGCAGCACGAAGCTGTCTTTCCGGAGGCCCGCCTTCTCGACGCCAAATCGCTTCAGCGACGCCCGGGCGACTTCGACCACGTGGTAGTCGGCATTGCCCTTCAGCTTCTGGATGACCTCCAGTTCAATCTCGTCCGCGTGTTTCTTCCACTTCCGGTCCAGCCTGTTTTTCGTCTGAGCTTCCATCGGATACATCTCTCGAATGAATTCGGATTCCGACGTCTTTGCCCGGATTTTCCCCCGGACAAAGACCTTCCTGAAGAGGGTGAATGAGCATGATTCATGCCAACAAACAGCGGCTTCGCCGCAGGCAGCAGGCCACAGGCTTCAGGTTTCAGGAATGAAGTGGGTTCCGACGCCCGGGGGCCGCGGAAGCCGGGTATCGCTGAGGGAACGGCAAGCGGATCGATATAAGGAAGGGATTGCCGGGACGGGCCTTTCGTGCCGTTTTGGCATCGCAGAAAACGTGACGCTGTGCCGGTTTTACGGACTGCGCCGGACACTCGCCGCGGGCTTTCCGCCAGGCCGTTCCGAAATGCACGGATGCCAACCCTGACAATCAGAGGGTAAGAGGGTCTGAAGGTGAGAAGGTTGGAGAATCGGAGGGTACACATTGGACTGCCGGCTTATCCACCGTTCTTACCCTCTCACCTTCTCACCTTCTCTTTGCCGGTGGGATGCGCTCCCGTTCACCGGCCTCCTGCGCTCCACAACGCCTCTCTCAACCCCGAGGCTCGTTCAATCCTGCGCGACAGTGCGTTACGGAGCACCTCCTCGCCCGCCCACAGGTCGACCCGTTTGCGGGCCCGCGTCACCCCCGTGTACAGGAGCTCCCGCGTCAGCACGCGCGCATCGACCTCGGGAAGGATGAGCAGCACGCGGTCGAACTCCGTCCCCTGGCTCTTGTGCACCGTCATGGCAAAGACCGTCTCGTGATCGGGCAGCCGGTAAGGTTCGAAGGTCCTCATGGACCCGTCGGGGGCGGAGAAGAAGACGCGGAGGGCGCCGCCCGCGCCCGGGTCCGCGAGGGCGATCCCGACGTCGCCGTTGAAGAGCCTCAGGCCGTAGTCGTTGCGCGTCACCATGACGGGGCGGCCTTCGTACCAGAGGCGGCCGGGCCTTAGGAGCCCGGCCCGGGCCAGGATCGCCTGCACGGCGCCGTTGACGGCGCCCACGGAATAGGGCCCTTCCCGCAGGGCGCAGAGGATCCGGAAGCGGTTGAACCGCTCGAAGATCTCCGCCGGCCCGCTTCCCGTCATGTAATCCCCGTAGTTCTCCAGCACGACATCGGCGAGCGCCCGCGAAAGGTCGCGGGGCGCGGGCACGGCCCGGAAGCCGAGATCGCCGCGCCGGTCCTCCTTCAGGATCGAGAGCGCTTCTCCCGGGCCGCCTTCCCGAATCGCCCGGGACAGCTCGCCGATCCCGCTTTCGGCCCCGAAGCGCCAGTTGCGCCGGAGTTCGACGATGCAGTCGCCGATGGGCGACAGGCCCGTCGCCTCCGGCAGGAGCGGCACGGCCTCGCCGCTCGCCTCGGCGATCCGTTTGCCGGCAGGGGCGGAGTAGAGGCGCTCGCGCCCGGAGCCGCAGATGTCCCCGAGGACGGCGCCGGCCTCGACCGATGCCAGCTGGTCCCGGTCGCCCAGGAGGATGAGCCTCGCATCGGGGGACAGGGACCGGGCCAGGCCGAAGAGGAGGTGCAGGGATACCATGGAGGCCTCGTCCACGAGGACCGCGTCGAAGGGCAGCGGTTCCTCTTCGCCACGGCCGAATCGGCTGACCCCCGGGCGGCGCCCGAGCAGGCGGTGCAGGGTGGAGGCTTCCATGCCGGCGAGCGTCTCCCGGATGCCGTCCGCGCAGTCAAGCCTCCCGGCCGATTCCCGGATGGCCTCCTGGAGACGGGCAGCCGCCTTGCCCGTCGGGGCGGCCAGGGCAAGCCGGAGCGGCCGGGCCGTCGACTGCTCGAAAAGCAGGGCGAGGACCCTCGCCACGGTTGTCGTCTTTCCCGTGCCGGGGCCTCCCGTGATCACGCTGAGCGACTGCAGGACGGCCACGGCCGCGGCGACCCGCTGCCAGTCGGTTTTCCCGTCCCGGTCGGGGAAGAGCCTCGCGATCCCTTCGCGCAGCCGCGCGACGTCAACTGCGGGGGCCTCGCCCCGCGAGCGCTCCCGGAGGAAACGGCCGAGCCCCTGCTCGGCGTCCCAGTGCCGATAGAGATACAGGCGCGAGCCGTCGAGGACGAGGGGGCGCCGGTCGCCGGGGTCGCCGACGACGGCCGTTCGCCGAAGGGCGGACACCCACACCTCCAGCGCGGGGCACCGGGGCGCGTCGTCGCCGGCCGCAGCGGGCCTGCCGGCGAGCCCGGCCAGGTCGAGGCAGATGTTCCCTTCAGCCGAGGCTCGGCTCACGAGGGCGGCGGCAAGTCCGAGGGCCCCGTCCGCCGCCCCCGCAAGCCGCACCACCAGGCGCGCGAACCCCCGGTCGAGATCCGAGACGACGCCTGACGCATGGAGATGTTCGACGATCCCGGGGTTCACGATCCCTCCCCCCCGCAGGGCCTGGCCACGAGCCCTTCCGCAAGGGTCTCGACGAGCCGCCGGTCGGGCCGGTCGCGGAAGATCCCGAAGCCGGGCCCCAGCGCCGGGTCCACGCCGCGCAGGAACACGTAGAAGACCCCGCCGAAGTGCCTGTCGTAGTCGTAGTCCCTCAGGCGAGCCTTCAGATACTCGTGCAGGGCCACGGCATACAGGTGATACTGGAGGACGTAGAGGTCCTCCCCCATGACGGCCGCAAGGGCCTCCGCCCCGTAGTGCTCGGCGCGGGCCCCCAGGTGGTTCGATTTCCAGTCCACGAGATAGAACCGCCCGCCGTGCTCGAAGACGAGATCGATGAAGCCCTTCATGAACCCCTCGACGGGCCGGAAGCGGAGCGACCCGAGCCGTTCCGGGATGTCGCCCGCGATGCCCGCGGCGCCGGCGAAAAGCTCCCGCAGCCCGGCGGGCGTGAGGGCCTGGAGGGGGAAGGTGAAGCCCAACTCGTGCAGGCACCTCCCGCGGTCCAGTCCCGAGAGCCGGACGCCCCGCTCGGGGTCGAGGGGCGCCTCGACGACGCGGCCGATCATGTCGCACAGGGTGTCGCACCAGAGCGGCTCGTAGCCGTACTCGGCGAGCGCGGCCTTCACGATGCCGTCGAGGGCGCCGCGACCGACGTCGGTGAAGTCGATCCGCTCGAAGACGGCGTGGAGGCATTTTCCCGCCCTCGGCCCCCGGGGAAAGGAGAAGATGTCCGGGCGGCCCGGCGCCGCCTCCGCGGCCCGCCGGGGGACCCGTTCGTCGTGGTCGGGGCGCTCCGCAAGGCCCTCGCCGGCCGTCACGCCGCGGTCCGCGTCCTCGACGAGGGACGAGAAACTCGCGATCGCGAAGGCCCGCTCCACCTCCCGGCGGAACTCGCGCGCCTCGAGCGCGCCCGTCCGGCCGGCATCGGGGCGGATCGCGGGACCCGCCTCCTCGGGCATCGAGCCGACCTCGACGGCCCCGTTGGAGGCGGCGGCGATCGCCTCCATCTCGCGCCGCAGGCCCTCCCCGCCCATCACGGCGACGCGGGCCGCCGTCTCGTCGACGGCGGACGACGGGTCGCCCTCCGGGCCATGCAGGATCCAGGCAAGCGACGAGGTCTCGGCCCGGTTGATCGGCCCCCAGACGAGAATGCAGCGGTTCTTCGCCCGCGTGACGGACACGTAGAGCAGGCGGACATTCTCGGCAAGTTGCTCCCGCTCGGCCGCCCGGCGGGCTTCGTCACCCGCGTCCTCCAGCGCCACGTTGAGCTGCCAACCGTCCTTCTCGTCGTGGAAGTTGTAGACGTCCCCCGCGCGGGAAGGCCCCCAGTTGAAAGGGCAGAAGACGACGGGGTACTCGAGGCCCTTGCTCTTGTGAATCGTGACGACCTTCACGGCGTCGGCGTCGCTTTCGAGGCGGAGCTGGTGTTCCTCGAGCCTCGGCGTCTCCTCGTCGCGCTGCGTCGCCAGCCACTGGATGAGCCCGCCCGTGCCGGCACGCCGGCGCGCCTCCTCGCCGTGGAGCACCTCGGCCAGGTGCAGGACGTTGGTGAGGCGGCGCTCGCCGCCGGGAAGTGCGAGCAGCCGCTGGCGTACCCCCTCGGCACGCAGGAGGTCCCGGAACATGCGGACGAAGCCGTGGCGCTCCCACGTGTCGCGCCAGTCGTGGAACCGCCGGACCCTCTCCTCCCAGGCCGCCGGGTCCCCCGAGAGCCTCTCGATGGAGGCGCCGTCGAGCCCCAGGAGATCCGTGGCGAGCGCCGCGCGGACGGCCGTCTCGTCGTTGGGCTCCGCGACGGCCTGCAACACCCGCTCCGCCTGGCGGGCCTCCTCGGTGTCGAAGAGGTTTCCCGTGGTGTAGAGGACGCTGTGGATCCCGAGCCCGGTGAGGGCCTCCTGCATGAGGAGGGCCTCCCGGTTCGTGCGGACGAGCACGGCCATGTCGGCCTCCCGCAGAGGCTCTGCGCCGATGCGGGCCTCGCCGCGGCGCCCCGCTTCGATGAGCCGCGCGACCTCGGCCGCCACGGCGCGCCGGATTCGCTCCCGGGCCCGCTCGATCGAAACGGTCTCACCGCCGCCGTCGAGCGCCCAGAGCTTCAGCGGGGGCTCTGCCCGCCCCCCGATCGTCAGCGAGGGAACCTCGCGGACGGCCGCCCTTGCCTTCTCGAAGGGGACGGCCTCGTAGAGGAACGGGTGCCGCGGACGGCCGAACAGGGTGTTGACGGCGCGGACCAGCCCCGGCTCCGAACGCCAGTTCTCGGCCAGCGTGTAGCGCCTCTGCACGTAGGAGGCGGCGCGGATATAGGCGAACAGGTCGGCTCCCCGGAAGCTGTAGATCGCCTGCTTCGGGTCGCCGATGAGAAAGAGCGCCGTCTCGCCCTGCCCGAAGGCAGACTCGAAGATGGCGAACTGCACGGGGTCCGTGTCCTGGAACTCGTCGACGAGCGCCGCCCGGTATTTTTTCCGGATCGCCCCGGAGAGGATGCCGGAGCCCTCCGACTGGAGCGCCGCCCGAAGGTCCGACAGCAGATCGTCGTAGGACCGGAGATTGCGGCGCCGCTTCCGAAGGGCAAGCTCCTGCCGCACGTACCGGAACAGCTCGCAGCGCAGGAAGCGGACCTGCCCCTCCATCTCGCCCGAGGCGGCCCGCGCCACGCCCAGGAAATCGCCGAAGCGATCGAAGAACCGGTGGGTCGGCGCCTTGCAGTTCTTCTTCACGGCCGCGGCCAGCGTGTCGGGGCCGAACTTCAGGAGGTCCTCCGACAGGGGCAGCACGGCCCAGGGGCGCGCCAGGAAGGCATCCATCACCTCGAGGTAGCGCTCCGTCTTCCCGTACTTGGTGCGGTTCAGGGCCTCGTCCCGCAGGGCCCTCTCCACCCCGGCGCGGCTCTTCGGCCAGGAACGGCGAAGCCCGGCAAAGGCCTCGCGCAGAGCCGGGAGGCCCGCCAGGGCCGAGGACGGGGCCTCGGGGAGGATCCGCGCATCGTGCCGGAAGGGCGCCGCGCGAAGCAGCGCGAGAAACGACGCCGGCCCCTTGAACCGCTCGCGGGTGTAGAGGACGAACTCGGGCGGCGCCCCGTAAAAGTGCTTCCGCCAGAAATCGCGGACGATCTCCTCGCGCAGCATGCGCTCGTCGGGCAGGAGCTCCGTGTCGAAGGGGCTGCCGCTCTCGAAGGCGTTCTCGGAGAGCATCCGGCGGCAGAAGGAGTGGATCGTGAAGATGGGGGCCTCGTCGAACCCCCGCAGCGCCTCCCGGAGCCTGTCGCGGGCATCCTTCCGGTCGGCGAGGCCGCGGGCGAAGTCGGCGAGGAACTGCTTGTCCGTCGCCCTCCCGGCCAGCACGTCGAGGGCCTCGCGGATCATCTTCCGGATGCGGTCTCGCAGCTCCTCCGTGGCCGCCACGGTGTAGGTCACGACGAGGATGTCCGAGGGCGCCAGGCGCCTCTCGACGACGAGCCGCAGGAACAGGCCCGCGATGGCGTAGGTCTTCCCCGTGCCGGCGCTCGCCTCGATGAGGTTCCTGCCGTCCAGCGGGCTATTCAGCAGGTCGAACCGGGGAGTGGCTTCGGGCATCTCAGCACACCTCCTCGGCCGACTCGAACAGCGGCCTCAGGACCGCTTCGGCCAGCTCCCGGAACTCGCCGCCCAGCGCATCCGCCCCGTCGAAACAGAAGCGGAAGTACGGGTCCTGCCCCTCGGCGTGCCCGCGCTCCGACGCCCACGTCCGTCCTGCGGCCCTGAGGGCGTCCTCGCCCGCCTTGCCCCTGAGGAGATTCGCGACGTAGACCCGCGCCGTCTCGGGGAAGAACGGCAGGGGCATGGTCAGGCCCCGCCAGTAGGTTTCCAGCAGCCCCGCCAGGAGGCGCTCCCCGTCGTCGACGGGGCCGAGGGCGTACCCTCGGTCCTTGCCCAGAACGACGCAGCGACCCGGGTATCGCTCGCCCGCCCCGGCGCCGAGGGACAGGTGGTGAATCCAGGCGCGCAGCAGGTCCTTTGCCCGGAGATCCGCATACCGGTACTGGACAAGGGCCGCAGGCCTTCCGAGCTCGAGCCTGCCCGTGAGCCGGAAGGGCCCCAGCGTCCGGTCCAGGTCGACCGCGCCTAGGGGCTCGCCCCGGAGGTGCGGCTTCAGGCGCTCCGCAAAGGCCCGGGCCCCCTCGCAGAGATCCTGGAACCAGCACTCCCCCGGCGTGCCCGGCGGAAGACTGCCCAGCGCCCTGGCGGCGGGCAGCAGATCCTGCGCCTCGAGCCCCTCGATGCAGCGCGCCGCGAGCCGCTCGCCCAGCTCGTACCGTTCGAGGCCCTCGATGCTCATGGGCTCCACGTCGGCCAGGAGCGCCCCCGCCTCGTCGAGACGGATCCCCAGCCTGCGGGTCAGGAGGGTGCGGGCGGGGTTGGCGAAGAACCGGACAAGGGCGTGAACGTCGACGGTCCGCCACGCCGGGGGCGGTTCGGGAAGGGGCGAGTCGATGAAGGGGCGCTTCCGCCCCGGGCCGGACAGGGCCGCGGCCGCGGCGGCGACGTTCTCGGCGGAGTAGCTGCAGAGCGCCCCTCCCCGGAAGTACTCGGGGCTGAAGGCCTGCAGGCGGTGCCTCACGACGATCGCGTCGCGGATGGCCGCCACGCCCGGGACCTCGAAGCCCTGCTCGATAGTGTCGAGCAGCTCGCTCACGACGACCGACGGCGGCCGCTCGCTGTTGTCCTGGATGCTCTGCCCCGTGTAGCTGATGTAGAGCTTCTCCCGGGCCGACAGGAGCGCCTCGAGGAACAGGTAGCGGTCGTCGAGGCGGCGGGAGCGGTCGCCCGCCCGCGGGCGCTCCTTCATCAGGTCGAAGCCCGGAGCCGCCGTCTGCCGCGGGTAGGCCGCGTCGTCGAGACCGATGAGGCAGACCGCCCGGAAGGGAATGCTGCGCATGGGGAGCATGGCGCAGAACGTCACCCCGCCCGTGATGAAGCCCGAGGCGAACCCGGCCTCCAGGAGCGCCTCCTCGAGGTGGGCCTTCAGGACCCCGGCGCAGAGCTTCCCGTCGAAGCCCGACTGCCCCTGCCGCTGCGCCGCGTCGCGGAGGGCCCGGCGCAGGGTCTGTACCTCGTCCTCCTCGTCGCCCTCGGGGAGAAAGAACCGGTCCAGGGCGGCCCCCAGGTGAGAGGCCCAGCCCTCGAGATCCCTGGGCTCCCGGAGGGATTCGGCAAAAGTGAAAAGCGTCTCCAGGAACGCCAGGAACGAGCCGAGTGTGGCCGCCTCGCCTTCGGCCACCCCCTCGTGGGGCAGGATGCCCATGAAGAGCTCGTCGCCCCCGGCAGGCAGGGCGTACCCGAGCAGCAGGCGGTCGATCCCCGCCTGCCAGGTGTTCTCCGCAAAACCCGGGAGCCCTTCCCTCTCGCGGCTCGCCCCGTCGATCCCCCACCGGATGCCGGTGTCGCGGATCCACCGGTGGACGAGGGTCAGGTCGTCGGCCCCCAGGCCGAACCGCCTTCGCAGGGCGTCCGTCTCGAGGAAGGAAGCCACTTCCGTGGCGCCCATCCGGCTGCCCTCGAGGTCGAGGAGCCGCAGGAAGGTGTCCGCCAGCGCGCTCTGGCTGCGCACGCCGCGGTCGGCGACGCTGAAGGGGAGCCGGCGCCGGTCGTCGCGAGGCAGGGAGAACACGGCCTCGATGAAGGGGGCGTAGGTCTCGATCTCCGGCGTCATGACGAGGATGTCGGCGGGCGTGAGCGTCGGGTCGCGGTCGAGCAGTTCGAGGATCCGGTCCTGGAGGGCCTCGACCTCCCGCATGGGGCTGTGGCACGAGTGGACCCGGATCGAGTCGTCGCCCGCGGCGACGGCCGTCTTCTCCCCGTCCGCGCCCCGGTCTCGCAGGTTGAGGATGTCGGACTGGATCCGCGCCAGGAGGCTCTCCCCGGCAGGCGCCTCGGAGACGTCCGTCTCCTCGCACCCCGTGTCGTAGACCATCCGGAGGAAGTCGCGGCCCAGGGCGCCCATTGAGGCGAGCAGGCTGTTGCCCCTCTCCAGGTGGAGGGCCTCGTCGGACGGGGCCGTCCCGAGCCGGTCGACGAGCCTCCGCATCTCGCGGTCGGAGTAGATGAGGTACCAGTACTCCCGGCAGGGGTTCATGACGAAGAGGTTGACCTCGACGGTGCGCGCAACGGCATCGAGGATGCGCAGGTGGAAGGGCGGCAGGGCCGAAATGCCGAAGACGGAGATCCTCCGGGGCAGTCTCGCCGCTGCGGGCACGGGCCGCTGCAGGCGGGCAAGGGCCTCCTTCCAGCGCGCCGCCCGGTGCGACCCGGGGCTTTCGGCCGCGAGCATCCGCCAGAGGGCCGCCTGCCAGTGGCGCTCCCCGTCAGACTCCCAGCCGAGCATCATGTCGGGACGGTAGACGAGGTACTGGTCGAAGAGACGGGCGATGATGCGGCTCAGCTGGTAGCGCTTGAACCCGCGGCCGTCGTCGGCGAGATAGGCTTTCAGGGGCTCGAACCCCTCTTCGCCCAGGCACCGGGGCAGCAGGCGCATGACCCGCCAGGCGAGCACCTCCGGGTCGAAGGCCTCGGAGCACGGCATGTCGGGAAGGACGTTGCGGAAGACCCCCTCGATGAAATGGTTGGGAAAGGGGAACCGGACGTTGGCGCAGATACCCAGGCGCCGCGCCAGCTCCAGCGAGAGCCAGCGCTCCATGCCGCGGCTCTGGACCAGGATGATCTCCGGGGCCATGGGGTCTTCCTGCGGCGCGCGCAGGACCTCCTCGAGCTTGCCGGCGAGGGCCTCGAGGCGGTTGCTGGTGTAGAGCTTCAGACCGGGCATGCCCCACTATTACTCGATTCGCCGTGGGAAGCTCAAACGAAAAGTGGGCAAACGGGCGGCGGGCATAAAAAAACCCCCGGTGTGGGGAGCACCGGGGGTTGCAGGGCAACTGTGTTTACTTGATGGTGTCCTTGAGAGCCTTGCCGGCGGTGAACTTGGGTACCTTCTTCGCCTTGATCTTGATTTCCTTGCCGGTCTGGGGGTTGCGGCCGGTGCGGGCAGCGCGCTTGGAGACCGAGAAGGTTCCGAAGCCGACCAGTGTGACCTTGTCACCCTTCTTCAGGGCATCCGAAACCGCCTTCAGGGTTGAATTGATGGCCTTCTCCGCCGCGCTCTTGGAGCCAAGTGCCTTGGCTACCACTTCAACGAGTTGTCCCTTGTTCATGTAAAACTCTCCTCCTTAATTGTATTTAGTAAGGTTGCCATGAATCCTTTGCGCTTGTTTCCTTTGTTCGGTGCTTTGATGACCATCCCCCTTTCGAAAGGAAATCAGCCACCGGATTCAAAATCGGTGGCAGTATAGCCCAGGAATCGCTCCTAGTCTAGCTTTTTTCGCATTCCGCAAAATATTTTTCCCGATGGGGCATGATTTTTTCCGGCAAATCCCCGGAAAGCTGTCCCGTCGAAATGCAAGATACATGCCCCTTTCGAGGTCATCCAGGCCGCAAACCTGCTCCTGGAGAAGTTTTCCGGCCTCTTCCCCCGAACCCGGCATCAGGCGGCCGTTTCGGCGCAAAGCCTCTCGCCACTTGGGTTTTGGGGCGTCCCGCGACCGCGGGACGGGACCCGACCGGCGCACGCCGGACACCCCGCGGCCGCACGGGCTCCAGGAATCGCCGCCGGCGCGCCCGCAACCTTGACGCCTCTGGCCGGATTTCCGACAAGGCCGCTGCCCGGCACGGGCGGGGCCCCGCCCGTCGAATCCTTTGCCATGTTGCGGGGATGATGGTAAAAGACAGGGGCAAAGGCACAGGCGAAAGGGTTCGGGGGTTGGAGGAAAAAGAATTAACGCTGTCTCCCACACTGCGCACGCTTCGAAGAGTCTGGAGGGTTCATGTCCATCGATCTCGTGATCGTCTTCGTGGCCGGTTTTACCGCCGGCGGAATCCTGCTGTGGGTCCTCACGCGGCTTGTCGCCCAGAAAGAGGCCATGAGGCAGACCGACGAGCTTCGGCAGTCTCTCACCGCCCGGCTTTCCGAGATGGAGGGCTGCGCCCGTTACGCCGAGGGCCAGATGGATCAGCTGCGGCGCCAGCTCGACCTGTCGGAGAATGAAATCGCGGGGTTGCGCAAATCCCTCGACGAAGAGCGCGTTCAGGCCGTGGAAGCCCAGGCACGGCTGGCCGAGTCCGCCCGCAGCATCGAGCGGCAGCGGGAGGTCATCGAGACCATGAGGACGGAGATGACCGATACCTTCCGGGCCCAGGCCTCGGCCGCCCTCGAGAGCAGCAACCGCAGCTTCTTGGAGCTGGCCTCGGAAAGTCTCGGCAGGATCCTCGAACAGACGAAGGGCAAGCTGGGCGAGCACCAGGCGGGGCTCGAGGGGACGATTCGGCCGCTCCAGGAGACGCTGAGGCGATACGAGGAGCAGCTGCGGGATCTGGAGAAGGCCCGCGCCGAGCAGTCCTGGAACCTGGCCCAGCAGATCAGGGCCCTCGCCGAGATGAACGAGTCGCTGCAGCGGGAGACCTCGAGCCTCTCCACGGCGCTTCGCAAGCCCCAGGTGAGCGGCTCCTGGGGCCAGATGTCGCTGCGGCGCGCGGCGGAGCTGGCCGGCATGGCCCCCTGGTGCGACTTCTACGAGCAGGTCACCGTGGACACCGAATCGGGAAAGCTCCGGCCCGACATGGTCGTCCGCCTGCCCAACGGGCGCGTCATCGTCGTCGACGCCAAGGCGCCCGTGGACGCGTTCCTCACCGCCCTGCAGGCCTCCACCGAGGAGGACCGGAAGAGGGCCTTCGCGGGATACGTCGCCGCCGTGCGCGCCCACATGAACGGGCTGGGGTCGAAGGCCTACTGGGACCAGTTCGAGGAGTCGCCGGAGCTGGTCGTCATGTACCTGCCGGGCGAGACCTTCTTCAGCGCCGCCATCGAGAACGACCCGGGACTCATCGAGGACGGCAGCCTCCGCAAGGTCATCCTCGCCACCCCCACGACGCTCATCGCGCTGCTCAAGGCCGTGGCCTACGGGTGGCAGCAGGAGCAGGTGGCAACCGGGGCGCGCGAGATCAACCGCCTGGGCCGAGAGATCTACGAGCGATTCTCCGTCGTGGCGGACCACATCACGAGGGCCGGGGCCAATCTCTCGAAGGCGGTCGAGGCCCACAACGACGCCGTCCGCTCCATTGAGACGCGACTCATGCCCTCCTTCCGCCGTTTCAAGGACCTGGGCGTCTCGACGAGCAGGGAGCTGCCCGAGGCCATGGACGAGATCCGGGTGACGGCCCGCGAGACGATCGCGGGCGTGGAAGCAAACGAAAAAGAAGGTGAGAAGGTGTGAAGGTAAGAAGGTTGGCAAAGCACACACCGGACACAGGCCGCCGGCCTCTCCAACCTTCTCACCCTCTCACCCTCTCACCCTCTGCCTCGCAATAAAGCGCCCCCGGTCACCAGCCTGTCAGAAGATGCGGCGCTGCAGCTTGCTCTTGTGCATGACGGTCGCCGCGATCTCCTCGATCGACATGGTGGTGATGTTGAGGTAGGGGATGTTCTTGGAAACGTAGAGGAACTCCGCCAGGGAGATTTCCTTCTGGCACTGCTCGAGCGACGAGTAGCGCCCGGTGGGCCGGCGGGCGGCCCGGATCTTCTGGAGCCTGTCCGGGTTGATCGTGAGGCCGTAGAGCCGGTCCCGGTGGGGCTGCAAAACGCCGGGGATCTTCCGGTACTCGATCAGCAGGTCCTCCTCGGTGAGCGGGTAGTTCGCCGCGTAGATCCCGTACTGAAGCCCCAGGTAGAGACAGGTGGGCGTCTTGCCCGTGCGCGAGACGCCCACCAGGATGACGTCCGCCTTGTCGTAGTTCTTGGTGGTGATGCCGTCGTCGTTGGTGAGGGCGTAGTTGACGGCGTTGATCCGGATGTCGAGTTCATCGCCCGCGGACGGGTGGTGGGAGCTGCCGCCGAGGCTGGGCTGCACGCGAAGCTCCTCCTCCAGGGGCCCGATGAAGGCGTCGAAGAGATCCACCACGGCGGCCTCGCTCGACAGGATCAGCTTGCGGATCTGGGAGTTGACGATCGTGCTGAAGATGATCGGGCGCGAGCCCGTGTGTTCCCTCGCGTCGTTGATCTGCTCGAGGGCGTCCTGCGCCTTCCACAGGGTGTCGATGAAGGGAAGCGTGATTTTCTGGAAGTCGACGTCGTCGAACTGGATGAGAAGGCTGTGACCGAAGGTCTCGGCGGTGATCGCCGTCCGATCGGAGATGAAGAAAACGGCTCGCTTGATCGACATGGGCGCACTTTCGCGGGGAGTCGGGACCGGCGGCGCCTGTCGCACAGGCTCAACCCGCGACGATGTCCTCGCGCCCCCATTGTAAGCAAAACCCCTGTCCTGTAAAGCCCTTTTTTGCCGCGGAGCCCGGCTGCGGCCGGCTTGACATTTCGCGGCATCTCCGATAAGAGCACGTCATTGTCCCGCCATTTTCGCGAACCGGAAGGCTGACCATGAACATGACCGACGTCCTGCGTCGCTACGAGCCCGACCTCAGGCAGGTGGAGGAGCACCTCGGCAAGTACCTCCACTCGGAGGTCCCCTTCATCCCCCAGGTCATCAACCACCTCATCACGAGCGGCGGCAAGCGGTTCCGCCCCCTCATGCTCCTGGCCTCGGCGGACCTGTGCGGCTACCGCGGGGAGCGGCGCTACCCCCTGTCGGCGGTGATCGAGTTCATCCACACGGCCACCCTGCTGCACGACGACGTGGTCGACGCCGCGGAGACGCGCCGGGGCAAGCCCTCGGCCAACAATGTCTGGGGCAACGCGGCGGTGGTGCTCGTGGGGGATTTCCTCTACTCGCGCTCCTTCACCCTCATGACGCGCGACGGGGATCTGGCCATCATCAAGCTCATCTCGGAGACGACGAACACCATGGCCGAGGGGGAGGTCTTTCAGCTCCTCAAATGCGGCGACGTGGGGATCACCGAGGAGGACTACTTCACCCTCATCGAGAAGAAGACGGCCGTCCTCATCGCGGCGGCCTGCGCCGTGGGGGGGCTCATGGCCGGGGCGGCGCCGGAGCGGGTCGAGTCCCTGCGGGGGTTCGGCCACGCCATGGGGCTCGCCTTCCAGCTCACCGACGACACCCTCGACTACGTGGCCGCCGAGAAGGAATTCGGGAAGGCCATCGGCATGGACATCAAGGAGGGGAAGATCACCCTGCCGCTCATCCGGACCCTGGCCCGGTGCAGTGCCTCGGAGAAGGAAGCCATCCGCGGGATCGTGGAGCGCAAGCAGGCGACGGAAGAGGACATCGGGGCGGTTTTCGGCCTCATCGGCAGATACGACGGAATCCCCTACGCGCTGGACCGGGCCCGTACCATCATCGCGGAAGGCAAGGCGCGTCTCGCCCCCTTCCAGGACGGCGAGGCGAAGGCGGCCCTCATGGCCATGTCGGACTTCATCGCCGAGCGGACCCTCTAAAGAAAGGGTCTCGGGTATCGGCAAAGACAAAAACAACAGAGGAAATACAAAACGGCGGGAATTTCTCCCGCCGCTCTTTTTTCCCGATACCCTATACCCGTGACCCGATACCCTAAATCAGGTACAGCCCCTCCTTCTCGGTGATCTCGCCCGCGTCGCTTACCCTTACCATGGCAACGGCCCTGGGCAGGCTCTCCATGATGTCGCGCGCCGTGATGCCGTCCTCCCCATTGCCTGCCGAGGCGATATCCAGCGCGAGCAGCGCACCGGCACGGCAAGTGAAGCAGAGAAAGTGGTCGGCGATCTACCTCTTTTGTTCCTGCTCTTTCAGCCAGGAAATGATTGTTTGTATCACGTTTGAATCATATCCCCGAAAGCTGTGGTCTGCACCTTCAATGCGGACCTGCTTGTATCGGTCGGAGACAAGTGACTTGCGATTCTCTGCACTTCTCAGGTCAAGCGGCGACTTGTCTGCATACACGTCAAGTATCGGGAGGCGCACCCGATGGAGATTCTGATTCGCGTCCAGCGGCTCGCCACCACCCTCCAAGAGGCCCACACCGATGAATCCAATCACCGCGGGATGCTGTTGCATGGCGAGAAAGGCCGCGGTCATTCTCGCGCCCATACTGTAGCCCAGCAAGTATGTGCGCTTGACGCCTTTTTCTTTCGCCAAGTAGTCAATCGCAGCTTGAATGGTCTTATAGGCGTCAGGGAATGTGGGGGCATACGCCCGAAAATCCTTGGCAGGCAGAACCGGCATTTGAAGCGACAGCGTGTAGAACCCCAGCTCGTTGTTGATGGCTTTGCGTAACGGACCGACAATCTTCCCGTCAGGCCCTTCACCTCGTCCATGCGCAAGAATGACAGCCGTCGACGTCTCCTTGCCTTGGATGAACTCACTTCCGGATGGCTGGGCATACCCGTTTGATACCAGGAAGAGTACTGCGGCAGACAGTAAACAAAGAAAACGGATCATGCTTTTCTCCTTTCTTCTGTGCGAACAATCATTGGACCGTTCCGCATAACCATCGGAATCCATGTTTCCACTCATTTTGTCCTTCCTTTAACAAACGTTTCAGGAAGACTTCCGCGAACGATCTGAAAAATGTAAAGGGGGGGAAAGGCCCAGCGGTCTTTCCCCCTCTATACGGCAATGAATATTCCTCGCACCAAGGTGCCAGGAATTTAGAAACTTGAGGAATGGGTTTATCTGTTATGATGCTCGCAACCCCCGCAGCAAGCTGCGGGGACCGGGGGCGCATCCCGCCAGAGTGCGCAATCATGTCAGGTTCATTCCTTACCGGGAAGCCCGGCGAAGCGGTATAAGGCTTCAATGCGCGTGCAATTGTTTTCAACTCTTCAAACGCTCGGCTATTGAGGTTTAATCCCCGCTGCTTTCGCGATGCGCGCCGCGGACTCCATCTCGCTGCGCACGAAGCGCGCGAAGTCTGCCTGGGTCGAGATCATCGGCTCGAATCCGAGTTTGGCGAATTCCCCGCGCAAACCAGGAGAGGAAACGGCTCGAGCCACATCTTGCGCAATCTTGTCCACGACGCGGGCGGGGGTGCCGGCAGGCGCCCAGATGCCCCACCAGGTGGTTTGCACGAAATCCGCGACACCGGCTTCCGCCATGGTCGGCACCGAAGGCAGCCCGTCATTTCGCCTGGAGCCGGTCACTCCAAGCGCAACAAGCTTGCCCTCCCGGACGGGTTTCAGCGCAATGGCCATCGGCGGAAACCAGTAGGTCGTCTGGCCGTTCATCGTGGCGGCATTCGCCTCCGGCCCTCCCTTGTAAGGCACATGAACGACATCGATACCGGCCGCCATCTTGAATTTTTCGGCGACGAAATGCGTGCCGCTTCCGCTGCCTGCCGTGCCGTACTTCAGCTGGCCGGGCCGTGCCTTTGCGGCCGCAATCAATGCAGAAACGGACGTTACTCCCGAAGACGGGCCTGTGACGAGGACGTAGGGCTGCGAAGCCAATGGAGCGATATCGATGAAATCCTTCGCGGGGTCGTAGGGAAGATTCGCGTACAGCACCGGAGTCGCCGCATAGGCAGATCCCGTGATCAGCAGGGTGTATCCGTCCTTGGGGGCCTTGGCAGCCGCATCGGTTGCAGCAACCACACCCGCGGCCGTGAGATTATCCACCACGACCGGTTTGTTCCAGAGTTCGGAGAGCTTCTGGCTTACCGCACGGGCAATGAGATCCGTGGCGCTTCCCGCCGTGAACGGGACGATGACCCGCACCGGTTTTGTCGGGTAGTCCTGGGCGTATGCGCCTGCGGCAAAGTACACGGCGATACAAGAAAACGCAACGATTCTTGCGATTTTCATGGCTCCCTCCTGTATACCTGTATTGATGGCTGTTTCTTTATACAACAAACGAACGTCTGAACGCCGGGCAGCCCCCGGGAGTCGATCACATGGAAATCTGCCGGTTACACCAATGACTGTTGCACTCCGGAAGGTAGGAGGGAAAAAGGTTGGATGATGGGTTCCGGATGAAATTCTTTTTAAATCTACCTGTCATGACAGTGGTCGTCAAGAGGATAGAGGGCTCCCCTGTCTCCCTAGATGATGTACAGCCCCTTCTTCTCGGCGATCTCGCCGAGGTCTCCGGCCCGAACCATGGCAACGGCTTTGGGAAGCCCCTCCATGATGTCGCGGGCCGTGATGCCGTCTTCCCCCTTGCCGGCAGCCGCAAGGTCCCCGGCGAGGCCGTGGATGAACACGCCGGCCCTCACCGCTTCCTGGAGGGGAAGCCCGAGACCGAACATGGCGCCGACGGCGCCCGTCAGGACGTCGCCTGAACCCGCCGTCGCCATCCCCGAGTTGCCGCTCATGTTGACGAAGGCGCGGCCGTCGGGGAAACCGACCAGCGTGTGGGCCCCCTTGAGGACGATGATGGAGTCGAGAGCGGCCGCCGTTTCCCGGAGGATGCCGACGGGGTCCTTCTCGATGGCGCTGACGCTCTTTCCCGTGATGCGGGACATCTCCCCCGCGTGGGGCGTCAGGATCGTTTCGTAGCGTCGTTTTTTGAGGAACCGGGGTTGTTTTGCGATTGCCGTGATCCCGTCGCCGTCGATGAGGATCGGTTTTTCGATCTTGGCCGCAAGCTCCCGGACGAGCTTCTGCGTCTCCTCGGCAAGGGAGAGCCCCGGGCCTAGAACGACGAAATCCACTTTCCCTGCCAGCTCGAGAAGGGCCGACTTGTTCCGCAGGGCGATGCTGCCCGATGCGGTTTCCTTCTGGGGGACGAAAACGATCTCGCCAGCCTGCGCGGCCAGCCCCGGGATCACCGAGGCGGGTGCCGCCAGGCGCGAGTAGCCGCCGCCCGCCTTCAGGAAGGAGAGGGCAGAGAAGGCGGGGGCCCCGTAATAGCCTGCCGCGCCCGCGACGAAGAGGACGTCGCCGAAGTCCCCCTTGTGCCCCCAGGCCCTGCGGCCGGGAAGCGGCGGCGGGTCGTTGACCTCCAGGGCGATCGACTCGGAGTCGTAAAGCTCGGGGGGGAAGGAGATGTGGGTCACGAAGAGCTTCCCCCCGAAGAGGAACCCGGGGTAGAAGAGGTTGCCCCGTTTCGGCAGCCCGAAGGTCACCGTGGCCGCCGCCCGGATGGCCGTGCCCATCACGGCCCCCGTGTCGCCGTTGATCCCCGAGGGGATGTCGAGGCTGAAGACGGGCTTGCCGAGCGCGTTGACGAGTTCGATCACCTCCCGGTGAAGGCCCTCCACGTCGCGGTCCAGCCCGGTGCCGAAGAGGGCGTCGATGACGGCGTTGGACTGCAGGACGTAGTGCCGCACGTCGTCGACGGACTCCACCGGCCGGACGTCGACGGCCAGGTTGACGAGCATCTCCAGGTTCTTGCGCGCAGCCCCTCTGTAGCGGCTTTTCTCGGCCAGGAGGAAAACCTTGACGATGCCGCCGCCCGAGTGGATCTTCCGGGCCACGACGAAGCCGTCGCCGCCGTTGTTGCCCCCGCCGCACAGGACGGCGAAGCGCCGCCCCGCAATGTCCGTCTCGCCGGACAGCGCGTAATAGGCGGCAAGGCCGGCGTTCTCCATGAGGATCTCCTCGGGGATGCCCAGCGTCTCGATGGCGTATCGGTCCATCGCCCTCATCTCTTCCGTCGTGGCAACCTTCATGTTTTTCCCCCGGGACATTGGTGAGACGGATTCCGAGGGGGCTCGTTGAGGCGTTTTTTGCGAACCGCTCTTATCGAAATGGAGCGACCGCGGCGCAAACTGTTTGAGCCCGCAGGGCGAGTTTTTGCGTCCGCAGCGCAATGAGATCTAGAGCGGTCAAAAAATGCCTCAGAGCCCTGAGGAATTCTCTCACCAATCTCCATTCGTTTCAGCTTCTCAGTTTTTTCACCAATGTCGCTACCCGTCTGCCCAGCTTGCGGCCGTTCTCCGCCGCCGCCGCGTCGGGCACCCCGAGGCAGGACACACCGTAGTGGCCCGTGGCGTCGAGGGGGTCGCCGACGACGATCATGCCGTAGATCAGCAGGGCCTGGAGGATGGAAATCATCGTCGTCTCCTTGCCGCCCGACGGGTCGGCGCTCGTGGCGAATGCGGCGCCCACCTTGTTCTCCATCTTCTTCCGCACCCCCACGTACTTGTCAAGGACATCCTTCAGCGGCGCCGCCATGGACCCGAAGTAAACGGGCGAGCCCGCGATGACCCCGTCGGCGGCGACGAAATCCTCTTTCGAGACGTCCGCCGTGGACTTGACCACGGCCTGCACGCCCTCGACCTCCACGACTCCCCTGGCAATTTCCTCGGCGAGCTTTTTCGTGTTGCCCGACCGGGAGAAGTAAAGAATGAGCACCTTCATCCTGTACCCCCTTTCTTCATCACCGTTACTGGGTCACTGATTCGCTGCACACCCTGCGCTCTATGCACATGAAGCTGGGAAGATCGCCGCTCTTCCTCACTTCTATCTTCGCTTGCTCGAAGGGGGGGCCGACCTTTTTCTCCCGTCCGCGCCCGCCGGTTCCGACGGCAGATTGAGCGATGACGGGGCGATGTGCTTCCCGGCGACCTGCCTTGCCGCGACGCCCGCCGCAAACCCGGCGGCAAGATCGATGTCGAGATTGCGGTACACGTGGGCTGCGAGGTAAGCGGCAAAGAAGACGTCCCCCGCCCCCACGGTGCTCACGGGTCGACGAACCGCTTCGGCCGCGAAGTGCCACCCCTCCCCGAAACGGGTCCACACGCTCGCCCCCCTCGAGCCCCGGGTGATCACGGCCTCGTCGATCCGGAAGCGCTTCAGGAACCCCGGCAGGCTCTCGCGGAAGTGATCGAGCATGAGGGTGAGTTCCCCCTCGTCGGCCTTGACGATGTGGGCGGCATGGAGGGCCTCCTCCAGCCCTTGCGACAGGCCGGGGACGACCCGGCCGTTCACGAGCCTGCGCAGATACCCCTGGACGTCGAGACTGACGAGCTTCTTCGATTCCGCCATCAGCGCCATGGCCTGCGGGTCGATGTCGTCGGGGTGAAGGGGGCCCGCATGGAAGTGACGGACCGTCGCAAGAAACGGCTTGACCTGGGCTGACGAGATGGGGCTTGCCGCTTCCGGCATGAGCTGCTCGCGGAAGTCCCCCCGGGACTCGTTGACGAAGTGCGTGGTGCAGGCGCTCCTGCCGGCATGGACGGCCACCCCCTCGCCGGCAAGAATGGCCAGGAGAGCCCTGTCCCCATCGGCGATGTTCGTCACGACGGCCATCGCCACGCCGAGCCGCCGGAAGGTGATCCCCCCATAGGCACCGACACCGCCCAGCCGCTCCACCGTTTTGCGGTTCTCGACAATGCCGTCGATCGTAACGGACCCGACGACGAGGACCTCGGGATCGTGTTTGGCAGGTTTTGTTTTCATCGTGCGGGACAACACCTCATCGTCAACGAGAGGGTAAGAGGGTGTGAAGGGTTGAAGGTTGGAGAAGCGGAGAGCATGCGTTTGGCCGCCCGTGTATCCAACCTTCTCACCCTCTCACCTTCGCCATAATAGAATGATGCGAGCCCTGTCACCAGCCTAAAAACCCGTGGATCAGGTACCCCGCGATCAGCGCCACCCCCGTGATCAGGTACACCTTGATGATGGCGATATTGGCGGGGATCACCTTCAGCCGGTCCCGGTAGTGCTCCCGCAGGATCCGCACCGACTGAAGCGCCGTCGGCAAGGCGGCAAGCCCCAGAAGCACGGGAAGCGGCGCCATGCCGAGGAGGACCGCCCCCGCCAGGGTCCCGAAGGCGCAGAGCAGCCCCGCCCCGTAGAGAACGATGCCGGTTTCGCGGCCGAACCGGGCCACGAGGTTCATCTTCCCGCTCTGGCGGTCCTCTTCGTAGTCGGGAATCTCGTTGATGACGATCATGGACCACATGAGAAACCCGGGGACGAGGGATACGACCAGCGGCTCGACATCGAAGGTCTGCCGCTGGACGTAGTAGGACCCCATCACGAGGACGGGCCCGAAGTTGACCAGCAGCCCCAGTTCGCCGAAGCCCCGGTAGGCGAACCTGACGGGGGGTACGGTGTAGAAGATCGACGACAGGATCCCGACGGCCCCGATGAGCAAAACGGGCCATCCTTTGAGGAAGGCCAGGCAGATCCAGACGGCGATCGTGACGCCGTAGCAGACGGCAACACCCCGCTTGAGATCCTGCACGGTGAGAAGGCCCTCGGTGAGCACCCCGCTGCCTCCCGTGTAAGGGTTCTTCGCGTCGCCCCAGGCACGGTCGACGGCGTGGAGGTAGTCCAGGACGTCGTCGAGCATGTTGAGGCCGAAGTGGTGCACCGTCACCCCGACGAAGACGAGCAGGAAGGCGAAAGGATCGAAGACCTCGTGCCTCGACCAGGCGATGGCGGCGGCCAGGGTCACGGGGAGGAAACTGGGAGGCACGAACTGGACGCGGACCGCCTGGATCCAGGGGGCGATCGGGTTTGTCCCCCGCGCGTTTCCGGATGTCTCGATCTTGATGCGCATGGCCTCGATCCGGCGTGCTCGTGAGGGTTGACGGGCGTCGGGCAGGGGAAATCGGGAATGGGCATCGCCCCCGGGCTGCCGGGCCCGGGGGCGGCGTGTTCCTACTTCAGCGAGTCCTCGAAGCGGCGGTTCGCCTCGTCCCAGTTGACGATGTTCCAGAAGGCCTCGACGAACTTTGCCCGGAGATTCTTGTAGTCCAGGTAGTAGGCATGTTCCCAGACGTCGAGAACGAGGAGAATCTTGAGCGCGGGGTAGACGTTGACGTTGTGTTTTTCGATCTGCATGATGATCGGCCGGTTCGTGAGCGTGCAGTGTGTCAGCGCCGCCCATCCCGAGCCCTCGGCGCTGACGGCCGCCTGGGTGAACTCCTTCTTGAACTGCTCGTAGTTGCCGAACTCCTTGTCGATGGCCGTGGCCAAAAGCCCCACGGGCCTGTCGGCCGCCTTGCCCTTCGGGGCCAGATTCGCCCAGAACAGCGAGTGGAGCACGTGCCCGCCCAGGTGGAACGAGAACTCCTTGAGCGTCGATTTCATGTCCAGGTCGGCCTTTTCCCGGCGTGCCTTTTCGAGCCGTTCCAGCACGCCGTTGGCCCCCGTGACGTAGGCCGCGTGATGCTTCTCGTGGTGAAGCCGCAGCTGCTCCTCGGAGATAAAGGGTTCAAGGTCCTTGTACCCGAAGTACAGCTTCGGCAGAGAGTAAAGTGTGGTTCCCATAATGAGCCCTTTCTATGACAGGCGACGGCGCCCGATGCGTTGTATTTACTTCAAACCTGTTTTTTTTAAAGGCGATCGGGGGGAAATTGCAAGCAAAATTCTTCACTCCGCCGTCTCGGCGAGCAGCCAGGCCATGTAGGGTTCGCTGCCCGTCTCGATGGGGCAGGCGATGATCTCGGGCACTTCGTACGGGTGGCTTGCGAGGATGGCCGCCTCGACGGCCGCGTAGTTCGCCCGCCTCGTCTTGATGAGGCAGAGCCACTCCGCCGACCGCTCCAGGCTCCCCTTCCACCGGTAGTGGCTCTCGACGGGCCCCGCGACCTGGACGCAGGCCGCAAGCCTCCGCTCCAGGAGGCTCCGCGCGATGTTGTCCGCCTCTTCCTTCGACGGAACCGTGGTCGTGACCTGGATGAAGTCGTGCATGGGCTCCTCCCGATCGGGGGGCTAGGGCTTTGCGGCGGCGGCCCTCGACTGCAGGTAGAAGTAGAGCCCCGCACCCGCGAGCATCATGGCCAGGCAGAGGATCTGGCCGATCGTGATCAGCCCGAAGTACAGGCCGATGTGCGCATCGGGCTCCCGGACGTACTCGATGAAGAAACGGACGGCGCCGTAGCCGATCAGGTAGTAGGCCAGGAACGCGCCCTCGAAGGGGCGTTTCCGGCGCATGCCCCAGAGGACCGCAAAAAGGAACAGTCCCTCGAAGAAAGCCTCGTAGAGCTGGGAGGGGTGCCGCAGCATCCGCGTGGAATCGAGGGGGAAGAACATCCCCCAGGGAACGGTCGTCGTCCGTCCCCAGAGCTCGCCGTTGATGAAGTTGCCGATCCGCCCGAAGGTGTACCCCAGGGGCACGCAGGGGATCAGCAGATCGGCGAGATCCCAGAACCGGACCCGATGGATGGTGCAGAACATGGCCGAGGCCACGACGATGCCGATGAGCCCGCCGTGAAAGGACATGCCGCTGATGCCGACGAACTTGACGCCGTTGGCGAAAGAGAAGGGCAGAAAGATCTCCAGGGGATGCCGGACGAAATAGCCCAGGTTGTAGAAGACCACGTAGCCGAGGCGCCCCCCGAGGATGAGCCCGAAGATGCCCCAGACCATGAAATCCTGGATCGTTTCCGACCTGTAGGGAAACTTCTCCGTGCGCAGCCGGTACGCGATCAGCAGGTACGTCAGGGCGAAGGCCACGATGTACATGAGGCTGTACCAGCGGACCTGGAAGGACCCGATCGAGAAAATGCTCGGATCGATCTTCGAGGGCAGGTGTTGCCAGAAGTCAACGAAATTGCTCAACGCCGTTCCTTTCGTTTTCCCCACGCCGACGGCGCGGGCTTTTATATCACTTGGAACCGGGTATCGGGTCTCGGGGATAGGGTCTCGGGAAGGAAAGAGATTTCGCTTATAAAATTCTTTGTTCCTTTGGGCCCTATACCCGATACCCTATGCCCAATACCCTGCGCGCAGCGCTCTATCGCCCGCTGTACCCTTCCCCCTTGAGTTCCTCGACGTAGAGCTGCGCCGAGAAGGCCGCCGTGGCGCCGTCGCCGCAGGCGGTCACGACCTGGCGCAGGAGCTTCTCGATGCAGTCGCCGCAGGCGAAGATCCCCGGTTCGGAGGTCCGCATGTCCCGGTCCGCCTCGATGTAGCCGTCCTTGCCAAGTTTCACGACCCCCCGCAGGAACTCCGTGTTCGGGACGAGGCCGATGAAGACGAAGACGCCGTCGGCCGGGACGTCGCAGGTCTGCGCCGCGTCCTTTACGCCGGCGAGCTTCACGTGCGTCACCGCGTCGGCGCCGCCGATTGCCGTCACGACGGAATCCCAGGCGAAGGCGATCTTCGGGTTCGAGGCGGCCCGCTCGCGCAGGACGGGCGTGGCACGCAGCCGGTCGCGGCGGTGGACGATGGTCACCTTGCTGGCGAAATTCGTCAGGAACAGGGCCTCCTGGACGGCGGTGTCGCCGCCGCCGATGACGACGACCTCCCGGTCGCGGTAGAAGGGCCCGTCGCAGGTGGCGCAGTACGACACGCCGCGACCCGTGAACTCCGCCTCGCCGGGCACCCCGATCTTGCGCCAGTTGGCCCCGGTGGCCACGATGACGGAAAGGGCCTCGAAATCCCCCGCGTCGGTTTTGACCCGCCAGCCGGCCATCCCGGAAATGACGGTCTTCTCCAGGCTTGTCACGGCGGCATAGGCCGTCTCGAGCCCGAACTTTTTCGCCTGCTCCTTGAACTTCTCCACGAGCTCGTAGCCGCCGATGTCCGGCACGCCGGGGTAGTTCTCCACGAGGTGGGTCACGGTGATCTGGCTCATCACCATCCCGGATTCGACGAGCAGCGTCCTGAAGCTCGCCCTCGCGGCGTAGAGCCCGGCCGTGAGGCCGCCCGGCCCCCCGCCGATGATGATGACGTCGTATGCGCCTTCCGGCAGTTTCTTTTCACTCATGATGTTCCCGCCTTCCTCACTTGAACAGTTTCTCGATACCCTTCAGCGCCTTCTTGGCGGTCTTCTGCTGGTCCTTGCGCGCTTTCTTGTCTTCTTTCTCCCGCCCTTTCCGAAGGGCCTCGTCATCACCCTCAACGGCCATCCCCGCCGCCGGTAACGACCCGGCGGCCTGCGGCGCCGCAGGCGCAGCAGCCTCCTTCTCCACCGCGGGAGGCGCTTTGTGCCCTGCTGCCGGCACGGTCTCCTCCTGCTTCCCCTCCCGCGCCCGGCGGATGAGATACGTCGCGAAGGCCTTGCCGAACTGGCCGATGAAGCCCGCCGCCAGCACGACGAGGGCCCACTTCAGGACGAGCCAGACGACACCCGCCTCGGTGGAGAAGAGGTTGTGGAGGATATAGTCCATCACGGGCGGATCACCTTCTTCTCGATGAGATCGACGATCCCCGCGATGTCGTCGAGGTCGAACCGGGGCGCGGTCAGCCCGCCGGGGTCGTCACCGGCCACGGCCATGAGCGCGCGGTCCTCCCTCGACAAAAACTCCCTGCCCTGGGCCCTTCGCCAGACCTCGATCTTCGGGTACGGGTTCTTCTTGAAGCCTTCCGCCAGGATCACGTCGACGTCGCGGATGAACCGCTCCCCCAGTTCCCCGAGGCCCGGGTCCCCCTCGGTGTCGGCCATGACGGCCGCCTTCCCCGGCGAGGCGAGCACGGTCAGGGCCGCCCCCGCCCGGCGGTGGCGCCAGCTGTCCTTCCCCTCGCGATCGACCTCGAACCCGTGGCGGTTGTGCTTGATCGTCGCCACCCGCAGGCCCCGGCGGATCAGCTCGGGGATCAGCTTCTCGACGAGGGTCGTCTTGCCGCTGCCCGAGTAGCCCACGATGGACACGATGGGGATCTTCTTCATCGCTTACGCACCTCGATGTTCACGAATCGCAGCCAGGGCCTCATCTCCGGCGTCCCGCCCCCGCGGGCGATGACCTCGAGAATACGCGCCGGGTCCGCGGCGGCCGCACCGCCGAGGTGCGTCACCGGGGTGTCCCGGAAGATCTCCTCGCACAGCGGCGTGGTCGGCCCGATGAGGGCCACGTGGCGGGGCCGGCCCAATTCGCCCAGGATCCCCTCGAGGGTCCCGTTCAACAGCGTCGTGGCCGTGACGATGGCGACCTCGCAGTCCCCGAGGGCCTGCCGCCTCTCCGGCTCCGGCGTGTCCCGCTCGATGACGGTGAGCCGCACCCCGGCGGCCTCGATCCGCGGGACGATGGGGCGGAACAGACCCACCATGGCAACCCGCTCGCCGGGGCGCAGGCCCATGAGGGCGATCGTGTCCGTCTCCTTCTCCGGCAGCGGCGGGCGGATCAGCGCGTTGGCCGCGGCGAGCCCCAGGGCCCGATCGACGGCGCCCGCTCTCTGCACGAGGCGATCCAGCAGGGCATCGGCCCCCTCGCGGGCATAACGCCCGGGGTCGTGGCGGGGCTCGATCTCCGTGCCGACGGCCTCTTTCAGGCGCGCAGCGAGGCCCATGCGGCCCCCCTCGAGGACGACGGCGACGTAGCTTGCGCCGATGCGGACGTCCTCGACGGAGTGCCGCCGGCTCTTTTCCGCAAGGTGCCGGTGAAGGCGGCCCGCGATTTCACCCGCTTCAAGCATCAGTTCCTTCTACCCGAGTTCGCCTGCACGGTCAAGGCGGAAGGGTTATTGACGGCAGGGCGATCATTCATTAAAATGGGCACGGTGCGCCATGGAGCGGCCGGTTCAAATCCATCCACAAGGGAGGACATCATGTCGGTGAGAAGGACATTCGCATCTTCCGCCATCGCGGCGATTCTCGGGATTCTCCTCTGTTTTGTTCTCGCGGCCCCTGCCGTCGCCCAGGACGGCAAGCAGATCTACAACAACCGCTGCGCCCTGTGCCACGGCGCCGACGGCGACGGCAAGGGCGTCATCATGCAGATCGCCCCCTTCGGCGCCGATTTCTGGAAGGCCAGCGACGACGCGGCCATCTCCAAGGCGATCGTCGAGGGCAAGGGACGCATGCCCGCCATCCCGCTCTCCCCCGAGGAGACGAAGGCCGTCGTGGAGTACATGAAGGCGAACTTCAAGAAGTGACCAAGGCGATCGGCGCCCGCGCAGGACTCAGTCCAGTGCCGCCCGGGTGACGACGTAGATGTAGGTCAGCGTCGCCGAGCCGCGGTTGCAGACATTGTGACACGTGTGGGGGGGCACGTAGGCGATCTGCCCCCCGGCAATGTCCAGGTTCCCGCAGCCCTCGCACTCGAGCGCCCCCCGCCCTTCCAGGACGACGATCATCTCCTCGTTTTCCGTCGTGGAGTGAGGGCCCACGTCGCAGCCCGGATCGAGCCGCACGAGACCGGAACGGAGGGTGGACGTCCGGGGCGGCTTCATGATCGAAAGGGACCCGTTGCCGTCGCCCGGAAGCGTGAACACGAAGGGCTGCCTCATTTCCCTGCTCCCTGTTCAGAATTTCAGGTTCACTCCGGCCATGCCCGTGATCCCCGGCATGGGGTAGTCCTTCTTGAAGGCGTAACTCTCGTCGGTCAGGTTCTCTCCGGCGATATAGAACTCGCCTTTCGCCCCGAGCGTCTTGACACTGAACTCCCATCCCAGTTTCGCATTGACGAGAAAATACGCGCCGACGGCCGCGATGCTGCTCCCCCCGTAGCCGGCGGTCCGGTTGTTGGCCGTATACTGATTGTCCACGTACAGCGCGTCGGCGCTGAGCTTGAAGTTTCTGAAGAACCGGTAATTGAACCCTGCGCTGGCTGACCAATCGGGGGCATAGGGAAGATTGTCCGGCGATTGATCGAAGAGGTGCGTGACGCCGGCGAAGAGGGAGAGGACGTCGAGAGGGTTCCAGGTGACCGTAACCTCGACGCCCCGGGTCCTGAAGTCTCCGATGTTTTCGTAGCGAGGGGGTGCCGGTGAGGTCACCAGGATCATGCGATGGCTCCCGTCGTCGGTAAAATACGTGACGTCGGCGCGGAAATTTTTCCCGATCGTGTGGCTCAGGCCTGCCTCGTAATGGTCCACCGTCTCCGCGTCCAGATCCTTCCACCTTGTGTTACCACCCCAGAAGAGGTTCGAGTTCGCCACGGCGTAGACGCCGGGATAGTTGACGCCCCTGGCATAGGAGGCGTGAAATTCCGTCGGTCCATAGCCCAGGATGAATCCCGCCTGAGGGCCCCACTCGGCGTCGAAGTCGCTGTGGGAGAACCAGCGGACCCCGGCCGAGGGGATCGCATACCAGCCGCTCTTTTCCCCGAAGAGGTGGCTCAGGGCCACGTAGGGCGACAGGATGCGGAACGTCTCCCGGGGGAACGTGCCGTCCGCCCGGGGCGCATCCCTGTCGACGGTGACTTTGCCGCCGATGAAATCCAGGTCGATGCCGCCGAAAATCTCGCCGTTTTTCCAGGGGGTGACGGTCTCCTGCAGCCGGGCGCCGTAATTGTCCCAGTCCGTCGCGGTGTCGTAGTAGAAACCCGCCGGATCGCGCTGGTCCTGCCAGTCGCCCGTGCCCCGGTTCCAGTAGAGCTTCAGCGTCCCCTTCGTCGAGGCGTATTGGTGGGCGAGGGTGAGCACCGTCATTTCGTCGTTTGACCGGTAGGTGCCCTGGCGGGCCGCGGGATTTCCTTCAGGCCCGGGGTCCTCGGCGAAATTGTTCGTTGCGTTCGCCGTGAGGCTCAAGTACCAGGACGGATTGACCTGATGACCGACCCGGGCGAAGTATTCCTGCAGCTCCCCGCTGGAGAAATCCCTGTGACCGCTGGACGAGCGGAAGCTCTGGAGGACGTAATAATCGGTGTTCCCGACCTTGCCCCCGTGCTCGACGCCCTCGATGAAGGTGGAGTAGGATCCGTAACCGGCCCGGACGCTCGTGGTGAATCCCTCTTGCGCCTGCCGCTTCGTGACCACGTTCACGACCCCGTAGGCGCCGTTGCCGAACAGGACGGGCTGCGCGCCCTTGTAGATGTCAATCCGCTGGGCCTGGTCGACGCTCATGATGTCCATGAGGGGGTGGGTCCAGACGCCGACGACCTTCGGGATGCCGTCGACGGCCGTCTGGATCTCGCCTCCCGGCCTCGAGCTTCCCATGCCGCGGATGTAGATCGCCCCGCCGTCGCCCCCGCCGAAGCTCCCGACGGGATTCTGGCGGGAGATGATCACGCCGGGGACCATGCGAACGGCCGATTGAAAATCCTGCGCGTTGAGATCGCCGATCTGGTCCTCCGTCACGGTGGTGACCTGGCTCCCCAGACGGTTGACCTGGTTGCCTTCCGTAATGGGCGAGGCCGTCACGACAACCTCCTCCATCCGGACGGGCTGCCGCCCTTCCCGGTCCGCGGCCGAAGACACCACCGGGCAGAGAAAGGACAGAACCGACACGATCAATGCGATACAGATGTTTCGCTTCATTATGAGAACCCCGAATGGGAGCGCATCGATCATGCGCTGTATTACGAATATTGTTTTCGTGCCACTTACGATCAAAAAAACATGGTGGAGCAATCAGACCATTTCCCGGCCCAGGCTCGTTATGCTCAGGCTCCCGTGGCGAACCCCCTTCACGGCTTTGAGAGCGTCTGCCAGTTGCCTGATACCCTTCAGCCGGCCCCTCACCGCCACGATCTCCAGGCAGTGATCGTGGTCCAGGTGGATGTGCTGCGTCGAGATGATGATTTGCTGGTAGTCGTGCTGAAGACCCGTCAGACGATTCATCAGCTCCCGCCGGTGGTGGTCGTAGATGTAGGTGATCGCCCCGGCCGCATCCCGATCCTCATCCCTCTCGATCTCGACGAGCTCTTTCCGGATGAGATCCCGCAGGACCTCGGAGCGGTTCGTGTATTTCTTTCCCCGGATCATGCGGTCGAAGCGCTGAAGCAGACCTTTCTCGAGGGACACGCCGAAGCGGATGATCTCGGACACGGCAACTCCAATGGCATGGTTTTCTTTTTCGTGCCACATCTGCCGATACCTGTCAATCTGTTTGTGCCCGGCCGGCGGCGGATTTTTTTGTTTTGCATTGCCTGCGATTCTGGTACTCTTCCGTCATCCCGATCACGGAGGCTCGCCATGAAGAAAATCCTGGTTCTCGCGGTGGTGGC
>CAZPCN010000024.1:0-35944 GCA_964585095.1 uncultured Syntrophaceae bacterium | reverse complement strand
CCGAGAAGGCGGTACTGCCGAAGCCCTGGGGGCCGGAAGCCTGGAAGAAGTAAACCGCTCATGAGTGGGCAGGGGAAGATTTTTTCTTCCCCTGCCGCACATTTTCTGCTAGAACCCGTCACGGTTCCCCGGAACCGTGACGACTTTTACCTACCGAGATAAGAGGAGGATTGTGAAATGGCAGATGTCGTAGCCCCCATGCCCGGGACGATCAAGGAGATCATTGTTAAGGTGGGCGATGCCGTGAAGGAAGACGAGGAGCTCATCATCCTCGAGGCCATGAAGATGGAAAACCCCATCGTGGCCCCCGGAAACGGCACCGTGAAGGAGATCAAGGTCAAGGAAGGCGACAAGGTCAACACGAGCCAGGTTCTCGTGGTTCTTGGCTAAACGCGCCTCGAAATGCAAAGAAATGCCGAGCCGACTTTCGTGGTTGGTTCGGCATTTCTTTGTCTGCACGATGAAGAAGGGGTATAGGGTATCGGGGATGGGGTCTAGGGGCGGAATAAGAGTTTCATGCCAGGGAAGACGAGTTACAAGTAACGGCAATCTTTAACATGTAACGTTATTTTTCTTTCATTATTCACCTGTCGTCTGTAACCTGTTGTCTGCAATCTTACCGTTGATGAATCTGTCGAGTTTCATATCAGGGAATCGGACATGAATCACAAACTGCCGAAAAAGGTCGAGATCCACGAGGTTGTCCTGCGCGACGGCATCCAGAACGAAAAGAGGATCGTTTCGATGGAGGAGAAGCTGCGACTGATCGGCGAACTGGTTGCAGGCGGGGTCCGGCGCATCGAGGTCTCCTCTTTTGTCAACCCCAGGCTCGTCCCGCAGATGGCCGATGCCGAGGCGCTCTGGGAACGGATCGAACGAAGGCGGGGCCTCCTCTACTCGGCCCTCGTCCTCAGCGAGGGCGGCCTGGAAAGGGCCATCCGCTGCCGGGTCCCCCACGTGGGAATCTTCGTATCGGCCAGCGAGACGCACAGCCGGAAGAACAGCAACAAGCCCGTCGCCGAGGCCCTGAAAGAGGCCCTGCGGCTTATCGGCCGGGCTCAGGATGCAGGCATGAAGGTCAGGGCCGGCGTCATGAACGCATTCGGATGCGCCTACGAGGGCGGCGTGCCCGCGGGGCGGGTCCTGTCGCTTGTCCGTGCCTTCCTGAAAAAGGCACCCGATGAAATCTGTCTGGCCGATTCATCGGGCCTTGCAAACCCGGTTCAGATGGAGAGAGTCCTGTCCCGCGTGCGGGAGGCGGTCGGCGGAACGGGTCTTTCGCTTCACCTGCACAACACCCGCGGTCTGGGTCTCGCGAACGTCTATGCGGCGCTCAGGCAGGGTGTGGCGCTCTTCGACACGTCCCTGGGCGGCCTCGGCGGTTGTCCCTTCATCCCGGGCGCAAGGGGCAACATCGCCACGGAGGACACCGTTGCCATGCTTCACGAGATGGGAATCCGGACCGGGATCGATCTCGATTGCCTCGCCGCGACGAGCCGCCGGTTCGAGACGATCATGGGGCAGAGCTTCCCGGCTGCGCTCACGCACCTCGGAAATGTAGAAGGTGAGAAGGTGAGAAGGTGAGAAGGTTGGAGAACTCCGACCCGGTCTTGCTGCGCAGCGGCATTTCGAAGCCGACAGCATACAGTCTACAGCCTACAGCCCGGACAATGATCTCTTGGCTGTTCACTGTCGGCTGCAGGCTGTCGGCTCTTTGGCTTTCCCTACCCCCTAGAACAAGGTGTAAATGAACGGGGCGATGGCGGAGCCCTCGGTGAGGACGATGAGCGCCCCGAGGAGCATGAGGACGAGCACGATCGGGGCAAGCCACCACTTCTTGCGGGCGCGGAGGAAGGCCCAGATTTCGGAGAGGCCGGTGAATACGCTCATTCAGAACTGCCTTTCGTAATCGCTCTTCTGCCGCGGAGGCCCGGTCCTGCGGACCCAGTAACTTGTCGATCGCGGCGACGCTTTCAAATGCAGGAACTGTTCCCCGAAAGCCCGTCCCAGGAGGGCGATTGGCGTTACGACGAGATAGAAGACCCCCGTGAGGATCACCCGCGTCATGGCCCATCCCAGGATCACGGCGAAGATCATCCATGCCCGGTAGACCGGCTTGAGGACCGCCGGAACGGCAAGGCCGCATCCGGCAAGAAGCGCCGCCCCCCCCGCCGCCCAAGCCCAGGAGGACGCCCCCTTCCACCAGAGCCAGCCGCCGGCAAGCAGCAGCACGAGGGCCATGAGCAGACCGAAGTTGCGCAGGGCCCTGCGGTCCATTGGGATTTTTTTTATGTCGTCTTTGAAAAGCATCCCCTGCACCGGCGAAAACGGAAGTTAAGAAGCAGGGAAATTTTGAAGTTCGGAGGCGCCGCAAGCCTGCCATGAGCCGCCGGCACACCCAAACTTCTCAGCTTCTCAACCTCGCAACTTCCTCATTTCGTGGAAATGAACGGGCAACTGCCCGTCCGTCAATCCAGTTCGAACTGCTTCTTCCAGTCCACGTCCTCCGCGAGCGGCTTCTGCTGCGTCTTGTCCAGCAGAAAGGGCCCCATCACGAGGTAGTCCATGTCGGTGCGCATGAAGCACCGATACGCGTCCTCGGGGCTGCATACGATGGGCTCGCCCCGGACGTTGAAGGACGTGTTGATCACGAGCGGGCAGCCGTGCCTCTCGTTCAGCGCCTCGATCGTCTTGTGAAAGAGCGGGTTGACCTCCCGGTCCACGGTCTGGACGCGAGCCGAGTAGTCCACGTGGGTGATTGCCGGCACGCAGGAGCGCACCACGTGGAGCTTGTCGAGCCCGAAGCGGTCCCGCTCTTCCCGGGACATCTCCCGGCAGATCTCCTTCCGTACGGGCGCCACGAGGAGCATGTAGGGACTCTCCCGGTCGAGCTCGAAGTACTCCGACACCTTTTCCCGCAGCACCGTGGGGGCGAAGGGCCGGAAGCTCTCGCGGAACTTGATCTTCAGGTTCATCACTTCCTGCATCTTCGGCGAGCGGGCATCGCCGAGGATGGAGCGGCTCCCGAGGGCGCGGGGCCCGAACTCCATGCGGCCCTGAAACCAGCCGATCACCTTTTCCGCGGCGATGAGGTCGGCAACCGCCCCGGGCAGTTCCTGCTCGGTGAGCTCGGTGAAGGCAACCCCGTTTTTCTGCAGATACGTCAGGAGTCCGTCGCGGTTCCAGGCCGGGCCGAGGCAGGCGCCCCGCATCCGGTCCGCCTGTTCCCGCGCCTCGCGCGCGTTGCCCAGGACCTGGTGCCACGTGAAGAGGGCCGCGCCCACGGCGCCGCCGGCATCGCCGGCGGCAGGCTGAATCCAGAGTTTCTCGAAGGTCCCCTCGCGAAGGATTTTCCCGTTGCCCACGCAATTGAGCGCCACGCCCCCGGCCAGGCAGAGGTTCTTTAGCCCCGTCTCGCGGCGGATCGTGCGGGCCATCCGCAGCATGACCTCCTCCGTCACGTCCTGGACGGACCGGGCGAGGTCCATGTCCCGCTGCGTCAGCGGGGACTCGGGCTTGCGGGGCGGCCCGCCGAAGAGGCGGTCGAAACGGCCGCCGGTCATGGTGAAGCCCGTGCAGTAGTCGAAGTAGTCCATGTTGAGGCGGAACGAACCGTCCTCCTTGAGGTCCATCAGCTCCGTGAGAATCAGGTCCCGGTACTTCGGCTCCCCGTAGGGGGCAAGCCCCATGACCTTGTACTCGCCGGAGTTGACCTTGAACCCCGTGTAGTAGGTGAAGGCCGAGTAGAGCAGGCCCAGCGAGTGCGGGAACTGCAGCTCGGCGAGGATCTCCACCCCGTTGTCGCGGCCGATGCCCCAGCTCGTCGTCGTCCACTCGCCCACGCCGTCGATGGTCAGGAAAGCCGCCTCCCGGAACGGGGATGGGAAAAAGGCCGACGCAGCGTGGGACTCGTGGTGCTCGGGGAACACGACCGTGCCCGCGAAGCCCAACTCCTTCCGGATGTTGTCCCTCATCCAGAGCTTCTGCCGGATCCAGAGAGGCATGGCCGTGATGAAGGACCGGAGCCCCGAGGGGGCGAAGGCCAGGTAGGTCTGCAGGAGGCGCTCGAACTTCAGGAAGGGCTTCTCGTAGAACGCCACGGCGTCCAGATCCCCGGGGGCGAGGCCCCCTTCGCGCAGGCAGAAGGAAACGGCGCAGGAGGGGAAGGAGGGGTCGTGCTTGACGCGCGTGAAACGCTCTTCCTGGGCTGCCGCGACGATTTCCCCGTCACGAAGGAGGCAAGCGGCGCTGTCATGATAGTAGGCGGATATCCCGAGGATGTGGACAGGTTTCATCCGTTTCCGTTCTTGATTCTTACGCGTTCCCTTATCCCTATCCCATTTCCACGAATTATGCCAGATCGGACGCATCGCCGAAGGGAGAGTGCCGTTCCGTTGCCCCGGTAGGGGAACATCATATTTATCCGCCCGATTGTCTTCATCTTTCATCCGTTTTACCGATTGACAGTCCCCCCGACTTTCCTATAGTCTGTACCGTCTCAAGCTACCCATCGATCCGGCTTCAGGGGGGAGGCCGCCGGGACCGAAGTTTGCATGGTTTTCACCTGATCAAACCCGGCGGGAGGAAAGATGTATCGACGCGAGCGGACCCAGTCTGTCCTAGTTCTGTTTTTATGCCTTTTTGTCTTTTGTTCCTGCTCCCCCACCTATTTCGACCCCATCCGGACGCCCCCCGAACCCCTCACCGTCAGGGGCCTGGACAAGCTTTCCTGGAATGAGCTCTGGGCGGGGATCGTGTTCAACGGCGAGAAAGTCGGCTTCTCCCGCCTGAGGATCGTGCCCCTTCCCGAAGAGGGGCTCTACCGCCTCGAGTCGGAGGCACACCTGCGCATCCGCTTCCTCGGCCTCAGCAAGGCGATCTCCATGAAGAGCGAGGACCGAGTCCGGGCCGACCTGCAGTCCCTGTCCCTGCGGCACGAGATGGTCCTGGACGGCAAAACCCTGCGGATCGAGGGACACGTGCGGGAAGGGGTTCTCCACACCGTCCAGAGAACGGGCTCCGAGGTCAAGCAGGCGGAAACGAAATTGCGGGAACCCCTCTACCCGGCTGCGGCGATCAATCTCTACCCCGTTCTCAACGGCCTGGCCGCCGGTCTGAAATACCGGTATGACGTCTACGACCCGCAGACCCAGTCCGTTACGGCCGTGTCGCAGACCGTTGCCGGGTTCGAAAGCAGCCGGTCCCTCGGCGTCGAGCCCTCCTGGAAGGTGAACACCTCCATGATGGGCCACGACGTGGAGACCTGGATCAACCGCAAGGGCGAGGCGGTCTTCGAACTGGGGATGAAAGGGGTCCTCATCACCCACCGGGAGACGGAGAACGAGGCCCGTCGCTATCTTTCCGAGGCAAGCCTCAACAAGAAGGATCTCATCCTCGATTTCAGCGTCATCAAGACCGAGAAGCCCCTCGCCTGTCCCCGGGAGGCAACGCTGCTGGATGTCTCCCTGACGGGTATTGCCGGGGAACTGCCGCTGCTGCAGGGCCCAGGCCAGGAGGCATCGCAGGGCAGAGGTGACGGCGCGGCAGTGACATACCGCATCCGCCGCAGTCCCGGCTCGCCGGCGAAGATATCCGGCCCCCAGTACAATGTGGACAGCTACCGGTGGCTCCTGCCGGCAAGCCAGGTGGAAAGCGACCACCCGGAGATCGTCAACACGGCGCGGGAGGTGACGAAGGGCATTCCCGAACCCCTGGCCAAGGTGCGCAAGCTCGCCTCGTGGGTGGCCGACACCGTGAAGGATGAGCCCGTGGACAGCTTCTCGGCTCTCGAGGTGCTCCGTACGAAGAGGGGCGAGTGCCAGGCCCACACGATGCTCTACACGGCCCTTGCCAGGGCCGTCGGGATCCCGACCCGCATGGCGGGCGGGCTCGTCTACCTGGACGGCGTGGGATTTCTCTACCACGCCTGGGCGGAGAGCGATGCGGGCGGCTGGGTGTCCGTGGACCCCACCTTCGACCAGGTGGGGGTGGACGCGACGCACATCAAACTCGTCGAGGGGCCCGGCTGGCTTTCCATCGTGCCGCTGGGACGGGTCGTGGGCCGCGTGACGGCAACGGTTATCGACTACAAGGCGGCCTGCCGCCCCTGACCCTATCGAGGTGACATCGCATTCATGGAACTGTGGCGCCGGGTCATCCTGCTTTCCTCCTTTCTCGCAGCCGTCCTTGTTTTCCTCTATGCCGACCTGTCGCCTGTCGTCATCGTCCAGACTGTCGATTTTGCAGCCCAGCAAAAAAAAGAGGGGTCCTACATGGGCGTCCGCCTCATGACGGAGAGGACCACCCGCCTGGCCGGCCTTCCCCTGCATGATTACATCGCCGAGGCAACGAAAGGCAGGCTGTTCGACGTCACGGGCAGGGGGTGGGAGACGACGGCCCAACAGGCTGCCGGCGCCCGCGACCCGGGGACCCTCGCAAAGGATTGGCAGGGGCGGCTTCCCTCGGACAAGTATCCCATCGGCGTCCTTTTCTTCAGGCCGTCGGAGGCCCCCGTCAACCAGCTTGCCTCGCTTTTCCAGAAACCCGGCGACGAGGTCTTCCTGCGCCTGGGGACGGCGGAAAAAACCGTCTACCTGAAGGCGCAGTACCGCGCCTACTCCGACGACGATTTCCACCTCGGCAGCGGGTTCACGAACTACCCCACTCCCCCGGCGGACTTCCTCTACCCCGGCCGGACATGGAGCCCCTGGGTCGCCGCGGCCGGGATTGTCGTCTATATCTTGCTTCCCTGGCCGAAGCGGCCATCCGAAGCGCTCGCCTACAAGCGCTGGCGAGTCGTGCTGTGCGACGTGGCGGCCCTGATCCTCACGGTCCCGTTCTTTTCCTTCCCCTTCTTCATCACCGGGGGCGCCATTCAGGCCTTCACCGTGGGATGGCCCCTCCTGTTCTTCTTCTGGCCCATTGCTTTCATCGGCCTTGTCCTCGTGTGGCTGGCCGAGTGGTATTCCTCCTTCGCCCTGCTCCCCCTGGAGGATCGTCTTCGCATCTGGGGCCCCCGGGGCGAGCGGGACTTCCCCTTCGCCGAAATGGACTTCTTCCAGCCCGTCCTGATCAAGCCGCCGAAGTGGCTCATCATCCTGTCGTGGGTCGCGGCGCTTTCCGGAAAGGGCAGTGCGCGGATCGGGGCCACGGGACGGGCCATGATGATCAGCTCGGCCCAGTGGGGAAGCCTCGCCATCCGCCTGAAAAACGGCAAGGACCTCTTCATCAGCATCACCGACCAGCTCGGGACGGACACACTGGGCGCCGACAGGATCGTCGGTGCGCTGAAGAAGGCCGGCGTGACGGAAGTGGACGACGTGAGGGAAGTGCGCAGCATGGGTTTCGAGATGGTCCGGCTGCCGGAAGCGTAAACGAATAGCCTATCGGCCCTCGCGGCCGTGTGAATAACGTTGCCGAAAAACGAATCGAATCACAACTCACCCACGCTGTCGGAGGTTCCCATGCGCCGCCTCATTACGGTTATCGCCGCCCTGATCCTGATCGTTTCCGCATCGCCCGCATCTGCCCAGAATCCGCAGGTCCTCCAAGCCCTGAAGGCGTTGAACGGCATGCCCGAGAGCTTCAGCACTCCGGCGAAGGCGGAGGCGACGGCCAAGGCGTTCTTCGAGATGGTCCAGAGCACCTCGGGCAACGAGAACGCGATCGAGGTCCTCAAGCAAGTCAAACGGGCCACTCCCCAGGCGGAGTGGAACGAAGGCTGCCGGCGCGCGGAGAACCTTCTCATGCACACGGTCCAGCAGACCCTAGACGGCACCATCGTCGAGACCATCCAGACCCGCGCTGGGGGCAAAACCCTCGGCTCCATCCACGGCTACGGCTACAGCGGCAAGTGGCCCATCAAGCCCGAGACGCAACTCACCTTCGACGGCGACTTCGACGCCTCCTTCTTCGGCACGGAACTGAACGACACCAGCCCCACGAATGAGAAGGGCATCATCCAGGACGTGAGCAAACGGATGCGGGCGAAGCTGGGCACGGGGCCCACAGGCCTGGGCATCGTCCTCAACGGCTACGGCTGGGAAGGAAGGGCGGACGTCTACGTGACCTCCGCGGGCAAGCAGTGGGCCATCCGCCAGTCCATGACGCGGCTCTACCTCATCGATCCGGTGACGGGACGGTCCGTCAACATCACGGCCACCCCCGGCGCCCTCTTTGCCGAGACGCAGCTTCGGCTTCTCAACAAGTACTATCCCGGTCTCTTCGAGAACGGCAGGCTCCGCGAAAACCTGACCAGCGAGCAGATCCGCCAGATCCTCATGGAAGACCCGCGCGTGGGCGAAGTCTGGAAAGTCTGGCTTTCGGGCACACGGTACGGCACCGGCCAGGCAGCCGCCGGGGTCATCGACTTCACCTGCCACGTCTCGGAGGTGGCTGAAGCGACCACTGCACTGGAGCAGCGCACCAAGGTGGCCAAGCAGGTGGCCCGCGCCAACAACGTCTTTATCAATGCGATGGACGGCGCAAAGATGCCGTGGCGTGAGTTCTTCTCCGAAACGGAGCTGGGGTTCATGCGCGACTGCGCCACCCTCGACCGCGCGAAGATCACCTACGCCGAGGCGGCCGAAAGGCGGGTGAACCTGCTGAAACGGCTGAAGGGCCGCGACTGGAGCGCCGCAGACATCGCAGCCTACGATAGGGCCGTTACGGAATCGCAGAACGCGCTCAACGACATGAAGGCGGCCGAGGGCCGGGTGATGGCCCAAGCCGGCGGGGAGTCGGCGTTCGTCGAGAACGCCGTCAAGATCATGCGTCGCCAGGCGCAGGTCGCCCACCGCGAATTCGTGCTCGACGTCATGGGCCGGCCCCCGGCAGAACGGGCGCGACTGCTGCAGCAGTACGAGTCGGACCTGCGGGCGCTGCTCGACCATTACAGCAAGAAGAAGAACGTGCCCGCGGAGGCGATCCAGTGGGCCAACGAGGCCCTCGACTCCGTGAAGGAGCTCAACCGCATCTCCAACGAGCGGTCGGCGGCGCTGGAGGGCTTCGGCACGAAGATCCGGCGCGTCTGGGAGATGTTCAACGAACCCGTCAACACCCGCGAGAACGTCCGCAAGCTCCTGGGGGAAACGCCGATCGGCGAGGCCCTCCTCAACAGGATTCCCGAGTGGGCCTTTGCCTCCACGCGCCCGCCGGCCATCACCGACATCGCCTTTGCAAGCCCCTCCAAGCTGGTGGCCGAGACGGTCTGGACACAGCTGAATCAGCCCGTCAACGCCCTCATGATGCTCGACCTGCTCTGGCAACTCACGGACATCTGGCGCGACAACACGACCACGGAGGTGCAAAAGCTCACCTCCACGGGCGGGGTGGTGGCCATGCTGGTGGTCCCTCACCTCTATCTCGTGCCCATGGTCTACCACGCGAGCCTCCAGGGCGATCCCCGGCAGCTCACCTACGTCATGGCCTGCTACATCTGCCCGCCCGCCATGCTCCCCATGCTGGTGGAGTCGATGGGCGGCCGCATCGTTGCGGGCGCCAAGCAGGCGCTTTTCCAGAATGAGCTGGAAGCCATGTTCCAGGCCTCGAGCTTCAAGCCCGAGCCGGGTACGGAGCCGAAGGACTGGGCGGAAAACCGCGACGCCATCCGCTACACCTGGATCGCCCTCCACACGGAACTGGATACCTACGGCCGGGAGGGCCAGCGGAGCCTCGCCGAGTACATCCGCATCCTCGCCTCGGACACGCGCTCGGAGATCCCCCTTTCGCAGCCGAAGAAGATGTCGGGACTCCAGGCGCTCTACCTGCCGGGCGGCGTGGCCAAGACATTCCGCGCCATGATCGAGGACGGCGACCACAAGCTCTTCCGGGAGAACGCCGCGCTGGGCAACGCGCTGGCGGAGCTGCAGAAGTTCAACTGCGACCGGCTTGTCCCCTATATGCATAAGCCCCCCGCATACTGCCGGTATGCCTGGGCCGAGAGCAAGAGCGGCATCCAGCTTGACCTCATCAACAACGCGTTCAAACCGGGCGAAGCGGAGCGGCTGCAGGCCGAGGGCAAGTCGGGGGAGAACATCGTCCGAATCGTGAACGCCATGCTCGCCCAGCGCGCGAAGCTCCAGGACGCGGTGATCGCGCAGCTGGCCGAGGCCATCATCCTCTCTTTCGAGGAGGAGAAGCGCGCCCGCAAGATTGTCGAGCTGGGCCTGCTGGACGAGATCCTGAAGGAGCTTCTCGCCATCGGCGAGGAACTCGGCATCAAGGAGGAATTGCTTGCAGCCTTCCAGGAAGCGCTGCGCAAGCAGGAGGGCGTGAAGGTCGGCACCGACGAGCTGAAAAAGCCGGAGGGCCCCGCGAGCCAGACCGCAAAGGCCAAGGAACAGATCGCGATGCTCGCCGACACGTGGCTCAAGAGCTACCGGCAGGTCAACACGACCCGGCGCTTCCTCGCCGGTCTGGCCGGCGGCTACGGCGTCCCGCAGTCCGACCTGGATCGCTTCATGCGCGGCACGCCGCCCCTTGCCGTGGAACCCGCCAGGGACGCGGAAATCGCCCGGGTGAGCCAGGAAGTCATCACGGCGACCTCCAAAGACGTCTCGGCGATCCTGTTCAACTTCAAGGGACAGTCCCGCGCGCCGAACCCGCTGGACGCGGAGGCGGAGGGCATCCTCCTGCAGTATCTCTACACCGCGCGCATCATCGAGCTCACGTCGGGAATCACCTACGGCATGGTCTCCCTGTGGACCGGCGGACCGGGCGAGAAGGAGACCCCGTCGGCATTTGCCGACCGCGCCCGCGCGGAGCTGAAGCGGCAGCTCGACATGAAGCACAAAACGCCATTGGGCAGTCCGCCGGACTTCACACCCGTGCTGGACCGTTACTGGACACTGGCCCGCGGCTACGCCGAGAAGTTCGCCGCGCTGCGGGAGGCCTACGGCGGCTCCTTCCAGGTCTCCATCGAGGGGCCGACCGAAGTGGAGGCGATGAAGGACGTCACCCTGAAGATCGCCGCGAAGCGGCAGGGCAAGCCTGCGGACGATGTGCTGAAAGACGCCCGGATCGAGTGGGCCGTCGACCGGGCCGTTAAGAGCAGCGGCGCGACGTGGTGGTTCTCCCCCGTGGAAGAGACGGTGATGAACATCACCGTCACGGTCACCCGGGAGATCGCAGGCAAGAAAGTGTCGGCGAGCGCGACCCACCGGCTCACGGTCAATAAGCCCAAGGACGACAAGAAGGACGACAAGGGAAACGGCAAGAAGGACGACGCCAAGCTCGCCGCATCCTGCTCGTTCGAGTACACCGACTGGGGCGAGTGCGTCCGGGCGACGAAGAAGCAGTCCCGAACCGTGAAGGCGAAATCGCCGGCGGGCTGCGTCGAACGCTACAAGCCCGAACTGGAGCGGGGATGCACGCCGCCCCCGACGGAGGAGGAAAAGCGCCACCAGTACTTCAACTGCCTCTGCCGTTGCTCCTCCGGGTGGGCGGGCCACATCGGCGTCTGGTACGACCCCGAGGGCAAGTCCGTGCCGGAATGCAAGAGCAGCGGCCCCTGCTTCGGGGGGGCGGGCGCCTGGGGCTGCACCAGAAGGCACTTCTTCGTCGGACCGAACGACTGCGCGAAGGGCTGCTGGGAGGGCGCTTTCGGAAAGGGAAGCTACGATCCGGCCAAGGCCGATAAGATGCGCAAGGACGAAAACAAGAAGTACAAGAAGCCCCTCAAAGTCGCGATCAAGGCCTCCAAGAACCCCGCCGATTTCGGGGACATCGTCGAGCTGACGGCGGAGACGACGGAGGGTTCCGGCGGCTACGGCTGGAGCTGGGGCGGCTGCGCGCAGGATGCCAAGAACGATCGGGCAAAGGTCTTGAACTCGAGGGACTGCAAGCCCTGCACGGCGAGCGTCACCGTGACGGACATGGACGGCGAGAGCGCCTCGGCCTCTCTCGAGGTGAAGTGCACGGCGCTGCGGGTGAAGCTGACCAAGGAGACCCCGAAGGAGAGCACCATTCCCATCGGCGGCAAGGCCACGTTCCTGGCCGAGGTCTTCTCGGGCGACAAGCCGGCATCGGGGAGCTTCTCGTACATCTGGGAGCGAAACCCCGACGCGCTGTTCGGCGACCCGAAGAACCCGGCCTACGAAACGAAGGGCGGCTCGCAGTCGCGGAACACGGCCACCTTCAAGAAGACGGGCACAACCCCCGTCTGGGTGTCCGTCCTCAAGGAGGTCGACGGCCGCAAGATGACCGTCGGCGAGTCGGAACAGATCCCCATCGAGGCGGTCAGCCCGAAGCTCAAGCTGAGCGTCAGCAAAAAGGAGCCCCTCATCGGCGAGAAGGTGGTCCTCACCGTGCACGAGGAGCCCGCCATGAGCAACGACCTCATCACCTTCTGGTGGGAGATCAAGGGAGACGCGGCCAATGCCGGCCCCGAGCCCAACATCCCCAACCAGCGTTCCTACTCCTTCAAGCCGAAGAACGTGAAACCCGTGACCGTCACCGTCCACGCCAAGGCCAAGGAGGACGGAAGCGACCTCGGCCAGGCGGATGCCACCGTCAACGCCAGGGGCTACACCGTGACCCTCGGCGAACCCCGCTACCTCGGCCCCAGGCCGAAGGTCTGGAAGTGCGACACGCAGCTGGGAGGGAAGTGCCCCGGCCTCGTGGACGTGGGCGATCAGCAGTTCGCGGTGCACCACGACGTGTTCATGAAGGCAACGGTCAGCCCGGTGCTCTCCGGCGCGCGGTACCGCTGGAGTATCGATCCGGCGGGCAGCTGCGGCACGCCCGGCGCGGGCGACGAGATCAAGATGAACTGCAGCGAGACCGGGACGTATACGGTCGCGCTCAAGGTCGCCAACGGCGACGGCGATCCCGTCGGCGAGGCCTCCCGTGCGGTGACGATCAGCGTCTCGCAGAAGGACCTGGACGGCTCGAAGAAGGCCAAGGAAGCCACCGACAAGCTGCAGAAGGCCAAGGGACTCGTGACCGAGGGCAAGCTCGACGAGGCCATTGCCCTGGCCAATGAAGCCGCGGGCCTCGACCCCAAGAACGCCGAGGCGAAGAGCCTGGCGCAGAAATGGGGCAACGAGAAGCAGGCGGTCGTCCAGCAGCTCGAAAAGACGAAGAAACTCGTCGCGGAGAATCATTTCGACCAGGCCGAGAAGGAGTTTGCGCCGGCCCGGAATCTCCACCCCAAGTACCCGCCCGTCGTCGAGACGGAGAAGCTGCTCCGGACGAAGAAGGACGAGTACAAGAAGAACGTCACCGACAAGCTTGCCGGCGCGAAGGCGAAGGTCCGCAAAGGCGACTACGACGGGGCGATCAAGGACGCCGAGGAGGCGGCCAAGCTCGACCCGGCCAACAAGGATGCGGCGGATACGGCCGGGAAGCTTCGCAAGGAGAAGGAGACGATCCACCAGCAGATCGGCAAGGCAAAGAAGCTGATGGACGAGAACAAATTCGCCGACGCCCAGAAGGAACTGATCGTCGCCTCGAACCTCAACAGCTATTACCCGCCGGTCCAGCAGGCAAACCAGGAACTGGGCACCCGCTGGAACAAGTACAACGCCGAGGTTCGGGACAAGGTCTACGAGGTTCGTTCGGCCAACGAGAAGAAGGACTTTGGCAAGGCCCTCGAGATCGCGGCGGCGTGGCGGGCCTCGACGAAGCTCGACCTCTACGCGGAGAAGGAACTCAAGCAGCAGGAGGACTGGGCCAAGCAGTGGAAGGCGCAGAAGGATCGGCAGATCGGGATCCTGAAGGAAGCCGGCCAGAAGGTGAAGAGCTACGACTACGCCGGGGCCCTGAAGCAGTACGACGAGGGATTTGCCAACGGGCAGAATCTCTACAACGGCACGGAGCCGGAGTACAAGGAGGCCGTGGAGCTTCGCAGCCAGGCCTTCACGAAGAACAAGCGGCTCCAGGAGCTGATCCCCTGGGTGCGCAAGGCCGCCGAGGACAAGGAGTACATGACGGTCGATGCGCTGAACAACACGCTGAAGACGGCCGACGAGGCCATTGCCCTGCAGCCCAGCAACGAGCAGCTCAGGAAGTGGCGCGAGCAAATCGTGGCGCGGGCCGGGAAGACGAAGGCCGACAACGACAGGACGGCGGCGGGACGGAAACATCTCGACGCGGCCCGCAGCGAGGAGAACACGTACCTCTCGCAGCTCTCCTCCGTGCAGTCCCGCTCCGGCCAGTGGGGCGAGAACCTCGAAGTGGATATGCAGTCGCACATCCAGAAGGCCATCGACCAATACCGGGCGAGCCTCCAGTACATTCCCGACGCGAACGTGGAGAAGAAGATCAAGGAGCTCGAAGGCGCGCTGGAGGGCCGGAAGAAAACCCTGGAGCAGTACCGGCTGTCCAGGACGCTCATGGCCGAGGCCGATGCCCTCTACCAGCAGGCCACGAAGGATCCCGACATCGTGTCGGCCTCGCCGAAGTACGACGAGGCCGCGGCGAAGTACCGCAAGAGCCTTGCGCTTTACCGGCCTTTCAACGCGGAGAACGTCGAGAAGACGATCTCCGCCGTCGAATATTACAAGCACGAGCGGTGGGTGAAGAAGTACTGGGCCGACGGCCAGGCCCTGGAGAAGGAAGCGAAGTACACGGCGGCCCTGGCCGTCTACGACAAGGCCATCGCTTCCTTCCACCCGACCGTTCCCCAGAACGACCGGATGTGGATCGTCGTCCATGCCCAGGAGCTGCGCAACCGGATCAACGGGGCGAAGAACTGGCGCGCCGACGGCGAGGCGAAGCAAAATGCCGGTAAAATCGCCGAGGCGATTGCAAGCTACCGGCAGAGCCTGAAGCTCCTGCCCGATCCGGCCCTGGAGGAGCACGTTCGGATGCTCGAGGGCAAACAGGCCGAGGCGGGGCAGAAGAAGGCCGCGGCCGACCGGCTGTGGCAGGAGGGAACGGCCCTCTTCAACCAGGGGCGGCCCAGCGAGGCGTTGGCGAAGTTCAGGGAAAGCCTGGGCTATTGGTCCGATGCCGCACGGCAGAAGTACGTGGCGGACCTGGAGGCCCGGCACGCCAGGGCCGCTGCCCTGCGGGGCGAGGGCACGGCCTTGCAGAATCAGAACCGGATCCCCCAGGCCATCGCCAAGTACAGGGAGAGTCTGACCTACTGGCCCGACCCGGCCCTAACGGCGCACATCTCCACGCTGGAGAAATCGCTTGCAGGGGTTAAGCCTCCGACCGTGGTGCCCGGGGGTGTCGACGGGACGTGGGAAGTCAGTTTCAACAACTACCGGGGCAAGATGGAGCTCCAGCGAAGCGCAGGCGGATGGACCGGGCGGTTGTGGCTCGATGCGCATCGGCAGTGGGAGCAGCTGACGAACATCTCCCATGATCCGGGCACGGGAAGGCTGGAGTTCACGAGGCCCATCTCCGGGGCGACCCAGCGCTACTCCGGCATCCTTTCCGGCGACAGGCTCGAGGGGACCTTCACCCAGCAGAATTCCTCCGGGAAGTATACCTGGTGGGCGAAGAGGACCGCGTCCGGGGCCGTCGTGACGGCGGGGAGCGATTCGACGGAAAGCTCCCCGGTGACGACGTCCGCCTATTACCACGTGGATTTGACCCCCTACGGCGGGAAAAAGGGCTCGCCGCACAAGGTGAAGAACATCGAGGTGGACGACGGCTCGTGGGTCCGTCTCAAGGCAACCCACGAGAAAAAGCTCCGGCTGGACATCCCGCTGCCACAGCGGGTGCCGGCAAGCGCCGTGGCCGTGGTGAGCAATCTCGACAACGCGCACAACGTGCCGGACAAGATGACCACGACCGTTCTGACCGTTCACACGACCTCGGGCGACCGGACTTTCGAGCTCAAGGCCGGCGTGCACTCCTCGGAGTGGAACCGAAGCGAGACGAGCGGCGCGACCCACGCCTGGCCGAAGGAGACCAACATCGGGGGGCCACGCTGGATGGCCGTGTTCAGCCTGCCGGCGGGCAGCGTGGTCACGGGGCTGCGCTTCGATCACCGGGACACGGACAAGAAATACTACCATGGCGATGCCGCCCCGGGATTCTGCCTGCGCGGGATCACCTTTGTCCGCTCGGGAGGCGCTGCGGCGGTGACGACGGAAGGCGCTACGACGGCCGTCCAGGCCGCGGCCATCAACATCATCGGCCGCTGGAAAACGGAAACCATGGAAGGCGGCAAGGTCGACGACGTGAGCACCACCGTATTCAACCGCGACGGCACCTACACGATGGACGTGAGCCCCGATACGCTGGCCGGCACGGCCGTGTGCACCATCCGGGGCAGCTACACCCTCTCGGGGCAGACCCTGACCCTGAGACCGAGCGGGAGCCAGTGCAAGTTCAAGGACGGGACGACGCGGAGCGAGCCCGTCGACAAATACGACACGGTGACGGGCCGCGTGAGCGGCAACGACCGCTCCTTCACGTACCAGCCCTCGGGAACCGGCGTCTCCGTGCGCTACACGAGGCAGTGACGGAGCCGTCGAAGCCGTGTCATGTCGAGAAAACAATCAGAAGGAGACCGACAGGATGATCTCTGCCTGCACATCACCGGGAAACACACGAGGCCTCGCGAACGGGAGGCAACTCGGGGAGAGGCGTCCGACGATGATGCGGCTGACCGCCCTGCTCGTTCTGTTCGCAGCTCTCCTCATGCCGGTTCCCCCTGCCGCCCGGGCGGCGCCGACGCTGATCGTGCCTGACTCCGCGGTCACGGGTCAGGAGTTCGAAGCCCGTATCGAGAATGCGGCGGAGAAGGCGAAGGTCGGCTGGACATGGGACCGGGGCCGCCTCCGGCTCATCGAATCCGGCAACGATGCGGCTCGATTCGAGGCCATCCTTGACGGGGAGGGCTGGATCGAGGCCCGGATCGGCAGCTGGCGTAAGAGGGCCACGGTTTCAATCACCCGGGAAGGCACGGTCAAGCCGCCGCCGTCGGGGGGGGAGACGGAAACGGACCCGAAGCTCGAGAAGGCGAAGCTGCTGCTCGAGCAGTTCCGCTCCGGGCGGATCGACGCGACCCGGTTTTTCCAGAACATGGGCAACGAGGGGATTTCCGTCAAGGACCTCGTCGCTTACAAGGCCCATGTGATCGAGCAGGAGCGCAAGCGGCTCATCGCCGAGGAGAAGAGGTCCCCGCGCGATGCGATCACGCAGAGCCAGGAGCACTGGCAACGGGAGTTCGCCCCCTATGAGCGCGATCTGATGCACGCCCGGCAGCAGGGCGTCAACGCGGCCTGGGAAAAGGCGCTCGCCCGCTACGTCGAGCTCCACCCCGATCTGCCCTACGTGGGGGCGAAGATGGACGTGGGCGGCTGGGCCACGGAGACCAAGGCGGCCATGCGCTTCGAGGGGGACATCGATTTCTCCATCATCATGGTCGACGTGGAGGACGCCAAACAGCTGCGCGATCTCTTCGAGCAGGAGATCAAGCGGATGTTCAACCTCAACATGGTCGACATCGACGCGCTGGGAACGGCCCACCGCGCGGCGACGGAATCGGTCTACATCGGCGACTACGGCGCCAAGTGGGCCGAGATCGACGCCATCCGCCGCGGCAAGATGTACAAGCTGAAGAACGTGAACGGCGAGGTCGAAAAGACCCTCATGACCGAGGACGAGAAGATCGTCATGCTCGCCGTGCTCGAGAACGCCGAATACAAGAAGAGGACAGGCGAGGACATCCTCGACCAGATCCTCGGCGAGGGGGGGCCGGAGCCGAAGGCGTCCATGGAGCCCGGGGTGAGCCTCGAGTTTTTGAGGCACGTGACCGTCGATGCCATCCGCAGCAAGCTCTCCATCCTCGAGAAGATCGTCAAGATCTCCAAGTACGTCAACCGCAGCTGCTCCGACCACGGAAAGTTCCTCGAGAAGGTGCCCGGGTTCTCCCTGGAACCCAAGGACCCGGCGTTCGTCAAGGCCGTCGAGGCGATCACCACGGTGAAGCAGGACAAAGGATACACCTCGGAACAGAAGGTCAAGAGGACGATTCAAATCGCCACGGCTCTCCTGGGCGAGGGGTGGGCGAAGGACCCGCAGGCCTCGCTCGACAAGCTGGGCGGGCGGGCGACGGAGCTGATCAGCCACAACATCGCCGAGGGCATCCGGGCCCGCGAGAAGCTCATCGGCGAGGGCAACAAGACCAGGCAGGAGCGCGACGCCGAGCGCAAGCAGCTCCTCGACGACCTGCAGAACGAGTATAAGGTCTTCGAGGAGTCGGGCGTTCCCTTTCCCGAGGCGGCAAGGGCGAAAATGACCGAGCTGCAGAGCTACTTCAAGCGCACGTTCGCGCTTCCGCCCGAGGAGATGAAGAAGATCGACGAGTTCCTGAAGCGGGCCGCCGACAACCCGAACATGCTCAAGATCTACACCGCCTCGGTCTGGGAGAAGATGGTCAAACTGCACAAGACGACCGACGAAGCGATCGACGGCTTCAACAACCTGCTCGACGTCATGGACAACGCCACCGTGCAGAAGCTGCGCACCCTGGGCGACGAGATCTCGCTCAAGGACGGCCGGGTCACGCTGAAGCTCCCCATCAACATCGCCCGGATCAACCGGGATCTCAACGAGAGTGTCCTGGGCCGCATCGGGCAAAGCACCGCGTTCAAGGCCTTCAACCTCGGCCAGGAGGGGATGGCCTATTACGACGCGGTCATGTCGGCGGCCGACTGGAGCGACTCCTTCTCCAACCTCGCCACCGAGATCTTCCGGCGCCGGGTGCCCGCCGGGGGGGCCGTGGAGGCCGGGATGCAGGGGAATTATCTCTATGCCGGCATCCAGGTCGTCTACATGATCTTTCCGCCCCTGGCCGTCCCGGAAGGCCTCTACGGGATGGCGGCCAGCATGGCCGAGTGGGGCGCAGGCACCATGAACCAATGGCGCTACGAGGCGATGGTGGAGGCGCTCTACCAGGGCGCGACGTTTCAGAAGGAAGGGGCGGCCTGGAAGATGACGGCGCTTTCCTACGACTGCCCGCCTCGCATCGATCTGTCCGTCGGAAAAGACGCCAAGTCGCAGGAGGGCCTCTACAGGCTTCTCGACTCGTGCGCGAAGATCTCCTCGATCCTCTACCCGCAGGTCAGGCAGCACCCCGCGCTCCTGCAGTACGAGGAGATGCTGGGCAACAGCGCCGTCTCCTCCGGCAAGACGAGCATCCTGGGGATGAACTCCGGCTGGCCCTACCAGTACTCGGGCCTTTCGCGATACGGCGAGGCGCTCTACAAGATCTACCTCAAGAAAGTGGACGCCGTGACGCTCGAGTACTTCAAGGGCGTCATCGACGGCCTCGAAAAACTCAAGGCCTGGGACACGGGAACCGGCTACGCCCAGATCGTGGCGATCGAGAAGGAGCTGGGCTGCACGACGCCTCTCGTGAAGTACACCGTGGGCGCCCTCGGCGGCGATGCGATCAAAAGCGACGCCGAGCGCTTCCAGAAGATCGTGGACGGCTACAAGCGCCTCAAGGCGGCCAACCAGGGGATCGAGGACATCGCGAAACGCTGGCAGGCGGATTTCCTCAAGGGGCTGTCGCCCCAGTGCACCCCGGAGTCGATCGACAGGACGGAAAAGGAAGCCGCGGGCCTGCTCGGCAGGCTCCAGCAGGCCGTCGAGGCCGCGCGCAAGGAAGTGACGGCTCTCGTGGGAAACGAGCCCACGGAGGAAGACCTGGCGCTGCCGACGCGGGCCCGGCTCTGCATGACGGTCAACGACCGGGCGAGCGAGGCCTACCGGCGCTGTTACGAAGACCACCGGGCCGCCCTGGACAAGCTGGGAGAGAAGGCCGTGGACCTGACCATTTCCGTGGCCGTCGCCGACGAGGTGTGCGTGGCGCAGAAGATCCCCCTCGGTGTCGGCTACAACAAGCCGTGTCCCGAGTGCGCCCTCATCAACTATGAAATCCTGGACGAGTCGGGCCGGGTCGAGGAACGGCTGAACCCGTCGGGCGCGAAAACAAGCTGGACGCCCGGCACCACCGGGCGCAAAACGATCCGGGCCGCCGTCGACGTCACCATTGTGAAGGACGTCCTGAAAATCCAGCGCAAGGGCGAAAAATCGGTGACCGTGAAAGGCGAGGCGGACTGCCCGAAGCTCAAGGTCGAGCTTGACACGGGCGGCATCGCCGAGATCGGCAAGGACGGCCAGATCACCCTCACGGCGAAACCCGTGACGCTGGCGCCCGGCAACCCGCCGATCACCCGGTATTTCTGGAAGGAGGACGGTGCCGACAGGCCCGCCTCGGCCGAGCCGACGTACCTGCTCGCCGGGAAGGGACAGGGCGGCAGGACGGTGACGGTCAGCGTCGTGGCCCGCGATGCGGAAAACAACCTCTCCGAACCGGCCGTGGCGTCCATCCGCATCGCCGACACGGCGACGGCGAGCCTTCCAGTGGCTGTCCGGCCCGTGGATCTTCGAGCGGGGCCCGATGGAAGCGTCTCGATCCGGGATGACGGCGCCGTCACGCTCAAGGCAACCATCACCCCGAAGGCCGATAGCGGAACGTTACGATTCCAGTGGGCCGCCGACGGCACGCTGATCGAGCCCGACAGGACCCATACGGACACGATCCGGTTCAAGGGCGAGGGCTGGACGGGCAGGGACGTCCGGGTCACCCTCGTCGCGGCGGACGAAAAGAACCGCGAGGGCCTCGGGGAGATCACCGTCCGGGTTGCGCCCTCGACGAGTCTGAACGTAACGCTCGAGGATCACCCGAAGACCGTGACCGAGCGCGACATTGTGAAGCTCCGTGTCAAGGAGCCCCCGAAGGGAAGTTACCGCTACACGTGGACGAGGCAGGGAGTCAAGGGCCTCGAGAAGGCCACCTTTGACACCTTCGAAACGGATGCCCAGGGGCTTGCGGGCAAAACCCTGTCGGTCCGGGTCGACGTGTACGACAATGCCGGCAGGACGGGGTATGCCGAGACGGCAATCGCCGTCACCGAGCCGAAGCCCGACGAGGAGAAGATCCCGGTGGAGATCCGCGCCGACCGGGAGACGATCGACGAGGACGGCGCGACGGACCTCACCGCTTTTGCCACGCCCTATGCCGACAGCGGGAAGCTGACCTACTACTGGGCCGAGAGCCCCCAAGGCGCCCCCAATAACGTCTTTCGCATGGAAGGAAAGGGGCACCGGGACGTCACGGTCACCGTGACCGTTGTCGTGAAGGACGAGAAGGGGCGCAGGGGCGAGCAGACGAAGGGCATCTACGTCAAGAAGAAGGCAGCCGATGCGGCGCCGGTCGTCACGGACGGGAAGAGGGAGCCCGCCCCCGGCAATCCGAAACAGCAGGCCGAGGCCAGGTACCGCTGGCTCAAGGAAAACGTCGCCTACCTCGAGGCGCTCAAGGAATACGACCGGAAGAGCTACAACGCCTTCGAGAAATCGGTGACAAGCAGCATCGTCCGGGAGTTCGTGTCCAAGACGCCGCCTCGCTACGAGAAGGACTTCAAGCTTCCCGACGGCCCCGACAAGACGCTCTGCGGCGAGACCTTCGGGGACATCCGGGATCGGCTCAGAGGGTTCGATTCGGAGTGCTGGTCCGCCATCCACGCCGGCTGCAGGACCGTAGGCACCCGGGAGGTGACGAGGACCGTCGACGGCAAGGAGATCAAATTCGCCGAGTCGATCTCGAGCTGCGATGCGCCCTGCGGCAAAGCGCAAACCTGTTCCAACGTCCTGAAGACGCATACGGGACAGCTCGGGTACGCCAGCAGTCTCCAGGATTACGTCAACGAGCGGCACATCAAGTGCCTCGCCGATGCGGGCGCCGCAAACGGCAAACACCAGCGCGAGCTGGGCAAGAAGATCAAGGAGCTGCCCGAGTCCCTGCCGTACAAGCGCTATCAGGAGTATGCCGGCCTGAGCGACTGGAAGGGCTACCTGGCCGCCGTCGAGAAGACGAAGCAGGAATTCGGGCTGGCCGACCCGATCCCGAGCCCCATCGTCCTGCCCTGGACCTACACGAGCCCCTGCGGGGGAGCGGGAGAGGCCCCGGCGCAGCCCGCGCAGCTGCAGGTGTCGCTGAGCGCCGAGAAGAAGAAACTCAAGCCCGGCGAGCTTGCGAACATCACCGCCGCCGTCACGGGCGGAAAGCCCGACTATACCTACGTCTGGACGGGCAATCACGCGGGCTCCGGAAGCAAGGTCACCTTCACCTCCCGCAACCCCGGCAGGCAGACCCTCTCCGTGGAGGTCGGCGATGCCGCCGGGGCGAAGGGGCAGGCCTCGATCGAGATCGAGGTGGAGGGTCTCAAGGCCGCCATCAACGGCCTCAAGGACAAGGTCGTCTACGGGACAACGCTTGCGCTGACGGCTGTCTTCGAGGACGTCAAGGCCTCGGCATCCTCTGCGCCCATGCCCGAGGGCTACGGCGATAGCCCCCCTCCCGGGCATGCAGAAAAAATCGCTGCCGAGGCGGAGCGGGTGCACAAGGAGACCTTTGCCCGTCTCACGGTCGCCTGCGACAAGAAGGTCCCCCAGGGGATCACGAGGAAACAATGGAATTCCGAGGCGTACCGCGCAGCGCGAATGGAGTATAGCGCCTGTTGGGACGATGCGAAGAAGCAGGCGAGCAAGGCGAGCAACTGTGTCCATTTCCCGAAGTCGGAGGACTGCGGGGGCCCCGGCTATTCCGTCCCGGGCGTGAAGGTCGCCGGCTACCGGGTGATCTGGCAGTCCGACCCGGGCATCACCTTCGACCCGGCCACGAGCGAAGGGTCCACCACCGTGCTCTTTGACCGCATGCCGTCGAGCGGCAAAATCAAGATCTGGGCCGAGATCCAGAAGGACGGCGGCGGGGGCGTGTACAGCACCGTGGGCGAAACGCCCCAGCAGGTCGTGACCGTCGTGCCGCCCAAGTTCAAGTGGACCTTCAACCCGGAGAAGGGCAAGGGGCGGATCGGCCAGGAAGTGAGGGCGACGCTCACGACGGAGCCGGCGGACATCAAGCCGGAGCTGCTGAACTACGAGTGGTCGTGGCCCGAGTCGTCGGGCCGCATGGAGTACGAGAAGAACGCCAGCGTCATCGGCTTCGTGCCGAAGGACGCCAAGCCCGTAAAGCTGCTCGTCGGGCCGAAGGTGCCCTTCCACCGGGAGCTCATCGGCGCCGCCCTGCTGGAGGAGTACCAGGCCGAGGCCTTTGCCGTGACCGTGACGGGGCCCAGGCAGATGGGTCCCACCCCGCAGGTCTGGAAGGAAGGGGTCGGGCTCGTGGACGTGCAGCGCGAGATCGCCGTTTTCCAGATGGTGTCCATGAGGGCGGAGGTGGCCCCGGAGCCGGAAAAGAAGCCCCTGCGCTACCAGTGGGCCGTCACCCCCGGCGGATGCACCGTAGGCAGCGAGGTGAGCCAGGAACCCACCGTCAACTGCAGCGAGACGGGAAGCTACCAGGCAAAGGTGACCGTCAAAGACCGAGACGGCGTCGAGCTGGGGAGCGGCTCGGGCACGATCAGCGTCACCATCTCCCAGAGCGAGATCACGAAGGCGAAGGACAAGAAGAAGGAACTGGAGGAGAAGCTTGCGAAGGCCCAGGCCCTGGAGCGCGAGGGGAAGTACGACGAGGCGATCGGCCTCACGGAAGAGGCGCTCAAGGCAGACCCGAAACATGACGGGGCGAAGCAGCTGCTCGCCCGGCTCAAGCAGGAAAAGAGCGATGCGGATAAAAAAATCGCCGCGATCAACAAGGATATCGATGGTGCCAAATACGACGAGGCGGAGCGGGAACTGAAAACGCTCAAGGGCCGCTGCCCCCAGTACCCGCCCCTGCTGGCCGCGGAGAAGAAGCTGGCCGGCGAGCGGGAGAAGGCACGGGGCAAAACCGGCGCGCAGCTGGCGACCGTCTCCAAGGCGATCCAGGAGAAAGAGTTCAGGCAGGCCCTTGTCCTGGCCGGCGAAATCCGCAGGACGGCAAAGCTCGACAGCCGCCAGGAGACGGAGCTGGCCGGCCTCGAGAAAAAGGCCCGCGACGGAGAGGCGAAAAAGGATGAGGCGCGCCGTCTTCTTGCCGCGGGTGAGGCCAAGCTGGCGACGCATGATTACGACGGCGCCGTTTCGGACCTGGCCGGCGGTCTTGCCGTGGCCCGGGAGCTTTGGGGCGAGAAGGATTCGGAGCCGGCCCGGTACGAAACGATGAAGGCCGAGGCGGAGGCGAAGGCGCGCAAACTGAAGAGTCTGCTGCCGATCGTGCAGAAGGCGGCAGAGGGCCGGCCCGTGCCGCCCGCCGACGAACTGAAAAAGGCGCTCGCATCGGCCGACGAGGCGAAATCCCTCCAGCCGAACAACGGGCAGATCGCCGGCTATCGCAAGCAGATCGAACAGAGGCTTGCCGCCCGGCAGAAGGACGACGAGACGATCAGGGACGCAAAAGAGATGAGGGGCAGGGGGGAGGAGGCCCAGAGGCAGGGCCGGCTCGAAGAGGCCGTCTCCCATTACCGGCAGAGCCTGAAGCTCTTGCCTGACCCCGCTCTCGAGGCCCACGTGCAAACCCTCGAGGCGCGGCTTGCCCGCGGCAGGGAAAACGTCGAGACGGCGAAGAAGCTCCGGGCCGAGGGCGAGGCCCTCCAGGGCCAGGGCAAAACGGCCGAAGCCGTCGCGAAGTACCGGGAGAGCCTGACATACGTGCCCGATGCGAAACTGGAGGAGCACATCCGGGTGCTGGAGGTCCGTCTCGCCGAGGAGAAGGGAAAGGTCGACGCGGCAAAGAGGCTCCGCGCCGAGGGCGAAGCCCTCCAGGGCCAGGGCAAAACGGCCGAAGCCGTCGCGAAGTACCGGGAGAGCCTGAAGCTCGCGCCCGACCCGACCCTCGAGGCCCACGTCAGGACGCTGGAGACGCGACTTGCCCGGGACAGGGAAAACGTCGAGACGGCAAAAAGGCTCCGGGCGGAGGGTGAAGCGCTCCAGAAGCAGGGAAAGGCGGCCGAGGCCGTTGCAAAATACAGGGAGAGTCTGAAGTACGCGCCCGATGCAACCCTGGAGGAGCACGCCAGGATGCTGGAGGCGCAGGCGGTCCGGCAGGCCGAACAGCGAAGGAAGGCGGATCAGCTCTGGCAGGAAGGAACGGAGCTGTTCAACCAGGGGCGGCCGAGCGACGCGCTGGCGAAGTTCAAGGAGAGCCTGGGAGCCTTCCCCGATGCCGCGCGCTCGAAGTACGCGGCCGACATGGAGGCCAGGCGGACAACGGCCGTGGCCCTGCGCGAGGAAGGGTCGACCCTGCAGAACCAGAACCGCATCTCCGAGGCCGCGGCGAAGTACAAAGAGAGCCTGACGTACTGGCCCGACCCGGGGCTTGCCAGCCACATCGCAACACTGGAAGGCAAGCTCAAGCAGGATGCCGACACGGCCGCACGCAAGGCGAAAGCGAAGCAGCTGAGAGACGAGGGCTATGCCCTGCAGCAGAGAAACCAGCTGCAGGCGGCCGTCGGGAAATACAGGGAAAGCATCGCCGTCTGGCCTGATCCGCAGCTCGAAGACTACATCCGCCAGCTCGAGGCGAAGATCGCCTCCCCCTCGTCGATCAAGGCGGAACCGGGGCCGTCGTCGGTGCTGCCGCGTCCCGGGCTGTATCGCATCGGGAACAGCGGCCAGACGGTCGAGCTGTCGGCCATTACGCCGTCCTCGATGCGTGTCCGCAGCTGGCAGACGGGCACGCCGGAGCCACCCGAGAACCGCAGCGCCTACTTCAACGCCGGCACGGCGACTCCGCTGGGAGATGGCGTGACGTGGCGCGTTGAAAACCGCGACGTGGCCGGGTACTGCTGCGGCAACAACGTGGATTCCGAGATCCGGATCCTCTCGCCCAACAGCTTCAGGTTTATCCGGTACCGGCTGTGGCCGCTCAATGGCGTAAAACCCGGGGCCGGGGACTTGTGGCAGCCGGGCGGGGCGGATGCGTTCACCCTGGCGGGTGAACTCGCCGCTGTCCCGCCTCCGACAACTCCGACACAGCCGGGCACGCCGCCGGCAACCGGCGGGAAGACCCTGTTCAACAACGGCAATGTCTCCGGCGTCCACAACAACCCGAGTCGTGCGACGAAGTTCACGCTGAGCGCCCCGCATGTGATCACGCGCATCGTAAATTATCACTGGAACAACGGCCGGGGCGCAGCGCCGGGAACCATCGCGCTGCGGGGAAGCGACGGGCGCGCCTACGGTCCCTGGCGCGCAAAGGGCACTCCGGGGCAGGGCGGTCGCCCCAACGCCAACTGGGAGTGCTCTCCGGGCGTGACCCTGCCTGCCGGCACCTACACGGTGATCGATTCCGACCCGGCCACATGGGCTCAGAATTCGGGCTCCCAGGGCTCGGGGCACACACGGGTCGAGGGCTATCCCGCGGCGGGGGGGGGCGCCACGGCCCCTGCCGTGACGACCGGCCAGACGGCGGCGCGTGCTGTGACGGCGGAGCTGACTAACGGCTCCCGGGAGTACACTCACATTTTCACCGACGGGGAGACCTTCGGGCCCGGCAATCGCCTTGCGCCTGGCGAGAAGAGAAAAGTGACGGTGACCATGAAGTCCGACGGGTCGGTGACCTTCAAGGCAGGCCGCAACGGCCAGGTCCTGGCGACGAAGACCTGGCGAGGGACCCCCGGCGACAGCTCACGGGTGCCCGTCGTGGTCTTCGACGACACGAACCCCTATGACAAGTTGACGGCGACCACGGGGCTTCGGTAGAATGCCTCCGGGTCGGAAGACCGACCGGAGAGAAAGCGGGTGACACCATGAGAAGGCTGGCAGCGTTGATCGCCATCGGGTCGTGGGTCCTCTTGGCCGGCACCCTAGGCGCATCCGCGCCGGTGAAGGTGACCCTCACGGGATGCGTGACGGGGGGCGTGCTTGTGACGGAGAAGACCGATTTCGGAACCCACGCAAGCGAGGGCCGGTACCGCATCGTGGCCCTGGGCCCGGAAGGGGCGCCGCTCGATCTTTCCGCCCACGAGGGCAATCGAATCTTCGTGGCGGGCCACCTCCTGCCGGGAGACCGGTTCTACGCCGAAGAGGCGTCCCTGCGTGTGCTGGGCCCCTGCGCAGCGCCCGCACCGCCGCCTCTGGCCCCACCCCCGGAATCCGCCCGCGTCTACCGTGACCCCATGCACAAGAATATCCGCGTCGACCGGTGCTGGAGGTTCGGAGCTGAGTGCGACAAGGTGGCCGCCGACCGGTTCTGCCAGCTGCATGGATACGCCGGGTCTGAGGACTGGGCGCATGCGGCTCACCGTCCCACGTTCGTCGTCGGCGACAATCGGGTCTGTGACGAGTCCTTCTGCGAGGGCTTCACATACATTCGTTGCGGCGGCCCGAAGTGAGGGGGCAGGGATGTCTTGAACCGCCTGGCGTCTCACGGGCGACATGAAGAAGGCGCGGGTCCCGGCCTTCCAGTGCCCCGCCGGGTCCTGGCTTGTGGAGACCGTGAAGGACGACCTGCCCGAACGGGACACACTGGAGAAGGGCAGACGCTGAGGAGAAACGATGAACATGCACACGAGGGTTCGGGTCGCGGCGCTGCTGATTTTTTCAACGGTTCTGGCGCCTGCGGCGGGGGCTACCCCGCCCGTGCCCGTCGAGTCCGTGACGGGCTGCGTGAAGGACGGCCGGATGCTCATCCAGGCGCCCGAGCGCTTCACGCGGGAGCGGCCTCTGAAGATCAACCCCTGCACGAACATCCCGTTCGACATCAATCGGTTTGAAGGAAAGCAGATCCGCGCCACGGCCGGCATCGATCTTTACAACGGCGCCTTCGTGTGCCCGCGGGATGTCGTGGTCCTGGGAGACTGCAAGCCGGGTGCGGTTGCCGCCCCGGCGAAGAAGGCTCTCCCCCGGCAGATCAGCGACGACGAGGCCGACGAGATCGCCTGGGCCCTGCCGGAGGTGCAGGAGATGATCAAGCGGATGGAGGGGACAAAGGCGGCGCCCTTCTCGATGATCACCGGCTACCCCAATCCGGAGGCGGAACCGGGCAAGCCGGGCGCCTTCTACGAAGTCTACGTCGGCGAGAGGCACGACACCCACACGGTGCGGGTCCTGACGGTGATCGTCGATGCCTACAGCGGGAAGGTCTCCGTCTACGACGAGGCGGCCGACAGGGTCATCCCCATCGAAGAGTACAGAAAGAAGGTTCGCCGATGAAGGCGCGCGGGTTCCTCGTTCTTGCCCTCGCGGCGCTTGTCCTCGCAGGGAGCGCAACCGCCGGCGCGGCGCAGGAGGGTCCTGCGGCAGAAAGGCTGGCATTCGTCCGCCAGGGAGACATCTGGGTCGCAAAGACGGACGGGACCGGAGAGCGCCGTCTCACCCATCTGGGCGCCTGCGGTGGTCCGGCCCTTTCGCCCGACGGGAAGCAGGCGGCCTTTCACTGCCGGGGCGATCAGGACATCTACCCCGACACGGGGTTCGGCCGGATCTACCTGGTCGAGACGGCGGGAGGGGAGCCGAAACCCCTTCGGTTCGAGGGCATTCTCGCAGCGGAGCATCCGTCCTTCTCGCCGGACGGCGAAAGCCTCGTCTTCGTGGGGCTCTCGGAAGTGAAAATGAAGGGGGAAGGGGAGGCCGCCCTGGTCCACGCCTCCATGTCCCTCTGCGTCGGCCACATCCAGTCGGGCAAGGTCCGGACGATTCTGCGGCAGCGCAACGTGATGCTCGATGCGGGCACCGTCTACGGCAACCCCGCCTTTTCACCGGACGGGCAGTGGATCCTCTGGCAGCAGAGCGGAAGCGACGTTTCCGGCGGCTTCGCGATCACGGACCTCAAGGGCAAGACCCTGTTCCGGTTCCCGGCGAAAGGGGACGACCCGACGCCTTACTGGGGCGCAAGCCTAGCACCGGACGGGCAGAACGTGCTGTGCTATACGCCGGCGACGTCAGATGCCTCCGAGGACACGATCTGCCGGGTGGATCGCAGGACGGGGAAATCGACCGAACTGACCACGGGCGCAAGCCCCGCCTTCGTCCGCAACGGGACGGCGATCGTCTTCGAGCGCTGGACGAACCGATGGAGCGACAGGGCCTCCTCGAATCTCTGGATCCTGGAGTTGAAGCCGGGAGCCTCGCCCCGGCGGATCATCACCGATGCGTCGGAGCCGGCGGGGGCGATGTTGAGAAGGTAAGCCCGTGCAGCGGGGAATTCCGGTGCGTTCAGCCTTTTCGGGGGAACCAGGGGACAAAGGCGCTGGTGCGTCTCCTGTAATCCGCGAAGGCGGGGTTTTTCTCCATGAACCGCTCCGTCATGGGGACGCCTGACACGCAGAGAATGATATAGGTGATGGTCAGCGGCCCGATGATGGAGACCCATCCCCAGGGCACCGACAGGGCCACGAGGTAGAGACCCCACCACATCGTGACCTCGCCGAAGTAGTTGGGGTGCCTCGAGTACCGCCAGAGGCCCCGGTCCATGATCTTTCCCCGGTTTGCCGGGTCCGCGACGAACCGGTCCAGCTGCCGGTCCGCGACGGATTCGAAGGCAAATCCCACCAGCCAGACCGCCACCCCCAACAGATCCAGCGCATTCAGAGGGCCCGCCGCATGGGTGTTGATGAACAGCACGGGGGTGACGTTGAGCAGGAGGATGGCCCCCTGGAGCAGGAAGACCTGGAGATAGCTCCGGATCACGAAGGACGGCCCCCATTCCTCCCGCCATTTCCGGTATCGCTCATCCTCCCCTTTCCCCCGGTTGCGCAGGTGGATCCGGACGGCGAGCCGGAGCCCCCAGCACAGCACCAGCAGGTTGGCGGCCCATTGACGGGCGGAGAAGGAGCCGTAGAGAAAGAGTGTGACCCAGGCCGCCAGGATGAACCCCGGCCCCCAGGCCACATCGGCGATGCTGTTGTCTTTTCGCCCGAGGGCGACCAGGAACAGGGCCGTCATGTACACGAACAGGACCGCCGCCGCGGTGAACAGGGTGTCGAGCAGGGCCATCGGGTCACCTCATGGGATGCCGCATTCGGCCGGAGGGCAGGGTGCCAGCCGGCGCTCCGAAGCCGTCCGGGTTTCCTCCCTCAGGGCATGAGCCACCGGCCGATCCCGTAGCTTGCAGCCGAAACGCTTGCCGTCAGGACAATGCCCCAGAGGATGTCCACGACGACGACCTTGACCGGCCAGTCCCGCAGCGTCGCCAGGTTCGTCAGGTCGTACGTGGCGTAGGCGAAAAAGCCGAAAAGTCCGCCCAGGATGGTTGCCTGCGGCAGTGACCGGTCCTCCAGGGCCGGCAGGGTCGCAAAGATCAGGATCCCGAGGATGTAGAGCAGGTAGAAGAGGATCGCGGCCGGCCAGTTGACGCTCGGACGCAGGAGCGGGCCCAGTTGGCTGCGGTAGAACGTCCGGGCCGCAAACCCGAGCCAGACCATGTCGATGGCGAAGAACACGGGCACGGTCAGCAGGTAGAGATAGATCACCTCCATGGGGGCACCTCCGGGAATCCAAAGGAACGTATTTCCCGCTTCCGTGACGGCGCAGGCCGCGAACACCGCGCTTCGCCCGACGGTCGCGTGACCGGCTCTGCCGTATCTACTCTATTCAGTAGGGACGCCCGGAGGCGTTGTCAAGGGATACTTGACGGTGTGATCCGGGAGCAGACCCCGGACGGCAAAAAAAGGGGGCTGTCATGCCGACCGCCCCCTCTGTTATCAAAACCTTTTGCCTTCAGCCTTGAGCCTTTCGTCTTATTTCAAGGGCCACTCCCCGCGCTCCTTCAGGACCTCGCGGTAGACGTGCAGGGCGTCGTTGACGGCGGGCATGCCGGCGTAGGTGGAGAGCTGGAAGATGATCTCGGCGATCTTCCGGGGGTCGCAGCCGACGTTGAGGGCGGCGTTGACATGGAGCTTGAACTCCTCCGTGGCGCGCAGGGCCGCCAGCATGGCGATGGCCGCGTACTGGCGCTCCGGCAGGGTCAGCACGGTGCGGGAGTAGAGGTTCCCGGTGATGTGCCGGGAAAGGTCGTTGGCCAGCTCCTTGTCGAACTGGCGCCACATCAGGAAGGGCGGGTCCATCTTGATGCCTTTCCCGAAAAGTTTCGATGCCGTTTCCTGGGTCTTCTTGTTGATGTCGTCGCTCATCCTGTCTCCTCCTCTGGATTATTCGCTCTGTTTCCGTCTTTTCTTTTGCGCCGTTATTAATGGAACAGTCGCACGGTGTCAAGTGCAAATGCAGACCTCGGGCGTCCGGGGACCGCTTTCCATTCTTGTTCCTTTCCTGGACCCTGGACCCTTTTTTGTACGTCACCGGCCTCACTGCACCACATAGATGTCCCGGTCCCGGTCCTGCAGCACCAGGTAGTGCACCCCCATCTTGGCCTTGTTGATGCTTGCGAAGTGCTTCTCGCCTTCCAGCCGGCACGTCTCGCAGCTGCGGCTCGGGATGATGACGGCGTAGACGCGGTTGCCGGTGCTCGCCTGGGAGTCGATGGCGATGAAGCCGCCGCAGTCGTCGCAGATCCGCACCGTCTCCTCCTGCTGCTCCTGGATCCCGTCGGTGTCGTAGTAGATGTTGCGGTTGCGACGGGCGTACCTGGCGCCCTTGACGATGTCGGCCTTGAAGGTGCGGCGCTTCTTCCAGAGATCGAGCACGTCCCTGGACATCTCCTTGATGTACCGGGTGATGTCGTCGGACTGGCGGATCGCCCCCGGGTTGTAGTCCGGCTCGCGGACGTGGCTGTAGTCGAGCCCGGCCATGGCGAGGATGATGCCCACGTTGACGTAGGGCAGGGCGCCCTCGATGGAGTAGCCGCCCTCGAGGACGGCGATGTCGGGGTTGAGCCGCTCGTTGAGACGGGCGTAGCCCTGGGCGGAAAAGCGCATGTTCGTGATGGGGTCCGTGTAGTGGTTGTCCTGGCCCGCCGAGTTGATGACGAGGTCCGGCTTGAACTCGGCGACGATGGGCAGGATCAGCTCTTCGAGCACGTAGAGGAACCCCTCGTCGGAGGTCTCCGGCGGCAGGGGGATGTTGATCGTCGTGCCCAGGGCGTTGGGGCCGCCGAACTCGTCGGGGAAGCCCGATCCCGGGTAGAGGGTCCTGCCGTCCTGGTGGATGGAGATGTAGAGCGTGTCGGGGTCGTGCCAGTAGATGTCCTGGGTCCCGTCGCCGTGGTGGCAGTCCGTGTCGATGACGGCCACGCGCCGGTGGCCGTGCTTGCGGCGGAAGTGCTCGATCATGACGGCCTCGATGTTGATGTTGCAGAACCCGCGGGCGCCGTGGACGACGCGCATGGCGTGATGCCCGGGGGGGCGCACCAGCGCGAAGGCGTTGTCCACCTCGCCGCAGAGCACCTTTTCGGCCGCCGTGATCGCGCCGCCCGCCGAGACGAGGTGCGACTCGGTGATGACGCTCTTCGCGTCGGGGACGCAGACGTGGATGCGGTTGATGTCCTCGATCGCGGCGAGGCCCGGCTTGTACTCCACGATGTTGTCGAAGTCCAGCAGCCCCTCCTCGAAGACCTGGTCCTGCGTGTACAGCAGGCGCTCCTCCCGCTCGGGGTGGGTGGGCGAGATGGCCCAGTCGAAGGCGGGGAAGAAGACCAGCCCCGTTTTCCTGAGTCGCGTCATCGTTTCGCCCCTCCTTTCCCGGACCCCGCGATGAGGCCCGGCTTGACCTGGGCCTTGAGGCGGATGTTCTTCCCGGTTGCGTAATACCCCCTGACCATGTTGAACTCCTGGTCCTCGACGATCTCCATCTCGATGTCCGAATCGCGGGCGCCGAGCCTGCGGGCCCGCTCCCGGAGCTTCTCCATGCCGATCTTCAGGAGATCCTTGCGCGTGAAGTGGGCGGGGATCTTCATCTGGAGGCCCTCCTCCGCGATGGTGAGGCTGCCCCGTTCCGTCTCGGCCAGCAGGGTGATCTCCGCCGTCGTCCGCGCCAGCGCCGCCCCGTAGGCGTTGGCCACCTCGGCGTCGCGCGGGATCACGGCCTCGCAGCCCAGCATCTCGCCCAGCCTCGAGGCCACGGCCCCCGCGGGCCCGCCAACGATGAAGAGCCTCGCCGGGTTGAGTTTCTTTCCCTCCAGGAGCTCGTGGATCGTGTAGACGGGCTTGTTGTTGACCTCCTCGACCATGCCGCTCACCGCCGCGGCGATGTCCCGGCAGGTCTTTTCGAAGATGGCCCGGGCCGCCTCGGCCACGGTCAGGTTCAGCTTGCCGGCGATCTCCGCCACGGCCGTCTCCGCCTTTGCCGCATCGCCGATCCGCGTGAGCCCCAGGACGATCATGGCGTCCGTCGGGGTGGGCCAGGGGCCTCCGAAGGCCGCCGCGGGGCCCTCCCGGCGCGGCCCGATGAGCAGTTGGCCGTTGTCCACGCGGACCCGGCTGTCGCCGCCGAGGCCGATGGATCGCGTCTTGAGGCCGCGGATGAGAGTCCGGTGCCCCTCGATGGTTACGCCGAGAGGCTCGAGCAGGGGGACCCCGTCGGCCAGCAGCGCGATGTCCGTCGTGGTTCCGCCCATGTCCATTGCGACGGCGTCGGCGCCGGAGCAGTCGTCGAGGCTCAGGATCCCCATGACGCTTGCCGCCGGGCCCGAGAGGATGGTCTGGACGGGCTGCTCGGCGGACTGGCGGATCTCGAAGGTGCCGCCGTCGGCCTTGAGAATGTAGATGGGGGCCGTGAAGCCCGCCCGCCTGGCGAACTCGAGGATCTCCTCCACGAACCGGTTGTACAGGTCGAAGACCGAGGCGTTGAGGTAGGTCGTGGCGATGCGCCGGCGGAAGTTGAGGTTGCCCGACATGCGGTGGCCGAAGGAGACGTGCCGGAAGTCGCCGCGGACGATCTCTCCGATCTCGTTTTCGTGTGCGGGGTTGCGGGTGCTGAACTTGCCCACGACGCCCAGGTGCGAGATGCCCGCCGCCTTGAGATCCGCCGCGGCCCCGGCGATCTCCCCTTTCTTGATCGGGGCGACCTCGATGCCCCGGTTGCTCACGTAACCGGAGACGAAGCGCGTGTCTTCGTTGACCCGAATCGCCTCCGGCGCAAGTCCCGGGCCGCTCGCCACGATCATGCCCACGCGGTCGGTTTTCCCCTGGACGATGGCATTGGTGGAGAGGGTCGTGCTGAAGACGACCCGTTCGAGCGCGGAGAGGTCCTCGTCGCGCAGGATCTCATCCATCACGCCGATGAGCGAAGAAACGAGGTGCAGCTGGTTCGTGGGGACCTTCGTCTTCTTCCGTACCTGGAAATTCTCGAGGAGGACGGCATCCGTGTGCGTGCCCCCGACGTCAATGCCGAGAATCATACGTGCTCCTTTGGCAGAGGGCGAAAGGACAAAAGGGTGAAAACAAACAAAAAGGCCAAAGGCCTTGTGCCCTTAGCCTTTGCCCCGCGTTGTTTGCCAACCCATAACATATGCCGGGTGCCCCGTCAATTCATCCTTCGCCTTTTCAACGGGCCCGTTATGCGCTATAAGGTGGCGAAGTACAGGGAATCGTAAGGAGTGAAGCTCCCCGCCCGAAGGGCGGGGCTTCCCGGCAAGGAAAGAATCAAACAGGATTGCGCGTCCTAATCCCGCCTACAGGGCGGGGCCTGCGGGACGCGCCCCCGGTCATGCTCTCGCGAACCCGGCCCTTCCTTCAGCTGCTTCTCGATCTTGCACCGGACCTCCACGTGGCCGGGGGCGCCGTGAAGGACCGCCTCCTGGGGACTCCCGTTTCCGACGTGGACATTGTGTTCCCGCCCGCCCGGAAGGGCGTTGCCGCCCTCTTTGCCGCGAAGGCGGGCGCCTCCCGGGTTGCCTTCCGGGAGAACGAGCCGGACCGCTCGACGGAGCGGGTCATCGCCCGGGAGGGGGAGGACACCCTGGTTTTCGATTTCACCCGCAGGCGCGGCCCCTCCATCGAGGAGGACCTTACAGGGCGGGATTTCACGGTCACGGCCATGGCCCTCCCGCTCGACGCGTTTCTCGCGGGGGACCTCTCGCGGCTCGTCGACCCTTTCGGGGGGCGCGAGGACACCCGGGACCGTAAGATCCGGGCCGTTTCCGATGGAGCCTTCCGGCGGGACCCCCTGAGGCTCCTCCGGGCATTCCGCCTGGCCGCCGTGCTGGGTTTCGCGATCGACGCGGGCACGCTGGAGCGGATCGTCCGCGACCGGGCCCTTCTTTCCGGTGTTTCGGGCGAGCGGATCCGCGATGAGATCTTCCGGATCCTCGAGGTCAACCCCTGCCATTCCTTCATCGAGGCGATGGACCGGGCCGGCCTTCTCGATGAGATCCTCCCCGGGACGGGGGCCATGAAGGGCATCGAGCAAAACGGGTATCACGCCCTCGATGTCTGGTCCCACACGATGCTCTGCCTCGAGCGGCTGGAGGACCTGATCCGGAACCCGGGGGAGGAGTTCGGCAATGCGGCGGTCGATTTCCCGGGTTACCTGGCGGGCGGGTTCGTGCGGGGCCGCAGCCGCGCGGCGCTGCTCAAACTGGCGACCCTTCTGCACGATGCCGGGAAGCCCGAAAAGGCAAGCCGGGGCGCGGGGGGCGAGACGCACTTCCACGGCCACGCCGCGGCGGGCAGGGCCGTTGCCGATGCCGTGGCGGAGAGGCTCCGGCTGGCGACGGCCGAGCGGGACTACCTGAACCTGCTCGTGTCGAGCCACATGCACCTGGTTCACCTGACGGGCCAGCCTTCGCGGTCGAAACGGTCGGTTCTGGGCTTTTTTCGGAAGTACGGCGAAGATTACCGGGCCCTGCTCCTTCTCTTTGCCGCCGACACCCGCGCAACGGTGGGCCCGAAGATGACGCCCGGGCGGCTCCGGCAAATCCGGGAAGCCGTGGCGGAAATACTCCGGATCTTCAGGGAGGACCTGCAGCCCCGGCTGAAGGAGCCGCCGCTAATCTCCGGGCGCGACCTGATGGAGCGTTTCTCTCTCGAGCCGGGACCGCTCGTCGGCGAGATCCTCGGACAGGTAGAGGAGGCGAGGCTGGAAGGGCGCATACGCCACCGGGAAGCCGCCCTGGAGTACGCGGCAGGGCTGCTCAAGGATAGAGGGTAAGAGGGTAAGAGGGTAAGAGGGCAAGTGGTCTTTCTCACCCTCTCAC
>CAZPCN010000023.1:0-36616 GCA_964585095.1 uncultured Syntrophaceae bacterium | reverse complement strand
GGCGGCCAACGCCGAGGAGTCGGCCTCGGCCTCGGAGGAGATGAACGCCCAGGCCGAACAGATGAAGGACATCGCCGCGGAGCTCATGACGCTTGTCGGGGGCAATCTCGAAACCCGGACGTCCGCGTCTGCGTCTGCCGCGCCTTCGCAGGCCGTGCTGAAAAAAGTCCTCTCTTTCAAAGGGTTCGGGAAAAAGGCCGACGCGGGGGCCGGCAACGTCCGCCCCGAAGCGGTCATTCCCCTGGACGACAAGGACTTCAAGAACTTCTAGAAATCGGCATGACCGTTGATGGACAACAAAAAAACCCCGCCTCCCGGCGGGGTTTTTTGTCCTTCTTCGACAGCTGCGATGAACCGCTGCGTGTCGCGATTCACCTCTTAAGCCGATATTCCCTGTACCCTGTACCCTGTACCTTGTTTTTCTGTTGTGCCGTTCCCTTCCCCCCTATACCCTATACCCGAAACCCGATACCCTTATTTAATGACTTTCTTCGCCGAGAAATCCTGCCACTCTTTCGAATTGTAGGCTTCGACGATGACTTTCGAGGCCTGATCGAGGTTGAAATACTGGGTGTTGATGATCAGGTCGTAGTAATTGGGATCCAGGGGGTCGAGGTTGAAATACTTTCTCGCAAAGGCAACCCGCTCCGACTCGACCGTCAGAATGCGCTGCTTGGCTTCCTCCTTGGTCACCTTGAAGAACGTCGCCACGTTGTTCACGCGCACCTCGAGGGGTGCGATGACGAAGACCCGGAGGCAGGCTTCGGGGGGCAGGATGAAGCTTGCGCCGCGGCCCACGATGACGGCATTGCCGTGCGCGCCGATGGTGCCGATCACCTTGGTGAGGTGCTCCATGAACTCATAGGGCCACACGTGGCGCTCGCCCAGGGACTCGATCCAGTCGTCGAGCATGCTCTTGTCCTGTTCGTCGAGGGACTTGATCAGCCGCTTGCTCACCTTGGCGCTCTTTGCCACCTCGTCGATGATCTGGCGGTCCCAGTAGTCCATCTTGAGATCCTTGGCCACCCTCTGCGCAAGGAACCACCCGCCGCTGCCGGGCAGGCGCGAGATGGCAATCACCGGCCGGATCGTCTGCTTGAATTTCTTCTTCTCGTTCAGTTCCCATTTCTTGGCCTGATCCTCAATGATCGCGGTCAGGGAACGCTTGGCGCGCGGCTTGAATTCCATGACTCCTCCTCTCTCTGCTCCGATGAAATAGATGAGTGCTCTCTCCGTCCTGCATCGCTCTGCAGGGTTTACAAAACGGTTGCTTTATACCTGTTACCCTGCAAGGAATCAAGGCAAAAAAGGGGACGGGGCCCTTCGCGATTTCCTTTCTTGACAGCCCTTTCGCCGCCGTTTACCCTACGGTATCGACTCCACTGCAAGGAAAGAGAAACCCCGCCATGACGGAAAATACCCAGCTCCTCGATCTCTGGAGGCAGCGGTACCCTCAGAAGTTCGCGACCGAAAAGGCGATTTTCAGCCACATTCACCGCGGCGACACGATTTTCATTTCGTCGGCCTGCGCCGAGCCCCAGCACCTCGTCCACGCCATGATCCGCTACGTCAAGGGAAACCCGAAGGCCTTCTTCGACGCCGAAGTTCTCCACATCCGGACCCTCGGCGTGGCCCCCTACGCCGACGAGAAGTTCAAGTCCAACTTCCGGCACAACTCCTTCTTTATCGGCGACAGCACCCGCGGGGCCGTGAACAAGGGGCTGGCCGACTACACGCCGGTCAATCTCTCCCAGGTGCCCGGCCTGTTCCGCCGGGGCCTCGAGCACGTGGACGTGGCCCTTCTCCAGACTTCGCTGCCCGACGAGCACGGCTACCTCAGCGTGGGCGTCAGCGTCGACATCGTCAAGGCCGCCGCGGAGACGGCCCGGGTCGTTGTCGTCCAGGTCAACCGGTACATGCCGCGGGTCCACGGCGACACCTTCCTCCACATCGACGACGTCGATTTCATCGTGCCCTACGACGAGCCGCTGCTCGAGTACTACCCCGCCGCGGACACGGATATCGCCCAGCGGATCGGCAACTACGTGGCCCGGCTTATCGAAGACGGCGACACGATCCAGGTCGGCTACGGGACGATCCCCAACGCGGTCCTCTCGAACCTCCATGGCAAGAAGCACCTGGGCATCCACACGGAACTCATCAGCGACGGCATCGTGGAGCTGATGAAGCAGGGCGTCGTCGACAACTCCCGCAAAACCGTCAACCGCGGGAAGACCGTGGCGACCTTCTGCATGGGCAAACACTCCACCTACGAGTACCTGCACGACAACCCCTCGATCGACTTCCGGGCCATTGACTACACGAACAACCCGCTGCTGATCGCGCGGCAGGACAACATGGTCGCCATCAACAGCGCCCTGGAAATCGACCTGACCGGGCAAGCCACCGCCGAGTCGATCGGCAAGACGTTCTACAGCGGGGTCGGGGGGCAGGCGGACTTCATGAGGGGTTCGGCCCTGGCCCGCAACGGCAAGACCATCCTCACGATCCAGTCCACGGCGGCCTGCGACGTGGTCTCGCGGATCGTGCCTTTCCTGAAGGAAGGGGCGGGAGCCACGCTGCTCAGGGGAGACGTCCAGTACGTGGTCACCGAGTGGGGCATCGCCTACCTGCCGGGCAAAAACGTTCGCGAGCGGGCCATGGAGCTCATCGCCATCGCCCACCCGAAGTTCAGGCCCTGGCTCATCGAAGAGGCCCGGAAAAACGGCCTCATCTACAAGGACCAGGCCTTCATCCCGGGCGAGCGGGGCATTTACCCCGAGGAACTCGAGACCTACCGCACCACGAAGGCGGGGGTGAACCTGCAGTTCCGGCCGGTCAAGATCAGCGACGAGCACAGGCTCAAAGACTTCTTCTACTCCCTGTCGGACAACAGCATGTACCGGCGCTTCATCTCCTACCGCCAGGACATGCCCCACGAGCGGCTCCAGGATTTCGTCGTCATCGACTACACGAGAAAGATGGAGATCCTGGCCGTGCTCGGCGAGGAGGACAAGGAGGAGATCGTCGGGCTCGGCCAGTACGAGATCGAGAAGGACACCCACATGGCGGAAGTCGCCTTCGCCGTCAGCGACAAGCACCAGAGCAAGGGAATTGGTCAGGAGCTTCTCCGGTATCTCACGTATCTTGCCAGGAGGCAGGGGCTTCTCGGGTTTACGGCGGAGGTGCTTCTCGAGAACCGGCCCATGCTCCACGTCTTCGAAAAGATGGGGTTCGACATGGAGAAGCGGGTGGGGTCGGGGGTGTACGAGCTGAAGATGATGTTCAGGATCTAGCGGGTGTTTGGGTGAAAAGGGTTAGGACGGTTTTTCCCGAACCCAGTGCGGGGCATCCTCTTGCCATAAGAAGGTAAGAAGGTCAGGGGGTGAGAAAGTTGGACAGGCCTGCGGTCAATGCCTGCTGCGACTCTCCGACCTTCTCACCTTCTGACCCTCTTACCCTCTAAAAGATTTCACCCTTCCGGCGAATGCGCCGCACCCGCCGACGGCGACACCGGCGGCGCCTGCATGGCCGGGGGATCCGCCGCGCCTTTCGGCATCTCGGGTTTCGCCCGGCGGTCCACCTCCTTCAGACGGACCCCGCTGATGAACCGGGCGCTGAAATAGGCCGAATCGATGTTGTCGACCTTCCCCGCGCGGTTCCTCGAGGAGAGGTGGAAGAACTCGTTTCCGCCGAGGAAGATCCCCACGTGGATCCGGTACTTTCTCGTCTGGAAAAAAACGAGGTCGCCCGTGTCGAGGCTGTCCCGACCGACACGGGTACCGCACTGCAGCTGCTCCCGGGCCGTCCGGGGCAGATCGACACTGAAGATGCCGTAGACCTTCCGCGTGAACGCCGAGCAGTCGATCCCGCGCATCGAGTTGCCGCCCAGCCTGTAGGGAACCCCCTCGTAGGATTTCACCACCTTCACGAAGATGTCCCGTTCGGCCGGGTCACTCCACCGGGACAGGGCCACGGGGGCTTTGGGCCCCGGTCTCTCCCGTTCTTCATCCAGCGAGACCAGTTCGTCCATTTCAACGGATCCGGCCTCTTCGAGTTCCTCCTCGTCCTCCGGCGCCTTCACGGCGGGTTTTGCCAGGACCAGGCGCTGCCCCGGTTTGAGCCTGGACGTTTTCAAGCCGTTCAGCCGCTTGATCTCGGTAACGGAGACCCCCGTCTTTTCCGAGACCGAGGCCAGCGTCTCGCCCTTCTTCACGACGTGAACCGCCGATTGGCCGCCGTTTTTCTTTTTCGCGGCTGCCCGTTCCTGGACCTGCCTCTGCGGCTTGCCGCCCGGTATGACGAGTTCCTGGTTGACCTTCAGAGCACTGCCCTCGAGCCCGTTGGCCTGTCGGATGGATTCGGGGCTGACGTGGAATTTTTTCGCGATCTTGTAGAGATTGTCGCCGGCTTTCACCCGGTAGTGCTCGGCCGCCGCGGGGGCGCACAGCAGGGCGCAGAGCCCCAGCCCGAGCAGGATGCCTCGCAAGCCGACCCGTCGTCTTCTCATTCGTCTCTTTCTCCTCCCCTGCGGGCAAGGGGCACGGACCGCCGGCGGGCCCTGCAAGACCTCCCTGCCGGGAGGCATTTCATGCGCGGGCTCGCCGCCGTACAGGCTGGTCCTGCCTTTGCGCTGGATGGCGGATGCAGCGCCGCTCCGTCCGAAGGGTTCCCTCCCCGCGAGGCGGCCTGCACAGGCGCTCCAGGCTACACAGCTGCAAACGGGCTGTCAATCGATTGTTTTGTGCCCGTTCGTTCTTCTCTACGACTTCTTCCCCTTGATGACGAAATAGATGGCGGCAACGATGATGATCCCGATCAGGATGTACATGGCAAACGACATGGCTGTCCCCCTCCGTCTGGATTTGGGCCTACTATAGCAGAAAACCGTAAAATGGAAATCCCCGAACCGCGCCGGGCGTCGCAAGATCGCCTTGCCAGGGATGGGCGTTTCGTTTTATATATGACGTATATACACCATGTTCATGACCCATAACCGCTGAACGAACCAGGAAGGAGGCTGCCGATGCTGAACTTCTCGCTCACCCCGGAACAGATCGAACTGAGGGACAAGGCCCGTCGTTTCGCCCTCGAAGAGGTTCTCCCCATCGCCTGGTACTACGACGAGAAGGACGAACTGCCCCTGTACATCCTCCGGAGGGCCTGGGACGAGGGGATCATGAATCTCACCCTCCCCAAGAAATACGGCGGTCAGGGACGGGGCCTCCTCGAGAGCGCCCTGGTGGTCGAGGAGATCTCCGCGGCCTGCGCGGGGCTGGCCACGTCGATCTTCGACAACTCGCTGGGCGCGGAGCCGCTCATGCTGACCAGAAACGGGAAGATCCGGGAGAAATACCTTCCCATCCTGGCGAAGGAATTCAAGCTCATCTGCTTTGCCACGTCGGAGCCGCTGGCGGGGTCGGACGTGGCGGGCCTGCGCTGCAAGGCGGAGAAGTCGGGCGACGATTACATCCTCAACGGCACCAAGTACTGGGTGACCAATTCGGGGGTGGCCGATTACTTCTCCATCTTCGCCACGATCGACGCCTCCCAGGGGCACAAGGGGATCGCGGCCTTCCTCGTCGAGAAGGGCCAGGACGGCGTGACGGTGGGCCGGACGATCCCGAAAATGGGCCAGCGCAGCTCCAACACGGCGGGCATCCACTTCACGAATGTCCGGGTGCCTGCGGAAAACGTCCTGGCGCAGCCCGGCGAGGGGTTCGTGATGGCCATGACCACCTTCGCCCGGACGCGGCCGATCATCGGCTCCTTCGGGGTCGGCGCCGCGCGGACGGCCATGGAGCTGGCCATCGACTACGCAAAGAAGCGCCGCGCCTTCGGCGCCCGGCTGTCCGATTTCCAGGCCATCGACTTCAAGATCGCCGAGATGTACCAGAAGGTGGAGACGGCACGGCTGCTGACCTGGAAGGCAGCGTGGGAAAACGACTCGGGGATGGATCCCACCATTTCAGCCTCCATCGCCAAGTTCTACGCCACCGAGGCCGCCTTCGAGGTGGTCAGCGAAGCCCTGCAGATCTTCGGGGGATACGGGTACACGCGCCTCTTCCCGGTGGAGAAGCTGCTGCGCGACATGCGCCTTCCGATGATCTACGAGGGAACGAGCGAGATCCAGCGGGTGGTCGTTTCCCGGTACATGCTCGAGGGCTACAAGCCCGTGATGCCTCCCGTCGAGGACTTCCCGCTGCTCGCGCAGCACGACGTGCACCTCGAGAAAGACACCGTCGCCTGGCGCTGCCGGATCTGCGGGCACACGCACTACGGCCCGGAGCCGCCCGAGGAATGCCCGCATTGCTTCTTCCCGAAGGCGGCATTCAAGAAGGTCTGGCCCCGCGGCTGAAATAACCACAAGCGGCAAGCCTCAAGCAACAAGGCTCAAATCCCCCTTGCATCCCCCTTTTATACAAAGGGGGAAGGAGGGGGATTTTCTTTTTCTTCACTGTTCTTTGATGTCCCTGCTGCGCACGAAGCGCACGATGGGCGTCTCTCCCGTGAAATCGCCGCTGACCCTCACCGCATCAACGACACGGATCCTGCCCTTCACCACCTCGTAGAGCACGACACTGTAGTTGTCGGGCCCCCTGTCGCGCACCACGACAAAGGAGGTCTTGTCCAGCACGGCCACGGTACCGCCCGCCGGGTCCGGCAACTTCCGTTCCTGTGCCCATGCGGACCCGAAAAACACGGACACGAGGAGAACCGCCCATGTACAGATGACAAATCTCTTCATCCCTTCCCTCCTTTCCTATCCGATCATGCATCCTTATAACACACAAATCCCGTTACCCTCGAAGCGAATCGCCCGTGTTCCTCTCGGGCGCTCCGCTCTTTCCTCCCTGTCCCCTGAACCCTGACCCCTGTCTTTGATGTTTCGTTCATCCCGGGTTGAACGTTTCTTTAAAAAACGGGGCGTTCCCGGGGGGGCAAGGGGATGGCGGGGGCGGGCCGGCATCACTCGTTTCTCTTTGAATCCGGCATCTTGCAGACTATCTCTTTTCCTTCCCCCGTTCTGGCACGCTCCTTTCTATAGGATAAGGCAACAAACAAAAACACCGAGGAGGACCTCACCATGAAAAAGACGCTTTCCACCCTGATCCTTTCCGCCGTCGTCATCCTGATCACCGCCGGTTTCGCCTTCGCCGAGTACGCCGCAGCGGGCGCGGGCAGCTTCCCCTACTTCCACCTGGGGGCCCTGATCGTGGGCGGCATGACGATCGTGAGCCTCAAGCAGAAGTACGAGAAGCTCTACCTCAGCGAGGCGGTGGGCAGCTTCGCGATGTACGCGGTGCTGGTGGCGCTGTGCACGAGCCCGGTGGCCGAGGCGATCAAGAACCTGATGTAAAAAAAGAAGGGTATCGGGTATAGGGTCTCGGGTCCAAGATACAGGGACAACCAGAAACAAAAGGAGGCACAGATCATGGCAGCGCAAGTGAAAGCAAGACCGCGGCAGATCGATTTCTCGCATGTTCTCGTGATCGGCTCCTGGGGGTTTGCGATCGTGATTGCCTCGATGTTGGCCCTGTACATGGGATACCTGCTGGACGAGATGCTCCACACGCCCCCGACGTTCATGCTGGGTCTGTTCTTCCTGGCGCTCCTGCTCTGCATCGGCAGGCTCTACAAGGACGCCTGGGACCGGGTCCCGAAGAGGAAGGCCGGAAACTGACAGGGCACAGGGTCCAAGACCGGATAGACCGAACAGAGAGTCCTCCTGGAATAAGAAAACCCGCCGGGATTCATTCCCGGCGGGTTTTTTATTTTTCATCCTGAAGCGTTTAACGTAGCGTCACTTTTGGCATGTAGTGTCTCTCCCTGTACCCTGTACCCTTTTCAAAGGATTTCCATGATCACCTTGCCGATGCCTTTTTCCACCATGGAGAGTTTCTTGGCGATGCCGTAGGACAGGTCCACGTCACGTCCGTCGACGAAGGGCCCTCGGTCGGTGACAACGGCCTGTACGATCTGGCCTGTCTCGGGGTTTGTCAATTCCACCCGGGTGCCGAACGGCAGGGTCCGGTGGGCAATCGTGTTGGCATACATGTTATAGATTTTCCCGTTGGCCATGGGCCTGCCGTGGTATTCCTTCCCGTACCAGCTCGCGACCACTTCCGACCGTTCCCCCGTCTCGGGGTTCACAGATTGCTCGGCCTCGGCCACCTTTAACCGAATTTTCTGCCCCGGGTGAATCCTGCCGGGGTTCGAAATACCGTTTTCCCGCGCGATCTGCTCGGCTGTCGCACCGGAGAAGTTTCTGGCAAGCCCCCAGAGGGTGTCGCCCTTCTTGACGGTGTATTCCCGGTAAGCGTCCTGCCGTCCGGAATCTCCCGAGCGGTCCGCGGCCCCTGCATCGGACGCCCGCTTTTCCTCGAGCACCGACTGGAAGGGCGCCTGCCCCTTAACCACGGCCCCGGCCTTGACGATCCATTGCCCCGTCTTCCGGGAACGCCCGACAGCGTCGGGGTTCATGTTTCGGAACTCATCCCAGGTCAATCCGAGAGCCTTAGTGACCCGGTCGATCGTATCCCCTCTCTGAATCCTGTAAGTATTCAAGCGTGCCTCCCCGGGTGATCATTGTACGGAAAAGAGATGAAAGGAATGTCCGTAGCCGAGCAGGATTCGTGCCACAGCGATTCCCGTTGAAAGGCATGGTACGGGATTTTCCGATGCCGTCAGATCGGGCTTGACGGAATGAGCCGCGTTTGTAAAATAGAAGCTGTTGCGTCAGAGCACAGCGCGCGGACGGCGCGCCGGTTTCATTTTTTATGCAAAACAAACGGTTATGCGATTTCTCTCACGCCTCGCGTGCGTTGAGGGAAAGGAGGGATCTGCCGTGCCGACCTATGAGTTTCGATGCGAGGACTGCAAGAAAGATTTCACGGTCGTCATGAGCATGGCGGAGCGCGACAAGGGAAAAGTCAGTTGCCCCGTCTGCAAGAAGAGAAACGTGAAACAGCAGATTTCCACATTCCAGACGAAGACGAGCAAGAAAAGCTGACACCTTCTCCCGCGCGACACGCCGGGCGATCGCTCAGAGGGTGTCTTTCGCTTCGCGAAAATAGTCCGCAGCCAGCAGCAGGGCGAGGGCCGTCTTGCTGTCGACGATCCTGCCGTCGCGGATCATGGCCAGGGCATCCCGAAGACGGCAGGCCATGGTCTCGATGTCTTCGTCCTCGTCGGGCGGAAGCGGCGAGCGGAACAGATCGAAGGCCAGGTAAAAATGCATGAACTCGTCCGCGTACCCCGGGACGAGATACCCCCCGAAGAGCTTCACCAGTTTTCCCGCCCGATAACCCGTCTCCTCGGCGAGTTCGCGCTGCACGCAAGCTTCCGGAGATGCGTCCTCCTCGTCCATGGTGCCTGCCGGGATCTCGATCAGCGATGCGCCCACCGCATGCCGGTGCTGGCGGATCAGCAGGATCTCCCCGTCGCCCATGACAGGCACTACGCCGATGGTGGGACGGTGCTCGATCCGGCTTTTCCTCCGTATCCTGCCGCCGGGCAGTTCGAGTTCATCCTCGTAGAGCTTGAAGACGGGCCCCTCGTAGACGAGGGTCGACCGCCCGTTGCGCGCGTTTCTGCCGCTCATCGCCGCGCCCTCACTTCCTGACGATGAGAACCGGCACCCGCGAGTCGCTCTGCAGGACTCCGAAGGCCACGCTCCCCATCGCCGACCCGATCCCGCTCTTGCCGTGGGACCCCATCACCAGCAGGTCCGCCTTCGAACGGCGGGCTTCCTTGAGGATCTCCTCGACGGGATGCCCCATCCGGATGACCATTTCGGGCTTCAGGCCGCTCTGCTTGCACCGCCTTGCATCGGTCGCGAGGTACGCCCCGGCTACCCGCATCAGGTAGTCTTCGACGGGCTCCGCGATCCGTGTCGGGGTCGCCTCGGCGGGCATGGTTCGCCCCACGTAGAGGCGGTTGTCGATCACGCCGACGAGGGTGAGGGTCGCCCCCATCTTTTTCGCCATTTCGATGGCTGCCTTGAGAGCCCTGCCCGACGTCCGGGACCCGTCCGATGCCATCAGGATCTTCTTGATCATCTTCTCGCCTCCCTGTCCTGCAGTGTCGGATTATCTGTTCAAATCCCCCGCTGTCCCCCTTTTCCAAAGGGGGATGACAGGGGGATTTCCCTGTACCCTGTACCCTTACTTCGTCAGCTCTGCGTACAGTCTCCTCCCGATCTCCATCCCCCGGTCGATGAAATCCGGGCCGTAACGGCGCCCCGTGTCGCTACGGAAGGTCTCCCGGATCCGGCCCACGCCTTCCATCCCCTTCACAAACCGGCCGAGCAGCGCGGACAAAGGCACGTCCCGCCTCGAGACCATGTCCCAGAGCATCTCGGAGAAGTTGTCGGGACCCCAGCGGAATTTGTCGGCGTCGTAGAGGGCATCGGAGAGGAGCTGCCCGTCCTCGTCGGCCATGGGCAGCGAGGGCCGGAAAGCTTCGTGGTTCGCGATGGCCCCCTCGATCGCTTCCCGCTCCGTCTCCCGGAGATCGTAATCCGCGAGAATCCTCCTCGCCTCTTCGGCCCCCAGGCGGGCGTGTTCCTTTTCCTCCCGCCGGATGTCGTGCAGGACGCCTGCTACATGCGCCAGGGTGACCAGCCTGCGGACCTTATCCGGGGCTCCCGACGAATCGCGCTCGACGAGAATGATGGCGCCCGCGTCCACGGCCACCTTGGTCGCATGGCTCAGCCCGTGGCCGATGCGGTCGGGCCGCCTTTCCATCTCGGCTACGGCCCTCCCGACCAGGGGGTCCGTCTTGAACAGGGAGGCGGATTTTTCCACGCAACCCTCCTGCCTTTCGTAAAAGAGGGGCTCTCCGACCTCGCGGGCGATCCTCCTTGCGATTTCCTGTGCCTGCCGGTACTCCTCTCTCACGCCATTCCCCTGCCCTGTCCCGCGGCGAAGACCGCCGCACGGTGATGGAAGCAGATTATCATGGAAGAAGGGGGAAGGGTAGCGGATTCCCTCGCGCCGCCGATCAGGGGATCCTGACAAGGACCCCGACGAGCCGCTCCAGGTGGCGCAGGGTGTTGCACTCCATGGCCAGATCGCAGTGGCGCATGTACCGTCTCATCTCCGAGTCCCCCGTTCCCCACATGGGGGTCGTTTCCGGGTTGAGCCAGATGAGCCGCCGGCTGCGCTCGGCGATCTTCTGCAGGAGCTCGTCGGCCGGGTCGCCGTAGTTGCTGCGGGCATCGCCCAGGATGATCACGGTCGTCTTTCCCGTGACCGCCTCGAGATGGCGGTGCGTGAAGTCCCAGAAGGCGCTCCCGTAGTCGGTGCGCCCCATGTGGATGTCGAGGCCCTCTCCGGTGCGAAGCCTCTCGACGGCTTGCGCGACGGGTGTGCTGTCGAACACGTGGCTGACCTCGACGAGGCTCGAGCAGAAGACGAACGAGCGGATGCGAGCCACCACCTCGTTGATCCCGTAGAGCATAAGCAGGCAGAAACGGACCACCGTGGACATGGAGCGGCTCACGTCGCAGAGGATGACCACGTCGGGCCGGTTCACCCGCTTCTTCTTCCAGCGCGTCTCGAACAGCAGGCCGCCGTGGGGCATCCCGGCCCGCAGGGTCCGCTTGAAATCCAGGGCCCCGCGTCTCGCCCTCCGGCGCCGGCGCGAGAAGCGCTCGTTCATCCGCTTGACGAGCTTGCGGATGAGAAAGTGCATGCGCTCGTAATGCCGCTCCTCCAGCTCCGTGAGCCGGACGTCCTGCAGGTAGCGCTCGATGATCCGCTCGGTGCTTTCCCGGGCAAAGATGGCGTACTGCTCCTCGACGAACCGCCGCACCATGTCGATCAGGGCGTCCCTGCCCTGCTCCAGCTGGCGGGCCGTGCCCTCGGCGCCGGCGCTCCCTTCCCGGTACAGGTCCGCCACATACCGGTCGAGCCGATCCAGTTCGAGGGACTGGAGGATCCGTGCCGTGAACATGCCTCTCTGGGTGAAGAAGCGAATGGACTGCAGGTCGGAGGCCAGCGCTGCATCGCGCACGGCAAGGGCGACCCCGCCCATGTCCCCCTCCATGATCATGCCCCCGATGGGCGGCATGTCCGACGGCAGCTCGTCCTCCCCGGGAGCCCGGCCCTGCGGCATGGGGGACTTCAGGCTCTCGAAGGAAAAAAATCGCTCGAAGCAGTCATCGAAGATCTCCTTCTCGGCCACGGACTTCGCGAGGGTGGCCCCGAGGCTGCTCTTGACGACCCGGCGGTCCCCGTACCCCGAGATGGCGAGGGCCTGCGCGGCGTCGATGCTCTCCGACACGGACACGGGCACCCCCGCGCCCCGCAGGGAAACGATGAAGTCGTTTAGGACGCGATCCATCAGGCCGTTTCCTTCAGGGTCTTGTCGACGAGCAGCATGAGCTTCTCGTCGACGGACCGGATGTCCTCCTCGAACTTCAGGAACGTGTTGAGCGTCTTGCGCGTCAGGTCGCGATCGAGCCCCTCGGCGTGCAGCAGGATGAGGGCCCGCGCCCAGTCGATCGTCTCGCTGATGGAGGGCATTTTCTTGAGCTCGAGCTTTCGGATCTCGTGGATGAACGCCACGAGCTGCCTCTCGAGCCGCTCCGGGATGCCGGGCACGTGGTACCGGACGATCTCCCGCTCGAGATCGGGCTGCGGGAAGGGGATGAAGAGGTGCAGGCATCTCCGCTTGAGCGCCTCGCTGAGCTCGCGGGTGCTGTTGCTGGTGAGGAAGACGTAGGGACGGGTCTGCGAGCGCACCGTCCCGATCTCGGGAATCGACACCTGGAAGTCCGACAGGATCTCGAGCAGGAAGGCCTCGAACTCCTCGTCGGCCTTGTCCACCTCGTCGATGAGCAGGACGGCGCCCTGCTCCTCCTGGAGGGCCTTGAGCAGCGGCCGGGGCTCGAGGAACTGGGGCGAGTAGAAGATGTCCTCGTACTGGTGAAGCGTCCGGATCGACTCGCCCAGGTCGCTGTCCTTGCTCACGATCCGGTCGAGCTTGTCCCGAAGCAGTTGCGTGTAGAGCAGCTGCTTGCCGTACTTCCACTCGTAGAGCGCCTTGGACTCGTCCAGCCCCTCGTAGCACTGCAGGCGGATCAGCGGCACGTCCATGAATGCGGCCGCCTTTTTCGCAAGCTCCGTTTTGCCGACGCCGGCAGGCCCCTCGATGAGTACGGGCTTTTCGAGGTGAAACGCCAGGTAGACCGTCGTTGCGATCTCCGTGTTGCAGATGTAGCCGGCGCCCTTGAGCCCTTCCCGCACCTGGTCGACCGACTTGAATGTTCCGTCTCGATCCGTCATGATCTCTCCTTCCCGATGAGAATGGCTTCTCCCCACTTTTTCCTGCGTGCGCGGGCGGCCTGTCCGCCGAGACCCAAAAGCCTGTTCATGTCGTCCCCCAGGGTGCCCGGGCCGCAGGCCCGCTCGATCCCGATTCCTGCGCTGGCGGCGCCGAGCGTCGCCAGCATGGCCTCAAGGACCGGGTGAACGGCGGCAAGCCGTCTCTCCACGACGGTCCCCGCGCCGCGATCGTCGAAAGCCTTCGCGGCCTCCAGCGACAATCCCCTGGCAGCCGACAACAGGGCCGCCACAGCTCCGATGCGCTCCTTCGCTTCGGCTCCGGCCCCCATGACGCCCGACCGGAGCCGATCGGCCAGCAGAGCGAGTTCCCGCGCCGTGCCCCCCAGCAGGACCCCTGCCAGCAGGGCGTCTTCGGCCATCCGGAACGGCTTCGAAAGATCCTCCCATGCGCGTCCCCTGCGCCCCAGAACGGCGCTTTCCGGCACGGCGCATGACTCGAGCCGCATCGAACAGTGCGGGGCCGGCCTCAGGAACCCGAGAGGGGGGGTCTCCACGAGGGTCAGGCCCGAAGTTTCCCTCGGGACGATAAACGCGGTGAAACGCTTCCTGCCCTCGCGTTCGCCCTCCACGGCAAAGACGACGAAGCGGTCGGCCATCGGGCCGTTTGTGAGCCAGGCCTTCTGCCCGTCGATCACGTAGAACCCTCCGCGCTGCACGGCCTTCGTGGCGATCCGCCGGGGGTCGCTTCCCGCCCCCGGTTCGGACAGGGCGATGGACACCGTCAAGCGGCCGGCCGCCATCTCCGGGAGGAGTTCCTTCTTCAGGCGGCTGTCCGCGGCGCCTTCAATCAGGATCTTCCCCGCAACCAGCTGAACGAACCACGAGAGGGCCAGGCCGGGACTCGCGCCCGCGCCGACGAAGGCTTCGAGGGCCTGGAGGAGCTCCGAAAAGCCTGCCCCGCCGCCGCCGTAGAGGGTCGGGATGCCGCATCCCAGAAGGCCGCGCCTCCCCATTTTCTCCCAGATCTCCCGGGGGACGGTCTCTCCATCCAGATCCGTACGGGCGACGAGCTCGCGGTCTGCAAAGCGGGCCGCCTGTTTTGCCAGCTTCCCTGGCGGCATGATTCCTATTCCTGCGGCTGCCATCGACACCCTCCCTTACGACGCGGCCCCGAAGCGGACGAAGAACGATTTGAGGATTTTTTTGAACGATTCCACCTCCTCGTCCGTGAAATCCTCCCGGATCCGGTCGTTGACGCGCCGGATCACCGCTTTCGCGCGCTCGATCTCGTCGTTTCCGCTGTTCGTGATGGTGACGTGGGACGCGCGGCGGTCCGCCGTGCTCGCGTTGCGCTTCACGAAGCCCGATCGCTCGAGCCGATCCACCAGTCCCGTCAGCGTCGAATTGTCGATGGAGAGTTCCTGGGAGAGTCCCGACATGGTCTGACCGTCCCTGCGCTTCAGCAGGAACAGGATGGCCGACTGTGCCGGCGTGATGGAGACGCCCGCGTCGGCCATGGCGTTTTTCAGATGGGTGCGCAGCTTCTGCTGCGCCGTGAAGACGAGATAGATCAGCCGATCGTCTTTCGACATGGGAACCTTCTCCCTCCCGTTTCTTCCGCTTTTCCCAATTTCCTTCTTTGTTTGGCACGCCAAACAATTACTGTCAAGGTTTATTTTGCATGCCAAACAACAGGGCTCGGCCGACCGGCGTTCGCCTTGCTCCGCTAGAGCGACTCTTTCCCCGTCATGCTCTCGATCTCGATCTCGATCACGCAGGTCCTTTCGAGGGACTTTCCGTCGTAGGGGCCCTCGGGCCCGCCGTAGTGCGCCATGATGGCGTCGAGGCCCGCCCTCTTCTCCGCGTCGTCCTCGAGGAGGCGCGCCGTCCCGAACCCGACGACGCTGCGGTATTTCATGGACCATCGGCAGGCCGATTCCCCGCGCGCGACCCGCGCATCCACGTCGACCTCGAAACAGACGCGGTTGTTCTTCCGCAGCAGATCGATTTTCGTTCCTTCCCCGGCGCCGTGAAGGTACAGCCGCCCGTCCCGGACACCGTAACTCATCGGCACGATGTAGGGAGATCGGCCGTCGCACAGCCCCACCCTGCATACGATCCCCTGCTCCAGGATCCCCCGGATGCTCCGCTCGTCCCGGATTTCCCGTTCCTTTCTTCGCATCGATTTACCCCTCCGCGCAAAAGAAAAGCCCACCGGTCAGTGGGCTTTCGGTTCGATCTGCCGGGTCTCTTACTTCAGCCCCTCGAGCACGCCCTGGAAGAAGTCGTGGTGCTCCTCCTCGTCGGCAAGAATTTTCTTGAAGAGCTGGGCCGTCGTGACGTCCCCTTCCTTCTCGGCGAGCTTGATCGTCTCCTTGTAGAGCTTGATGGCCCCTTCCTCGTCCTTCATGTCCTTGGTCAGCATCTCCTTGAGGGTCTTTCCCACGAAGATCGGCTCCGGTTTCGTCGTCGGCACGCCGCCCAGGTAGAAGAGCCTCTCGGCGATCGCTTCCGCGTGCTTCATCTCCGCGATGGCGACCTTTTTCAATTCATCCTTGACGGCGTAATGGGGAATCCCCGACCACTGGACATGTTGCCACATGTACTGGACCGACACCTGGATCTCCCGGGCGATCCCCTTGTTCAAGAGCTCCAACAGTTTCTTGCTTGCCATGGCTGATCTCCTTTTCTCGTTTTGGTGGGCTCAGCGACAAAATAGAAGAGTTTCGCGTTTTCGTCAACGAATTTGGCCGCCGGGAAGACGCCGAGGGACGGGAACAGACAAAAAACCCCGCTCCTCGGGGAGCGGGGTTTTTCGCCTGCGCTTGATCGGGAAGCCGCCCGGAACCGGCCCTGCAGGGCGATCGGCGCCGGCTGGCTCGGTCGTTCCGTCGCTGGAACCGTTTTACTTCTTGGCTTTTGCCTTTGCCTTGGGTTTCGCTTTCGCCTTGGGTTTCGCAACCTTCTTGACGGGTTTCGCAACCTTCTTGACGGGTTTCGCTTTCTTCTTCGGTGCGGCCTTTGCCTTCGTCGCCTTTGCGGGTTTCGTCGCCTTCTTGGCGGGCTTTGCAGCCTTCTTCATCTTTGCCTTTCCTTTCTCCATGGGAATGTCACAGCAGATCAGTTCACCGACGGCACAATCACAGCTTTCGTCGACAGCAACGACCAGGCCGCACACTTCGCAAGCGAACAGATCACCCTTCTTCGCCTTTGCCATCTTGATCTCCTCCTTGGTTGTTGTGTTTCGTCGTTCTCGCGGTTCCCGCATCAGGAGTGAATTTTATCTACCTGTTTTTTTTCCTCATTTCAAGCATTTTCTGTGCCTCGCGATTCTCGTGCGCCGCTCTCGCATCTTCCCCATCGCGCTCGAGTCTTTTTTCGACTGTCCGCAAACCCTCTCCCCTGGCCCGTTTTCAGACGTCTTGCACCGCTGCGCCCGTTCTCCGCCGCGGAGCCGCCGAGGCCCATGCAGGTCGTTCTCTTTCCGCGTTGCCGCCGGAATGCCCGCCTCGCCTGTTTTGTCTGTTGAAAATTCGTCGCGCCTGTGAGAAATTGTCCCTGCCGGGTCGTGGGTCCCGGCACTCGCCGTTTTCGGATTCCGTTCCATACAACCGCAGCAGCCTGACGCCAACGGAGAGCACCATGGGACGATTCAAGAAGTGGATTCTCGGGGCCGTCGTCTTCCTCGTCCTCTTCACGATCATCGGCTTTTTCGTCATCCCGCCCGTCGTGAAGCCGTATCTTCTGGAGACGGTGTCGAAAACCATCAACCGCCAGGTGAGCCTGTCGGAACTCGGGTTCAACCCTTACACGCTGACCGCTACGCTGCGGGGCTTCGAGATCAAGGAACCGCGGAGCGAGACGACCTTCCTGTCCTTCGACGAGCTGGTGGTCAACCTCGACATCCGCTCCCTCTTCCGGCGAGCCCCCGTCATCGAGGAGTTCATCCTCCGCAAGCCCTACGTCCGCCTCGTCCGCAACAAGGACAAGAGCTACAATATCTCCGATCTGCTCGCGCTGAAGAAGGACGAGCCGGAAGAGGAAAAGAAGGAACCGCCGAAATTCTCGGTGAACAACATCGTCCTGGAGAACGGCGGCGTCGACTTCGTCGACGCGCCGTTCGACACCACGCACACCGTCCGGGACATGAACCTTGCGATTCCCTTCGTCTCCAATATCCCTGAATACGTCGACACGTACGTCCAACCGCGCTTCGCGGCGACGATCAACGGCGACCCCTATTCGCTCGAGGGGAAGACGAAGATCTTCAAGGACACCCGCGAGACGATCTTCAACCTCCTCATCGAGGACCTGGACCTTCCCTTCTACCTGGCCTACGTCCCGCACGAGCTGAACATCACGATCCCCTCCGGGAAGCTCGACGTACAGTCGACGCTCACCTTCTCCATGACGCCGGAGAAGACGCCCGCCGTGGTCGTCGCCGGCAACGTGGCGCTGCGGGACTTCGTGCTGCAGGACCGGGGGAAAACCCCCGTGGCAGGCCTCAAGCGACTCGACGTGGTCATGACGGCCCTGGAACCGCTCCAGTCGAAATTCCACTTCTCGAAGATCGCCCTGGACTCGCCCGAGTTGAATGTCCGCAGGGACAAGGACGGCGTGATCAACCTGACGACCCTGATGGAGATGAAGAAGGAGGAGGAAGGCAAGCCGGCGGCCTCGCCCGGGAAGAAGCCGGAAGCCGGGGAGAAGCCGCTTCCGACCCTGATCCTGGACGAGTTCGACCTCAAGGGCGGCAAGATCGTCTACCGCGACGACGTGCCGGCCGAACCGATCCGCTCCCTCATCCAGGACCTGTCGATCCAGGGGGAAAACATTTCCACGCTGAAGGACAGGCAGGGCAGGCTGTCGCTCTCGATGGATCTCAACAAAGGGATGGGAGCCGCTGCCGTCAGCGGCCCGGTCGGTCTCAACCCGATCTTCGCCAAGTTGGACATCGACCTGAAGAGGGTCCGGATCCGGCCCTTCCAGGAGTACTTCACCGACAAATTCCGCGTCAACTTCACCGACGGCGACATCTCCGCCAAGGGGACCGTATCGGCCAGCAAGCCCCCCGAAAAAGACGTGACCGTCCAGTACGACGGCAACATGTTGCTGGGCCGCGTCGCGACGGTGGACAAGGTCAACGGCGACGATTTCGTCAAATTCAAGTCTCTGTTCGTCAACAGCATCTCCGCCGGCTACAACCCCCTGTTCGTGCGGATCAAGGACATTGCGCTCGCCGATTTCTTCGCCCGGGTCATCGTCAACGAGGACGGCACGCTGAACGTAAAGAACGTGGCCAAGCCGGAGGCTGCCGAGGGGGAGGAAGCCGGCGAGGAAGAACCGGCGAAGCCGGAGGCAAAAGAAGAGGCGGAACCCGGCGAAAAGAAGGAGTACATGGGCGACATCCTCGCCAAGAACATCGAGATCAACCGCATCACGCTGCAGAACGGCACCCTCGTATTCGACGACCGCAAGATCAAGCCCGGCTTCTCGTCGACGCTCACGGAGCTCACGGGGCGGGTGACGGGAGTGACGTCGATCACGAAAAAGCCGGCCGACGTGGACGTGCGCGGCAAGATCGGGCGGTACATTCCCGTCGAGATCGCCGGCAAGGTCCATCCGTTCAAGGAGAACCTCTTCGTGGACCTCAAGGCCTCGCTGCGGGATTTCAACCTGAGCCCCCTCACGCCGTATTCGGGGACCTACGCCGGGTACAAGATCGAGAAGGGGTCCCTCTCCTTCGATCTCAAGTACCTGATCTCCGACATGAAGCTGGACGCCGAGAACAAGGTTGTCATCGACCAGCTCACGCTGGGGGACCGGGTGGAGAGCCCCCAGGCCACCAAGCTGCCCGTGGGGCTGGCCGTCACGCTCCTGCGCGATGCCGACGGCAAGATCAATCTCGACATCCCCGTCACGGGCCGCCTCGACGACCCCGAGTTCAGCGTCTGGAGGATCGTCCTGCAGGTCATCGTCAACCTCCTGACCAAGGTGGCCACGGCGCCCTTCGCCCTGCTGGGCTCCCTCTTCGGGGGCGGCGAGGAGCTGAGCTACATCGAGTTCGAACCGGGCATGGCGGCGCTTTCCGAGCCGAGCATGAAGAAGATCGAAACGCTCACGAAGGCCCTGAAGGCAAAACCGGCCCTCAAGCTGGACATCGTGGGCGGCGTGGACATGGAGCGGGACCGCGAGGGGCTGATCCGGTACCAGTTCGAGAAGAAGCTCAAGGCCCAGAAGCTCAACGACCTGGTGCGGAAGGGCGAGAAGGTGGAGTCCGTCGACGCCGTCACGATCGACAAGCAGGAATACGACCGCTACCTCAAGAGGGCGTACGGCGCCGAGAAGTTCCCCAAGCCGCGAAACCTCATCGGGATGGAAAAGAGCCTGCCCAACGAGGAGATGGAGAAGCTCATGATGACCCACATCACGGTCAGGGACGGCGACCTGCGCCTCCTCGCCATGAAGCGGGCCGAAACGGTCTCGGAGGCCCTGCGGGAAAAAGGGGAATTCGAGCCGGGCAGGATTTTCGTCCTCGAGCCCAAGGCGCTGGAGCCCGAGGCGAAAAAGGACGCAAAGAAGAGCCGGGTCGACTTCCGGCTGAAATGAGGGGCGCCGTCAGGGACGCCGCCTACGTCTCCTCGGCGGTTTTCCGCTGCGCCCGCCTGGCCCGGACGTAGATGACGACGCCGAACAGGAGGAACAGGCCGCCCATGATGAGCTGTTTGATCTCGTCCCCCTCCATCTGGCCCTGGAGGATCTTCATCACGGCGGTGACGATGGAAACCAGGCCGTAGAAAAAAAACAGGAGCGCCGTGAAGGACCCCACCCCGCCGAGTTTCCCCACGGGAAGGCTCACGCGGGGTTTTTCTTCCGTCTTGCCCGGCGCGGGCTTTCCCGTACCCGTCGGCTCGGCCCGCTGGGCCTTTCCCCGGGCCGCCTTGTCCTGTCCCGCCAGGTACCACAGGATCTGGTCCCGCTCCTCGGACGTTTTGACCGTCTTGAGCCTGTTGACGAGTTTCAGCCGTTCTTTTTCGTCCATCGTAACTTCCCGGTCATCCTGCTTCTGCGTATTCTTTCTTCAGTTTCCTTTCTACACCATTATGCGCCGTAAGGCAACGATGGGGTCCATACGGTCTTTGCTGTCTACCCGAGTCCCTCCGGGTCCAGCAATGAACAGTTTTGAGTTCTGAGTTTTGAGTTTTGAGTTGTGATAGAGAGTCTGCTTCTTTCACTTCTTTCACTTCGCCCGCTTCTCCCACTTCAGCCACTGCCGCAGAGCGGCCGGTCACTTCCGCTTGTATCCGTAGCGCGCCTCGAAGATCGGCGCCGTCAGGTTGTCCACGGGGACGTAGTCGTCGGTGAGGATCACCGAGGGACGATCCTTGAGGATCTCCTGCAGCGTCTCCTGGGGGACGAGGTGGGCGGTCATCCTGCGGTCTGCCCTCCCGGCTGTTGCACGCGCGAAGTCTTCCATGTCCCACTTCCGGGGGCTCGCCACGACCACGCACGTGGCAATTCCCAGACGCCGCAGCTCGGGCGCCAGGACAAGCAGGTTGACGTTCCCCTTCCCGAACACGTCCTCGAGGGTGCGGATGTAGGACGGCAGAAAGAGCCCCTCGGTCACGCTGTCGATCAGGTTCGCGATGAGAAACCCGTCGGGCTTCAGGAGCGCCTTCATCTGCTGCGCGAACTCCCGGGTCGTGAGGTGGTAGGGGATGGAGAGGTCGTTGAAGGCATCGCCGAAGATGAAGTCGTAGCGGCCCCTGTCTTTCGAGTTCATGACGAACCAGCGGCCGTCCTCGTTGAAGGAGCGGATGGAGGTGGTGCGGGGCAGGCCCAGGTAGTCGTGGACCACGCGGGTCACCTCCGGGTCGATCTCGACCACGTCGATCCGCGCGCCGGGGTATGCCGCCTCCATGTATCGCGGGTAGGTGTAGCCGCCCCCGCCGATAAAGAGCGCGTCCACGGAGGTGCGCGTCTTCATCTGCCAGCTGACCAGTTCCTCGTAGATCCGGATGTAGTCGTAGTCCAGAAATGCCGGGTCGTCGACGTCGTTGATGGAGTGGATCAGGTTGTCCAGGATGAGGGCATCCCCCTCGACCGTCCCGTCCTTGATAGGGTACTTCATCAGCTTGATGGTGAAGTAGTCGCTTTCCTTGTAGTAGTAGATCTTCTCGTCGAGCAGCGGCCTGTAGGCATAGCCGAACACCGTGAAGAGGAAAACGCTGATGGAGACGACGGCCGCCGCGGAAATGACCGCGGCCTTCCTCTTCATAAACAGTCCCCCGAACACGAAGGCCGACGCGATCAGGATGGCCCCCATCGTGAGCAGGAGGCTGCGGGTCCCCATCCAGGAGATCAGGAAGAACCCCGTGGCGAAGGTCCCGATGATGGATCCCAGGGTGGAGAAGGCGTAGATCTTTCCCACGATGTTCCCCGTGCGGCTCAGGTTGTCCAGCGTGAGCTTCACCACGACGGGCGAGATCATCCCCAGCAGCGTGGAGGGGACGAAGAAGATGGCCGTGGTGAGCAGCAGGATCCTCAGCATCAGGGTCGTCTGCAGGGGCGCCGCACCGATCAGGTCCGTCAGCGGCGCAATGGTCAGGGCGCCGAGCCCCGAGAGGAAAAGCAGCCAGCCCAGCGTGGCCGGGCGGGGATAGCGGTCCGCGAGAATGCCCCCGACCCAGGCCCCGATGCTGATGCCCGCGAGGACGACGCCGATGATGCTCGTCCACGTGTACAGGGACACGCCCACGTAAGGCGCCATGATGCGCCCCGCCACGAGTTCGATGACGAGCGTGCAGAAGCTCGCGATGAACACGACGACGTTCGCTTTGACGACAACGGGATTCATGGAAATACCTTTCAGGGTAAAGGGTACAGGGTTCAGGGTCCAGGGTCGGAAAACAACTATGCCTTTAATGAATTCGATAACTTCCAGAGAAGTTTGGCTACCTCTTCTCTGGATGTATAAAGACACTCGAACTCTTCTTCAGAAAGATATTTCAAATCTTTAGCCAGTGACAATAACGTGTCCAACTCTCCACAGGATCCGAGTGAGATATTCAGAAATTGAAGGTACTCTTTGCGATGATTGCGAGAGTATCCCTCGGCAATGTTACATGGGATAGACAGTGCGCATCTCCTCAACTGTGACACAATGCCGAAAATTTCGTGTTTAGGAAAGTCGCTCGTTACTTTGTAAATTTCCAGAGAGAGCCTGTAGGCTTTCTGGTAGGTGATCAGCTCGCGAAAGCTTTGAATACTCTTCTTCTCCACCCTGTCCCCTGTACCCTGTACCCTGGTCCCTATTATTTTTCCGTCTTCGACGTGACGTCCGCCTTGATGCGGTTCACCGCCGTGACGATCGCGGCGAAGACGTTTTCGCGGAAATCCCCGGCCACGACCACGTACATCACGTCCTCGCCCACCTTCAGGGTCCCCTCGTTGACGTGGGCAAGGACCTCGATGATGCCCGGCATGGCCTTGATCTCCGCGAGGACGGCTTCGAGCCGTTTGCGGTCGGCCCGGACGGTGACTTCCGTGACGGGCCTGCCGTCCCGCGACGTCCCCCGCACGACCCCGTTGTGGCAGAGGATCATCCCTACCTTGTGAAACTCGGGGTGATTCTTGACCCGTTCAACCAGCGTGCTCAGATTCATGTGTTTACCTCTGTTTCGTCTATCGTTCGATTGCCTTTTTTAAAAGCCCCCTCTTTCCCCAGAGACGGTGTCGCATTGTCAAGCGATTGAAGCAATCTCGAATGTTCGCGAGAAGATTGAGATTGCCGCGCTCCCGTCAGTCGCTCCTAAGAAACGGCTCGAATCGTTCGGAGCAAATCCCCCTCGATCCCCCTTTTTCAAAGGGGGAAAAGAGATGCCCCCTCCTTTGGAAAAGGAGGGCTGGGGAGGATTTTGCAGAGCCTGTTTCTTCCATCGAGTACCCCGAACGAAGCGGGGTCTGTTGCTCGCAATGACGAGAGCCGATTGTGACACAGCGTCTCGTGAAAGGGGACCACAGGGGATTCCCTGTACCCTGTCCCTTGTCCCCTGTCCCTTGTCCCCTGTCCCTTGTCCCCCGCGCCTTGACTCTCAACCCGGCCTGTGACATGGTTCCCCTATGAGACGGCGCAAGGGGTCATCGACACCCAGGCTTCTCGGGGACATCCTCCCCGAAACCCTGCGGAAGAAATCCATTCACCTTCCCATGAAGGACCGTCCCCTGATCGACGCCTGGAATCGGGCCGTGGGGCCCCAGATCGGCGCCAAGGCCCAGCCCGACAGGCTGCGGGACGACGTGCTCTACGTACGCGTGTGCACATCCGTCTGGATGCACGAACTGCAGTTCATGAAGCAGGACATCATCGCCAGGCTCAACGAGGTCCTGGGGTCGCCGGCGGTCTCGCAGATCCGCTTCTTCATCGGCGAGGTCGATGCCCCGCCCGCAAAGTCCGTCGCGCAGAGCCTGTCACTCGACGCCGCAGCCCTGAAGGCGGACGAAAAGGCCTACATCGACAACACCCTCGCGAGCGTGTCGGACCCCGAGTTGAAAGAAATTCTGAAGAAGACGATGTCCCGGTCTATCCTGCGGGGGCGGAACTCTCCCTGAGCAGGCGTTCCAGTTCGTCCGAATAGCCCCCCTCTTCCTTATAGATGAAAAGCGGGGCAAGGACGCTCATTTCCTCGCCTCCCCCCTTCACGCCGTCGACGAGGATGAAATCCCCCCTCGATCCGGGCCTGGAATGGACCATGCGGAGCCGCTTCGGCTCCAGTTTCAAGGATCGCATGGCGTGCACGGCTTCCACCATGCGCGAGCAGGGGTAGATCAGGCAGGCCCTGCCCCCCGGCTTCAGGGCCCGGCGGGCGGCCTCGAGGAATTCCACAACGGACCCCGCGATTTCGTGCCGCGCCAGGGCCTTTTCCTCGAGGGGGTTGACCCGTCCCGAGCCCACCTTCCGGTAGGGCGGGTTGAAGACCGCCATGTCCCAGGCCTGCGGCTCGAGGAAGCCCGATGCTTTCCGGACGTCCCCCTGCAGGACTCTCACCCGGTCATCAAGACGATTCAGGGAAACGCTGCGCCTCGCCATGTCGGCAAGTTCCTCCTGGAGCTCCACCGCCGTCATCCGGATTCCGCGATGGCGACAGGCCAGGAGGAGGCTGATCACGGCGCTCCCGGCGCCGAGCTCGAGAATCCGGTCCTCGGCCTTCGGTTCGACGAAACCGGCCAGCAGGACGGAATCGATCGTGTACCGGTATCCCTTCTTCTTCTGGATGATCTTCAGACTGCCGCCGCAGAGGCTCTCGAGGGTCTCGTCGTCTTTTATCAGCGGTGTTTCCGCCATGGTGTGCATTCCCACCTTCGCAGGCAGTCAGCAATGTCGGATTAAAAGGCGGCTTTCTTCCACACCCTGGACCCTACTCTATCAGGTGGACGAACAGCCCGCTGCGGAGTTTCGGCTCGAACCACGTCGACTTCGGGGGCATGATCATCCCCGCATCGGCAATGCCGATGAGCTCCGAGATTCCCGGGGGGCACAGGGAAAACGCGACGGCATAGCCCCGCTCGTTCACCATGCGCTCCAGCTCGTCCATCCCGCGGATGCCCCCGATGAACTTGATCCGCTCGTCCGTGCGCGGGTCCAGGATCCCCAGGATGGGCCCCAGGAGATGGTCCTGGAGGATCGAGACGTCCAGCTTCCCGATGAGATCGGCCCTCTCGTAGAGTTCCGGCCTCGCGTCGAGGCGGTACCAGGCGCCGCCGGTGTACATCCCGAACCGGTGGGGCATGGACGGCGACCGCTCGGGGAAGCCCCTGGAGAGAGTGAACTTTTTCCCGACCTTCTCGAGGAACGCCGCGGCGCTCATCCCCTGCAGGTCCTTCACGGCCCGGTTGTAATCCATGATCCGGAGCTGCTCGTGGGGGAACAGGGTGGCCACGAAATAGTTGTACTCCTCCGTGCCGTCGTGCGCCGGGTTCTTCCCTCGCCTCATCCGGGCCACCGTGGAGGCCGAGGCCGCCCTGTGGTGGCCGTCTGCGATGTAGAGGCACTCCACCTTCGAGAATTCCCGCTCCAGCGCCTCGATGGTCCCGCCGTCGCCGACGACCCACGCAGTGTGGGAGACGCCGTCCGACGTCGTGAAATCGTACTCGGGCACTCCCCGGGTGATGGCGGACACGATCCGGTCGATCTCCTCCCTCGAGCGGTAGAGAAGGAAGACCAGCCCCGTCTGGGCGCCGGTTGCGTCGATGTGGTTCACCCGCTCGTTTTCCTTGTCCACCCGCGTGAGCTCGTGCTTCTTGATGAGCGCCGACTCGTACTCGGCGACGCTCACGCAGCCCACCAGGCCGTACTGTTCCCTTCGGGCATCCTTCTGCCTGTAGATGTAAAAGCAGGGGCGGTCCTCCTGGAACAGGACGCCGTCCTTCATGAAGTTTCGCAGGTTCTCGCGGGCCCGGGCAAAGACACGGGGGTCGTCGTCGCGGATCTCGTTCGGGACATCGATCTCGGACTTTTCCACGCGCAGGAAGTTGAGGGGATTGTCCCGGACGATCGCCCGCCCTTCCTCCCTGTCGAGCACGTCATAGGGAAACGAAGCGACCTCCCGCGCAAATTCCTTTTTCGGCCTCACGGCCCTGAACGGCCTCACAAGCGCCATAGACACCTCCGGAAAGCACGGTTTTTAGCATATCGGGTTGGACAAAGCAACAATCCGGAGGGTATCGGACCCTGTCTCCTGTACCCCCACTCGATTCCTGCCCGTTGCTAAATTCCCGGCGCTCGGCTATAAGACGTTAGCCATCGCAAGGGGGTTGAACATGACGCGCGTGTTCATTCACGGTCTCGAGAGCAGCAGCCAGGGGACGAAGGGGGTCTTTTTCCGCGAACGCTACCCCGACATGATCATCGAGGACTTCGGCGGCCCGCTGGAGCAACGGATGGAAAAGCTCAACGGCCTGCTCGAGCGTCGTGAGGATCTCGTCCTGGTGGGTTCGAGCTTCGGCGGCCTCATGGCGGCCATCTACGCCTGCGAAAACGAGTCCCGCGTGCGGAAGGTCATCCTGCTGGCGCCGGCCCTTCACGTCCCGGACTTTTCACGATGCCTCGACAGGAGGGTGAAGATCCCCGTTTTGCTCGTTCACGGGAAGAACGACGACGTCGTGCCGCCGGACATCGTAAAGGCCATCGCCGAGAAGGTCTTCGAAAACCTCGAATACCGGCTGGTCGACGACGATCACTCGCTGCACGAGTCGTTTCCCCGGATGGACTGGAAGGCGCTTCTCTAGCTTCCGGCGCCCCGGCCGGGGAGAAGCTCCTTGACAAACCCCCGGGGATCACTTAGGTTTGGTGAAACGGGCAGGACAGGATTATGCCAGCAACGGTCACGAAAAAAGTCATCATCCGATACAGCGCCGACAACGTCGATCAGCCGATCGCGTGCCACCTTGCCAAGAAGTACGATCTGGATTTCAACATCCTGAAGGCGCGGATTTTCCCCCGCCGCGAAGGGGTGATGGTCCTCGAACTGAGCGGGACGAAGGAAAACTTCGATGCCGGGGTGCGGTTCATGAAAGAAAAGGGGCTCCGCGTGGAACCCCTTTCGAAAAGCGTGACCCAGAATACGGACAAGTGCGTTCACTGCGGGGCCTGCATCGCCTTCTGCCCCACCGAGGCCCTCCACATGGACCCCGCCACCTCGAAAATCATCTTCGACCCCGAGCGCTGCAACGGATGCGAGTTCTGCGTCACCGCCTGCCCCGCTCGGGCGATGTCCATCGACCTGTTCTGAACGGCCCTCGAACCGCAAAACACGCCGCCGGCTAGAAGACAGGAACACCCCCCTCGTAAGAGCGGGCGATGGGGGTTTCGAGGGTTTTCACCGGCTACTTCTTCTTCCCGGAGCCGGCATCCTTCTTCTCGCCGTTTTCCCGGGCCTCGTTCATGTGCTTCTGCATCTTGTCCTTCTGGTCCGAGAAGAAATCCTTCATGCCCTCCTTCACATCGCCCGCCTTGGCCGTGATCTGATCGACGACCCCCTTGAATTTCGTCTTCAGGTCCCCCGACGGGCTGAAATGCTGGAAGGCCAGGATGGCCAGAACGACGACGGCGATGACGAGCGTGAGCTTGAAGAAACGGGTGAGAAGCCAGAACAGGCCGACGGCGGCAAGAATGATGAGAAGGACGATCACCCCATTCTCGGACATGAACCCGGCAATGGCATCCATCGCGATCCCCCCTTGTGCAATATGGTTCCCTTTAACACGATTTCGCTGTGATATCCAATAATTATTGCGCCTTGACAAACATCGGGCCGCGGTCTAGATTGCATCTTCAAGAAACGTGCCTATACGGGGGCTCCCCCGCGATGCGGCACCGCGCGAAAGGCAGCCGGCATCGGCCTGCACGGGACGGTTCATGAACGAAAAGCAGGGGAAAAAGGTCCCGGGAGCAAGCGGCCCGGGCAAGGGGCGCAGAAGGGTCGCCCTGGTGACGCTGGGCTGCAAGGTCAACCAGTGCGACTCGGCGGGCATGGCCCAGCGGCTCGAACAGCTGGGGCACACCCTGGTGAGCTTCGACGCCGAGGCCGATGTCTGCATCATCAACACCTGCACGGTCACCGCGCGGACGGATTTCCAATCCCGGCAGCTCATCCGCCGGGCCGCCCGCCGGAACCCGTCGGCGCCGGTCATCGTGACGGGCTGCTACGCCCAGGTGGCGCCGGAGCTGCTGAAGGCTCTCCCCAATGTCCGCCTCGTTGCGGGCAACGTCGAAAAAGAGCTCATCCCGGAGCTCGCGGGGCAGCTCAACGGGGGCCCCGCCGAGGTGCGGGTGCGGGACATCGAGCGAGCCGGGGTCTTTTCGGGCCTTACCGCCGACCGATTCCCCGGCAGGACGAGAGCCTTTCTCAAGATCCAGGACGGATGCAATGCCCGCTGCAGCTACTGCATCGTCCCGTCCGCCCGGGGGCCCAGCCGCAGCATGCCGCCCGGGGATGTTCTCGAGCGGGTGGCGGCCCTGGCCGGATCGGGCTGCCGCGAGATCGTGCTGACGGGGGTGCACCTGGGCGCATGGGGCGCGGACCTGGCGCCGGCCCCGGGCCTTCCGCACCTGCTCCGGCGCATCGAGGAGGCCGGAACGGTCGGCAGGCTCCGTCTCAGTTCGATCGAGCCTCTCGAGGTGACGGGGGAGCTGATCGCCTGCCTGCGGGAATCCAAGGTCCTGTGCCCCCATTTGCACATCCCGCTCCAGAGCGGCGACGACCGGGTCCTCTGCGCCATGGGGAGGCATTACGACGGGCGGTTTTTCAGGGACCTCGTTCACAGGCTCGTAGACGAGATCCCGGGCGTTGCCGTCGGTGTGGATGTGATGGCCGGGTTCCCCGGCGAGGGGGACAGGGAGTTCGAAAACACGCTCGAGTTGCTGCGCGGCCTGCCCGTCGCCTACCTCCACGTCTTCCCCTACTCCGAGCGGCCGGGCACGAGGGCCGCGGCGATGCCGGGGAAGGTCGAAGAGCCCCTGCGCGCCCGGCGCGCGGCGGCACTCAGGGCCCTGGGCCTCGCCAAGCGGGAGGACTTCGCGAAACGGGCCGTCGGATCGAGACAGACCGTTCTCGTCGAGGGGAGCCGCGACAGAAAGACGGGATGCCTGAAGGGGTTCACCGGCAATTATGTCCCGGTGCTCCTTTCGGGAGGGAGCAAAGAATCGATGAACCGCCTGATCGATGTCGTCATCGAATCGGCCGAGGCCGGGACGGCAAGCGCCCGGGTCTGCCATGAACAGTGACCGCCGGACGCGTCTCGAAGCCCTCGAGGAGGCCCTGGGGTACCGGTTCAACGACCCCTCCCTGCTGGACTGCGCCCTCACGCACCGTTCCTACGCGAACGAGAACCCGGACCTGCTCAAGCAGGACAACGAGCGCCTCGAGTTCCTCGGCGATGCCGTGCTGACCCTGTGCATCAGCGACATCCTGATGAAGAGATTCCCGGACTGCACGGAGGGGGATCTCTCCAAGATCCGCTCCTCCATCGTCAACGAAAAGCCCCTGGCCAGGCTCGCGAGGGAACTGCGCCTCGGGGACTACCTGCTCCTCGGCAGGGGAGAGGAAATCTCCGGCGGAAGGCTCAAGAGCTCGCTTCTCGCCAACGCGCTGGAGGCCATGATCGCCGCCATTTACTGCGACACGGGCTTTGACGGGGTGTGCGGCTTTGTCGGCAGGCGTTTCCTTCCCCTGCTGGACACGGGCGACATCAAGATCCTCTACCGGGACTACAAGACCAGCCTGCAGGAGATGACCCAGAACCGGTTCCGGGTCATCCCGAGGTACAGCGTGCTGCGGGAGTTCGGGCCCGACCACGACAAGGTCTTCCAGATCCGGGTGAGCGTCGGCGACATCGTGAGCGCCGCGGGGTTGGGCCGGAACAAGAAGGAAGCCGAGCAGAGGGCCGCCAGGAAGGCGCTCGAGGCCATCGAAAACCTCCAGCCGTCGGACAACGGCGAGGACGTGCAGGAGTGAGTGCGGCACTGAGGCAGTGGCGGACTCCCTTCCACAACTCAAAACTCAACATTCATAACTCAAAACTCTGAACGATATAGACAGACTTAGACAGACTACATGACTTCCATGCGCCCCTTGATCGTGCCCTTCTTTCTCAGAAACCGCGGCTGCCGCCACCGGTGTGTCTTCTGCAACGAGAGGGTCATCGCCGGTAACGCGGAAGAGGTAACGGAAGCGGGCATGCGCGGGACAGTGGGCACGTACCTCGCAGGAAGCGGCGGGCGCTACGCTCGCGCGGAAATCGCCTTTTACGGGGGGAGCTTCACGGGGATGCCCCGCGAGGAGCAGGCGGCCCTCCTGGAGGCGGCGGCGCGACTCATCGCGGAAGGAGCCGTGCAGGGCATCCGCATCTCCACGCGCCCCGACGACATCGACGAGGAGACACTCGACACCCTGGCATCGAAGGGTGTGAGCGCCGTGGAGATCGGGGCCCAGTCCATGGACGACGAGGTGCTCCGGATGTCGGGACGGGGCCACAGCGCCGACGATGTGCGAAGGGCCGCGGCGCTCTGCATGGGCAAGGGGTTCGAGACGGGCCTTCACCTCATGGCGGGGCTGCCCGGGCAGAGCCGGGAGTCGTTCGAGGCCACCGTCGCGGACGTGATCCGGATCGCCCCGGACACGGTCCGCATCCACCCCGTGCTTGTCTTTCGCGACACGGAACTGGCCCGCCTCCACGCGCGGGGGACGTACAGGCCCCTCCCCTTGGACGAGGCGGTCGCCTGGTGCAAGACGGCCCTCGTGAGCTTCGCAAGAGCCCGCATCCCCGTCATCCGCCTCGGGCTGCAGGCAACGGCCGAGATGGGCAAGGAAGGGTGCATCCTCGCCGGCCCCTGGCATCCCGCCTTCCGGAGTCTCGTGGAGGGGGAGATTTTCCGGGACATGGCGCTGGAGTTGATGGCCAGGGCTGCGCCGGACCCACGCGAACCGGTCTTCCGTGTGGCGCCGGCGGACCTGTCGAGCTTCCACGGCCCCGGGGGCAGGAACCGCCTGCTGCTGGAGTCCGAATACGGCGTGCCCGTTGCAGCCCGTCCGGACCCGGCCGTCCCGAGGGGCGCTTTGCGGCTGCAGGCCGGGCAGCGGGAATACGGGACATCGATCACGGAGGTGGCGGCGCTTGTTTAAGTCCGGATTCATTGCCATCGTCGGGCGGCCCAACGTGGGCAAGTCCACGCTGCTGAACGCCATCGTGGGCGAGAAGCTCGCCATCACGAGCAGCAAGCCCCAGACGACGAGAAACCGGATCACGGGGATCCGGAACACCGAGGACGGGCAGTTCATCTTCCTCGACACCCCGGGGATCCATCAGGCCAAGACGCCCCTGAACCGCTACATGGTGAAGGCGGCCACGAGCGCCTTCGGCGAAGTCGACTTGATCCTGCTCCTCGTCGAAGCCGACCGGGGCTTCGACCCCGACGACGGCCTCATCCTCGACACCCTGGGGACGGCGGGAGTGCCGGTCTTCCTGGTCGTCAACAAGATCGACCTCGTGGCGAAGCCGATGCTGCTGCCCCTGATCGACCGCTTTCGCGGCCTGTACGATTTCCGCGAGATCGTCCCCCTGTCGGCCGCCACCGGCGACGGCGTGGGCCGCCTGCTCGACCTGATCCGGGATGCGATGCCCGAAGGCCCGAAGCTCTTTCCCGACGAGCTGTTCACGGACAACTCCGAACGGTTCATCGCGGCCGAGATCGTGCGGGAGAAGATCCTCAAGCTGACCCACCGCGAGATCCCATATGCGACGGCCGTCACAGTGGATTCCTTCAAGGAGGACGAGGAGAAAAACCGGATCCGCATTGCCGCAACGATCACCGTGGAGAAGGATTCCCAGAAGGGCATCCTGATCGGCAAAGGCGGCAGGATGCTCAAGGAGATCGGGACCCAGTCCCGCCTGGAGATGGAGAAGTTCTTCGCCGCGAAGATCTTCCTGGAACTCTTCGTCCGCGTGCGGAAAGACTGGACGAAAGACCCCAGGTGGCTGAAGGAGTTCGGCTACGGAGATTGAACAAGGCACAAACCGCAAGCCCAAACCACAAAGCAAGAAAATCCCCCTCAATCCCCCTTTTTCAAAGGGGGACGGCAAAACAAATCCCCCCTTTTGTAAAGGGGGGCTGGGGGGATTTGGACGGAACCGACGGAATAGACTGAATAGACGGGGCAGACTGAAGTGAAACCTTTAATTGCCATCATCGGCCGGCCCAACGTCGGCAAGTCGACCCTCTTCAACCGGCTCTCGGAGCGGAAGAAGGCCATCGCCATCGACCAGCCGGGAGCCACGCGAGACCGCAACTACGCAGACGCGTCCTGGAGCGGCAGGGCTTTCACCGTCGTCGACACGGGCGGCTTCGAGCCCATCTCGACGGAAAAGATCCTCATGCAGATGCGCGAGCAGACCCGGCTCGCCATGGAGCAGGCCGACATCATCATCTTCCTCATGGACGGAAGGGACGGCCTCACCCCCTCCGACGAGGAGATCGTGCGGCAGCTGCGGTCCTACAGCAAGCCCGTTTACTACGCCGTCAACAAGATCGACGGCCCCCGCCATGACGACAACGTCTTCGACTTCTACCGGATCGGGATCGAGACCATCTACACGATCTCGGCCGAACACGGCCGGGGGGTGGACGAGCTGATGGACGCCGTGACGGCAGCCATCCCCGTGACGGAACCCGCGGACGAAGAGGCTCAAACCGAGGAAGAGGAGCCGATCCGGATCGCCGTGGTGGGGCGCCCCAACGTGGGAAAATCCTCCCTGGTCAACAAGATCCTCGGTTACGAGCGGACCATCGTCAACCCCCTGCCGGGCACGACGCGGGACTCGATCGACACCCCCTTCGAACGCGGGGGGCGCAAGTACGTCCTCGTCGATACGGCGGGGATCCGCAGAAAGAGCCGCATCAGCCAGAACCTTGAAAAGTACAGCGTCATCGAGGCCTTCAGGACGCTCGATCGGTGCGACGTGGCCCTCGTCCTCATCGATGCCGAGGAGGGGGTCACGGAACAGGACGCCAAGATCGCGGGTCTCGCCCTCGAGAAGGGGGTCGCCTGCATCCTGGTCGTGAACAAGTGGGACCTCGTCGAAAAGGACAACAGCACGGTGGGGGTTTACGTCAACAAGCTGAGGGACGAGCTGAAGTTCCTTCAGTTCGCCCCCATCGCGTTCGTGTCTGCCCTGACGGGCCAGCGGGTGGGACGAATCTTCGAGCTGATCGATGCGGTCTGGGCCGAGTTCACCAAGCGCATTCCCACGGCGGAGCTCAACGCGCAGGTCGAGAGCTACGTCGCCGAGAACCCGGCCCCCATGTACCGCAACCGTCCCAACAAGATCGTCTATGCCACCCAGCCCCGGGTGAAGCCGCCGACATTCGTCTTCTTCGCCCGGGAACCCAAGGCGATCCATTTCTCCTACGAACGGTACCTGGCGAACCGGATTCGCGAAGGCCTCGGCTTCGAGAGCGTGCCCATCCGCCTCATTTTCCGCAAGCGCCACCGGGACAGAGAGAAGAAATGAGGGTATCGGGTACTACCCTGTACCCTGGCCCCTGTCCCCTTGCTTTTCACAATTTCCTGTGCTAGAGAAGCCCTCTATCGGGGCCTCTGTGCCCGCTGATCACGCTGCCTTGTCTTTCATCCTGTCAAGGGATACAAAAAAAGGAGGAGAGTTATGAAGATGAGACACCTGGTGGTCGCATTACTGGTCCTGGGCCTGGCCGTCTCGATGCCCGCGCCCGCATGGTCCCAGGCAAAATCGGACACGATCAAGATCGGCGCGTTCCTGCCCATGACGGGCGGCGTGGCTGCCTACGGCCAGGGTTCCTGGCAGGGCGTCCAGATTGCCAGGGACATGAAACCGACCATCCTCGGCAAGAAGGTCGAGCTGGTCCTCGTCGACGACAAGAGCGACAAGATCGAGGCCGCCAACGCCGTCACACGTCTCGTGGAAAAGGAAAAGGTCGTCGCCATCATCGGCTCCTCCATCAGCGGCAACACGATGGCCGGCGGGCCGATCGCCGAGAAGGCCGGCGTGCCCATCATCTCCCCCACGGCCACCAACCCCCTCGTGACGCAGGGCAAGAAGTACATCTTCCGCGTGTGCTTCATCGACCCCTTCCAGGGCGAGATGGCCGCCAAGTACGCCTACGAGACGCTGAAGAAGCGCAAGGCAGCCCTCATCATCGACAAGGCGCAGGATTACTGCGTGGGCCTCGCCGACTTCTTCGAGAAGAGCTTCACGAAGCTCGGCGGCCAGATCGTCGCGAAGACATACTGCCAGACCGGCGACAAGGACTTCACGGCCCAGATGTCGGCTATCAAGGCGAAGAACCCCGACGTGCTCTACATGCCCAACTACTACACCGAGGTCGCCCTGGCCATGAAGCAGGCCAAGGATCTCGGCCTGAACATCCCCGTGCTCTCCGGGGACGGCGCGCAGGACAAGGCCCTCATCGACATCGGCAAGCAGTATGTCGAGGGGCTCATGTTCACGGGCCACTTCGAGAAAGAAGCAGCCACCACGCCCCTGGCCAAGAAGTTCATCCCCATCTACGAGAAGAAATTCGGCAAGGTCGGGACCTTCGACGTCATGGGAGCGGACGCCTACTTCGTGCTGGCCGACGCGATCGAGCGGGCGAAGTCGACGGAGGGCGCCAAGATCCGGGCGGCCCTGGCGAGCACGAAGAACTTCAAGGGCATCTCCGGAACGATCAACATCGGCGAGGACGGAAACGCCGTGAAGAGCCTGGTCATCGTGCAGGTGCGCGGCGGCGACTTCCGGTACGTGGCCACCGTCGATCCCCCCGGGGCGAAGCCCGAACCGAAGAAGGCGGCTCCCAAGAAGAAATAAACGGGTGCGCGATAACTCGATGACAAAGAGGGGCGATTGAACGATCGCCCCTCTTTTGTGAATTGTTTGTTGAGATCATACAACATGCAGGTCGCGGCGAACGGAGTGAAGTGATCTGCGGCGTCGAATTCTTGATCGTGGATTACGACGCCTAAGAAATGGCGCGAATCGCTCGAAGAAAATCCCCCTCGATCCCCCTTTTTCAAAGGGGGAAGCCAGGGAGAATCTTCCTTTTCCAAAGGGAAAGGTCTGGGAGAATCCCCCTTTTTTCAAAGGGGGAAGCCAGGGAGAATCTTCCTTTTCCAGAGGGGGAAGCTTTTGAGCTCCCTCCTTTGAAAAAGGAGGGTTGGGGAGGATTTTACAGAGCCTGTTTCTTCCATCGACACCCCGTTCACAGAGGGGTTCAGGGCTCGGGATGGCCTGCAGTTGAAAAACCCGTTTTGCACCAGCCGGACAGGATAGCGGTATCTTGGAACTGACTTTTTTCCTCCAGCAGATGATCAACGGCGTGGCCCTGGGGAGCCTCTACGGGCTCATCGCCATCGGCTACACCATGGTCTACGGGATCATCCGGCTCATCAACTTCGCCCACGGCGACGTCATGATGATGGGGTGCTACTTCGCCTACTTCGGCATCCTCATGTTCAGCCTGCCCTGGTGGGCCTCGTTCTTCGTCGCACTGGTCCTCACGGCGGTCCTGGGCGTGCTGATGGACAAGGGCGCCTACGTGCCGGTCCGGAACGCCCCCCGCATCTCGGCTCTCATCACGGCCATCGGCGTCTCGTTTCTGCTCGAAAACCTCGGGCTGGTGGTCTTCGGGGGTCGCCCCAAGGGGTTCGAGACACCCGAGATGTTCAGCGAGGTCTACGAGGTCGCCGGTCTCATGTTTCCCGCCCTCGTCCTCTGGACGCCGCTGTTGACCCTGGCCATCCTCGGCGCCGTTCTTTTCATCATCTACCGGACCAAGACGGGGCGGGCGATGCGCTGCATCAGCCACGACATGGAAACGACGCGCCTGATGGGCGTCGACGTCAACCGGATCATCTCGATCACCTTCGCCGTGGGCTCCGCCGCTGCGGCGGCCGGCGGGATCATGTGGGCCATGCGCTACCCCGAGATCAACCCGCTGATGGGCATCATCCCCGGCTTCAAGGCCTTTGTGGCGGCCGTCCTGGGCGGCATCGGCAACATCACGGGCGCGATGCTCGGGGGGCTCTTGCTGGGGGTTGCGGAGATCCTGCTCGTGGCCCTGATGCCGGAGCTGGCGGGCTACCGCGACGCCGTGGCCTTCGGCCTGCTGATCCTGATCCTGCTCTTCCGCCCCACGGGGCTGATGGGGACGAAACTGCCTGACTAAAGAAGGGTCTCGGGTATCGGGTATAGGGTATAGGGTCAAGATGAAGATGCAGAGCTATAGAGAGTTGATTGCTTATCAGAAAGCATATCAGCTCGCGCTCGACATTTACAAGGCCACGAAGAAATTCCCGAAGGACGAACTATTCGGAATCGTTTCTCAGATGCGAAGAAGTGCTGTTTCAGTGCCCTGCAATATCGCAGAAGGATATTGTCGAAATCACAGAAAAGAATACGTGCAATTTCTAAACATTGCTTTTGGTTCATGTGGCGAGTTGGAAGCACTGTTATCGCTGTCCAAAGATCTCGGATATCTTGCCCTGAATGATTTCAATACGATTGATGAACAATTGAAAGACGTCTCAAGATTATTATGGAAATTGATTGTTTCGCTAAAGGGCTGACAGCCGGAATAAGAATATTCTTCTTCATTCCCTAGACCCGATACCCTATACCCGAGACCCTGTTTGAAAAATGCTGTATCCTGGCCCTTAGCGAGCAAAGCTGGATAGTCAAACATGGACATCAATCATAGACGAAACGCTCTCCTCTCCGTCCTCGGCACGATGCTC
>CAZPCN010000022.1:0-39153 GCA_964585095.1 uncultured Syntrophaceae bacterium | reverse complement strand
GCGCGACGGACGGATCGTGAAGGGTGAGTGATATGACCGTACCCGGAAAACCCCGTGCCCTGGCAATGCTTGTGATCCTGGCCTGCCTTCTCGCCGCGCCCCTGGAGGCCCTCGCCCAGAGGATCGCCGTTTTCCCCTTCGACATCTACAGCGAGCGGGACGCGACCCTGCTGCGCAACGCCATCTACAACAGCATGACCCTCGAGCTCGGCAAGGTCCGCACGGTGCAGGTCGTCCCGAGGGACCAGTTCGCCGCGCTCATCGGCGGGAAGAAGGCCGGCGAGGAGCTCGCGGTCTCCGTGGGCAGGCAGGTGAAGGCCGACTACGTGATCCTCGGCAGCCTCACCCAGCTCGGCACGCGGGTGAGCCTCGACGCCAAGGCCGTCAACGTGGAGACGGGCGCCGCGACCACGGGCCTGTTCGCCCAGGGGACGGGCATCGAGAACACGGGGGCCCTTTCGGCCCAGCTCGCGCGTGAAGTCCTCGCCCGGGTCTCGGGCAAGCAGGTCGTCGCCCGGGTGGAGCTTTCGGGCAACCGCCGCATCGAGAACACCGTCATCTACAACGCCCTGAAAAGCGCGAAGGGGAAGCTCTTTTCGGAGGAGGACCTCTCGGCCGACATCCGGGCCATCTACCGGATGGGCTACTTCAGCGACGTGAAGGCCGACGTCGCGGACTCGCCGGACGGCAAGGTGATCACCTTCCTGCTGGACGAGCGCCCCTTCGTCAACGACATCCGGATCAAGGGAAACCAGGCCCTGTCGTCGGACGACATCCGCGGCTCCCTGTCGTTCAAGGCCAAGCAGGTCTACAACCCCGACAAGATCAAGGCCGACACGGACAAGATCAAGGCGCTCTACGACGACAAGGGGTACTTCAACGCCGAGATCTCCTTTGCGACCGAGAAGGTCCGGGAACGGGACGTCAACGTCGTCATCGACATCAAGGAGAACGAGCTGCTCTACGTGAAGAGCATGGAGTTCGTGGGCAACCAGGCCTTCACGGACAAGGAGCTCAAGAAGCTCATGGAGACCACGGAGTGGACCTGGCTGTCCTGGCTCACCGACTCGGGGCTCCTCAAGAAGGAGAAGCTTCGCGACGGCATCAACCGGGTGAAGGTCTTTTACATGAACAACGGCTACATCCAGGCGCAGATCGGGGAGCCGGACATCACCCACGACAAGAAGTGGATCTACGTGAAGATCCCCGTCTCCGAGGGCAGGCAGTTCAAGGTCGGCAAGGTGGAGATCACGGGCGACGGCATCTCGGTGCCGAGGCAGGAGCTCCTCGACCGGCTCAACATCCGGAAAAAGGACTACTACGACCGGGAAGCCATCGCGAAGGACGTGGAGTACCTCACGCGGATGACCCAGAACGACGGTTACGCCTACGCCGAGATCAGCCCCCGGACCCAGACGAAGGAGGCCGAGCAGAAGGTCGACATCGCCTACGACATCAAGAAGGGCAACCTCGTCTATTTCAATCGGGTCAACATCACGGGCAACACGAAGACTCGCGACAAGGTCATCCGGCGGCAGCTGGACTTCACCGAGGGGGATCTCTACAACAGCGACAAGCTCAAGAACAGCTATGCCCGGCTCAACCGCCTGCGCTACTTCGAGGAGGTCAATTTCCAGACGGCCAAGGGGCCCGAGGAGAACCTGACGGACATCAACATCGGCGTCAAGGAGCGCCCCACGGGGCTCTTCTCGATCGGCGCGGGCTACAGCGGCCAGGACGGCGCCATGATCATGGCCCAGATCGCCCAGCAGAACCTCTTCGGCCGGGGCCAGAGCCTGAGCCTCCAGACGGCCCTGGGGTGGGAAAACAGCACGATCGACCTCTCCTTCACCGAGCCGTATCTCTTCGACATGCCCCTCTGGATGAAGGCGGACATCTGGAAGACCTACCGGGAGTACGACACCTACGACCTCGACACGCAGGGATTCGGCGTCACCTTCGGCTACCCGATCTGGGAAAAGGTCATGGGATACCTCGGATACAAGTTCGCCATCAACGACGTGAAGGACGTGCTTCCCACCGCCTCGCAGACGATCAAGGACCAGCAGGGAGAAACGACCCAGAGCGGCATCCTGACGGCCCTGTCCCGGGACACCACCGACGACGCGGTGTTCCCGACTGCGGGCTCGCGCAACCGCGCGGCCGCCGATTTCTTCGGCGGCATCTTCGGCGGGGATGTGGCCTTCGGGAAATACAACTACAACACGAGCTGGTTCTTCCGGGTCCCGCCCTTCGGGGAGGACCTCGTCTTCTCGCCCCGGGGGCGCATCGGCTACATCCAGGCCTTCGAGGGCAAGGAGATCCCCGTCTACGAGCGCTACGTCCTCGGAGGGCTGAACTCCCTCCGGGGCCTGAAGGACGTGGGTCCGCGGGACCCCGTGACGGGCGACGTCATTGGCGGCACGACCATGCTGGTCTTCAACTTCGAGCTCATTTTCCCGCTCATCAAAAACGCCGGCATGAAGGGGGTCGTCTTCTTCGACACGGGGAATGCGTGGGAGAACGAGTACGACCTGGGCGACATGCGGAAAACGGCGGGGGCCGGCATCCGCTGGTACTCCCCCATCGGGCCGCTGCGCCTCGAGTGGGGCTACGTGCTGGACCCGAAAGAAGGGGAGCCGGCCTACCGCTGGGACTTCACGATCGGGTGGTTCATGTAAGAGCAGGTTCGAGGATCGAGGACCGAGGCGCGAGAAAAGACCGCCCGCGTAACGATCCGGGAACGAATGAACGGGTTTTGATTTCGAAAATAACTTGCAAGGAGAACCAATCATATGAAAAAGCATCTGACCCTCGCCGGCCTTCTGGCCGTCGCCCTCGTCTTTGCGCTCTCGGCCACGGAGGCCGCCGCCCAGAAGATCGGATTCATCAACATGCGTGCGATCCTCCACGACTCCGAAGCGGGCAAGAAGGCGTCGGTGGAGTTCAAGAAGGAAGTCGAGAGAAAGAAGGCCGACATCGCCAAAAAGGAAGAGGAGCTCAAGAAACTCAAGGACGAGCTCGAGAAGCAGAAGTCTGTGCTCACGGCGGAAGCCTACCGGGACAAGGAGGCGAGCTACCAGGTCAAGTTCCGCGACTACCAGCGCATGGTCCAGGACGCCAATGAATCGCTCGCCCAGAAAGAGCAGGCCTTCACGTCGAAGATGATCCCCGAGATCCTCAAGGTCGTCGAGAAGGTCGGCAAGGACGGGAAGTACGACGCCATCCTCGACCTGAACAACCCCGTCATCGTCTACCACGACAGGGAAGACAACCTGACGAAGAAGATCATCGAGGAGTACAACAAGGGCGCCGGGAAGTCCGCTTCCGCCCCCGCCAAGGGCAAGAAGTAGAGCCGGCGGGCCGCAACGGGTGACGCGCATGGGGAAGACCCTCTCCGAAATCGCCGCATACCTGCAGGCATCCGTCGTGGGCGACGGCGCCGTCGAGATCCGCGACATCAAGGGCCTCGACGAGGCCGGCGAGGGGGATCTCACGTTCCTCGCCAACCCGAAGTACCGCAAGAAGATCGCCACGACGGCCGCCTCGGCGATCCTCGTGTCGGCGCCCGTCGAAGGAACGGGCAAGAACTTCATCGTCGTGAAGGACCCCTACGCGGCCCTCGCCCGGCTGCTTGCGCTCTTCTACCCGGAGGAGAGGGATTTCCAGGGCGTGAGCCCCGATGCCTGCATCGCACCCGGCGCCTCCGTCGCGGAAGGGGCCACCGCCTACCCCGGGGCTTACGTGGGCGCGGGCGCCCGGATCGGCCGGGGCACCGTCCTGTACCCCGGCGTCTACGTGGGGCACGGCGCCTCCGTGGGCGAGGACTGCATCCTGTACCCCAACGTGACGGTCTACCGCCGCTGCCTCATCGGCAACCGCGTGATCCTGCACGCGGGCGTCGTCGTGGGGAGCGACGGGTTCGGGTTCGCCAACCCGGGCATCGAAAACCGCAAGGTCCCCCAGGTGGGGATCGTCCAGATCGACGACGACGTGGAGATCCAGGCCAACACCACGATCGACCGGGGCACCCTGGGAAAGACCTGGATCCAGCGCGGCGCGAAGATCGACAACCTCGTCCAGATCGCCCACAACGTCGTCATCGGCGAGAACTCGATCGTCGTGGCCCAGGTCGGCATCTCGGGCAGCACCCGCCTCGGCAAGCGCGTCATCATCGGCGGCCAGGCGGGCCTCGTCGGGCACATCCACGTCGGCGACAACGTCATGATCGCGGCCCGGGCCGGCATCAACAAGGACATCCCGTCCTCGCGGATCATGTCCGGCGCGCCGGCCATCCCCCACGCGGAGTGGCTGCGCCTCAACGCGCACATCCTGCGCCTTCCGGAGATGCACAAGACCGTCCAGGAACTCCGGAGAAAAATCGAAGAGCTGGAAAAGAAACTCAACCCATAAGAGAGAACACGGATTATGAACATACACCCGTCTGCAGTCATATCGCCCGACGCGAAAATCGCGGAAGGCGTGGAGGTAGGGCCGTTCAGCGTGATCGGGCCCAGCGTCACGATCGGCAAGGGAACCGTCATCGGCCCCAACGTCGTAATCCAGAGCCACACGGACATCGGCGAGAACAACCGCATCCTCCAGTTCGCCTCCCTCGGGGCGCCGCCCCAGGACCTCAAGTACCGGGGCGAGGAGACGCGCGTCGTCATCGGCAACAACAACACGATCCGCGAGTTCGTGACGATCAACCGCTCCACCACGGCCGACATCGGCGTGACGAAGATCGGCAGCAACAACCTGATCATGGCCTACTGCCACGTGGCCCACAACTGCCTGCTCGAGGACAACATCGTCATGGCCAACGCGGCCAACCTGGCCGGGCACATCCACGTGGAGCGTTTCGCCATCATCGGCGGGCTGACCGGCATCCACCAGTTCTCGCGGATCGGGCAGCACTGCATCATCGGCGGGGCCTCCGCCGTGACCAAGGACGTCCCGCCCTACACGACGGCGGCGGGCCACTACGCCTCGCTCTACGGCCTCAACCTCATCGGCCTGAAGCGCAGGGGCTTTTCCGAGGAGACCATCGCCGCCCTGAAGAAAGCCTACAAGATCTTCTTCCGCTCGTCGCTCACGGTGGCCAAGGCCGTCGAAAAGGCCCGCACCGAGGTGCCCGACCTGCCCGAAGTGCGGACCTTCATCGATTTCATCGAACACTCCAAGCGGGGAGTCACGAGATAGGGTATCGGGTCTAGGGTATCGGGTACAGGGTTCGGAAAAGATTTCTCACCCTCTCACCTTCTTACCCTCTCACCCTCTTCCGAAGGACCAAGCTGCAAAACACGCAGCGGCAGGGATAACAGAAACAATATGAGCAGAGAGATACGAGTGGGCGTGGTGGGGATCGGTCACCTCGGGAACTTCCACCTCCTGAAATACCAGAAACTCGAAAACGTGAAAATCGTCGGCGTTGCCGACGTGGACCGGTCGAAGGCCGACAAGGCCGCGGCGGCGTTCGGCTGCACGGTCTTTGCCGATCACCGCGAGCTCGTGGAGCACGTGGACGCCGTCAGCGTCACCGTCCCCACCCAGGCGCACCATGCCGTGGCGCGGGATTTTCTCGCGGCCGGCAAGGACGTGCTGATGGAAAAGCCGTTCACGGCCACCCTGGAAGAGGCGGACGACCTCATCGCGCTGGCCGCGGCAGAGAGTCTCATCCTGCAGGTCGGGTTCATCGAGCGCTTCAACCCGGCCATCGTCGCCCTCGACCCCGTGATCCGCCGGCCCCTCTTCATCGAATCGCACCGTCTCCACCCCTTCGTCGAGCGGGGCACCGACGTGGACGTCGTCCTCGATCTCATGATCCACGACCTCGACCTCATCCTCCACTACGTCCGCTCCCCCCTGACGAACGTGGAGGCCGTGGGCGTCTCGGTGCTCTCGGACAAGGTCGACATCGCCAACGTGCGTCTCACCTTCGAGAACGGCTGCGTGGCCAACATCACCGCGAGCCGGGTGACCCTCAAGCACATGCAGAAGCTGCGCTTCTTCGGCCTCGAGGGGTACCACTCCATCGATTTCAGCAAGCGCGAGGTCGTCTCGCTGGCGCGCAGGGAAAAGGAGGGGGGGAAGATGGAGATCGGGATCAACGACGTCAAGGTCCCCCGGCACGACCCCCTCGAGGAGGAGATCCGCGAGTTCGTCGACTGCGTCGTGAACCGCACGCCGCCCCGGGTCTCGGGGCTCGAGGCCCGGAAGTCCCTGGAGCTTGCCCTGCTGATCAACGAAAAGATGAAGACGGGGAGGGACCTCAAGCTATGATCCCCATGGTGGACCTGCGCCGGCAGTACCTGCAGATCAAGGAGGAGATCGACGCGGCCGTCCTGGACGTGCTGGACAAGACCCAGTTCATCCTGGGACCCAACGTGTCGGAGCTCGAGGCCGAGGTGGCCCGCTACCACGGGGTGCCGCACGCCGTCGGCGTGGCCAACGGGACCGACGCCCTCCTGCTCGCGCTGCGGGCCCTCGGGATCGGGGCGGGCGACGAGGTCATCACGACCCCCTTCACCTTCATCGCCACGGCGGAGGTGGTCGGTCTGCTGGGCGCCGTACCCGTCTTCGTCGACATCGACCCGAAGACCTTCAACCTCGACCCGGCGCGCCTCGAGGAGGCCGTCACGGGGAGAACGAAGGCGATCATCCCCGTTCACCTCTTCGGGCAGCCCTGCGACATGGACCCGATCCTCGCCGTCGCTCGGAGGCACGGCCTGAAGGTCATCGAGGACTGCGCCCAGGCCTTCGGCGCCCGCTACAAGGGGCGGATCGTGGGGACCCTGGGCGATGCGGGCTGCTTCAGCTTCTTCCCCAGCAAGAACCTCGCCTGCTACGGCGACGGCGGCATGGTGATCGCGTCCGACGCGGAAACGGACGCCGCGCTGAGGGTGCTGCGCAACCACGGGAGCGCCGTCCGCTATCACCACAGCACCCTGGGCTACAACAGCCGCCTCGACGAGATCCAGGCCGCCATCGTGCGCGTCAAGCTCCGTCACATCGACGCCTTCAGCGAGGGCCGGCGGCGGGCCGCCTCGCGCTACGGGACGCACATCCGCCGGCCCGGCGCCGTCCTGCCGTTCGAGGCGGCGGGCTGCCGCCATGTCTACCACCAGTTCACCCTCCTCACGGACGAACGCGACCGGCTCCAGGACGCGCTCGCGAAGGCCGGCATCGCCAGCGCCGTCTACTACCCCGTCCCCCTGCATCGGCAGGAGGTCTTCCGCTCCGGCGCGGCGTGCCGCCACGGGGATCTGCCGGCCAGCGAGGACGCGGCCCGGCGGGTCCTGTCGCTTCCCATGTTCCCGGAAATCACGGAAGAGGAGATCCAGCGGATCAGCGACGTGATCAATGGTGCCACCGCATAAGGAACATCGCCGGGCCGTCATGATCGTGGCGGGCGAGGCCTCGGGAGACCTGCACGGGGCGCACCTCGTCCGCGAGATGAAGGCCGCCGACCCCTTGCTCGCCTTCTGCGGCGTGGGCGGGCAGAACCTCGAAGCCGAGGGGGTCCGCCTCATCGCCCGCTCCTCCGAGATGGCCGTCGTGGGCCTCACGGAGGTCTTCTCGAAGCTCCGCTTCATCGCAGGGGTCTTCTTCCGGCTTCGCGGGATGCTCCGCACGGAAAAACCGGACCTGCTCGTCCTCATCGACTACCCCGATTTCAACCTCCGGCTGGCCGCTGCGGCGAAGAAGGCGGGGGTCCCCGTCTTCTACTACATCAGCCCCCAGGTGTGGGCCTGGAGGAAGAACCGGATCCACCGGATCCGGCAGGTCGTGGACCGGATGGCCGTGATCCTGCCCTTCGAAAAGAACGTCTACGCTCGGATGGGCGTCGACGTCGACTTCGTGGGCCACCCCCTGCTGGATGCCGTGACGCGAACCCGCAGCCGCGAGGAGGCCCTGGCGGCCTTCGGCCTGCGCGACGCCCGGCCCATCGTGGCGATCCTTCCCGGCAGCCGCGAGAAGGAGGTGACGACCCTGCTGCCCGAGATGGCCGGCGCGGCGGCGATCCTCGCCCGCGATTTCGAGGGGGCCCAGTTCGTGCTCCCCCTGGCCGACACGGTGGACCCCGCACTCGTGGACGGGATTCTCCGGGGGCGCCCCGTCCCCGTGACCGTCCTGCCGGGCCAGATGTACGACGCCGTGGGGCTCGCCGACGCCGCCATGGTGGCCTCCGGCACGGCCACCCTGGAGACGGCGCTGCTGGGGACGCCGATGGTCATCGCCTACCGGATCTCGCCCCTCACCGCCGCCGTCGGCAGAAGGGTCATCCGGGTGAAGCACATCGGCCTCGTCAACCTCATCGCCGGCAGGACGCTGGCGCCCGAGCTGATCCAGGAAGACGCGACGGCGGCCCGGCTGGCCGCCGAGGTCAAGGCGATCCTCGCGGACCGCCGGCGCAGCGACGCCATGCGCCGGGAGCTGGCCGGGATCCGGCAGAAGCTGGGCGAGCCCGGCGCCGCGCGGCGCGCGGCGGCCATCGCCCTGGGACTGATGAACAGAGGGGCCGGGGTCCAGGGTTCAGGGTCCAGGGCGGGAGGGGAAAAGGCTTGACCCCGGAAATGATCCTGCATACATTCTGCCTGACACCCGGGGCCTGAGGCCTGGAGCCTTGTTCGAATGAAGCTATACTTACGACTCCTTCGACTCGTCAAACCGCACTCGCCGAGGCTCATCCTGGCGATGCTGTGCATGGCCGTGGTGGGCGCCGCGACGGCGGCGTCGGCCTACCTCGTCAAGCCGGCCATGGACGACATCTTCCTCGACCGCAACGAGGGGATGCTCATCCTCATCCCCATCGCCGTAATCGTCATCTACCTGCTCAAGGGGGCCTGCAATTACGGGCAGACGGTCCTGATGAGCCACATCGGGTTCCGGATCATCACGGACCTGCGCAACGACCTCTACCGGCACATCCTGCGCCAGCCGCTGTCGTTCTTCACGAAGCACCCCACGGGGATCCTGATCTCGCGGGTCACCAACGACGTCACCTACCTGCAGGGCGCCGTGTCGGAGGCGGTGACGAGCCTTTTGAAAGACAGCTTCACCCTGGTGGGCCTCGTCTTCGTCATCTTCTGGCGCGACTGGAAGCTCGCGATCATCGCCTCGCTCGTCTTCCCGCTGGCCGTCTACCCCATCGCCCAGTTCGGCCGCCGGATGCGGCGCATCGCCACGGAATCCCAGGTCTCCATGGGGGACCTCATCTCGCTGCTGCAGGAGACGATCACGGGAAACCGGATCGTCAAGGCCTTCGGCATGGAGGAGCACGAGAACCGCCGCTTCGCGAAGGAAAACGAGCGGCAGTTCAGGCTCACCATGAAGTCCGTCACGGTCCGGGCGATCTCGAGCCCCCTGATGGAGTTCCTGGGCGGTCTCGGCATTGCGGCCATCATCTTCTACGGGGGCTGGCAGGTTATCGCCGGGACCTCCACGCCGGGGACCTTCTTCTCGTTCCTCGCGGCGCTGCTTATGCTCTACGAGCCCGTCAAGCGGCTCACGAACGTGAACAACACGATCCAGCAGGGCCTCGCCGGCGCCGAGCGGATCTTCCAGATCCTCGACACGGAGCCCGCCATCCAGAACAGCCCGGGCGCCGCGGAGCTTCCCCCGATCCGGGAGGAGATCTCCATCGAGGGCGTCACGTTCCGCTACGACGAGGACCCCGTCCTGCGCGACGTGTCCATGAAGATCCGGGCAGGCGAGGTGGTCGCCTTCGTGGGGATGAGCGGCGGCGGCAAGACGACCCTGGTGAACCTCATCCCCCGTTTCTACGACGTCAACGAGGGACGCGTCGCCATCGACGGCGCGGACATCCGCACCGTGACGCTCGAGTCCCTCCGGGCCCAGATCGGGATCGTGACCCAGCAGACGATCCTCTTCAACGACACCGTCCGGGGCAACATCGCCTACGGCGACGTGCGCCGCAGCGAAGAGGATATCGTCCGGGCGGCGATGGCGGCCAACGCCCACGACTTCATTTTGAAGCTCCCCCAGGGCTACGACACGGTGATCGGGGAACAGGGCGTCAAGCTCTCCGGCGGCGAGAGGCAGCGCATCTCCATCGCCAGGGCCCTGCTGAAGGACGCCCCCATCCTCATCCTCGACGAGGCCACCTCCTCGCTCGACACGGAGTCCGAGATCGAGGTGCAGGACGCCCTCGAGAAGTTGATGAGGGGCCGCACGACCCTCGTCATCGCCCATCGCCTGTCCACGATCCGCAACGCCGACCGGATCATCGCCCTCGTGGACGGGAGAATCGTCGAGGAGGGGACCCACGAGAGCCTCATGGAGAAGAAGGGCGAATACTTCAAGCTGCACAACCTGCAGTTCAAGGACGACGCAGCGGGAAAGAACCACCAGGATGCCGGCACGGAATGACAGGCCCGCCCCGGGCCGCAGGGGGGAAGCAGGCCAGACGTGGAAGCCCTGATCCGAACCATGTGGGGGGACCCCCGGAACGAGTTCCGCAGGCCCCTCCACATCTTTTTTTATCTCCTCTCGCTGCCCTACGGGGCGGCGGTCCGTGCGCGCAACCGCCTGTTCGACCTCGGCGCGCTGCCGCAGCATGACGTCGGCTGCCCGGTGGTGAGCGTGGGCAACCTCACCGTGGGCGGCACGGGCAAGACGCCCATGGCGATCCGGGTGGCGGGCATGCTGAGGGACCGCGGCATGCGTCCCGCCGTGCTGAGCCGGGGCTACGGAGGGAAGAGCGCGGCGGGCGTGCTCGTCGTTTCCGACGGCAGGCAAACCCTCGCGGGGCCCGACGAGGCGGGCGACGAGCCCGTGCTCATCGCCCGCCGCCTGCCCGGCGTCCCCGTGCTGGCGGGTTCAAAACGGGCGGTCACGGGGCGGTACGCCCGGGAGAACTTCGGCGCCGACGTGCTCGTGCTCGACGACGGGTTCCAGCACCGCTGGATCCGCCGCGATCTCGACATCGTGCTGCTCGACAGCCGCCGGCCCCTGGGGAACGGCTTTCTCCTGCCGCGGGGCCCCCTGCGGGAGCCGCCCGCGGCCCTCGAGCGAGCCGGCGTCGTCGTCCTGACCCGGTCGGAAGACCGCTCCGACCCTCTCGACGGGGGCCTCGCGGGGTTCCTTGCCGGGCGGCCCGTGCTGCGGACGCGCATCCGGCCGACGACGCTCGCCGCAATGGACGGCACCGAGATGCCCCTTGCCCATCTGGCGGGCAGAACGGTCTTCGCCTTCGCGGGAATCGCGCGGCCCGAGTCCTTCCGGCAGACACTCGAAGGCCTGGGGGCGTCCGTTGCGGGGTTCGCAGCCTTCCCCGATCATCACCGCTTCGGCGCGGAGGATGTGAAGCGGATCGAACGGGGGCTTGGCGAAACGGGGGCGGAAATCCTCGTGACCACGGAAAAGGACGGGGTCAAGCTCTCCGGGCTTGCGGCCTTCTCACGCAGGCTCTTCTGCCTCGCCATCGAGACGGAGATCCTCGAGGGGGCGGACGCCCTGGAGGCGGCATTGACCGTGTGTATCGGAAAGCGATGAAAACCCTCGCCCCGCTTTCGAGCGCATCCTCGATTGCCTCCTGTGAAGTGAAGAAGTGAGGAAGTTAGGAAGAGCGGAAAGAAGCGGCACGAAAAGAATCTCATGGAACCGACGCGGACAACGGCATTCATCTTTTTCGCCTTCAGGCTGATTCCCCTCGGGCTGCGCCGGGCGATCTTCAAGGCGATCTTCCGCCTCTTCTACCACGCCTCGGTGAAACAGCGGCTCATCGCCCTGCACAATCTCCGGAACGCCTTCCCGGAAAAGAGTGTTGAGGAAATCGAGGCCATCGCCAAGGGCGTCTACCGCCACCTGGCCCTCGTGATGGCCGATCTCTTCGAGATGCCCTGGATCACCCCGAAGACCCTTCACGACTGGGCTGACGCGGAGGGGCTCGAACACGTCGAGAAGGCCCTGGCCGAGGGGAAGGGTGTCCTTTCCGTCGTAGCCCATTTCGGCCACTGGGAACTGATGACCGTTGCCGTCCCCCTGATGATTCGCCCGATGCAGATCGTCTACAGGCCCCTGGACAGCCCCGTCATGGACAACCTGCTGGGCTGGAGCCGGACGAAGCACGGCAACGCCCTCATCCCCAAAGGGGGCTCGGGGAAACGGATTATCCGCCTGCTCCGCGAGAACCACATGATCGGCATCCTGAGCGACCAGAACGTGGACAAGCGCGAGGGCGTGTTCGTGGAATTCTTCGGGAGACCCGCCTGCACCTCCGTCGGGACGGCGGTGCTCGCCATGCAGTCCGGGGCGCCGGTGCTGCCTGCCTTCATGCCCCGGATGCCCGACGGGCGCTACCGGCTGATCGTCCTGCCCCCCGTCGAGATCACCCGGACCGACGACTACGAGTCCGATCTCGTGGTCAACACGCAGCGCTTCACGAAGGTGGTCGAAGACATGGTTCGCAAGTACCCCGACCAGTGGTTCTGGATCCACCAGCGATGGAAGACGAAACCGTGGCAGTGATGCCAAGGGGCGCAGCCCCTGGCATGAAGGTAAGAAGGTAAGGGGGTGAGAAGGTGAGAAACGGCGGGAACGGACATGGAAAGAAAGAAAACGATTCGCCATTTTAGAGATCTGGAGGTCTACCAACGCTCCTTTGCTTTAGCCGTCGAGATCTTTCAGATCAGCAAGAAATTTCCTTCGGAAGAACGTTATTCTCTCACAGATCAAATCAGAAGGTCCTCGCGCTCCGTTTGCTCGAATCTTGCCGAGGCCTGGCGGAAAAGACGACATGTAGCCATTTTCAAAAACAAGCTGACAGATGTGATGCAGGAAGCATCGGAGACGCAGAGTTGGTTGGAAATCTGTCTTGCCTGCGGTTATATTGATGCAAAAGAATTTAGAAAATTGGATGATGAATATGAAGAGATTATATCCATGCTGAATTCCATGGAGAGGAATGCGGGGAAATTCTGCTACTGAATTTCCAACCTTCTTACCTTCTCACCCTCTCACCTTCTCGATACAGCAGCGTAGACCATGGGCAAAGATATTGAATTTGATAAACTAAACCGTGTACTGATCAGGGGCACCAACTGGATCGGCGACGTGGTGATGACCTTTCCGGCCATGGCGGCCGTGCGCGCCACGCTGCCGAAGGCGCGCATCACGGTCCTCGTGAAGCCCTGGGTGGCCGATCTCGTGCGGATGCACCCCGCCGTGAACGACGTCCTGGTCTACGAGCGCCCCGGCCGGCACGACGGGCTCCGCGGGCTTTTCGCCCTTGCCCGCGAGATCCGCCGGAGACGCTTCGACGCGGCGATCCTCCTGCAGAACGCCTTCGAGGCCGCCGTCATCGCCCGGCTCGCCGGAATCCCCGTCCGGGCAGGGTACAGCACCGACGGCCGCGGCCCGCTGCTCACCCACCCGGTAAAGATGGGGCCGGAGATGAAAACGGTACACCAGTCGCTCTACTACCTCGGGATGCTCGAGTCGCTGGGGTTCGCATCGGCGGGCACGGCTGTCTCCCTCGTCCCCTCGGAGGCGCAGAGGCAGGCGGCACAGGAGCACCTCGAGCGCCTGGGCATCGCCGGTCGGCGCCCGCTTGTCGGCATGGCGCCGGGTGCTGCCTACGGGCCGGCCAAGCGATGGTTCCCGGAGCGTTTTGCGGCCGTGGCCGACGGGCTCGCCGGGCGATACGCCTGCCCCGTGCTTCTCTTCGGCAGCGCCGGGGACCGGCCCAGCACGGAGGCGGTGCAGTCCGGGTCGAGAACCGCCCTCGTCGACGTCGCCGGCAGGACGAACCTGGGCGACGCCATCGCGCTCATCGCCTGCTGCGACCTTTTCATCACGAACGACTCGGGGCTCATGCACGTCGCCGGGGCCCTGGGGGTCCCCACGGTCGCCATCTTCGGGTCCACGAACCCGAAGACGACCTATCCCCTGGGGGAGAGGACGGTGCTCGTCCGCAGGCCCGTGGACTGCAGCCCCTGTCTCAAGCAGGAGTGCCCCACTGATTTCCGGTGCATGGACCTCGTGACCGTCGAGGAGGTCCTCGAACACTCGACCCGTCTTCTCGAGGAAGCGGGACATCGCCGAGGGAGCTCATGAACGGAAAGCATGCCGCCGTCTTCCTGGATCGCGACGGCACCATCAACGAAGAGGTCAACTACCTGAGCCGCATGGAGCAGCTCCGGCTCTACCCGCAGACCCTCGAGGCGATCCGGCTGGTGAACGCCGCCGGGATGAAGGCCGTCGTGGTGACGAACCAGTCGGGGATCGCGCGGGGGTACTTCACGGAAGAGTTCGTCCGAAGCGTCCACGACCGGATCAACGAACTGCTCGGGACCGGGGGTGCCCGCATCGACGGATTCTACGTCTGCCCCCACCACCCGGTCTACGGCAACGGCATCTACAAGCAGGACTGCGAATGCCGCAAACCGAAGCCGGGGCTGCTGCTGCAGGCCGCGGCCGAGATGGACATCGACCTCGCCCGTTCGTACATGGTGGGCGACATGCTGAAGGACATCGAAACAGGAAAGAAACTCGGGGTCAAGGGTATCCTGGTCCGGACGGGCTACGGCTCGAATATCGTCCGAACGGACATGCCCGCCTACATCGCCGAAGACGTCCTCGAGGCCGTGCAGTGGATCCTAAAGGACCGCAAGGGATGAACATCCTGATCGTCAAGCTCAGCGCCATCGGGGACGTGATCCACACGCTGCCCTCGCTCGCGGCGCTGCGGCGCTGCTACCCGCAGGCGCACATCAGCTGGGTCGTCGAGGAGGCCGCCGCGGATCTCCTGGCGGACCACCCCATGCTCGACCGGGTCCTCGTCTCGCGGCGCAAGCGCTGGGCGCGGGACCTGCGGGAGGGCCACAACCGCGCGTCCGTCCTGCGGGAGGTCCGGGGGTTTCTCCACGCGCTGCGGGACCGGCCGTACGATCTGGTCATCGACTTTCACGGCCTTTTCAAGAGCGCCGTCCTCGTCTGGCTGAGCAGGGGAAAGCGCCGCCTCGGCTACGACAGCCTGCAGGAGGGCAGCGGGCTTTTTCTCAACGAGAAGATCCCCGAGGACATGGGCAAGCACGCCGTGGATCGCTACCTCGACCTGCCGAGGCACCTGGGCTGCGGGACCCCGGGGCCCGAGTTCCCCATGGCCCTGCAGGAGGCCCATTTCGCAAGGGTCGAGGAACTTCTCGCCGCATTCGCCGTTGACACATCGAGGGGTTTCGTGGCAGTAAGCCCTGTCGCCTACTGGGAAACGAAGCTCTGGGACGATTCGAAATTCGCGGCCCTCTGCGACCGCATCGTGCGCGAACTCGGCCTCCCCGTCGTCTTCACCGGCGAGAGCCCCGAAGGGCCCATCGAGCGCATCCGGTCGCTCATGCAGGCCCCGTCGGCCTCGGCGGCGGGACAGACCTCGCTGCGGGAGCTGGCCGCCCTGTACCGGAAGGCATCGGTCCTTCTCACGACCGACTCGGGCCCCATGCACCTGGCGGCGGCCGTGGGGACCCCCGTCGTGGCCCTCTTCGGCCCCACGTCGCCGGAGCGCACGGGACCCTACGGGGAAGGCCACACGGTCATCCGCAGGGGCATGGACTGCAGCCCCTGCTTCCGGAAGACCTGCGAAACGCTCGAATGCATGAAGACGATCGGCATCGACGAGGTGTTCGAGGCCGTAAGGGAAAAGACCCTGAAGAGCATCCGGTCCCGGTGAACGACGCTCAGCCGCAAACCCGGGAAACCCCGACTTCACCGAAACGATTTCGGAGGAAAGGCACCGACGTGAAAGAAAACACCCTCAGGCGCGTCGCCGTCGTTTTGGCCGCCCTTACCGTTTTGGCGACCGCCGCCGCCGCGCGGGCCGCCGACGACAAACCGGCGCACACAATGCAGAAGGACCGTTTCTTTACGGAGATCGGGTTCGTCACCGGTTTCGGCTACAGCGCGGTGACGGAAGGCGACTACCTGCCCGTTCCCTTCATCGTGCACCTCGGGACGGACATGAAACGATGGTTCCCCTCCCTCAGGGACCACCGGGGAACGCTCTCCCTGTTCTTCGAACCCCAGTTCAACCTCGTGTTCGGCCACGAGTTCGAGATCGAGGGCGGGGTGGGCATCGGTCTGAAGTACAGATACCCGGTCCACGAAGCCGTCTCCGTCTACGGGCTCGTCGCCGCGGGGCCCCACTTCATCACGGCACACACCGTCGACCAGGCCAACGGGTTCAACTTCACCGAGACCCTCGGCGTCGGCATCGATGTCCACATCATGCCCGGGGCGGCCCTCGACCTGGGATTCCGGGTGCGCCACCTCTCCAACGCGGACATCCGGGACCCCAACTGCGGCATCGACACCTACTTCGGCACGATCGGTTTCATGATTGCTTACTAGGAGGTGGGAACGTGGCGATCAGCAAAGACCTTCTCGACATCCTCGCCTGCCCCAAGTGCAAGGGCGACCTTCGTCTGACGGAAAAGGAAGACGGCCTGATCTGCGAGACCTGCCGCCTTCTCTACGAGATTCGTGACGACATCCCCATCATGCTCATCGACGAGGCCAAAAAGCTGGACTGACGGGCCTACGGCGGAGCCGAACCCGTCGCGAGCCGCTCGGCCATCCGCTCGACGACGGCGGAAACCCGTTCGACGGGCATTTCCTCGAGACACCGGCTCCATCCCTTCCCCTCGCAACCCTTCTGAAAACAGGGGGCGCACTCGTTGCCCGGGGCCACCACCAGGTGCCGGTCCCCCGGCGGGGCCCAGTAGCGCCAATCCGACGGCCCGTAGAGGACCACCGTGGGGACCCCGACGGCGGCCGCGATGTGCGGGGCGGCACTGTCCACGCCGACGTGGAAGGCGGCCCGGCTCAGCACGCCTGCCAGCTCGGCGAGCGTGGTCTTGCCGACGAGGTCGAAGACGGGCCCCGCGAGACGCGAGGCCAGCAGGGCCGCCTTGCCGCGCTCCTCGGGGGCGCCGACCAGGACGGCCGCCAGCCGGTGGCGCTCCCAGAGCGCTTCGAGGACCGGCGCCCACCGCTCGTGAGGCCACTCCTTGTACGTCCATCGAGAGAAGGGGTTGACGGACACCCAGCGCCCTGCGGCCTCGAGCCCCGAGTCTTGCAGGATGGCGGACACGCGCGCCTTTACCCGTTCCGACACGCGGAGCCTCGGCGCCCGGTCTTTCGTGTCGACGCCGAACTCCCGGGCGATGGCGAGGGTCTGCTCCGCCGCCCCGTGGACGAGGGTTTCCAAGGGCGGGGGCTGTACGACGTGGGTGAACAGGCTGTTTCTCCAGAAGGGGATGTCCTGCGAGTAGTGATGGGACACCCGGACGGGGGCCCCCGTGAGACGGGCCATCACGGCGCCGCGGTCCCCCGCGCGGAGGTCGAAGACGACGTCGAAGCGCTCGCGCCGGAGCGCGCCGACGAGGGCGGACTGGACGGGGATTTCCGCGAGGAGCCCCCCTTTCGCGCCGGCCACGTTGAAAACCCGTCGGACATCCGGGTGCGACTCGAGCAGCTCCCCAAAGCCGCCCCTCGCCAGGACAAATACCTCCAGCGAAGGAAAGGTCTCACGAAAGGCGCGGATCGTGGGCTCCGTCCAGACCACATCGCCGATGTCTCCCAGCTGGATAAGGAGCACCTTGCGCACCTTCGCGAAGTCGATCTTGGATCCCTTGATGAACATGACGTGGGTCTATTTCGTCTATTTCGTCTGTTCCGTCTATTTCGTCAGGGGAGTTCCCTGTTCCCTGTTCCCTGGACCCAGGACCCTGTCTTTTATGGGCATCCCCTCAGATGCCACAGGATAAGCTGGGAGTAGACCTTCAACTTCTCCCGCAGGCCCGGGTTGAGCCCAAGGGTCAGCACGACCCCGGCCCCGGTGAGCACACAGTTCACGACGAGCCGCAACACGATGAGGATCGCCGCGAGAAACGAACGGGCCGGACTTTCCCACTTCATGAAGTAGAGATACCGGGATCGGTAGAAGTGCATCCTCGAGCGGACGCTGGTCCCGACGCTCTTCCCCTGGAGGTGATGGATCCGGGCGGTGGGAACGTGGTAGATCTTGCCGCCCGCCTCTTTCATCGTCCGGGCCCAGTCCGTCTCCTCGAAAAAGAAGAAGTACCGCTCGTCGAATCCCCCCACGCCGTCAATGGCGCTTTTCCTCACCATCAGGCACGCCCCGATGCAGGAGTCCACCTCGATCGGATGCGAATAGTCCCGGCGCTTGCTGGGATACCGGTCGGGGAAGAGGGTCTCGAGCAGCGGCATGTTGAGCAGGAGCGACGGGATCGTGGGAAACCGGGCGATGGAGTTCTGCTTGCTGCCGTCGGCATTCAGGAGCTGGCCGCAGGCCATGACCGCCTCGGGGTGCTCCTCCATGAAGGCGAAGAGTTCCCGGACGGCCCCCCCGGTGAGAACCGTGTCCGAGTTGAGCAGCAGCGCATAGCGGCCCGTCATGGCCCGGAAGGCCTGGTTGTTGGCGGCGGCGAAACCCCGGTTGTCGTAATTCTCGATCCGCCGGACTTGCGGGAACTCGACTTTCAGCATGGCCACGCTGCCGTCCCCCGACGCGTTGTCGACGACGATGACCTCGAAGGCCAGGCCCTCGATCGTCTCGTACACGGAGCGCAGGCAGTTGCGGAGAAGTTCCTCGGTGTTCCAGTTGACGATGATGACGGAAAGATCCATATCCATGCAAATTTGCAGATTCGCCGTCCGATATCTCAAATGGTCATCCCCGCGAAGGCGGGGATCCAGTTTGCCGATGGATTCCTGGTCAAGCCAGGAATGACATCATTGACCTGTCTGGTTTTAGCCGCGATGCTTGCTCTTCGCCCAGCAGGAAAAGTCTCTTGCGGGCCGACCTTCTCACCTGCTCACCTTCACACCCTCTTCCCCGGCTTGTGCCCGGCGGTTCATCTCGCTGAGCTTGGCGTACTTGAAGAATTTGTTCACCGCATCGGTGACGGACAGGACCAGGCCCTGCCGGCCGTCGAGAAAACCCCGGCGAAGGATGTAGTTCTGCAGGAAGGTGAGCTCCGCCCGCGCCAGGGCCCCCCAGACCGACGAGCGGCGCCCTTCCCGAAAGGCTTCCTCGGCGGCCAGGGTGGAGTACCTGTCGATCTTCTTCAATATTTCGCTCAGCCGGCCCTCCGTGCGGTGCTCGATGGGGCTCTCCAGGGCCATGACCTGCCCGGCAACCGTCACGGCCTCGTGAACCGAGGCCTCCGTCATCCGGCCCACGCCCCTGCGGAAAAGCCGCGTGATCCGGTCGGGCCACCACCCCATGTGCCGGATCCATCGGCCCTGGAAGAAGTTCTTCCGGGGGAAGCTGTATCCCGGGGCAGCCGCCGCGCCTGATGAGATCACCGCCCGGATGGCGGCCTGCGTCTCCGGCGGGATCCTCTCGTCGGCATCGAGGACGAGCACCCAGGGTTCGCGGCAGAGGTCGATGGCCGCCTGCTTCTGGGCCCCGAACCCTTTCCATGGCACGGAGTGCACCTCGCAGCCGAACCCCCGGGCGATTTCCAGAGTGCCGTCGTCGCTCCCCGAGTCGACGACGACGACCTGGTTCGCGAAGGCGACGCTCTCCAGGCAGCCGGGGAGATTGGCCGCCTCGTTCTTCGTGATGATCGCTACGGACAGCGGGATCTTTTCTTCCATCGTCGGTCCTCGAACCGGCTCCCATCATGACGGTCGCGGCCACCATACCACAGATGCCGGGCGGATTAAAACGGTGAAATGATTCCGGGTTTGTGGTAAGGGCAGGCAAAAGGCGGGGCGACAGGGGCAACCGTCGGGTATCCATGCAGAGCAAGAAAAAGAAAATCGCCATTGTGATTCCCAAGTTCGGCCTCGTGGGGGGCGCGGAGAACTTCGCGGCCGAGCTGACGGTCCGCACGGCGGCAGACCCCCGCTTCGAGGTCCACGTCTTCGCCAACCGCTGGCGCGCCGCCGGGCCGGGCATCACGTTTCACCAGGTCCCGGTCATCCGGTTCCCCCGCACTCTCGTCACGCCGAGCTTTGCCTGGTTCGCAAACCATGCCGTCGCGAAGGAAGGCGTCGACCTCATCCACGCCCACGATCGCATCTTCGCGGCCGACCTCTTCACCATGCACGGCATCCCCCACCGGCTTTGGGTCCGCGACGTGCGGCAGAAGCGCATGAGCCTCTTCGACCGGGCCACCCGCTCGGTGGAAGCCCGTCTCGTCGCGAATCCCCGCTGCCGCAGGTTCCTCGCCGTCTCATCGATCACGAAGGAAAAATTCATCGGCGAGTACGGCGTCGAGGAGAGCCGGGTGCTCGTCCTGCCCCCGGGAACGGACATTGCGCGCTTCGCCGGGCTCGACCGGGAGCGCTGCCGGGCGGAGGTCCGCCGCTCGCTGGGCGCCGACGCGTCGACCCTCATCCTTCTTTTCGTGTCCATGAATTTCGAGGTCAAGGGCCTCGACTACGTCATGCAGGGGCTGGCGGCTCTCAAGCGCGCCGGGGAAGCCCCGGTGCCGCTGCTGTTTGTCGTGGGGAGGGGAAACGAGGGGCACTACCGGCGGATGGCGGAGGAGCTCGGGATCGCCGGGCACGTGCGCTTCTCGGGGGTGACGGGACGGGAGAACCTCGATGCCCTCTACGCGGGAAGCGACCTGTTCGCCATGCTGTCGCGCTTCGACACCTTCGGCATGGCGGCGCTCGACGCCATGGCGGCCTCGCTGCCCGTCGTGCTCAGCGGCAACGTGGGGGCGAAGGACCTCGTGCGCGACGGGGTCAACGGGTTCGTCGTCGGCAACCCCGCCGACGCGAAGGCCGTGGCGGAGCGGTTTGCCCGGCTTCTCGATCCCGGCTTCAGGGGGCGGATGGGGCAGGAAGCCTTCCGGACGGCCCGCGGGCAGAGCTGGGACGAGGTGGCGCAAAGGCAGATCGAAATCTACGAAGGGCTCCTGGGCACCACAAACGCAGAAGGTAAGAAGGTTGGAAAGTGAGAAGGTCGGAAAAGCGGGAGACGTGCCAATGGCCTCCGGTTTATCCAACCTTCTTACCTTCTTACCCTCTCACCCTCTTACCTTCTTTTTTTCTGCTCTTCCGATGTTCGCCCCGGTTGATCCCAGCGCTTCACCGGAGAGAACGCACAGACGCAGCCCGCCCAGAGTCCGCTAGAGATGACTGAGCGGCCTCTTCCCGATCGGGTAGACGTTGAACCCGATCTCGAAGAGGGCCCGGTGGTCGAGGATATTGCGGCCGTCGAAGATGAACGCGGGCTTCACCATGAGATCGTGGATCTTCCGGTAGTCGAGGCCCCGGTACAGGCCCCATTCGGTCATGACGGCAATCGCGTGGCAGCCGCGGACGGCCTCGTAGGGGTCTTCCACGAAGGCAAGCCCCCTCTCCACGCCGGCAAGGTCTTCCCGGGCGTTGGCGAGGGCCTGCGGGTCCGTGACGACGACCTCGGCGTGCTCCTCGAGGAGCCTGCGGGCAATGTCGATGGCCGGGCTCTGGCGCGTGTCTCCCGTGTCGGCCTTGAAGGCGAAGCCGAAGAGGCAGATCTTCTTGCCCGCCAGCGTGTTGAACATGGCCCTGAGCATGTTCAGCACGAAGCGCTCCTTCTGGTACTCGTTGATCCGGACGACCTTCTCGATGTAGTCGGCCACCTCCTCCAGCCCCTCGACGCGGCAGAGGTAGACGAGGTTCAGGATGTCCTTCTTGAAGCAGGACCCGCCGAAGCCCACGCTCGCGTTGAGGAACTTGCCGCCGATCCGGCTGTCCATCCCCACGATCTTCGCCACTTCCGAGACATCGGCGCCCGTCTTCTCGCAGACGGCCGAGATGGCGTTGATCGTCGAGATGCGCTGGGCCAGGAAGAAATTCGAGGCGAGCTTCGAGAGTTCGCTGCTCCAGATGTTCGAGGTGACGATCCGCTCGCGGGGGACCCAGTTGGCGTAGATCTCCACCAGCTCTTCCCGCGCCTTCAGGCCGCGCTCCGTCTCCCGCGAGCCGATGAGCACGCGGTCGGGGCTCACCAGATCCCGGATTGCCGTCCCCTCGGCGAGGAACTCCGGGTTCGACAGGACGTCGAAGTGGACCCCGTCGTTTCGCGACATGAGGATCCTCTCCATCGCCTGGGCCGTCTTGACGGGCAAGGTGCTCTTCTCGATGACGATCTTGGAGGACTGGGCGTGCTCGAGGATCTGACGGGCCACAAGCTCCCAGTACTGCAGATCCGCCGCCAGTCCCGCACCGGCCCCGAAGGTCTTCGTGGGCGTGTTGACGGAGACGAAGATGATGTCGTTCTCCCTGATGCCCCGGGCGATGTCGGTGTTGAAAAAGAGGTTGCGGCCCAGCGCCGAACGGACGACGTCGTCAAGACCGGGTTCGTAGATCGGCGGCTTGCCCGAGTTCCAGGCGTCGATCCGCCCCTGGGCCACGTCGACGACGGTGACGCTGTACCGGGGGCACTTCGCGGCGATGACGGCCATGGTCGGCCCGCCCACGTAGCCCGCCCCGATGCAGAGAATGCGCTTTTCGAATTTCATAGGCACCTGCTTCGATTCGTCAATGGGATCTATCGACAGTCTTTTTAGCATTAATCGGGCCAGATTATAACGTTTTTTTGCCTGCCCGGTCCTGCATGGCGCGGTTGCGCACCCGGGCATGGCTTCGGTGATCACCGATCGCGCCGGGATTGCTCAAGGGACCCGCTTCGATCCTGATCCGAGGAGAAGGCTTGCAGAGCACAGGCAATCGGGCGAATCATTCCAGGAAGCATCACAAATTCAGCTTTTCAAAAGACCGCCATCCACGGGATCGGGCGGTTCTCGAAAGAGTGCAGTGATTTCCCTTCACCTCGCGTTTTCCCATATTTCACGGGCTCGGGATTGATGTCACCGGACAGGCCGTAGGGAAAACCCTTCATTTTTCTGCCGCAGCTTGCAACTTCCCCTGCGGGAAAAAACAAACATAACACAATAATATCAATGTACTACAAACATTATTCCCGCCCTGGTACATCCGTTGCTCAAGCTACGTGGTCGTCTGCCGATCAATAAACTCGAGAGATATGGGGCGAAGGGCTTCCGTGAGCAAACAAGGCACAAACACTCCCTCCAAGAGATCACTGCCGCTGGCTTGTATTTCCATCGCCCTGTTCGTGGCGGCAAGCCTGCTGCTTCCCTTCTGTGTCCCCATGGGGCACGCCGCTTCGGTGACCGTCGCCTGGAACGCGAATTCCGAATCGACCGTGGCGGGATACCGGTTGTATTACGGCACGTCATCGGGCCATTATTCGCAATCCGTGGACGTGGGGAATTCGACGCGATGCACCCTCTCGTCGCTCCAGGAGGGCGTGACCTATTACCTGGCCGTTGCGGCCTATGACGTGTACGGGAACTACAGCGGCTATTCAAACGAGATCACCTATCCCGCCGCGCCGCCCGTCGACTTCAACGGGGACGGCAGGGCCGACCTGCTCTGGCGCAACCGGGCCACGGGAGAGGTTTTCCTCTGGTTCATGGACGGCGCCAATCCCCTTCAGACGCAATCCGTCGCCACCGTGGGCGACATGAACTGGCAGATCATCGGATCGGCCGACTTCAACAGCGACGGCAAGCCCGATCTGCTCTGGCGCAACACCGCCACGGGCATGATCGCCCTGTGGTACATGAACGGCGCGGCCCTGGCGTCCACCGCGAGCATCATGGCGATCCCCATGGAGTGGGCGATCGTCGGCACGGCCGACTTCAACGGCGACGGCAAACCCGATCTCCTCTGGCGCAACGCCAGCACGGGGATGCTTGCCGTCTGGTACATGAACGGGGCGACCCTGGTTTCCGCCGTGAGCATCATGGTGGTTGCCAACGAGTGGGTGATCGTGGGCACGCCGGATCTCAACGGCGACGGAAAGCCGGACCTGCTCTGGCGCAACCGGGACACGGGGATGATCGCCGTCTGGTACATGAACGGCGCGGCCCTGGCGTCCACCGCGAGCATCATGCCGATCACCACGGATTGGGAGATCGTCGGGACGGCCGACTTCAACGGCGACGGCAACCCCGATTTGCTCTGGCGCAACAGGAACACGAACGTCGTTGCCGTCTGGTACATGAGCGGCGCGAATTATGTGTCCAACGCCGTCATCACCACCGCCAACACCGACTGGGCAATCGCCGCGCCGCGGTGAACGCCGGGGCTCAATCCCCGGACCCGCCCATGCCGCGCAGACGATCCGGATCCCGCCGCTCTGCCCGGCGGCAGCGTCCTGTCTCTTGCATCCGCCCGCAAACGGCGGGTACTGCGAGTTCGCCACCCCGGGCTTCATCCTCTCCATGCAGAGCGTCCAGAGCCTCGAACGTGAATGCTCACGATTCGACCGCCTGCAGCATCGGGTCCCTCAACGGGTGCGGCAGGGCCTCTCCGCACGAAATTGCTTTTCCATTGCCAGCATCCACGCAATGAACTATAAGCGAGCCTGATGCCGTCGCGGAACGAGGGTCAGGGCGGGATCGGGAAACAGGTCAGAGGGCACTCCGTGAGCGCGCCTGCACAAGGGGCCCATCATGTCAGACTCCCGCGACGGTCTCCATTCTTCGTACGAATAATTCCCGGATCGTCTTCGCATAGATAAATGAAAACCTTATCGGAAGCCATTCAGCGTCACCTCGCCTGTCCCAGATGCCACGGCCGACTCGTTATGCGGAACGGCAGCCCGCAGTGCGTACACTGTCCTTTTACGGGACAGGTGCAGGATCACGTCGTTGTCATGATGGATCGTCAGCCGTCTTTTTTTGACGACCCCTTCGACGTCCGCCAAGGAGGCGGTGAGGATCCTTTCCTGACGCTCTTTCGATCGCAGCAGGAGCAGCTGTTACACGGGTATCTGAAACCGGGCGCCGTTGTTTGCGATGTGGGTTGCGGCCGGAATCTGCAATATGCGAAACCGGCCGGCTGTTTTGTCATCGGTATCGATCCTTCGTTTTCCTCCATGCAGGCGAATCATGACGTTGATTTGAATGTTCTGGGGACCGCTCAGGCTCTGCCCATTCCGTCCGGGAGTGTGGATGTCCTGCTTTGTTTCTACTCCGTTCATCACATGGTCGGCAATACGATCGACGAGACAACCCGGCGTGTTTCGACCGCATTCGAGGAATTTTCCCGCGTTTTGAGACCCGGCGGCACCCTGTTCGTATTCGAGGTCAGCCCCTGGTTCGTCAGCGGATGGCTCCAACGCGGCCTGTGGAACCGTGCGCGCAAGATGCTGGGTTCCAGACTGGACATGTACCTCTGGCCGTCAGGGGCCTTGATGAATGTCGGGCGTCATGCCATCCCCCACATGAAGATCGCACACAGCGTATTGCACATTCCCGCGCTGCAGATGCTTCCCCCCTTCCTTGCGTTTCCGCAATTCAAAATACCCCGATTCCTAATACCCGTGGACATTTCAGTCTATCGGTGGCATTTTTGAGCATGCCACGGGTGAAGCGATATCGAAGGCCGGCTCCGATGGTGGAATGGAGCCGTTGAAAAGCGGCGGCTCCGGGGAGTGCAGGGAAAAGAGGCTTCGAACACGTAACATGCGACGAGCGGGTTCATGCGAATGAAAACGGTTGGCACCATCATCGATTACGGGCTGTACAGGCTCATCATGTTCGTCCTCGACCTGAGGAACAACCGCCGGTTCGAAAAGACGTACGGCGATTTCAGGCTGCGTGACAATTACGATCCCCTGACGGTCAAGAGACTCCACAGCGAATCGGGCATCATCCTCGGGTGCATTGCACAGTTCATCCGGGAGATCGAGACCCCGGTCGACTCCCTGCTCCTGCCCGGGGAGAGCAACGAGATCAAACGCGTTTACCAGGACCGGTTCAAGATCCCCCGTGCCAGGACGGCCGGCATCCTCGACGATGTCGATTTTCGATGGAACTTCGAAGAAGACCCGCCCTCCATGGGACAATACCAGTTGATCGTGTCCCAGGCGATCCTGGAGCATCTCATCCATCCGTACAAGCACCTGAGCGATCTGCACCGGCTCCTGGAACCGGGCGGCCACCTGATCGTGCACTCCGTTCTGCCGGGCTATTTCTATCACCGGTACCCGTTGGACTGTCTGCGTTTTTACCCGGACTGGTTCGAGGAGGTCGCAAAACGTCTGGGCTTCCAGGTTGCAGCCAGGCATATCCACCGGGGACATATTTTTTACAGGATGAGAAAGTGACGTCACGGGGAACCGGCCTTTGCGCAGGACCGGCGCGCACCCGGCAGCGGCGCGGGAGACCGGCCGCGACAAGCGAAATATCTTTTTTAATACAGCGTGTTACAAATTTTACAACCTGTTCATCCGTTGCAACAGATGGGACATTTTCCCTTGACTTAAGCCCCCCGCTGGGCTACCCTTCAAACCGGCAAAATCCAGTATTTACAACCCTTTCGAGCCAACTGGGGGGTTGATACGGATGCGGTGTGTTCCACGTTCGATTTTGTAATCGAAGGGGCGGAGCTTTATAAATCTTTTTTTCCGGGAAGAATCCTTTCCAACGCGTCGAATTCATTAACAATACATCAACATTGACGCTTGCTTGCCCAACCCTGCTTTTCAGCGGAACGAACCAGGTCATGACGTCAGTCAGTTTGCGATGAGGGTGTCTTATGGATCAGACGAGAATCGATGACACGCGTGAGGATGCCCGCCGAACCCGGCTGAAGGAGATACGCCTTTCGGATTTGTGGGCCGTGATCGCGAAGAGGAAGATGACCGTCATCGCCCTTTTCCTGCTCTCTCTGCTCGGCGCCGCACTGCTCGCGTACAGCTCGCCCAAGATATACCGGCTGGAAGCGCACATGAAGCTGTACCTGCCGAAAGAGGTGACCACGGTCAAGGAGCTGCCGACGGCCAAGGATCTGGCAGCGATCGTCGGAACGATCGGCCCCGAAAAGAGAACGATCATCTTCTCCGGCAGGGCCGATGAGATCACGGATCTGAATCTCGTCGAGATGAAAGGAGCGACGGACAAGTTCAAGATCGTCATCGAAGGGCGCAACCGCGACATCTTGCCCGAGGCGCTGGGGCATGTCGTCACCTATGTGGAACACCTGAATGTGATCCGGAACAGCCAGGAGAAAATAACGCGCGAACTGGATCAGAGAATCCGGGACCTGAAGGAAGCCCATGCGAAAAGCGTCTCGATCAACAAGGAGATCGAACGAAGACTCCGCTCGTCGAACCTGTCCTCGCTGGGGTTCAATCCCATTGAAGTCAACCGGCAGGTCCTGGACATGAGAAACGAGCTGTATCGTCTCGAGCAGGAACGCCTCCATTACAGGCTGATTCAGCCGCTGGACGACCCCTTTGTTTCCAAGAGCCCCGTGAAACCCAACAAGGCCATGATGATCACCGTCGCCGGCCTTTGCGGGCTTTTGTTCGGCGTGTTCCTCGTCTTCTTCATGGAGTACGTCGAAGGGGCGAAATCGAAAGGATAGGGCCCGGCCCCGACGGCGGCCCGGGTTGCACCCGATGAGTCTTTCACAGCGCACCCTGAAAGCGGGAACATGGCAACTGACGGCGGTGGGGACAAGAGCGGCCCTGCAGCTGGCGGTGCTTGCCGTCCTGGCGCGCTACGTCTCGCCGAGCGAATTCGGCTACATCGCGATGGCCAACATGGTCATCATCTTCGTGGAGATGTTCGCGGAAGCGGGTATCGGCCCCGCCGTCATACAGAGAAGCGAATTGCGGCAAGACCACCTCGCCGCCGGGTTCCTGATGTCCGTGGTCCTCGGCACGGTCTTCGTCCTGATTTTATGGTTCTGCGCGCCCTTCCTTGCAGCCTTTTTTCAAACGGAAAGCCTCGTCGGCATCATCCGAACGATCGGGTTTTCCGTGCTGATCCTGAAACTCAGCGTCGTCTCCCGCGCTCGGATCGAGCGGGACATGCGATTCGACATCCTCATGTGGGTGGACATCGGCTCGTACGTGACGGGCTTTGCGCTCGTCGGGGTCGCCATGGCCGTTCAGGGGTATGGCGTGTGGGCGATCATCGCCGGCAAATTGACCCAGTGCGCGATCCAGACGGTGAGCCTGCTCGTGGTCAGGCCGCTCCCGATGCGACCCGTGTTCTCTCCCGGGCCCTACAAGGAACTCTTGAAGTACGGGAGCGGCCTCACCCTCGTGCGCATTTTTGACAACATCGCGTCCCAGGGGGATTATTTCATCGTGGCTCGTTTCCTGGGGTCCGCCTCCCTGGGATTCTACGAACGCGCGTCATCCATCATGGCCATGCCGGGACACTACCTGAGCTACGCGATGGACAAATCGCTCTTTCCCGCCATGTCGCAGGTCCAGACGGAGACCCAGCGGCTCGAAAACGCCTATTTCATGGCAACCAACATCGTCTGCCTCCTCCTCGTCCCGTTCAGCGTCCTGATGATCCTCATCGCCCCCGAGCTCATTCCGGCGCTCCTGGGGCCGAACTGGCCGGAGGCCGTGCTCCCGTTTCAAATCCTCTCCATGACCGTCGTCTTTCGCATTTTCATGTATGTCACGGACACGCTCGTGCGCGCCACCGGCGCCGTCTACGCCAGCGCGGCAAGGCGGGCCGCCTACGCCGGCATCATCCTGACGAGTTGCTGGATCGGGACGGCGGGAGGGTTGACGGGCGTCGCCGTTGCCATGAACCTGTCCGTCATGGCGGGGTACCTGCTCATGGTGCACCTGGGCATGAAGATCGTCCGATTCCGCCTCCTGGACTACCTGGACGTTCTCAAAAACGGGTTTCTTCTCGGCGGCATCCTTCTCGCGGTCCTGTGGCCGTTTGTCACCGTCCTGCGGCTCTACATCAGCCACCCCGTCCTTTTCCTGGGCCTGACCCTGGTCTTCAGCGGCCTCATCCTGGTCGCGGCTCTTTTTTCTGCGCCGTCCCTCCTGGGGAAGACGGGACACGCGTTCGTCTCCCATGTCGTGCACCTCATGCATCTGGAGAAATACGCTCAGCGGCTTGCGGACCTGAAGAACTGATCGGCCGTCGCGGGGAACATCATGGCACAGGATATCCGGGATTTCATCGGGAACGATCTCGCACTCGACGACAGCTCCGTCTGGGTACTCCCCGAAAGGAAGGCGTTTCCGTACTCGGAAGGCCCCTCGTCCGAGAAGTACCTCGAGACCGTGTTTCGTTCGGCACGCGACCTTTCGTCCGGATCCTGCGAACTCGAGGGGTGGATCAGGGACTGGCCCAGCGAATATCACCTGTCCAGAAAACGGGCCCAGCTGCTCCGCGGCTTCCGATTCGATCCGTCGAAGAGGGTCCTGGAGGTTGGATGCGGCTGCGGGACGATCACCCGGTTCCTCGGGGAGACCTTCACGCACGTCGTGGCCGTGGAAGGAAGCCTGGCCAGGGCGCGCCTCGCCCGCCTGCGGGCGAAAGACATGGACCACGTGTCCGTCGTGTGCGCACCGTTCCAGGACCTGACATTCAGGGAGCGGTTCGACCTCATCTTCTGCATCGGCGTCCTGGAATATTCGAATCTGTTCGTGGACGGCCCGGACCCGTTCCATTCCATTCTCCGCTTCTTTCGTGACAACCTGACGGCGGACGGCGCGGTGATCATCGCCATCGAGAACCAGTTCGGTCTGCAGTATTTCTCCTCGTGCAGGGAAGACCACACCGACATCATGTTCGACGGGCTGGAAGGATACCCCCGCGGGGGCGGAAAGGAACGGACCTTCGGCTACCACGAGCTGCGCAATCTCCTCGCCGCGCATTTCGAGCACATCGAATTTTACTTTCCCTTCCCCGATTACAAAACGCCGTCCTGCGTCCTGTCGGAGAGGTGCCTCCGCAGGCTGAAGGTTGCGGAGCTCGTTGGACGAATGCAGCCCAGCCGCCACAAGGGCCGGTCCCGGCCGCTCTTCGATGAACGGTTCGTCCTGCCGGAACTGGAGAAAAACGGGATGCTCCCCTTTTTCTCGAATTCGTTTCTCGTCGTCGCGGGCGCCCGGGGACACCATGTCCCCTTCGGCGGGCTCGGCGTGTTCTTCAGCGACGGCCGGGTCGAACGCCTTCACACCGTGTCCCGCATCGAGGAGGACCCGGACGGCCGCGTCTGCGTCGACAAGCGGCCGGTGAACGGAGACGCGGTGGCCGCCGGCGCCCTCACCCTTCGGGGCGGAAGGGTCCCGTGGGTCGATCAACCGACCCTGCAGGGGCTGATCGTGAGTCGTGCAAAGGAGCGTGCCCTCTCGATCGAGGAGCTTTTCTCGCCGTGCCGCGTCTGGCTCGAAACCATCCGTTCCCTGTCGGCGGCGCACGGGGAGCCCGGCATGCTGCCCGGGACCCATGTCGACTGCATCTGGGGCAACAGCATCCTCCAGGACGGGGGATGCCGATTCATCGATTGCGAATGGGAGTGGAACGAGCCGATCCGCGTCAACCTGCTCGTCATCCGGAGCATTTTCGAACTGTTGAACGTGGTCGACACCCTGAGCGATGTCAATCCGGCACTCGCCGTAGACTCCCGGAAGCGCTTGATCCGAGACATCGCCCGGTGCCTCGGTGTCGACGTCAGGCAGCGGGACTTCGACGATTTCTGCAGGCTCGAATCCCGGCTGGGAGAGATCGTGTACGGCAAGAAGTATTCCCGCTGCAGGGTGTACATCGCTCTCCAGCTGCACAGCAGGCGCATGTTCGCGCTTGCCCTCTCGCTCTCTGCAGGTCTCAGGAACCTCTCGGGCAGGATCCGGCGCGTCGCGTCGAAATTCGCCGCCCTTCTGCCGTAACGCCTCCCCGGGAGGGAGGTCCCGCGGCCCCCGATGCGGTTCGACGCTGACCCTCCCGATTCTGACGGAAGGACCGGCCGGGCCCCGGGCACGCGGCGCAGGGCGCCGGGCAACTCCCAGGCCCGCCGGAGCGCCGTGCCGTTCACCGCGGCGTCACGCCGGCAGGAGCGCCCCGTGGCCATGGACACATTCATTCTCTATTTCGTACTCGCGGGGACCTTCATCGACTACGGCGGCGGGTTCTACGTGAAGTATTTCGTGTACCTCGTCGGACTCGGGTACGTGCTGATCCAAAAAGAGAGTTTGAGTTTCTTCCACGAGGTTCGCTGGGATCTCGCCGTCTTCCTGCTTGCGCCGCTCTTCATTTCTCTCCTGCACACCATTTTTTACATGGACCTGGGCACGCGCCAGGCAATCGGCGTGTCTCTGGCCAAGGTCGGTTCCCCGGCATACCTGCTGCTGGCGCCGCTTCTCTTCCGGGTTGGGGCGATCCGGACGCAACGGTTCATCACCGCATGCGTGATCGCGGTCGCCGTGGTCACGTTGATCCTGGTTTCGCTGCACCTGCTCGGCGCGGTCAACACGTTCGAATATGCGGACTTTGTCACCCGATATCGAATTGCGCTGTTCAGCTCCGATCCCCGGGCGGACACGACCCATTACGCAGCCCCGCCCATACCCTGTTTTTCGTCGTCCGAATTTTTCCCGACGGGAATTCTCTTTTCGCTCTCTCACTGGCCGTTCTGGGGCGTCGTCATCTTCCTTGCGACCGTGATCAGCGCGCAGCGCGGGCTCATCCTCGGGTCGTTGGCCAGCGCGTTCATTTGGTTCGCGTATCGGCTGTACGAGCGGCACAAGCAAGGCGGGTTTGCCGTCAAAGCAAGCTGGAAGTCGCTGGTCATGGGCGTGACGTCCCTTTCTCTCGTCCTGGTCTTCGTCCTGTACGTGGGCGCGGCGAGCATCGATTTGTTCTCGGGAAAAGCCAGGATGTCCCTGCAGGAGGACCCGTCCATGCAGGAGCGCCTGGGTCATCTCGACGGGTACGTTCAGAAAGTCGATCGCAACCCGGCGGGCCTGATCGTCGGGTTCGGGCCGCAAGGCTCGTTTGTCAACCCGTTCACCGGTTCGCGCATCGAGATGACGGAGATGGTGTGGCTCGCGTATCTGCTGTGGTACGGGCTTCCCTATACTCTGCTGTTCTACCTGCTCTACTTCTTCCGCGTCGCCCAGCTCTGGCAACTGAGGCATCACGCGCAGTTCACCCGCCACGACATGGCGCTCGTGATCGGCTGCGCGGCGCTCACGATTTATGGAAATGTCAACCCGATCCTCCTGACGCCGCTCGCGTTTCTCGTGTTCGCGATCCTGAGGGTCAGAACCGTCGAGCTGACGCTGTCGAAGAACGCACGATAGGCAACCAATCGATGGGACCGGTGGTAAGGCAATGAAAGTCGTCATCCTTTGCGGTGGAATGGGAACCCGACTGCGGGAAGAAACGGAGTACCGCCCGAAACCGATGATCGAGATCGGGGAGAAGCCGATCCTGTGGCACATCATCAAGATGTACTCGAGCTTCGGGTTCAATGACTTCGTGATCTGCCTGGGATACAAGGGGTACGTGATCAAGGAGTATTTTTCGAACTACTTCCTCCACCAGTCGGACGTGACGATCGATCTGGGGAAAAACAGCCTGGAAGTCCATGACTCCCATGCGGAGCGGTGGCGCATCACCCTGGTGGACACGGGCCTCAACACCATGACGGGCGGGCGCATCAAACGAATCAGGAAGTACGTCGACGGAACGTTCATGCTCACCTACGGCGACGGCGTTGCGGACGTCGACATCGGGAGGCTCGCGTCGTTCCACAAGGCCCACGGGCGGCTCGCGACCATCACGGCGGTGCAGCCGTCGGGGAGGTTCGGGGCCCTGGACATAGATTCCCGGGATCACGTCGTCAGCTTCAAGGAGAAGCCGAGGGGCGACAATGCGTGGATCAACGGGGGGTTCTTCGTCCTGGACTCGAAGGTGTTCGACTACATCGAAGGCGATCGAACGATCTGGGAGAGAGAGCCCCTCGAGGCCCTGGCACGGAACGGGGAACTCGCCGCGTACCGGCACACCGGCTTCTGGCAGCCGATGGACACGCTCCGCGACAAGAACCAGCTGGACGAATTGTGGGGAACGGGCAAGCCGCCATGGAAAACGTGGGAGTAGACGGGGGATTCTGGAAAGACAAGCGGGTCCTGATCACCGGGCACACGGGGTTCAAGGGATCGTGGCTCGCCCTGTGGCTGTCTCATCTGGGGGCCCGCGTTGCGGGGTATTCCCTGCAACCGCCGACCGAGCCCAGTCATTATCGCCTGCTCGACCTGGACGTGGATTCCGTCCACGGCGACATTCGGGACCTGGAGCGTCTCGAGCGTTTCTTCAAGGGGCGCGGGACGGACATTGTTTTCCACCTTGCGGCGCAATCGATCGTCAGGCGGTCATACGACGATCCCGTCGAAACGTTCGCCACCAACGTCCTCGGCACCGTGAACGTCCTGCAGGCGGCGCGAACGTGCGGCACCGTCCGTGCGGTGGTCAATGTCACGAGCGACAAATGTTACGAGAACCGGGAGTGGCCGTGGGGGTACCGGGAAATCGACCCGGTAGGAGGGTACGACCCGTACAGCGCGTCGAAGGGATGCGCAGAGATCATCACCGGGTGCTGGCGGAATTCTTTTTTCAACCCCAGGGACCACGGACGCACCCACCAGACCCTGATCGCCAGCGTGCGCGCCGGAAACGTCATCGGGGGAGGCGACTGGGCGACGGACCGGCTCGTCCCCGACGTGATGCGCGCCGCCGGCGGGAAGCGAAAAGCAGCCATCCGGAACCCGAATGCCGTAAGGCCCTGGCAGCATGTCCTCGACCCCCTGCGCGGATACCTCCTTCTCGGGCAAAAGCTTCTGGAGGGGGATGGTACCTTTGCAGAAGCCTGGAATTTCGGGCCTGCCGAGGAAGGCATCCGGACGGTGGGGGACATCGTCCGCCAGCTCAAGGGGGTCTGGCCGCGCGTGGATTATGACGAAGGCGCCGCACTCGATCAGCCGCACGAAGCCACCCTGCTCCGGCTCGACTCCTCGAAATCGCGCATGAGACTGCACTGGGTTCCCGTGTGGGACAGCCGGACCGCCGTGGAAAGGACGGCTTCCTGGTACAGGGCCTTTTACGAGGATTCGAGGGTGCAAAGCGTCGAGGATCTCCGGCATTACACGGCCGACGCGGCGCGCGGGCGCAATCCGGGAGCCGGGGGATGAAGTTTGTCGAAACCCCCTTGCGGGGGGCATACGAAATCGAACTGGAGCCCTTCCTCGATGAGCGAGGGTTCTTTGCCCGCGCCTATTGCCGGAAGGAATTTGCGGCAGCGGGCCTCCATGCGCCGTTTGTGCAGATCAACCACTCGATGACGAGGCAGCGGGGTTCGATCCGGGGCATGCACTATCAACTCCCGCCGGCGGGCGAAAGCAAGATGATCCGGTGCATCCACGGGAAGGTGTTCGACGTCATGGTGGATCTCCGGGCACGCTCCGAGACGTTCCTGCGATGGCACGCGGTGGAACTGTCGAAGGACAACATGCGCATGGTCTACATCCCGGTGGGCTTCGCCCACGGGTTCCAGTCGCTCACGGAGGATGCGGAACTGATCTATCACCATTCCGAATTCTACAGCCCGGCGCACGAGAAGGGGCTGAGGTTCGACGACCCGGCCCTGGGAATCGTCTGGCCGATGCCTCCCACCGTGATTTCGCCGAGAGACCGGTCTTACCCCCTCATCGACCGTACCTTCAGCGGGATGGACCTATGAATTGTCGTTTCTGCGGCGCGACCCTGGAGCACGAGTTCATCGATCTGGTCGGCGCTCCCCCCTCCAATGCCTTCCTGAGCGAGGAACAGCTCAACGAGCCCGAGGTGTATTACCCGCTGAAGCTGTACCTCTGCACGGCCTGCTTCCTCGTCCAGATCGACGAGTACAAGAAGTCCGCCGACATCTTCGATTCGGGGTATGTGTACTTTTCGTCCTATTCGACGACGTGGCTCGACCACGCGAAGCGGTATGTCGACAGGATGATCCAGGCGTTCCGCTTCGACGGGACATCGCTCGTGATCGAGATCGCCTCCAACGACGGGTACCTGCTCCAGTATTTCAAGGAGCGGGGGATCCCCTGCCTCGGCATCGAGCCGGCCGCGGGAACGGCCGCCGCGGCCAGAGCCAAGGGGATCGAAACCCTGGTGGATTTCTTCGGGTTGCGCATCGCCCGGGAGCTGGCTCGCCGGGGCAGGAAGGCCGACCTGCTGGTCGGCAACAACGTGCTGGCGCACGTGCCCGACCTGAACGATTTCGTCGCGGGACTCAAGATCGCGCTCAATCCCTCGGGCGTCATCACCATGGAATTCCCGCACCTGATGCAGATGATCGAGCAGTGCCAGTTCGACACCATCTACCATGAACACTACTCCTACCTTTCCTTCACGACGGTTCGATCCGTCTTCGCCCGTCACGGTCTCGAGATATTCGACGTCGAGGAGCTTCCCACCCATGGAGGATCGCTGCGAATCTACGCAACGCACGCCGGAGATCTTGGCAGGGGGATGTCGGAGCGCGTCGCCGAGCTGCTGGAGCGGGAGAGGTCCAAGGGGCTGACGACCGCGTCGTACTATCGGGATTTCCGGGAAAGGGCCTGCCGGATCAAGTACGATCTTCTGAAGTTCCTGATCGAGCAGAAAGAGAACGGGAAATGCGTGATGGGATACGGGGCGGCGGCGAAAGGAAACACGCTGTTGAATTACTGCGGCATCCGGAAGGATCTCCTCGGCGCCGTCGTCGACGCGTCGCCGCACAAGCAGAAGAAATACCTGCCGGGAAGCCACATTGCCGTGGTCGGCGAGGAGGCGATCCGGCGGTGCAAGCCGGATTTCGTGCTGATCCTGCCCTGGAACATCAAAGAGGAAATCATGGGCCAGCTGGATTACATCCGTGCGTGGGGGGGGAGGTTCGTCGTACCCAATCCGCAGGTCAGGGTGCTGCCGTAGGCCGACCGTCGAGAGAGCGAGGAAGGACAAAATCGGGCATGGGACCCCATCGAGCAAAACGTGTGTTGGTAACCGGTGCAGCGGGCTTTATCGGCAGGCATTGCCTGCCGCTTCTGGCGTCAAACGGCTTCGAGGTTCACGCGGCCGATCGGCTCATCCCGGAAGACGCGCCCCGCGGGACGCACTGGCATCGGGTCGACCTGCTGGACCCGAAGCAGTCAGCCGAAATGACGGCATCGGTCCGCCCGAGCCATCTGCTGCACTTCGCCTGGTTTGCCAAACCCGGCGAATACTGGACCTCGCCGGACAACCTCTGCTGGGTGGGGGCCAGCCTGTCGCTGCTCCAATCCTTCGCCCGCCACGGCGGTCAGAGGGCGGTGATGGCCGGAACCTGCGCGGAATACGACTGGGAGTATGGCTTCTGCTCGCCTTCCGTGACGCCGTTGAGGCCCGTCACCCTGTACGGGGTCTGCAAGCACGCCCTGCAGATGATGCTCCACTCGTTCTCCCTGCAAACGGGCCTGAGTTCCGCGTGGGGCCGCATTTTTTTCCTCTACGGGCCCTATGAGCACCCGGAGCGGCTCGTCTCGTCCATCATCGGTTCCTTGCTGAAAAAGGAACCCGCACGCTGCACGCACGGCACGCAGATTCGAGATTACCTGTACGTGGAAGACGTCGCATCGGCCTTCGTCGCGCTGCTGATGAGCGCGGCGACGGGACCGGTGAATGTCTCGTCCGGCCGCCCGGTCATGCTGCGCGAGCTCGCCCTCGCGGCGGCCGACTGCATCGGGTCGCGGGAGGGGCTGCAATTCGGCGCGCTGCCGTCGCCGCCCGGCGAACCGCCGCTGATCGTCGGCGACAACCGCCGCTTAGCCGACGAGGTGGGCTGGACGCCCTCCTTTGACCTGGCGTCGGGGATGGCGCGAACGGTCGCGTTCTGGCGCGAGAGAGGCCTGGCATGAGCGCGTCCCCGGTGTGTTTCAGCGTTTTCCTGCCCGTCCGCAACGGGGGCTCTTACCTGAAGCTCTGCGTCCGGAGCATTCTCGACCAGACGTACCCGAATTTCGAGCTCCACGTCCTGGACAATGCGAGCACCGACGACGCCGTCCCCTGGCTCAACAGCCTGAAAGACCCCCGCGTTCACATCTGGCAGTCGCCCCGGGCACTGTCCATCGAGGACAGCTGGGCCAGAATCCGCAACGTCCCGAAGCGGGACTACATGACCTTTCTCGGCCACGACGACCTGTTCGACCCCCAGTACCTGGAGAGGGCCAGGTCCCTCATCGAGCGCTATCCCGACGCCTCCCTGTACGAGACGGGCTCCCGTCTCATCAACGCCGCAGGGGAGACCATCCGCAGCTGCCAGCCGGTCGCCGAACGGGAAACCGCCGCGCAGTACCTGGAGGCGCGCCTCACCTATCGGCGGGATGCCCTCGGCACCGGTTTCGTGATGCGATCCGGCGACTACGACCGGCTGGGCGGGATTCCCCCCTTCGAGAGGCTGCTGTTTGCAGACGACGCGCTGTGGCTCTCGCTGGCAAAACTGTCCTGGAAGGCCGCCGACCCTCGAGAATCCCTTTCCATACGAATCCACGAGCAGAGCGAATCCGCCTCCATGCCCTCCACCTGGCGTTCCATTTTTCTCGGCTTGGACCAGTTCACCGGGTTCCTGGAGCGTTTTATCGAGGAGGACGAGCCCTGCCGAAACGTGTATCGAAGCGTGGGGCCGTCTTTTTTGGCCCGCTATCACCGCAACATCTACATCTACGCCTTGATGGAAGCCTGCCAGAAGGGGGAGCGGATCGACCCCGCCATTCTCCGGCAGATCGAATCGTCGCTGGCCGGAAAGACATCCGGAACCGTGAAGGCGCTTCCGTGGTCGTTCCCGGTCAAGACCCTGGAAACGCTGAACCGGTCCCCGTTCCGGTCCCAGGTCGATCGCCTCTGGAAGATCTACTATCGGATCAGGACGCATTCCGCGTGAGCGAACCGGCAGGGACTGCGCCGACCGACGGGCGGGGGGCAACCAAACGGGCGGATTTCTCCGTGCTCCGGAGCGGGGGCCCTTTCTTGAACGTTTATTCCGTCATCGTCTGCTACCACCCGGATGTCCGGGGCCTGCAGCAACTTTGCCGGACCCTCCTTCGGAGCCGCTCCGCGGTTGTCCTGGTCGACAACAGCGAAAACAGCGACCTCGCGGACCCGGTGCAGCTCCCGGGCTGCACGTGGATCCCCGTGGGAGAGAATGCCGGGGTTGCGCGAGCGCAAAACATCGGCATCCGCCATGCCCTCGGGCAGGGCGCAGACGTCATCGTTCTCTTTGACCAGGATTCCGAAATCGACGACGCGCTTTTGCCGTCCCTTCTGCCGCCCCTGGCGATCGGGATCCCGAAAGTCGTCGCCCCCGTGTTCCACGACGCCACCCAGGGATACGAGTTCCCGTCGTTTCGGCTGACCCGGGGGGGGTACCCCGTCAAGATCTACAGCGCGGGGCGCACCCTGCCCTATGACGTCGACGTCGTCACGTCCTCCGGAAGCGCGGCAACGGCGGCGGCCTTCGCGATCGCCGGGTTTATGGAAGAGGATTTTTTCATCGACCTTGTCGACACGGAGTGGTGCCTTCGCTGCCGAAGCAAAAACATCCCCATTCAGGTCGTGCCGACGGCTGCCATGAAACACACGGTCGGCCAGGCATCCGTCGACTACGGGCTCCTGCGGGGGTTTATTCACAATCCGACCCGCTGCTACTACCAGGTACGCAATGCTCTCCTGCTCTTCAGAAAGGCTCATGTGCCGTTTCTCTTCGCCCTGAGGGAGGTGCTGTCCGAAGTGCTTCACAAGGCCCTTTTGGTCGCGACGGCGGATGACCGGCGGGCGTACATTCGAAACTGCTCTCGCGCGATTTGCCACGGCGTGCGCGGCATCGGCGGCAAGCAGCCGGTTTGAGCGCACCTCTTCCGGGGCCGCCCGCCCATGCGGCGCAGCCCGTTCCGGATCGATTTCCCCGACGGGGGGACCCTCACCGTAACCCCGGTCCAGGAAGACGTGCAGCCTCGGCCGAATTCCATCATCCCGGAGACGCAACAATGAACAAGCGGACGTATCAAATCTGTTCGAACTGCATCATGGACACCACGGACCCCACGCTCACGTTCGACGAGCGCGGGCGGTGCGACTATTGCCGCAACTTCTACAAGAACATCCTGCCGAACTGGCATCCGAACGAAGAGGGCATTCGGTCGATCACCCCCCTGATCGAAAAGATCAAGAAAGAGGGCAAGGGCCGCTCTCACGATTGCCTGATCGGGATCAGCGGGGGGTTGGACAGCTCCTATGTCACCTA
>CAZPCN010000021.1:0-43365 GCA_964585095.1 uncultured Syntrophaceae bacterium | reverse complement strand
TAGTAGTTCTCGAGGGTCATGGGTTTTCCGCCCGTGCAGCCCGAAAGGGCGATCATCACTGCCAGCAGCACGCCGATGTATCCTGTGTGCCTCATGGGTTGTTCTCCATTCGTTGCAGGTTTAAGGAAGAGGAATCGTCCCCCTCTCCTCAATCCTCTCCCGCGGAGGGGAGAGGAAGATTAAGGAAGGGGTCTCAATAGCCGATCTCCGACTTCGTCATCACCATCTGCAGATCGCCCAGGTAGCCCGTCTCGAAGCAGGCCTCACAGCCCGCCAGGTAGTAGACCCACTTGCGCTGGAAGCTGCGGTCGAAGCCCAGCGCAGCCGCCCGGTCGATCCCCGCCACAAAGCGCCTGCGCCACTCGCGCAGCGTCCGCGCGTAATCTTTCCCGATGTTCTCCACTTCCTGCACGTTGATGCAGGTCTTTTCCGCCAGGGCATTCATCACGACGGCCAAGGACGGCAGCTCCCCGCCGGGGAAGATGTGCTTGCGGATCCAGTCGTGGCCCTTGCGGTACTGGTCGTAGCGGCGGTCCGGGATCGAGATGAACTGCAGCGCCATGATGCCGCCGGGCTTGAGGAGGCGGTCGCAGCACTCGAAGAATTTTTCGAAATACTTGTGCCCCACGGCTTCGAGCATCTCGATGGAGACGATGCGGTCGAAGGGCCCCTTGATCTCGCGGTAGTCGCGCAGGATGATCTCCACGCGGTCCTCGATCCCCTCGCGGCGGATCCGCTCGCGGGCGTACTCGTACTGGGCGTCCGAGATGGTGACGCCCGTCAGCCGGCAGCCCGTCGTCTTCACCGCCTCGACGGCGAAGCTGCCCCACCCGCAGCCGATCTCGAGGACGTGGTCGCCGGGTCCGACGGCCGCCTTGCGGATCATGGCCTGCAGCTTGTTCTTCTGGGCCTGCTCGAGCGTGTCGCTCTCGCTCAGCCAGCGCGCGCAGGAGTAGGTCATGGAGGGGTCCAGGAAGACCTTGAAGAACTCGTTGCCCAGGTCGTAGTGCGTGATGATGTTCTTTTTGCTGCCGTTGATCGTGTTCTCCACCATGGGGTACAGGATCCGGTTGAGGCGGTCGAAGACGGGCTCGAGACGCTGGTAGCGGCCGAAAAAGGCGTCGCGGTTCCGGACGAACCAGGCCAGCGTCCCTGCCAGGTCGGGCGAGTCCCACTCGTCGTCCATGTAGGACTCCCCGAAGCCGATGTCGCCCCCGATGACGGCGCGCGAGAAAAACCGCCAGTCCCGCACGGTCATCTCCGCGTCCCCCGGCGCGGAGGCGTTGCCGAAGGTTTTCACGGACCCGTCGGGCAGGGTCATGCGCAGGGCGCCCCGTTCGGCGCGTCCGAAGAGGTCGAAGGCGGTCTTCACGCACTTGCGCTGCACGAGCGTGGGAGGGTTGGTGCGGATCGTCATGGGGCTCAGCGGCACCGGCTTGTCGTGGTACGCCAGCTTCTTGCCGAAGGAGAGCTTCGCCGCCTCGTAGAGGATGCGGGGCATGGAGAGGTGCGGCGCGACGGGGTGCCGCAGGAACATCCTGAGCTGGCTTGCCGCGGTGAGCGGCTCGGGCGATCCCCGCAGCTGCGCCTCGAAGACGATCTCGCCCCCCTGCCGGATGTCGATCCGCACGTCGAGTGCGTTTTCGATGTCGGCGAAGGTGAATTCGTAGGTCCCCTCGATGCGGTTGAAGGGGGAAACGTGAAAGGCCTTCCGGGCGCTGTAGGCGGCCGTGCGATTCCCGCCTGGGCGGCCCGGCGAGCGCAGGATGTAGAGGTGCTTCTCCCCGAACGTGTTGTTCACCTCCGCCACGTTGCCGGCGAGGCTGCCGTCGGCGGCGAAGAGCCAGTAGAAGCTCACGGGGTTGAACACATAATTGAAGTAGCGCGGCGAGGTGACGAGAAAGGCGCGGGCCACGGGTTCGGCAAAGCCCTCCTTCGCGAGGAAGCGGTCGAGCTTCTCCCGGATCGTCCCCGGCCCGTCGTCGAGGTAGTCGCGGTCGTGGACCGACGCGGGCCGGAAGCGGTTGTACCCGAAGAAGGGGAGCCTGCGGTCCAGCTCCGGCAGGTCCTCGAGGTCGAAGCCGTAGACGTACAGGGGGTAGCGGAACCGGTGCTCCCGGGGCTTGTGGCGGCAGTGCTCGATGGATCCGTCGTAGAGGTATGCGCTCATAGGTCGATGTCGAAGTTGCGCGCCATCTCCACGGCGGAGCGCGTCCCGTCCTCGTGGAAGCCGTAGCCGAAGTAGGCGCCGCAGAAATAGGTGTTGCGCCGGCCGTTGAGCGAGGGCAGCTCGGGCTGCGTCGCCATGGATTCGAAGGTGTACATCGGGTGGTGGTAGATCGTCTCGTCGATGACCTCGGAAGCCGCCACGGGCTTCCAGGGGTTGAGGGTGACGCAGTAGTGCGAACGCGCGTCGAGGCGCTGCAGGTGGTTCATGTAGTAGGTGACCGTGGCGGGGAACGTCTTGGGGACGGACGGCTCGTGCCGGTAGTTCCACGAGGCCCAGGCCCTGCGGTTGGCGGGGAGCCACGACGTGTCGCGGTGCAGCACGGTCCGGTTCTCCGAGTACCTCCAGGCGCCCAGCAGGCGCGCCTCTTCCGGGGACGGGTCGGCGAGCATGCGGAGGGCCTCGTCGGCGTGCGCCGCGATGATGGCGGCGTCGAAGGTCCGCTCCGCGCCGTCGGCGAGTTTCAGGGTGACGGCGCGGTCCGTTCTCCGGACGGCCGCGACGGGGCAGTTCGAAAGGACCGTGCCCGTGAAGCCCTTGAGGAAGGCCTTGACGTAGGTCCGGCTTCCTCCCGGGATGTAGTACCAGGCCGGGTGGTCCCACACGGAGAGCAGGCCGTGATTCGAGTAGAACCGCGCGAAAGACTCCATGGGGAACTCCATCGTCTTGGCCTCCGAGGCCGACCAGATGGCCGAGGCCATGGGGACGACGAACTGCTCGACGACGTCCTGCCGGAACCCCTCCCGGCGCGCGTACTCGCCCAGGGTCAGACCGCCCAGCTTCCCCTGCTCGAAAAGGGCCTGCGTTCGGCTGCAGAATCGCTGGATGCCCAGCAGGAAGGCCCAGTAGGAGGGCTTGAAGAGGTTTTCGCGCTGGGCGAAGAAGCCGCTGAGGCCGAGGCTGCTGTAGTGGAACCCCGTCGCGTTGTCGTGGCAGCTGAAGGACATGTCCGTGGGCGCCGCCGCGACGCCCAGCTGTTTCAGGAAGGTGCGGAAGAGCGGGTAGGTGCGCTCGTTGTGGACGATGAAGCCCGTGTCCACGGGCAGGCCGGCGTCGTAGCCGTCGGCGATGACCGCCGTGTTCGTGTGGCCGCCGATGTAGCCGTTCTTCTCGAACAGGGTCACCCGGTGCCGGCGCTGCAGCAGGTAGGCCGACAGGATGCCCGATATGCCGGCTCCGACGACGGCGATGTTCATCCCGGCCGGAGGTGCCATGGGGCTTGCATCCTCCCCGCACATCCTACGGGCCACCCGACGCGGGCGGGGGCCTGTGGTCGGTCGGCAGGTTTGCGGGCTCGTAACGGAGCGGGTGCTTGCCGTCCGTGGTGGCGCAGGCGGTGAGCAGCGCAAGGACGGCGGCGAACGTCAGGAGCAGCGAAACGATTCTTTTCGTCCACATGGCTTGTTTTCCCTTCTCGGTTCGGCGTTGCATTATGTATAAGCACCTGCGGCCTCCGTGGCAAGGCCCGGAGGGAAATTTTCCGCCGGCGCCCTCACGTCCGCACCTTCTTGAGCAGCCAGGCCAGGTTCTGCCCCAGGCTCTTCATGGTCTGCATGCCCTCGGCGTCGCCCAGGACTTCTCCCGGGTCGCGCCCGATCGCGAAGGCCCAGTAACTCGCCCCGGGGTTGATGATCTGGTTGTAGAACAGGAACAGGTTGATCGAATTGAAGGCGTGGATGGCCCCGCCGCGTCGCACGGCGATGACGCCCGCGCCCACCTTTCTCTTGAACAGGTAGTCGTTGGCCCGGGCCACAAAACCCGTCCGCTCGATCAGGGCCCTCGTCGCCGCCGTCACGTCGGCGAAGTAGGTGGGCGAACCGATCAGGATCCCGTCGGCCTCGATCATCTTCGCGATGCACTCGTTGACGATGTCGTTGTCCACGGCGCAGCGGTTGTCCTTGTTTTTCATGCACTTGTAGCAGGCGATGCAGCCCTGGATCTTTTTGCCCGCCAGCTGGTAGAGCTCGGTCTCGATGCCCTCTTTCCGGATTTCGTCGAGGACGTTATTCAGCAGGATGGCCGTGTTGCCGTCCTTGCGGGCGCTGCCGTTGAATGCGATCACCTTCATGCGCGTCTGCCTCCTTCGGGGTGGGTGGATGGAACCAAAGCTGTGCCATTCTGACAGAAACGGCGGGGAAGTTCCAGAAAAACAGGCGGTTTACCCGGATACGCTTTTTTTTTGCCCCACAGGCATTTTAATCGTTGAATTTCCCGCTGATTTTTTATATATTCACGGCCAATTTAAGGGGGGAGAGCGAGGGAACCACTCTCCGCGGGATGTCTCAAGGATCCTGTTTTTTCGTTCCGGCTTGTCGAGTTCATAGGCCGATGCAATTCTACAACTCATCGTGAACCAGTTGAATCGAATCTGTTCTTGCGTCATCCGGCTCGACAGCTCCATCTCAACACCACCGAACCAGAAGAAGCAATACATCCACAAGGAGGGTGCCGTATGGTCAGAAACTTGATCAAGTTGCTTGTTGTCGTCATGAGTTTGGCCCTGCTGGGCGGCTGCGCCACAGTGATCAAACCGATCCCCGCACAGGACCTCAACCCGAAACTGAAGTCCGGCGCGCTGGTCCAGAAGACCAATAACTTCGAGGTCATCATGGATACGTCGGCGTCCATGGAAGACCCCTTCCAGTGGAACCATTTCGCCTACACCAGCCCGATGAAGACCACGAAGCTCGAGTACGAGCAGCACCTCGTGCGTCTGTTCAACGACACGATCCCCAACCTGAAGCTCACCGCCGGCCTGCGGGATTTCGCCGGGGAGCGGTGGCTCTCCAGGCCCTATAACACCAAGCTCTGGTACGGGATGGCCCCCTACGTGAAGGAAGACCTCGGCAAGAGCATCTTCGAGGTCAACACGGGCGGCGTCGAGAGCCCGCTGAACCTGGCCATCGACGCGGCCACGGCGGACTTCAAGCCCTTGGCGGGCAAGTCGGCCCTCGTCATCTTCAGCGACGGTCTCGAGATGCCCAAGGCCGTGGCCTCGGCGCAGGCGATGAAGGCCGCCCTCAAGGACAACATCTGCATCTATGCCGTCCTGGTCGGCAACGACCCCACGGGCGAAGGCAAGAAGCTGCTCGATCAGGTCGTGAAGGCCGGCCAGTGCGGGATCCTCGTCAACGGCAAGGATGTCGAGTCGGCGGCCGGGATGGCCAACTTCGTCGAGAAGGTGTTCCTCGGGCCCGCCGTGGCTGCCGCCGTTGTCCCTCCGGGGCCCGCTCTGCCCCCCGGCGCGATTGCGCAGCTCGACTCGGTCTACTTCGACTACGACAAGTACAACGTGAAGCCCGAGTTCAAGGCAGCCGTGAAGAAGAATGCCGATTACTTCAAGGCGAACAAGGACAAGAACGTCCTGGTCGCCGGCAACTGCGACGAGCGCGGCACCAACGAGTACAACATGGCCCTGGGCCAGAGGCGGGCCGACTCGGCCGCCAAGGCGCTGAAGGCGGAAGGCGTCGATGCGAAGCGGATCAAGACGGTCAGCTGGGGCGAAGAGAAGCCCGTGTGCAAGGAGTCCGTCGAGGCCTGCTGGTCCAAGAACCGCAACGCCATGTTCTTCGTGATGCAGCCGTAAACTGAGCCCGAAGGCCGGAGGCGCGGAGCCGAAGGCCGAGGCTGTGAACAAAAAATCCCCGGTTGAAAAACCGGGGATTTTTTTGTTCGGGGTCCAGGGGCTGAATTTTCGGGGTATAGGGTCTCGGGTATAGGGGAGGAAAAAGATTGCCTTACAGACAAAATCCTATTCATTCCTGAAACCCGAGTCCCGATACCCGATGCCCTCTCCTCAGACTCCCGCCTTCCGGAAGACCTCCGCGATGATCGCCCGGGCCTCCTCCTGGATGCGCGCGAGGTGCTCCCGGTCGCGGAAGCTCTCCGTGTAGATCTTGTAGATGTTCTCCGTGCCCGACGGGCGCGCCGCAAACCATCCGCTGCGGGTGACGACCTTCAGGCCGCCGATGGGCATGCCGTTCCCGGGCGCCTCGGTGAAGCGCTCCGTGATGGGCTCCCCGGCCAGCTCCGATGCGCCCACCTGCGCGGGCGAGAGTTTCGCGAGCAGCGCCTTCTGCTCGGCCGAGGCCGCCACGTCCATCCGCTCGTACAGCGGGCTTCCGAACCGCCCGGCGATCTCCGCGTAGTGCTCGCCGGGGTCGCGCCCCGTTTTCGCGGTGATCTCGGCGGCCAGCAACCCCATGATGAGGCCGTCCTTGTCCGTCGTCCACACTGTGCCGTCCGTGCGAAGGAAGGACGCCCCCGCGCTCTCCTCGCCGCCGAAACCGCAGGAGCCGTCGAGAAGGCCGCCGACAAACCATTTGAACCCCACGGGGACCTCGGAGAGAGGCCGGCCGAGATGGGCGGCCACGCGGTCGATGAGGCTGCTCGAGACGAGCGTCTTGCCCACGGAGGCGTCGCGCCGCCACCCGGGCCGGTTCTGAAACAGGTACCCGATGGCCACGGCGAGGTAGTGGTTGGGGTTCATGAGCCCGGCGCTGCGCGTCACGATGCCGTGACGGTCGCTGTCGGGGTCGTTGCCGAAGGCGACGTCGTAGCGGTCCTTGAGCCCGATGAGGCGCGCCATCGCGTACGGGGAGGAACAGTCCATCCGGATCTTGCCGTCCTTGTCGACGGTCATGAACCCGAAGGCGGGGTCCACGTCGCGGTTGACCACGTCGAGGCGGATGCCGTAGCGGGAGGCCACGGGGTCCCAGAAGGGCAGGGAGGCGCCCCCCATGGGGTCCACGGCGACCCGGATGCCCGACTCCGCGATGCGCTTCATGTCGACGACGTTCGCGAGGTCCTCCACGTAGGGGCCGACGTAGTCGTGCTCGTGGGTCGTGTCGGCCCGGAGCGCCTTCTCGAAGGTCGTTCTCTTCACGCCCCGCAGCGCGGCGGCCAGGTACTCGTTCGCCCGGTCCTCGATCCAGCGCGTCGCCTCCACGTCGGCGGGCCCGCCTTCGGGGGGGTTGTACTTGAACCCCCCGTCCTCGGGCGGGTTGTGGGAGGGCGTGATGACGATGCCGTCGGCGAGGGCCCCGGCCCTGCCGCGGTTGTAGGTCAGGATGGCGTGGGAGATGACCGGCGTGGGCGTGTACCCCCGGCCCGCCTGCACCATCGTTTCGACGCCGTTCGCGGCGAGCACCTCGAGGGCCGTCGCGAAGCTGGGTTCCGAGAGGGCGTGGGTGTCGATCCCCACGAAGAGGGGCCCGCCGCCCCTGCGGGAGCGATAGTCGCAGATGGCCTGCGTCGTGGCCAGGATATGGTCTTCGTTGAAGCTGCGGCCGAGGGAAGACCCCCGGTGCCCCGAGGTCCCGAAGGCGACCCGCTCCGCGCCGCGGTGCGGGTCCGGGCGGTTCGTGTAGTAGGCCGTCACCAGCCGGGGGATATTGACGAGCAGCGATTTCGGGGCCGGCTTGCCGGCCAGTTCGTGCGGGGCCATGAATCACCTCAGCCTGTCTGCGGACCGCGCGCGGCGCGAACGCCCGCGGGTTTCCGCCGGGTTGCCCTCACCCCTCGCCGCCTGCCGCATGCGTGCCTTCCCGGACGACAACCGCCGTGTGGCGGTCGAAGGGGTTGGTCCGCAGGGCGAGCGAAAAGAGGTAGGGGAAGTTGCTCTTCAGGTACCGCATGTAATCGAGCCACTCCGCAATGAGGAGCACATAGGCGCGCCGGATGTCGAAGGCGAGATGGCCCAGGTCGCTTGCGGGCAGATCCGCGAGATCCTCCCGGTAGGCCAGTTCCTCGGCCAGGTGGAAGACGGCGCGCAGCAGGTCCGTGAAGGCCTCGTGGTCCAGCAGGATCGGATTTTCCAGGAGCCTCAGGAGAAAATCCCTCTTCTCCCGCGTGAACTCCTGCAGCCCCGCGAGGTCCAGGGCGTCCATGCGGACCATACCCTCGTGCGTGCGGATCTCCGCGCTGACATGCCGGAACTCCTGGTCCGTCCACTTCCCCGTGACGATGAGCTTGCCGCGGATCTTCTCCAGGCCCGGGTCGGCCGACGAGAACAGGCCCAGCAGGCGCAACCCCACCTCGCTGAAGAACACGCCGATCACCATGTTGAGCTTGTTCATTCGCACCTGCAGGTCGCGGCGGGTCAGCATGGCTTCCGTCGCGTTGGCGACGGCCCCGACGAAGGTGCCCACGCCGGTGACGATGACGAGGATCGCGAGGACCTTTCCCGACGGCGTGACGGGGTGCACGTCCCCGTAGCCCACCGTGGCCATGGTGACAATGATGAAGTAGAAGGCGTCGAGGAACGTGAACCCCTCGGCGGCCATGATGCCGGCGATCCCCCCGGCCATGACGACCAGGAACAGGATGGAGTAGACCTTGAGGCGCGTGCGGACGGATTCGATCACGGGGGATCCCTCTGCGGATGGGTTTGTGACGCTCGTGCAGCGCAGTGTACCGGAGAAAAAAAGGGAAGACAAGGCATGAGATCGAAGGTAACGCTTGACAGGAGAGGGGAAACCGAGGTATTTCACCAGGAAATACTATTTCCCACTATACGGAACTTCCTATGGCCCAGCCGAAGCGCGTGAATTCTCTCATCCGGGGACTGGAAATCCTGGAATCCTTCACGCCGACCGAGTCCCGCCTCAGCCTCCAGGAGCTCTCCAACAAGACCGGCCTGCCGAAGACGACGGTGCACCGGTTCCTCAAGACGCTCCTGTCGATGAATTACGTGACGCTCGATCCCCGCACGAGGTCCTATTCCCTGGCGCCGCGCGTCATGGCGCTCGGGTTCTCCGTCCTGTCGGGCATGGACCTGCGCCAGACCGCCTACCCCTTCATGGAGGCCCTGTCCCGGGAGACGTCCCAGAACGTCAACCTGGCCGTTCTGGACCGCACGGAGATGCTGTTCGTGGAGCGGATCACCGTCCGGCGGATCCTGAACACCAACCTCTACGTGGGAAGCCGCGTTAACTGCTACGTGACGGCCATGGGCCGATCGCTGATCGCATTCCTCCCCCGCGACCGTTACGACCGGCTCCTGCAGGACCTCCTGAAGGACAGGGAGGCGATCCCGTACATCGGCCGGCACGGGGAGAGGCTCGGCGCCATCCTGGAGGACGTGCGGGCCAAGGGCTATGCCTCCAACGACGGGGAGTGGGTGCCGGGGCTCCGGGCCATCGGGGCGCCCATCTTCAACGGCCGGGGCGAGGTACAGGCCTCCCTGAACATGTCGCTCATCAGCCAGATGGTCGGTTTCGACGAGATGATCGAGAGCTACGTGCCGCCGCTCATGTCGACGGCGGGAAGGATTTCCGCGGCGCTCGGATTCGACGGCCACATCCGCAACCTTCGTTGAGGCTCCGTACCACGCGAAAGCAAACGAAAAGGGGATACCCTCTGCGGATATCCCCTTTTTTCTGGCGTCCCCACGGGGAGTCGAACCCCGGTCGCCGGCGTGAAAGGCCAGTGTCCTAGGCCACTAGACGATGGGGACGCTTCCGTTCTCTGTAAAAAGAGGGCCGGAGAGATCCGGCCCGTTTCTTTCTTGGAAGACGTCTATATAGCCCTGCGGGCATGAAAATGTCAAGCATCAAATGCAGGGTTCAGGGTCCAGGATCCGGGGAAAAGAAATTCGGGATTCAGGGCATCGGGTGGAGACGTTTTCTTTCGAAGCCGCAAGCCCGCACGAAGTGCTAGAAAACCACCGGTTCCCGCAGCAGCGACTCCCGCGCCTTCCAGGCCAGCTCCGCCACGCTGGGATGGGTGTCCCGCAGGGCAGCGATCTGCCGCAGGTTGTCGGCCGTCCGGGAGACGAGCATCGCCATGTCGCCGTCGGCAAAGCCGTAGCGCTCGACGATCCGGTCCCAGTCCCGGCCCCGGGCCCAGTCGTAGATCACGGCCGCCGTCCAGAGAGGCAGCGGGTTGAGCCCGAAGCCCTCGGCGTCGAGCCGTTCCATCATGGGGAAGACCGTGTCGATCACGCGGTCGTAGGCGGCGACCAGCCGCTTGGGGAGCTCCTTGCGCTTTACGGCGATCTCCTGCCCCCGGTCGTAGACGAAAGGCGCGATCACGGCGGCCAGCAGCGCCGCGTCGTCGCGGGGCAGGGCGTCCGTCCGCAGGCACTCGGCGATCAGCACGGGGTGGTCGAGCCGCAGCTGCGAGGCCCAGATGCCGTCCGCCGTGAGCCGGTCGTCGTCGCCGACGAACCCCTCGGCTTTCAGGAAGTTCAGGTGGCGCTGGAACACCCGCCAGAGCCTCGAGGCGGCGCTCTTCCGGCTCTCCCTGCGATCCTCGTCCTGCTGGAAGGCCGCGAGCGAGTTCTCGAAGATGTGGCGCACGTTCTCCAGGGTCTGGGAGAGCAGCAGGTTGAGCACCATGGAGAAGTCGCTCTTGATGCGGCTCGCGATGTCCTCGGAGCGCGTGAAGACGAGCCTGCGGACGTGCTCGAGGTCCATGAACCGCCCCGGCACGAGCAGCAAGAAGCCGATGTTGTCCTGCCCCCGACGGCCGGCCCTGCCCGTCATCTGGTGAAAGCCCGTCGCGTCGAGAGGGACGCACTCGTGGCCGTTGAAGTAGTCCGAGTTGAACAGGACGATTGTGCGTGCCGGGAAGTTCACCCCCGCCGCCACGGTGGAGGTGGCGAAGATGGCCTCGAGGGAGCCGCGCTTCATCATGCTCTCCACGAGGAACTTCCACGGGGGGAGCTGCCCGCCGTGGTGCGAGGCGACGCGGGCGAGCCGCAGCGAATCGAGCTGCCTGTGCTGGGCGAGGCGCGGGGTTCGTTCGATCTGCTCCCGGAGGGCCTCCTCGAAGCCGTCGTCCGGGGGAGCCGCGACGGGGCGGCAGCTCTTCAGGGCGTTGTCGCACTCGGCCCGGGACTGGAGAAAGAAGATGGCCGGCAGCAGGTTGAATTCCCTCAACACGCGGAGGATCTCGCCGTACGGGGGAACGCGCCGGGCGCCCCTCTTCTGCGTTCCCCGTTCCCGGGCGAACTGCTCGACGCGGCCGAAGAGCCTGCGCTTGTTGAGGAAGGGCATGAGCCGCCCCGAAGGGTGCAGGAACAGCGGGTACAGGGGCACGGGCCGCCGCCGCTCCTCGATGACCGTGCAGGGCTTGCGGCGCAGGCCCTCGAGCCAGGCGGCGATCTCCCTGCCGTTCTCGATCGTGGCGGAGAGCAGCAGGAGGTTGACCCGCGCGGGCAGGTAGATCATGATCTCTTCCCAGACGACGCCGCGCTCCTCGTCGCCGAGGTAGTGGGCCTCGTCGAGGATCACGAGGTCGAAGGGCAGGTCGCGCCCCTCGTGCATGGCGTCGTAGAGCTGGTTGCGCAGGATCTCCGTGGTCCCCACGATCACGGGGGCATCCGTGTTCTCCTTCGTGTCGCCCGTGAGGATGCCCACGTTCATGCTCTCGAAGCGGTCGCCGAACTCGACCCACTTGGCGTTCGACAGGGCCTTCAGGGGCGAGGCGTACCAGCAGCGCTTCCCTTCCCGGAGCACCTCCTGGATGGCCTGCTCGGCGATCCAGGTCTTGCCCGATCCCGTCGGGGCCATGACGAGGCAGTCCGCGCGGCGGATCGCGTCGAGGGCGTCGAGCTGAAAGGCGTCCGGCCTGAAGGGCGCCTCCTCGGGCTTTCCGATCCGGGCGAGCACGTCGTTGAGAACGGGTTCGGCTTCGGGCTTGAACCGCTGCGATGGGTCTGTGCGGGGGGGCCGTCTTCGGCGTCGGGCCGGGGAGGGCTTGCGGGTGCGGCTTCCGTGCATGATGGTTGGTGGAATCCTTGGCGTGCCTGTTTTGATGCCTGCTTGTAGCACACTTTAGGTTCAGGGTAAAGGGTACAGGGTATCCGAAGAGGGGTATCGGGTTTCGGGACTCGGGTATCGGGAAGGAAGGAGATTCCGTCTATATACAAAATAATCAGAAGTACCTCCCCTATACCCTATACCCTAATACCCGAGACCCTAGACCCCTTCTTTCGGTTGACAAAAGGCCCCTCCGGGTCCTAGATGGAGCGATGCTGATCGGTCGTGAACGAGAAAAGGGGGCCCCCGTCTTCTGGGGCTGGTACGTCGTGACGGGCGCCTTCCTGCTTCATGCCGTCAGCTACGGGGCGCGCTACAGCTTCGGCATCTTCGTCCAGCCCCTGACGGCGGAGAACGGCTGGTCGCGCACCGTCATCTCCCTGGCCGCCTCCCTCAACATGCTCTTCTTCGCCGCGGGGGGCATCGTTGCCGGAAGGCTGCTGGACCGCATCGCACCGCGCTGGGTCGCCTCGGCGGGGGCCGCGGTGGGCGCGCTGGGGTTTGTCCTGTCGGCCTTCGTCGAGACTCCCCCGGCCTTCTACCTTGCCTACGGGCTTCTCTGCGGCCTGGGCTCGTCCTGGACGGGCATCGTCGTGGGCAATTCCTCCGTGGGCAAGTGGTTCGTGCGCAAGCGGGGCATGGCCATCGGCATCGCGTCCATGGGCGTGAGCTTCGGCACGATGATCATGACCCCCGTTATCGGCTGGCTCGTGAAGGAGCAGGGCTGGCGGAGCGGGTTCATCGCCCTGGGGCTCTCCCTGCTTGTGGCGGGAGTGCTCATCGCGCAGGTCTTCCTGGGGAAGACGAAGCCCGAGGCCTACGGGCTCCGTCCCGACGGGCAGCCCGATCTTCAGGCCCATGATCCCGGCGGGGCGCCCGGGCACGCCGCGGCGATCCCCCTTGGGGAGGCCATGAAGGATTCGCGCTTCTGGATCCTGTCGCTCTGCCAGGGCGCTGCGGTCATGACGGTCCTGATGGCGTTCGTTCACCAGGTGCCCTACGCGCTGGACCTGGGGATTGACCGTCTCGCCGCGGCCTCCTCCCTGGGGGCGATCGCCCTGGCGGGGTTCTGCGGCCAGTTGTTTTTCGGCTCGCTGAGCGACCGCCTGCCGGACCCCAAGTACTCGGCCATGCTGGGCTACATGGTCATGGCCGCGGGCATGACGGTCCTGTTCTCGGCGACGACGGTGGAGGGGCTCTTTGCCTATGCGCTCGTCTTCGGCTTCGGGTACGGCTGCCTCGGGCCCATTCTGCCCATCATCGCCTCGGGCCGGTTCGGCAGGGAGAGCATCGGGTCGGTCTACGGGGTGCTCAATTTCTTCGTCGCCGGCGTAGGCGGGGCCCTCGGCCCCATCGTCGGGGGAGTTCTCTACGATGCCCTCGGTTCTTACCGGTCCGTGTGGGCGCTGGACATCGCGGTCCTGCTGGCGGCGACGGCGGGACTGACGGCGCTGAAGCGGCGCGAGGGCGGCCCGGACAGGGAGTGAAATGGAAACAGGGGGGATTCGAGGTCCGCAACGGGCCCGTTTCTTCCCTGCCTGCAGCCGGCCGGCGGAGATTTCTGTTGACGGGGCCGCCGATTGTCGGTCATGATAAGTCTGCGCTGGGTCGGACAGCGCCGGCCCTCATTTCCCGCTCGGGATTCTCTCTGCCCCCTTCGAACCCGGATTTCCCCCAGCGCCCGTCGCAACAACGCGGACCGTCGCAGATCCATCGTCTAACGCCTCAACATCATCCATCATCGCGAATCCCGGGAGGTGACCATGAAAAAGCATCTCGTATTTCTGATGGCCTGCCTTGTGACGACGTGGGGATGCGCGTCCGTCGTCTACGTGTCGCAGGAAACGGGGAAGGGGCAGCTGCTGTCGGCGACCGACGAGGTCCCGCTGCAGCCCTCGGCGCTGTTCGTGACCGCACACGACGACACCATGCCCGACGTCACCCGTAACGGCAGGTGGGTGGCCTTCAGGCGGGTCGTCGGCGGGGCCGACCGCATCATCGTGCGCCAGGTCGGCGATGCGGCGGGCACGACGGAACGCGACATCGCGCAGGGGACCCGTCCCCGATGGTCTCCCTCGGGCAGCTGGGTCCTGTTCCGCAACCAGGGAAAGATCTATCAGGTCAGGCCCGACGGGACGTCGCTCATGCAGCTCACCAGTCCCCCCGCGAACATGACGGACAACTTCGGGCATGACTACTGGAACGCCACCACCGTCGTGTTCGGCCGCGGCACCGGCACGGGGCCGGGCCAGGTCGCAGCGCTCTATCTCCTGGACCTCGCCTCATCGGCGTTGACGGGGCCGGTGCTCGGCTGCAGCCAGCCCGTCGTCTCCCACGACGGCAGCCGGATGACCTGCGAGATCAAGTACTACTACGGGTGGGGGACCATGCACTACGTCCAGGTCTATGCGGTCCCGACGCTGCAGGCCTTGGGCAGCATCGGGTTCACGTACGGGCCCAACGCGACGACCGTCCAGAATGTCGGCGGGATCGCCTTCTCGGCCGATGACGAACGGCTGCTCTTTTCCGCCGTCCCGCCGGGGGAAACGAAGAGGGAGATCTATTCGATCCGGCTCGACGGCTCCGGGCTCACGCGGCTGACGAACAACGGCTGGGACGACGTTTCCCCCGATGGGTACAAGCCGCAGCTGTGGTAGGAGCAGGCAGGGTACAGGGTACAGGGGGAACACCTCCTGATGGAAAAAGCCCCGGGATGCCGAATTGCATTCCGGGGCTTTCCGTTTTCCTGGACCCTGCATTCGGGTCGGGTGCGTCAGATGGCCTCGTCCTCCAGGACGACGCTGGCGCTGCGGTTGAGGACTCTCGTCACGCGGAGCACTTCCTCGATTGTCGTGACCCCTTCGAGGACCTTGCGGGCGCCGTCCTGCACCAGGGTGGACATGCCGTTGCGGACGGCCTCGTCGTTGATCTGGTTGGAATCCGACGTCTTGAGGATGAGTCGCTTGACGCCCTCGTCCATGATCATGATCTCGAAGATGCCCGTGCGGCCCCGGTACCCCGTGTTCATGCAGGCGTTGCAGCCCTTGCGCCGGTAGATCGGCCTGCCGTCCAGGGCGTTGCGGGAGATCCCCGCGTCGACGAGGGACTCCGCGTCGGGCGTGTAGGCCTCCTTGCAGCGCGGGCACAGCACGCGCACGAGGCGCTGCGCCACGATGGCGATGACCGACGAGGCCACGAGGAAGGGCTCGATGCCCATGTCGATGAGGCGCGTGATGGCGCTCGCGGCGTCGTTGGTGTGCAGCGTCGAGAAGACGAGGTGGCCGGTCAGCGAGGACTGGATGGCGATCTCCGCCGTCTCGCGATCCCGGATCTCGCCCACGAGGATGACGTCGGGGTCCTGGCGGACGATGGAGCGAAGGCCCGTGGCGAAGGTCAGGTCGATCTTGGGGTTGACCTGGATCTGCCCGATCCCCTCGATCTGGTACTCGATGGGGTCCTCGATGGTGATGATGTTGATCTCGGGGCTGTTGATCTTGGAGAGGGCCGCGTAGAGGCTCGTCGTCTTGCCGCTGCCGGTGGGCCCCGTGACGAGAACGATCCCGTAGGGGGACTTGATCAGCCGGTCGAACTGCCGGATCTTCGCGTCGTCGAGCCCCAGGTCCGCCAGCGTGAGGATCGACTGGGACTTGTCCAGGAGCCTCAGGACCACCCGCTCGCCGAAGGCCGTGGGGATCACGGATACGCGGATGTCCACGTTCTTCTCCCCGATCTTCACCTCGATGCGGCCGTCCTGCGGGAGGCGCTTTTCGGCGATGTTGAGCTTCGCCATGATCTTGATGCGGGAGACGAGCGGCGACTGGATCCGCCGCGGCAGGTTCAGCAGGTTGTAGAGCATGCCGTCGATCCGGTATCGGATCTTCAGCGAGGCGGCATAGGGCTCGATGTGGATGTCGCTGGCGCGGTCCTTGATCGCCTGCGCGAGGACGAGGTTGACGAGCTTGATGATCGGGGCGTCGCTCGTGTCGTCGAGCAGGTCGGCCGTCTCCTCGATCTCGGAGATGATGCTGTCGGCCGAGTCCCCGTTCATGATCTGGATGAACTCCTGGGCCGAGTCGCGGCCCAGGTCGTAGGCGGTGCTGATGGCCGACAGGATCGCCCCCTCCGGGGCCAGCACGACCTCGGCGTCGGTGCGCCCGAGCAGCCGCATCAGGTCGTCGACGGCCTGGAAGTTCGCCGGGTCGTTCACCGCGATGAGGAAGGCGTCGGGCGTCTCGACGGGGACGAGCTTCTGCCTCTTGAGGTACTGGATGGGGACCTTCCGGGTGAACTCCACGCTCATGTGGTCCGTCGGGAGCTCCGGCATCAGGGGGACGCCGAACCGGAGACTGAGGGTGCGCAGCTGGCCGGCCTCGTCGGCGGCCTTCTTGTGGGTGTAGATTTCCCCGATCGTCTGCCGCCGGGCCTGCGCGCCCTCGGGCACGGGGGCGAAGGCCTCGTCGAGAAGCTCGACGATGGGCTTGCCGTCCGTGTGGATCAGGCCCGGGATCTCGGCGGGCCGTGGATTGCGTTTGTCTTCGTTGGTGTCCATGCGTTCGTTATCCGCCCGTCCCGGTCACGGGGTCTTCCTGTTCGGCGCGGGCGGCTGGGGGCCGTAGCCCTTGATCACCCCGCCCTCGAAGGTCTCGATCTGCTGGCGTTTGACGGCCTCGATCGCGCGGGCGTCGGCCACGGTCTCGATGACGTGGGGGGTGATGAAGATGTAGAGGTTCGTCTTCTCGCGCCTCTGGCCTTTCGTCTTGAAGAGCCAGCCCAGCAGCGGGATGTCGCCCAGCAGCGGGACCTGGTAGTTGCTCGACGTCGAGCTGTCGCCCATGAGGCCGCCGATGACGATGGTCTGCTTGTCCTTGATCATGATCGTCGTCTTGGCCGTGCGCTTGAGCGTCGTGGGGAGGCCCACCTGGGACTCCTCCTGGACGATGGTGGAAACCTCCTGGTTGACCTTCAGGCGCACGAAGCGCTCCGTGTTGATCGACGGGATGATGGTCAGGATGACGCCCACGTCGCGGTATTCGTAGGTCGTGTAGTCCACGTTGGTCGTCGAGCGTTCCGCCCTCGTGATGTAGGGGATGTTCTTGCCGACGCTGATCGTGGCCTCCTCGTTGTCGCTCGTGAGCAGCTGGGGGTTCGAGAGGATGTGAACGGCCGAGTCCTGCTGCACGGCGTTGATGACGGCGCCGATGTTCGGGAAGGTGACCCCGCCGATCGTGATCCCCGCGCCCAGCACGCCCAGCGAGAACCCGCCGGGGAAAGTCGGCTGCGTCGACGTGCCCGGGAAGAGGTTGTAGGCGCCGCCCGTCCCGCCGCCGCCGGAGCCGCCGAACGCGGCGGCCTGCCCGGTGTCGAACCCGCTGATCTTGCCGAGGTCCTTGACGGCCCGCCATTCCACGCCGAGCTGGAAGTTCTTGTTCACGTCCACTTCCATGATCAGGGCCTCGATGTAGACCATGGCCCTCTGGACGTCCACCTTCCGGATGACCTCCTCGAGGATGCGCCAGTCCTCCTTGTTGGCCGTGATGATGAGCGTGTTGGTGGCCTTGTCGGAGACGATCTGCACGTCGCTCGAGAGCTGGGAGACCTTGCTGCGCAGCCCGGGCACCACCGCGGGGGCGGGTTGTCCCGGCGCCGCCGGGGCCGACGCCGCGGTCTTCGACGGCAGGTTCATGAGGACCTTGGCCAGGTCCTCCGAGTTGGCGTACTGCAGGCGGTAGACGTGCATCTTCGACTCGCCCTGGGGGATGTCGCGGTCGAGGATGTTCACGAACTCGCGAACCCGGGCGGTGAAGACCTCCGAGGCCAGCACGATGAGGCTGTTGGTGCGGTCGTCGGCGATGATCCGCATCGTCACCGCGGACGGCTGGGGCCTCCGGGCCGCCTGGTCGAGCTGGAAGATCGCGTTGAGCGACGCGGCCGTGTCGGAGGCCACGGCGTGCTTGAGCGGGATGATGTGGATCTGCTCGCCCACGCCCGACACGTCGAGGGCCGAGATGATCGTCAGCAGCCGCTTGATGTTGGACTGCACGTCGGTGATGACGAGCGTCTGCGTGGGCGGGTAGGAGAGGATCACGCTCGCCTTCGACACCAGCGGGTCCAGGATCTTCTTCATGTCGTCGGGGCTGGCGTGCTTCAGGGGGACGATCTGGGTGATCACGCGGTCGTTGGGGCCGATCCCCTCGGCGCGGAGCCGGGTCGCCACGCTCTTCTCCCTCGCCTGCTGGCTCGGGACGACCTTGGTGACGTCTCCCGCGGGAACCGTGGTCAGGCCGTGGATGTCGAGCACGGACTCGAAGACCTTGTAGGCCTCATCGGCGGAGATCTTCCTGGGCGAGAACACGCTGACCTTGCCCTTGACGGACTCGTCGACGACGAAGTTCTTTCCCGTCAGCTCGCTGATGAACTTGATGAACGCCAGGATGTCCACGTTGTCGAAGTCGATGGTGACGTGCTTCCCGAGCTTGCCGTTTGCGCTGCCCGGCTTTCCCGGCGCGGACTTCCCGGCGCCGTTTTCGCCGGCGTCGCTGGACACCGTCCTCCAGGCGGGGGTCGCCGCGGCCTTTTTCGGGGGCGCCTTCCTGACCGTCTTCTTCTTCGCCGGGGCCTGTTTTTTCGGCGCCGGCGCGGGCGTGTCTTCCGCCTCGGCGGCTGTCTGCGCCGCAACGCCGTCCTTCACGGGTTCCGTCGAGGTGGTCGACACCGGCTGGGCGTTGCCGGCCAGGCGGGCCGCCGCGGCGGTCCCCTGGAAGGCGAAGAGCATGAGGAACCCGGCAAGGGCCGTCAGGAGAAGGATCTGTTTTCCGGAAAGGGTCGGCATGCGCATTCACCCACTAGTTGACGATTTTCTGGTATTCCGGCCTGGAGTGGAGCGCCTCGAGGTCCGGGTCGTTCCGTGCCCACCCCTTGAGCTCCTTGTTCATCCACAGGGCGACCTTGAGGTTCCACAGGCTCTTCGGGGCGTCCCCCTGCCGGCTGAAGAGGCAGGCGAGATTGTAATACGGGTCGGCCCAGTCCCCCTTCAGGTCGATGAGCCGCGTGAAGATGTCGATGGCCTCCCGGTCCCGTTTCTGGGACATGCAGAGCACCCCGAGGTTGTTCAGGGCGCTGAGGTTTCTCGGGTCCGCGTCGACGGCCCTTCGGTACAGCGCCTCGGCCTCGTCGAGGCTGCCCGCTTGCTGCCGCCTCAGTCCCGCCTGGAAGAGGATTTCCGTGTCCTGAACCGGGCCGCCCTGCGCCAGGCGCTCGGGTTCGCGGCCGGCCAGCCCCACCCTGGCGCGGTGGGCCGTGGAGGCGGCAATCAGGCTCCCGCCTTCGCTTCCGGCGTTTTCCTGCCCGAAGTAGACGATGAGCGAGAAGGCCGTCGAGGCCAGCAGCACGAGCGAGGCCAGGCAAATGCCGGCGATGAGTCGCTTCTTGCCCCGGACCGTGCCCCGCGGCCGGGCCAGGATGATCTCCCGGTAGGGCAGGTAGCGCTCGTCATGGGCCCGCTGGGCCCGTTTCAGTGCGGTGGTGATGTAGCTCATGGCTGCTAGGCAAAGAGCCCCTTTCTTCGTCTTGCAAAAAAAGTTCCCTTTTTCGCGTCCGTCGACTTCAGGTCTTGGATGGCCCGCTTGACGACCGTGCGGTCGATCTCGAGACGGTTGCCCGCATAGGCGATCAGCATCGCCCTGTCGCAGAGGATGTTGATCCGCCTCGGGTTGCCCTTGCTGTAGTCGCAAATCTTCCCGTAGGCGTCACCGGAAAATTTCAGGTGGCCCGTGCCCCCCGCCACGGCGAGGCGGTGCCCGACATAATCGGGGACGTCGCCCTTCGAGAGCTCGTCGAGGTGGTAGCGCACCGAGATCCGTTCGTTCAGCTGCCTCAGGGAGGGCTGTTCGAGCATGTCCCGCAGCTCCGGCTGCCCGACGAGGACGATCTGCAGCAGCTTTTCCGTTTCCGTCTCCAGGTTGGAGAGCATCCGGAGCTGCTCCAGCACGTTCCGGGAGAGGTTCTGGGCCTCGTCGATGAGGACCACGGCGTTCTTCCCGGCCCTGTAGTTCTCCGTCAGGAACGCGTTGAGAGCGTCGATGTAGCGCCTCTTCGTCCGCTCGATGCCCGTCAGCGCGATCCGGAACTCCTGGTTGATCACCTCGAGGAGTTCCATGTCCGAGAGGTACGAGTTGAAGATCAGCGCCGTTTCCACGGAGACATCCATCCGGGAGAGCAGCGCCCGAGACAGCGTCGTCTTGCCCGTCCCGATCCCGCCCGTGATGACGATGAATCCCTTCTTCTCCTTGATCCCGTAGATCAGATGGTTGAGGGCCTCCCGGTGCTGGCGGCTCAGGAAGAGATACTTCGGGTCGGGAGTGAGACTGAAGGGATTCTCCCTCAGCTTGAAATGGGAACTGTACATGCCCCGTGTAATTCCTCCGTAATTCTTATTACAACCGCCGCCAAATTGCCACCGCCAATTTTAGGGACTCGGGTATCGGGAAGGAAACGGATTCTTTTATCAAACAATCTTTATACCTTCAGCCCCTGCACCCAAGACCCTATACCCGATGCCCGTCTACTGCACCGTGTGGTTCAGGACGACCTGCCTGCCCGTCCGGCTGACCTTGACGGAAAGATTCGCCCCGGGCTTGAGGTCCCGGTACAGGGACACCAGGTCCGCCACGCCGGTGACGGGCCTGCCGTTGACCTCCTGGATGATGTCGCCGTTGACGAGCCCCACGTTCTCGAAGAGACTGCCGGATTGGATCTCGTTGATCACGACCCCGTCCGGCTTGCCCGACGAGCCGGCCGTGACGTGCGGGGTCACGCGGGCCTGTGTCAGCAGGCTCGCCAGGTCGGAGGGCGAACCGGGGGGCGCCTGCGGGGGGCGGGCCTGCGGGCGCGGGGCGGCCTCCGGGGCCGGCGCGGGAGCCGGGCCGGGCATCCCGGCCGGGGGCAGGCGGTTGGCCCCCCGTGCGACGATCTCCTTTTTCTTCAGGACCTGGTCCTTTTCCCCCACGCGCAACACCACGGCGTTTCGAAGGATCTTCACGATCACGGCCCCGGCGACCCTGTCGCCCACCTTGTAGAGGCGCTGTTTCTTCTTGTCCCGCTCCTCGATGACCGCGTAACCCCTGCCTTCCTCCCCGGCGATCGTGCCGTAGAGGTCGATCGGCAGGGTGGTGACCTCGAGCATGCCGGGGTCCATCTGGTCCACGACGAGGGGCCGGTCCGTCGTGCGGAAGAGGTTGCGCTCGACGATCACGGCGTAGGCCTCGAGGGGGTCTTTCGTCGTGTCCGCCGCCTGCGTTCCGGCTGCCGCCTGCTTCGGCGTCTCGGGGGGCGGCGTGTTGATCTCGAGGACGAGGTACGCGATGTCGACGACCAGGTACAGGACGACGGCGATCCCCGCGAGGATCAGGATCGTGTTCCGCCTGTTTTTCATGAAACTCAGCATGCTCGTTCCCTGCATGTCACAGCGGGGTCACCACGGGGCTCGACACCGTGCCGCCCACCTCGACGGCGAATCGTTCCGGGCCGGCCGCCGGGATGTGCACATCGCCCCGCAGGGCGATCCGGCTCTGGGAGAGCTCCCCGCCGAGGCGGATGGTGCCCTGGAACTCTCCCTGGAGGGCCTCCCCCGTGACCTGGAGTCGATTTACCTTGAGCTGGCCGCTTCCCAGGTCCAGGTTTCCTTCCATCTTCGTGAAGATCATTTCCTGCAGGCCGAACAGGGGCGCCTTGAAGGAAATCAACCCGTTGGCCAGCGCAAGCTCCAGCCGGCCCGATCCCTCGGGCCACCGTTCCGGAAGCCCCTCGAAGCGCAGCCGGCCGTCCACTCGGCCGCGGACCGCCCGTCCCAGCATCTCGGCCAGCCCGGGGCACTCGGCGGCGTCGATCCCGCCGAAGGCGAGGTCCGCCTGCACGGGCCCGCCCGCCGAGAAGCGGTTCCGAAAGGCGATGTCCCCGTCGATCCGGCCGCCCATGGCCGCGGCCTGGACGCGGAGGGCCAGGCGTCCCGTCAGAAGCGGGAGCACGGCAGGGCGGGCCGTGACCGTGTCGGCCTGGAGGCCGGGGCCCCGGCCGTCCCTCGGCTGGACGGAAAGCCCCGTGAGCGCGAGCCCGAAGGGGAATGCCCATTCGGCCGCGTCGAGCCGCACCTGCATCCCCGCCTTGTTCTTCGACAGGGCCGAGAGCACCAGCGAGCGCAGAGCGTCGGAGGGCATCTTCACCCAGGCGAGCACCAGGAGCGCCGCCGCGGCGAACGCCACGTACCCGCCGTATTTCCGGAAGGCGTCCGTCATCGGCAACCCTCTCACGCCCCTTTTCGCGCCGGCGCCGGGCCCGGCCTGGCCGCTGCCGCCGGCTGGTAGGTGCCGATTTGGACCGTGGCCGTGAGGTACTCGGGGCTCTCCACGCTCTTGCGGACGGTGAGCTTGCGGATTCTCACGGCGTCGCGCGGCGAATCCGCCTTGTAGAGGAACTGCACGAGCTGTCTCAGCGTGATCTTCTCCAGGCTCACGTCTGCCAGCGCCTCTTCGTAGCTCCCGGCGCTCGCCCCCCGGGAGGGGTTGATCGCCCGGACGTTCTGCCGCACGCCCGACTCCCGCGCCTTGCGCTCCACGAAACCGTACAGGGTGAAATCGGCCGGCCTCGACGCCAGGGCCTGCTGGATGACGTCCATGTCCCGCTTGATGAGGCGGTACTCGGCAAGCTGGACGTTCATTTCCTCGAGGACCTTCTCCTGGGTGTCGAGCGCCTTGGCCACGCGGGCCTTTTCCTCCCAGAAGGGCAAGATCGCGAACTGGATGAGGAGAATCAGGGCGACGATTCCCGCGCCGCCCAGGATGGCGATCCGTTCGCGCCGGCCGAGGTTGTCCCAGGTCTTCTTCATGGTTTCTTCGCCATCGTGGTTTTCAGTTCGAACTCCATGCGGCCCGCCTGCCCGACGGAGGAGCGGACGTCGACGCTCGCGTAGCGCCCCGTTTCCTCCAGGGCCTTCTTGATCGCTTCGGCGGCCTCCGCCGTCGCGGCCTCACCGCGGATGTCGATCCGGTCACCGTCGAGGGTCAGGGCCGTGAGGAGGAACTCGGCGGACTCGGGGACCCGCTCCGAGAGGTCCTTCATCACGACGAGAACGGCGTCGCCGGAGGGGGCGCCGCTTGTGGCTGCGGCCAGGCGCTTGGCCTCGGCGATCCGGGTGCGGAACTGCTGGGCCGGGTCGACGACGCGCGCCACGTCGGGGAAATTCGTCTGCAGCAGGGCCGCCGTCTCGGCCTTGAGCCGGTCGAGCCGGGTCTTGTCCGCGTAGTAGGACAGGGTGACATCGGCGCCGGCCAGCAGGAGGAAGACGGCGGCGGCTGCTGCCGCCCACCTGAGGTCGATGCCGAGATCGAGCTTGAAAGGCACGGGCCTGCGCCGGCCGTTGCCCTGGCGGAAGTTGAATCCCGGCCCCTTCGAAACGGGGCGGAGCGCCAGGGCGAGGGCGCCGTTCATGATCATGGAATCCCAGCCCGCGTCATCGCCCCCCACGGGCTTGATGCCGGCCAGCTGGGTCACGTTGACCCTTTCCACGGGCACCGCGAGGGCCCGTGAGAGATCCTCGGCGAGCTTCCGGTACAGAGAGCCCCCGCCGGTCAGCCAGATCGTGTCCGGCTCCTCGGCGACGAGGCCGGCCATGCGCAGCGAGCCGATCGTGTTCTTCAGGGATGTGAAGAACTTCCGGCACGCCTCGGTGATCTCCTCCTCGGCCACGGCCGTCTCCCCCCGCCTCTTGCGGGTTTCGGCGTCGCTGAACGAGATCCCCAGGGCGCCGGAGAGTGCGTGGGTGATGGTATCCCCGCCGAAGGGGAAGGAGCGGACCTGCAGGATTCTGCCTTCCTTGAAGAAGACCCCCGTCGTCTCCGCGGCCCCCACGTCCAGCAGCAGGGTGAGAGCCTCCGTCGGGACCGCCGTCATCAGCCGCGCCGCGACGGCGACCGTGTCGACGTCGATCGTCTCCGCGTCGAACCCGTAATCGGACAGGAGCGCGGTGCGCTCCTCCACCTCGGTCTTCGGGATCACGGCGGTGAAGAGGTCGGAGCCCTGCGCCTGCCCGAGGACGGTGAAGTCGATCAGCACGCCCTCCACGGGGTGCGGGATCTGGCCTTCCAGCTCGAAGGGCAGGGTCTGGCAGATCTTCTTGCGGTCCTTGAAGGGGAGCTTCACGTTGCGGAAGGAAAAAGCCCGGGCCGTCATCGACGTGTGGCAGGACGGCACGGCGAGGATCGGGATTTCCTGGAGCCGGCGCAGGGCCTCCCGCAGCCCGGCCGCCCCGACGATGTCGACCTTTTCCCAGGCGGCGATGCGCATGCCGCCCCGAAGGCCCGCCTCGAGGAGGACCGCCTTGAGGCAGCTCTTGCCGACATCGAGCCCGAGGATGTATTTCGCCATCAGCCGATTCTCCAGGCGACGATGGAGAGTTTCCTGTCGCCGTCGCGTTTCACAATGCCCCGGATGGTGCGCCTCATCGTCCCGAGGTGCCCCGTCGAGGCCAGCTGGAAGTGCTCGCTCCGGGTGGCGAGGGGCACGGCGTCGATGGCCGTGTTGTTCAAACCCGCCACCCTCCGGTACCACGAGGGATTCGTGAGGTCGTTGGCGGGGTTCTTCCGGTAGTCGTCCATCCGGCTGGCCGCGTCCTCGGTGATGGACGGCGAAAGCGCCCGCAGCACCTCTTTCGGGGCCGTGTTGATGTTGATGCCCCCCTCCCCGTAGACGGTCAGAAAACGGGCCAGGCCGGGCCTCTCCGGGGTCCCCCGGTAGAGCTCCCGCGAGATCCCCCGCACGAGGAGCAGCTCGTCGACGGATTCCATCGGGCCGTTCCGGACGGTGGTTGATTTCCCAAGACCTTGATAATATGCATTTTCTGCACCATTTGCCGTCACGACCGAATCCGGGTCGATCCAGTCCTTGATGGCGCTCAGGATGTCCTCCACCTCCTGGGGCTGCAGCTCGAACTCGGGCTGGGAGAGCAGCCGGGTGAGCACCCCCTTCACCCCCGCGTTGAACTCGTTCCCCTGGACGAGCTTGTTGATGTTGATCTTGCCGGACTCGTCCTCGATGACAAGCTCGAGGTGGCCGCCGTCGAAGTAATCCTTGGACTGCTCCCGAAGGCCCTCCGTGCGGGACCAGGCCTCGTTGAGGGTGTCGGAGTCGCCCCGGTCCTCGGAGAGCAGCCCCATGCCGGCGAAGACCCCGGACTTGGCGATGTAGAGCACCCGGATCCCGTCGCTCAGGTTGGCCGCCTCGTGCACCTGCGCCCGCGAGGAGACGTTGAGCTGCAGTGTCAGCACCACGATGACGCTCACCGTGAGCAGGACCAGGATGAGGGCGATGCCCCTCTCGTTTCGGATCGGGTTGCGCATCATATCACATCTTGACGGAACCCGGCAGAAGGAATCGGGTCATGAACTTGTACGGCCTTGCCGCGTCGTCGGGGTTGATGAAGTCCAGCTCGATGAGAACGGCCGACGGGAGGTTGTTGCGCTGGGCCTCCGAACCGCCCCGGCTGTCCCACAGGGTGTACTCGCGGCCGCTCGAGTCGTAGAACCGGAGGTTGACGAGCTGCAGCCGCTTGCAAAGCAGGTGTCCCTCGCCGCCCTCCCGGCCCTGGCCCTGCCTCAGCACGTCGCGGCGGATGATGGAGAACCCGCCCGAATCGGGGTCGCCCTCGAGTTCGTAGCTGATCTGCGCCACGGCCATCGTGTCGCCGGGACCGCTGAAATTAAGGTGCGCCCGGGACAGGAAGGAAACGCCCTTGAGCGGCAGCTTGCCCGTGGAGTCCTTGAGCGTCGAGAACTCGTAGGCGTCCTTCTCCTTGCAGGCCGACTGCAGGTCGAGGACCATCCGTTCCAGGGTGATGCGGGCCATGCAGTAGATCTCGTCGCCGTACTCGAGGCTCTTCACGACGCGCATCGTGGAGATGTAGGAGACGTAGATCGTCGAGAGCACGACGGCGAGGATGGCGATGGCCACGAGGATCTCGACGAGGGTGAAGCCGCGTTCGAGGGTATCGCGGTTCGGGGTTCGGGGTCCAGGGCGAAGAGTAGATCCCCCTTCTTTTCCCCCTTTCATAAAGGGGGACACAGGGGGATTTGAAGCCCTGCAGATCCATTTCTTTTTCGCCTGTCGCCTGTCCTCTCTCATGCTCCGCTCTTCTTCACTTCCGATCTTCCTACCTTCCCGTGTTCAGGCTCGCCGGCCGGTACAGGATGACCTTGCAGGGCCGCTTCGGGTAGTAGTCGTGAACGACGGTGACCTCGATCTTCCGCAGGCTGCTCGATCCGGGGCCCTGGGGCTGGGAAATGTTCACCGTCCAGGTGTAGTCGGGGAAGTCGTCGCCGAAGTTGCCGGTCGTCTGCCCGGTGGAGAGGTCCTGGCGGCCCTCGATTTCCGCCATGCGGCTCTGCGCCAGCAGCGCGAGCGTCGTCAGTGCCCGGGACTCGTTGGCCATGGCGATGCTCTGCGACTGGGAGTGGAACACCGTCACGAGCACCGTGGCCAGGATGGCCATGGCGATCATCACTTCCAAAAGGGTAAACCCCTTTTGGCGGGTATCGGGGTTCGGGGTTCGGGGTTCGGCAGGTAGCACGGGTGCTTCTGCACAGCCATGAATTTTCATTGTCCTCGTTCCCCGAACCTCGTTCCTCGAACCTTAATTGGACTTCTGCCACACGTCCACGTAGGAGTCTTTCACCTCGAAGGTGCTCAGGAAGGGCTGGAAGATCAGGGTCATCGTGCGCTCTTCGTCGGTGAGGTGGATGGCGGCGGGCTGGACGTAGCCCTGGCTGAAGAACCGGATGACGACTTCCCCCTGGTTCTTCTTGCCCTCGTCGGCGAGCGCCACGTCGGCCACCCTGACGCCCGAAGGCAGCGGGCGGGCCTGGTTCCTGCGGATGGTCCGGACCTCCGCCGTCATGTCCTCCCGGGTGTTCCAGACCACGCGCCGGTCGAGGTCCAGGTGCAGGTAGTGGTCGACCTGTTCGCGGACGGCGCCGGCCTTGAGATCCCGGGCTGCGCCGGAGAGGTTACGAACGGCGGTCCGCATCCGGTCGTTCGTCACGGTGTCCTGCACCCTCGGGATGGCCAGCAGGAAAATGACCCCGACGAGCACGATCACGACGGAGATCTCGATGAGAGTGTAGCCCCTCTGGCCGGGCACCTTTGGAATCCGGATGGGTTTCATATTTCGAGTATCTCACCGCCATGCACACGCAGAGGGTAAGAGGGTGAGAAGGTGAGAACGTTGGGGATGTGGGAGGCCAGCGTCCGGTGCTGCGGCTTATCCGACCTTCTTACCCTCTCACCTTCACACGTTCTTTCTTCCGTCAATCCTGCGCCCAGTTCGTGATGTCCTTGTTCTTGCCCTCGCCGCCGGGCTGCCCGTCGGCGCCGTAGGAGAGCAGGTCGAACTCGCCCTGCGTGCCGGGGCACAGGTAGATGAAGTCGTTGCCCCAGGGGTCCTTGGGGACCTTTCCCTTCTCGAGATACCCCCCCTCGCGCCAGTTCCTCGGCACGGGCGGGATGGTGGACGCCTCCACGAGGGCCCGCAGGCCCTGGTCCGTCGTCGGGTAGAACCCGTTGTCGAGCCGGTAGAGCTTGAGCGCGGTCTCGATTCCCTCGATCATGATGCGGGCCTTGGCCTGGCGCGCCTCGTCGGGCCTCCCCATGATCCGGGGGATGATCAGGCCGGCCAGGATGCCCAGGATGACGATGACGACCATCAGTTCGATCAGGGTGAAGCCGCGGCGTCCGCGCCGCGTCCTGTCCATCAGAGAGATCCGCATTCCCTTTCGCATGTCAGCACCTTTCCGTCCGGCCGGGGTTACCGCACCAGCTGGTTCATTTCGAAGATCGGCAGCAGGATCGAGACCACGATGAAGCCCACGATGAGGCCCATGACGAGGATCATGACCGGCTCGAGCAGGGAGGTGAGCATCGTGATGCTCGACTCCACCTCCTTCTCGTAGGCGTCGGCGATCCGGTAGAGCATGGGCTCCAGGTTTCCGCTCTGCTCGCCCACGGAGATCATCTCGACGGCGATCGCCGGGAAGAGCCCGCTGCGGGCCAGCGGCGCCGAGAGGCTCTGCCCCTCGCGCACGTCGTTGCCGGCCTGGCGGATGGCATCGCTGATCAGGGCGTTGCCCACGATGTTGCGGACGATCTCCAGGGAGGCGAGCAGCGGCACCCCGCTCTCGAGCAGCGTCCCCAGCGTCCGGCTGAATCGCGCCACGGCCATCTTGCGGTTCATCGGGCCGATGACGGGCAGCCGCAGCAGGACGCGGTCCCGCAGGGCCCGGCCCCGCTGCGTCTTCGACAGGAAATAGTTCAGCGAGACGGCCCCGGCCGCGATCCCCGCGACGATCAGCCACCAGAAGGTTTCCAGGAAGCGGCTCACGCCGATGAGGACGATCGTGATGAGCGGCAGGGTCTGGTGCATCTCGTCGAAGATGCGCGTCACGTTGGGCACCACGAAGGTGACCAGGAAGAACAGGACCACGCTGCCGATGAGGAACATGAACAGCGGGTAGGCCAGTGCCGCCCGGATGCGCCCTTTCAGGGCCTGCTGCTTCTCGCTGAAGTCGGCGAGCCGCTCGAGAACGAGGTGAAGCGTGCCCGAGGCCTCCCCCGCCCGGACCATGTTCAGGTAGAAGGGCTGGAAGACCTGGGGGTAGTGGGTCATGGTCTGCGAAAAGCTGCTGCCCTCGTTGACCTGCTCCCTGATCTGGGCCAGGATCTTCTTGAGCTGCGGGTGCGAGGTCTGCGTGATCAGGGTCGTCAGCGACTGGACGAGCGGCAGGCCGGCCCCGAGGAGGGTCGCCAGCTGCCGGGTCATGACGGTCACCTCGCGCGATCCCGCCTTGCCGAAAAACCCCACGGCATGCCGTTGCAGGAGGCTCTCTTTCTTCTTTCCCGAAGACTCCAGGAGCTCGATCAGGTAGATGTTGCTCTCGCGCAGTTTCTGCCTGGCTGCCACCGTGCTCTGCGCGTCGATGATCCCCCGGAGCTTCTTGCCCTTGTCGTTGAGGGCCGTGTATTCGTATACGGGCATAAAGGGGCTAACCTGCAAACATTTTGCCAAATTCCATAATAAAATCCGTTTATCACAGGAACGGGTCGAATGCAACCGAAGCACCCGTTGCATCGGGACGGCCACGGATCGGGGTTCGGCGTCCCCCGCGTCACGGAAATTGCATCAAATCCGTTGCATTTCAAGGCGGGGAGGACCGGTGAGGAAGATATCCCTTCTTGTGATCGTCGCTATCATGGCAGGCTGTGCTGCGCTGCCGCCCACGATCGATCGGGGCGAATACCAGAATTACCGCTACGGGTTCGTCGTCGAGCTTCCCCGTAACGGCTGGGAGAGGACGAATGTCATCCCGGGGCCCTTCACCGGTTATTTTTCCCCCGAAGCCCCCAACCGGTTTCTGCTTCTGCTGCACAACCCGCAGACCGGGGGGCTGATCGCGCTTCAGGGCGGGACGCTGGTCCTTGCCTACGAGAATGTCCTGACCCTCGAGGAGCGCCTCTCGGAGCTGGTCCAGTCGTTCCTGGATCTCGAGTGGTTCCGGGTCACCGGCGGCGACCCCCGCGTCAGAGGATCCTACCGAGTGTACCACTGCGACGCTTCCGGGCTCCAGTGGCAGGAGAAAGAGGCAAGCAGGCCGATGCCGGGCGTTCTCCACGCCGCATGGGGCCGTGTCTACCCGCTGAAGGGGGAAACCATCGGCGTGACCCTCTACGTCTTTTCCCGGCCGGACACCTTCGAGGACAACCGGAAGGCGCTGGATCGGATGGCTGCGACGCTGTCGACCGGCGAGGTGTTTACGACGCGGGTGTACGCTCGTTGAGGGGGCGGGGGGTCAGCCCGGGATGTACGGGTGCGGTCCGGAGGGAGCAGGGCCGCTGCCGCCGGAGACCCTCTCGAAGGCCTGGTCGATGAGGGCCACGAACCTGTCCAGGCTGCCCTTTGCGGCCTCGCACTGTTCCGGGGTGACAAGGTGCCCGTGATCGGCCTGGAGCTTTGTCGCCAGATGCTCGAGCTCGATCTGGCAATGGATGACCTCTCCGAGGTTGTCGCTCTTGAAGCCGATCTCCAGCATCGTCGCCGACAGCCGGATTTTCTTCAACGCCTCGATCGTCTTTTCCGATTCCGATTCGGACACTTCCTTCAACCCTTTCTCGTCAAAATTACGGACCACGAGGAAATCCGGCCGTCCGCCGAAAACAGGGCGCCCCGATTGACGTAGCGCTCCGGGGCTTCCTGCAGCAGGAATTCCGTGCCGGTGTAGCGCCGGTCCGCCGACGTGCAGGAGGACAGGATGGCGTTGCCGACGACGACGAAATGCCCGCGGAGCGTCCCGAGGGCCGGGTTGTCGGATTCCCAGCTCGTGAAATCGGCCCCGCCGGCGAAGGGGGCGATCCGGTAGCGGTTCTCGATGACCACCTCCCTGCCGCCCAGCTCGATGCGCATGCGGCCCTCGTTGAGCCACTGCCCGGGGCGGTGCGTGACACGCGTCTCGCCCTCGAGGGCTGCCCGGTTCATGGCCTCGTCGACATATTCGCCCCTGGCGGCCCAGAGGCCCTCCTCGAACAGGAACGTGTGCACGCGCGCGACCCCCTCGCAAAGTCACTCCCTTGATATCAATGAGGCTTCACAGTGTCAATCGGAATGAGAGGGTAAGAAGGTGAGAGGGTGAGAGGGTAAGAAGTTCGGAGAAAATCTTCACTCCTCTGTCTCAACTTCTCACCTTCCCAACTTCTTAACTTCGTTGCCAGCGAGCTTCGCCGATGGTATAGAGATGAACCTGCACATCCATTCAAGACGACCAGGAAGTGAACGGTGACGGGAACACTGGTGAACACGGCCGCCGTCGTGGCGGGCAGCCTGGCGGGTGCGGTCATCGGAAAGCGGCTGCCGGAGCGGATCAAGACGATCGTCATGCAGGCGCTCGGCCTCTCTGTGGTCCTGATCGGCCTCCAGATGGCCCTGTCGGGCACGAGGCCCCTGCTGGTGATCGGGTCGCTGCTTGCAGGCGCCGTCACGGGGGAGCTCATGAACATCGAAGGGGCGGTCGAAGCCCTGGGGGAGTGGCTCAAGAGGCGCTTCCGATCCGACTCGTCCACCTTCGTCCAGGGGTTCGTAACGGCCTCCATCCTCTACTGCACGGGGGCCATGGTCATCGTCGGCTCCATCCGCGACGGGACCGTGGGCGACCCTTCCATCCTGTACATCAAGTCCCTTCTCGACGGCGTGGCATCCGTCGCCTTTGCCTCTTCGCTGGGGCTGGGCGTGGCCTTCTCCGCGCTGTCGGTCCTCGTCGTCCAGGGTTCCATCACACTGCTGGCATCGCAGCTCGCGTTCCTCCAGGCGCCGGCCGTGATCGAGGCCGTGACCGCCACGGGGGGGCTCCTCATTCTCGGGATCGGCATCAACATCCTGGAGATCAAGCGGATCCGCGTGGGCAATCTCGTCCCCGCGCTGGCCTATGCCATCGCGGCGGCGATGTACCTCTAGCCTCTGCGCGGCAGTGGTCAAAGACCGGTGATCCGTGAAGAGAAATCCCCCTCTTTCCCCCTTTTACAAAGGGGGATGAAAGGGGGATTTTCTTGTCTTGGGCAGCCGGAAACAGGAAGGCCCCCGAAACGGGGGCCTTCTCGCAAAGATGAAAGGAGATGGGAGTTGGGGGTCTTTTGTCGGCCCTCCGCGAGGGTCCGGTTTCTTTAATTTCCTCCCGGGGGCTCGCCCAGCTGAATGCCGTGGTGAGCGTGACCCCTGCGGATGTTCTCCGCGCGCTGCCGCTTTTCCTCTTCGGCCTTGCACTCGATGCACAACGTTGCCGCGGGTGCGACCTGAAGCCTCTTTTCGGATATGGGTTTCAGGCAGTCCTCGCAGATGCCGTAATTCCCCTCCTCGATCCGCTTGATGGCCTCGATCAGCTCGAGGACTGTTTTTCTCTCCCGGTCCTTCAGTGCGTACTCGTAGAGACGCTCCGACTCGAACGAGGCCAGATCGTACATGTCGGGAAGGAGCCCGTTGAGGTTTTCCGCGGGGAACAGCGGCTTTCCGTTGGCCTTCAGAATCTCTTCGATCCGGTGATTCAACATCGATTTGTAGCGCTTCATTTTCACCGTTGCCATCGTTCAACCTCCTTTTCCGAGAGCTTAATATAGCAACAGGCCTGCCAGGTATGGGAAGGCGCAGAATATTTCAGTAAGTCATTGTAATAAAATGTGAAAATATCAGGCGAGCTCATTGTCGGGTCAAGGGCCCCGATGACCTGCGCCGCACAAAAATGGAAAAGCCGTCGAAAAAAGGGAGATCTTGATCCGGTAAGATATTGAATGTAAATGGAAAATATTGATACGACATTTTTGTCGCAAGAGGGGACCGAAAAGTCGTCAAGTGCCTTCGCGGGGGCGGCAATAATTGTCGAGCCCTCCGGCCGGCAATGTCGAAGAGTCGCATCGAGACGGGGACCCGCTTGAGGCGAGAGCGGGGCCTCCGACGCTCATCCGGCGATTTCCTTCTGCAGGGCGGCGTAGAACTCCGCCGCGTTGCGGATCACGATTTCGTCGGCGTCGAAGGTAGAGTTGTGGTGCCCGCCGTGGGTCGGCGTGCCGAAGAGGGCAAAGAGCGCCTTTCCCCCCTTCTGGTGGACCCGCTCGATCATGAGCGTGACGTCCTCCGAGGCGTTGAACGGGGCGCTCGGCACGATCTGCCGGACCGAGGGGAGCGTTTTGGCCACGCGCTCCGCCACGGCGATCAGCTCCGGCGAGCTTTCGGTTACCACGGCCTGCGCCGCCGGCTTCATCTCGACGGCGAGGCCGTACATCCGTGCCGCGCCTTCGATCACCTCTCGTGCCTTCTCGACCATGTAGTTGTTGAGCTCGTTGGTCACGCCGCGGGTCTCCATGCGGAAGTACGCCTTCTCGGGGATGATGTTCCAGGTGCTCCCCGCCTGGAGGGTGCCCACGTTGATCCGCGTGGCGCCCTGGCTGTGCCGGGCGATGGCGAAGAGGTTCGTGACGGCGTTGCAGGCGCCCAGCATGGCGTTCCGTCCCTGCTCCGGGCTTGCCGCGGCATGGGTCGGGCGGCCCGTGAAGGTCACCTCGAAGCGGGTGAGGGCCATGAAGCTGTGGATGTTGAAACAGACGAGCCCCGTCTCCTTCAGCGCCATCCCGACGTGACCCCCGACGAGATAGTCCAGGTCGTCCACGTGGCCCTTCTCGATCATGGCGGCAGCCCCCGAGAGATTCTCCTCGTTGGGCTGGAAGAGGAACTTGACGGTTCCCCGGAGCGTTGCGCGGTTGTCGGCGAAGTGCCGCGCAAGCAGCAGCCCCGTGGCCGTGTGGATGTCGTGGCCGCACATGTGGGCGTACCCGGGGTTCTGCGAGATGAAGCCCTGCCGGGCGGGGTGATGGGTCCGGTCCTGCGTCTCCGCCACCTCGTTGGAATCGATGTCGAAGCGGAACCCCATCGTGGGGCCCGGCAGCCCGCCCGTCAGGGTCGCCACGACCCCCGTGAACCCTCCTCGCGCCGGGGCGAGAAACGCCGGGTCGGCCCCGGCCTTGAGGGCCCGGTCGTATTCGGCCTGAAGAACGATCGCGTCGGGCAGCAGCAGCTGCCTGTCCTCGGCGATCGCGTCCCGGCCCTGCTTGACGTCGTATCCCCAGGCCGAGAGTTTTTCGGCGACGAAGGCCGTCGCGTAGAACTCCATCCACGAAGGCTGCGGGCAGCGATGCAGGGCACGGCGCCACTCCACGGCGTCGGGGTAGTGAACGGCGATGGAATCCTCTGGCTTGGTGCCGGTGGTCCGCGGCATGACTGATCCCTCCCTCGGGGTGGTGATTGCGACCGTCTCTATAAAAGATAGGCCGCCCGCTGTCAATCCGAATCGTCCGCGGGGAAGGGGAGGCCCGACCGGGCGGGCAGGGGCGCGAGCGCCGCCGCGAGTGAGAATGCCCTGAGCCCACGATGCACGGTCCACCCCCCCTCGATGCCCCGTCAGATGACGCCGAGGCCTTTCAGCTCATCGATCGTGCCCGCGTCGATGCCCAGGGACTGCAGGATCTCGCGGGTGTGCTCCCCCTGTGCCGGCGGGTGCGACCGCCATCCCGGCCGGTTCCCGTCGAACCGCATCGGGAGTCCGGCCTGGGGGACCCTGCCGCCGCCGGGAAGCTCCCCCGTGAACCAGGTCCCGCTGTCGCGGATGTGGGGGTCCTCGAGGGCCTCCTCGAAGGTGTTCACGGGGGCCACGCAGATCTTCTCCGGGTCGAAAACCCCGAGCCACTCCGCGAGCGGCCGGGCGCCGAGCACGGACCGGATCTCGGCGATCATTTCCGCCTGCCGCTCGGGCGGCGCCCACTGCTCGGCGATGAGCGACTCGCGGCCGATGGCGCGGCAGAAATTCTCCCAGAAATGCGGCTCCAGGCATCCCAGCGACAGAAAGCGGCCGTCTGCCGCCGGGTATACGTTGAAGCAGGCATACCCCCCGCCGCCTTCCGTCCTGCCGCGCTTCGGGACGTGGCGGCCCGCCATGCACCGCGACATCTCCAGGGAGCCGAAGGCCGAGACCCCGTCCAGCAGGGAGATGTCGACGAACCGCCCCCTGCCGTCGCGCTGACGGCCGAGCAGCGCCGCGAGGATGCCCGCGACGGCCTGGAGCGCGCCTCCGAGACCGGACATCTGGACGGGCGGCACGATCGGGGGGCCGTCCTGGGTCCCGAGCAGGTCGAGCACGCCCGCCAGGGCGAGCAGGTTCAGGTCGTGTGCGGGCCTCATGCGGTAGGGGCCCGTCTGTCCGAAGGCCGTGAGGGCGCAGTAGACAAGACCGGGGTTTTCCGTCTTCAGGGTTTCGTACCCGATCCCCATGCGCTCCAGGGTGCCCGGGCGGAAGGCCTCGACGACGACGTCGGCCCCGCGGGAGAGCCGCAGGAAGATCTCTCGGCCCCGGGGGTGGCGAAGCTCCAGGGCGAGGCCCTTCTTGTTGCGGTTGCAGACGTGGAAGAGGCTGCCCGAGCCGTTCACGCGCGGATGGAACTGCCGGAACAGGTCGGGGGACTTCGGGCTTTCGATCTTGATGACCTCGGCGCCGAGGTCGCCCAGCATCTGGGTGCAGGCGGGCCCGGGCATCCGGGCGGAGAGGTCGAGGACGCGGATCCCTTCGAGGGGCAGGGGCATGGCGGCGCTTCTCCTTTCTCAGCGGGGCAGGTTGTACTTCTCGAGCTTGCGGTAGAGGGTGCTCCGGGCCATCTGCATCCGGCGGGCGATCTCCTGCTTCGGGATGCCGGAACGCACCATTTTCTCGAGGATCCGTCGCTCCACATCGCGGGGCGATTCCGCCCGGGTGGGCAGCTCCGTGCGGGACGGGCCGTGCCGGACCTCCGAGGGGATCAGGTCGGCGGTCAGTTCGTCGGTGTGCACGATGTTCATCATCCGCTCGATGACGTTCTGCAGCTCCCGCACGTTTCCCGGCCAGGCGTAGCCCATGAATTTCTCCAGGACCCGCCCGTCCACGCGGACCAGCTTCTTCCCCATGGTGTCGCAGAGCCTGCGGACGAAGCCGTCGACCAGCAGCGGGATGTCCTCCGGCCGGTCCCGCAGCGGCACCATGTGGATCGTGAACACGTTGAACCGGTAGTAGAGATCCTCCCGAAAGCGGCCCTTGCGGACCTCTTCCTTGAGGTTCTTGTTGGTCGCCGCGATGATCCGCACGTCCACGGGCGTGACCCGCGAGCCCCCGATGCGGGTGATGGATTTGTCCTCGGTCACCCGCAGCAGGGCCGCCTGCAGCTCCAGCGGCATCTCGGCGATCTCGTCGAGGAAGATCGTCCCGCCGTCGGCCAGCTCGAACTTGCCCTGGTTGCCGCCCCGCCTCGAGCCCGTGAAGGCGCCCTCGGAGTATCCGAAGAGCTCGCTTGCGATCAGGTCCCGCGGGATGGCGGCGCAGTTGATGGCCACGTAGGGCCCGGCGCTGCGGCCGCTCTCGTTGTGGATGGCCTGGGCGAAGATGTCCTTCCCCGTCCCGCTCTCGCCCAGCAGCAGCACGTTGGAGTTGCTCTGGGAGACCCTCTTGGCCTGGTTCACCGTCTCGAGGAACGCCGCGTTGACGCCGCAGACGTCTTCGAAGGAGAACTTGGCCTTGGCCCCGATCATCCGGGTCACCAGCGTGCGGGCGCGCTTGATCTCGTTGAGGATGATCAGCCGGCCGATCGCGCGCCGGTCCTCCGTGCGGATGGGGTTGCAGGTGAGCGTGTAATCCACCGCGTGGCCGTCGCGCATGACGATGCGGGCCTCCACGTCCGTCAGCGTCGCGTTGTGCCGGATCAGGTTGAACAGCGCCGCGTTGTGCTCCCCCATGACGTCGCGGAGGCTCCTGCCGGCGAGCTTCGATGTGCCCAGGCCGATGATCTTCTCGGCGTTCTCGTTCACCATCGTGATCCGGTAAAGGGTGTCGATGGCGATGAGGGCCTCCGGGATGGAGGCGAGGACCGTCTTCTGGTAGCCGTCGGCGATACGGCACTCCGAGAGGGCCTTGCGAACCCTCATGTCGTTCTCGATGGCGTAGGCGGCGGCGGCGACCATGCCCAGCGTGTGCGGGTTGGCGTTGAGGTAGGGGCCCGTCATGTCGATCACGCCGATGAGGTCCCCGTCGGGGTCGTGGATCGGGGCTCCCGAGCAGGTCCACTTGTGGGAGTTGATGCAGTAGTGCTCCGTGGCGAAGACCTGCACGGGCCGGTCCATCTTGAGGACCGTGCCGCAGCCGTTCGTGCCGGCCTCCTCCTCGCTCCAGCAGGCCCCCGGGACGAAGTTGCCCTTCCGGATGCGCTCGACCACGTCGGCATCGCCGAGGACCTCGAGCAGGAAGCCCTGCTCGTCGAAGAGGGCGACGACGAACCCGGAGCCCCGGACGAATCCGTAGAGGTTCTGCATGAAAGGCCGGCTGATCTCGATGAGTTCGGCGTTGCGCTCCAGGAGCTCGCCGAGAGCCTGCTCGTCCAGTACGGTGTTGACCCGCGTCGTGTAGGGGTTGACGTTGGACTCCTGGCAGCGTCTCCACGACTCGTGGATGACGTCGGGCACGACGAGCGGGTTGTCAAGCGGCTGGCTGTTGATGAATCGCTTCCACTCCCGCAGCACCTGGTCGAATCGTTCCCTGTAATTCTCCTGCATGGCGCCCGCCTTTTCGGTTGTGTCCCGCAAGTGTCCCGAAAATGAATCGAAATGGGACAGCTGTATCGAAATGGGACATGACGATAAAGACACAGGGCGAAAGGAAAAGCAAGAATTATTTATAGTGTCAATAATTCAAGGTGCTTAGGTGAATGCATTTTTCTGGCACATTGCGTGCTCTCCAGGCGTGAAAGGGAACGAAAGAAGGGGCGGGGACTGCGATCCGGGCATCCCGTCTGAAAGGGGTGTGAGACATGCTGAGGACCAGGGAACAGTACCGGGAACGGCTGTTCGGGATGCGGCCCAACATCTATATAGGCGGGGAGATGGTCGGCCGAGACGACCATCGCCTGACCCCGGGGATCAACGTCCTCGACGTCACCTATGAGCTGGCGCTCGACCCGAAGTGGAAAGGGCTGATGACCGTCCACTCGCCGCTCATCGGCGAGGAGATCAACCGTTTCGCCCACCTGCCGCGGAACCCTTACGACCTCATGCAGAAGCAGAAGATGATCCGCCTGGCGGCGCGGCGCGTCGGCGGCTGTATCCACCGGTGCATGGGGCACGATGCGATCAACGCGCTGGCTATCTGCACGAAGGAGATCGACGAGGCGAAAGGGACGGACTACCACGGGCGGTTCCTCGCCTACCTGAAGGAATACCAGCGCAACGACTGGGACGGCTGCTGCGCCCAGACCGACAGCAAGGGCGACCGGATGAAGCGCCCCAGCGAGCAGCCGAACCCCGACGCCTACGTCCACGTCGTCGAGGAGCGAAAGGACGGGATCGTCGTCTCGGGCGTCAAGATGTCCATCACCCAGGTCGCCTATGCCGACGAGATGTTCGTGCTGCCCACGCGCGCTCTCCTGGAAGACGACCGCGCCTTTGCCGTGGCCTTCGTGTTGCCCGCCGACTGGGAGGGCGTGCACCTGATCACGCGCCCCGTCTGGCACCGCGAGAAGGACGACCCCGACGCCTCGCCGTTCTGCCGCTACGGCGTCTCCGACTCGGTCGTGGTCTTCGACAACGTCTTCGTGCCGAAGGAGCGGGTCTTCATGTGCGGCGAGTGGGAGTTCGGCAGGCGCGTCGCCCTGCTGTTCGCGGACTCCCACCGTCACAGCTACAGCGGCTGCAAGCCCGGCGTGTCGGACATCCTCTGCGGGACGACGGCGCTGGCCGCCGAGGCGAACAACATCCAGAAGGTGGGACACGTGCGGGAGAAGCTCTCCGAGTTCGCCGGCGCCGCCGAGCTGGCCTACGCGGCGGGGGTGGCCGCCGCCGTCTACGGCGAGAAGACCTCGAGCGGCGTCTTTTTCCCCAACCGGGTCTACGCCAACGTGGGCCGCCGGATGACGGGGGAGCTGATCTACCACGAGTACAACATCCTCACGGAGATCGCAGGCGGCATCGCCGTGACGCTGCCCTTCGAGGACGACTTCCACGCGCCGGACACGAAGAAGTACCTCGACAAGTTCATCGTGCGCAACCCCAGGCTGCCGTCCGACGTCTCCCTGAAGATCTGGAAGTACGTGGAGAACATCGGGGCCTCGCCCATGGCGGCCTGGTACGAGATCGCCGGCGTCCACGGGGGCGGCTCGCCCATCATGGAGACCATCGCCCTGAACGGCGACTACAACTACGAACGCAAAAAGAAACTGGCGCGTTACCTCGCGGGCATCGACCCCGAGTTCGACGACTCGGCGGACCTGGCCCTGGAGCCCACCTTCGGGACGAGCCTCGTGGAGGACCCGAAGGACAACCCGAACAAATAGCCCGGGGCGAGAGTCCCGGTCGAATCCGGAAAGGGGGCACGATGGCATCGGAGATCCTGGAACGGCTCTTCTCGCTCAAGGGGAAAACAGCCCTCGTCACGGGCGGCTACAAAGGCATCGGCAGGGCCGTGGCGGAAACGTACGCGGAGGCGGGCGCCCACGTGGCCGTCGTCGCCCGGAATCTCCTGGGCTGCCAGGAGGCGGCCCGCGAGATCGCCGGGAAGTACGGCGTGAGGACCGTCGGCAAGTCCCTCGACGTGAACGACTCGAAGCGGGTGGACGGCGTGGTCCAGGAGATCGCGGGCGAGCTGGGCCGGATCGACATCCTCGTCAACAGCGCGGGCATCCCCGGAAGCGAAAAACCGGTGCTCAAGATGACCGACGCCGACATGGACGAGGTCATGAATGTCGACTTCCGCGGGACGTTCCTCGTTTCCCGGGCCGTCGCCCAGGTCATGGTCCGGCAGAAGGGCGGGAAGATCATCAACGTCTCGTCCATCCTCGGGAAGATCGCCGCCCGCAACATGGCCGGCTACTGTGCGAGCAAGGCCGCCGTCATCCAGCTCACGCGGGTCATGGCCCTCGAGCTCGCGCGCGACAACATCCAGGTCAACGCCCTGTGCCCCGGCTACATCCTGACCGAGTTCAACCGCGACTTCTTCGCCTCCGAGGCGGGCAAGGGGCTCGTCAAGAGGATGATCCCCCTGAACCGGGTCGGGACGCTCGACGAGCTGCGATCGACGGCGCTGTACCTGGCGACGTGCCCGCCGTTTTTGACGGGGGCGGAGGTCTACGTCGACGGGGGACACACGGTGATCTAGGGGACCGGTGGGGGCGCAGTTTCGCCTGATAGAAGGTAAGAGGGTAAGAAGGTAAGAGGGTAAGAACGTTGCAGAAACGGGTAGCCGATGTCATATTTCCGCTTCTCCAACCTTTTCACCTTCCTACCCTCTCACCCTCTGAGTCGAACGGCGCCTCGCATCGTGAGGAAACCGTCGGAAGGTGCGGGCGAGTCCGGCCGTGAAGAAGGTGGCGCTGAAATACTGCGGGGGGTGCGACTGCACCTATGACCGGCCCGCCTACGCGAAGCGGCTGCTCGTCGCAGCGGAAGGCCGCATCCGATGGGTGAGCATGGACGGCGGGGGGTTCGACACGGTTCTCATGATACACGGCTGCCCCGCGGCCTGCCCCGAGGAGAAGCTCGACCCCGGCCACCCCTGGCGGGTCGTGTCGGTGAGAGACGACAGCGTCGCCCCGGAAGAAATCGTCAGAAAACTCCTGGATCGAGGTGAGATATGAAACGGATCGTTACGAAAGCGGATTACGTGCAGAGCCTGAAAGACCAGAAGCTCGTCATCTATTACAACGGCAAGCCCGTCGAGGACCGCAGCTCGCACCCGGGCTTCGTCCCCCACATCAACTCGGCGTCCAAGACCTACGAGCTGGCCCAGATGCCGGAGCACGAGGACCTGATGACGGCGAAGAGCCATCTCACAGGCAAGAGGATCAGCCGGTTCACCCACATCCACCAGAGCGTCGACGACCTGATCAGGAAGGTGCAGATGCTGCGGCTCATCTCCCACGAAACGGCGAGCTGTTACCAGCGGTGCGTGGGCTTCGACGCCCTCAACGCCGTGTACATGACCGCCTACGAGATCGACGAAAAGTGCGGGACGTCCTACTTCAAGCGGTTCGAGGAGTACCTCAAGAAGATCCAGGAGGAGAACTTCATGCTCGTCGGGGGGATGACGGACCCCAAGGGCGATCGTTCCAGGCGGCCCAGCGCGCAGGCCGATGCCGACCTCTTCACGCGGGTGGTCGAGAAGCGCAGCGACGGGGTCGTCATCCGCGGCGCCAAGGCGCACCAGACGGGGGCCGTCAACAGCCATGAGATCATGATCATGCCCACGCAGGCCATGGGGCCCGGCGACGAGGCCTATGCCATCGTGGCCGCCGTCCCGCTCGACAGCCCGGGGATCACGCTCATCTTCGGCCGTCAGACCAACGAGGAGAGGAAAATCGAAGGGAGCATCGATGCGGGCAACGTGGAATTCGGCATGGTCGGAGGCGAGGCCCTGGTCGTCTTCGAGGACGTGTTCGTCCCCTGGGAGCGCGTGTTCATGTGCGGCGAGGCGGAATTCTGCGGGACGCTGGTGGAGCGCTTCGCGACCCTGCACCGCCAGAACTACGGGGGCTGCAAGGGGGGTGTCGTGGACGTCATGGTGGGCGCCACGGCCCTGGCGGCCCAGTACCAGGGGACGCTGAATGCCTCCCACATCAAGGACAAGCTCGTCGAGATGACGCACCTGGCCGAGACGGTCTACTCGGGCTCGGTGGCGTGCTCGGCCATGGGCTCCCGGACGAAAAGCGGCGCCTACTACCCCGACCCGCTCCTGGCCAACTGCACGAAGTACAATGTCACGAAGCACATCTACGAGACCGCGCGGCTGGCCCACGACGTCGCCGGGGGCATCCTGGCCACGCTGCCCTTCGGCGCGGACCTCAGGCACCCGGAGATCGGGAAGCACGTGGAGAAGTACATGAAGGGCATCGAGGGCGTCTCCACGGAGACGCGGATGAAGGTGCTGCGCCTGCTCGAGAACATGACGGGCGGCACGGCCCTGGTGGAATCCATGCACGGCGCGGGTTCGCCCCAGAGCCAGCGCGTCATGTACCAGCGCCTGGGGAAACTGCCCGAGAAGATGCGCATCGCCGGGAAGCTGGCCGGCGTGAGCGAGTGAGACGGGCGCAGGGGGAGCCGATCCATGCCGCTTCGCATCCTCGTCTGCATCAAGCAGGTCCCCGACCCGGAGCAGTTCGACCGCATGACGCTCGACCCGGCGACGGGGTCCATCAACCGCGCGGGCATCGCGCCCGTCACCAACCCCGTCGACCGTCACGCCCTCGAGGAGGGCCTGCGCATCCGCGAGGCCCTCGGGGGCTCGGTGACGGTTCTGACCATGGGCCCGCCGCAGGCGAGGAAGTGCATCGAGGACGCCCTGGCCATGGGCGCCGACCGGGGGGTGCTGCTCTGCGACACGGCCTTCGCGGGCGCCGACACTCTGGCCACCTCGGCCGTCCTGGCGGCGGGAATCCGCTCGGCCGGCGACTTTGACCTCGTCCTGTGCGGCAACGAGTCCGTGGACGGGGCGACGGGACAGGTGCCCGCCCAGCTCGCCGAGGCGCTGGGCTGGCCCCGCGTCACCTTCGCCCGGAAGATCGAGTGGGGTCGGGACGGGATGCTGGCCCGGGTGGAGCGCGAGATCGAGGGCGGCTTCCTGCGCGTCGAGGTGCGGCTTCCCGCCGTCATCGCCGTGGTCAGGCGGATCAACCGCTGCCGGCTCCCCACCATTTTCGGTATCCTCGAGGCCGGGAAGAAGGAAATCGCCGAGGTGGGGTGCTCGGACTGCGAGTGCGCGGGGCTCGTTGCCGAGGCGATGGGCCTCGGGGGGTCGCCGACGCGGGTGGCGGGGATCTTCCAGTCCCACCGCAAGCGGCAGGTGGAGATGATCGGCGGCGATGCGAAGGAGGCGGCCCGCGCACTCGTCGCGAGGCTCCGGGAGATGGATGCTTTTTGATGGAGTGCCTGAGTGTGGAGGTGTGGGAGTGAAAAAGGGATGACGCAGTCGAATCCGGACAGCGTGAAAGAGATCCTCGTCTGGGGGGAGCAGCGGGACGGGCGGCTGGTGCCCGTGGCGCTGGAAATCCTGAACAAGGCCCGCGAGCTGGCGGGTCCACTCGGGGCCAGGGTCTCGGCCGTCGTGATCGGGGCGGATTGCGGCGCCTGCGCGGCCGAACTCGTCGCCCACGGGGCCGATCGCGTCTTCGCGGTGGAGGACGCGCGCCTGGGCCTTTACCAGTCCGATGCCTTCACGGCGATCCTCTGCCGGATCGTCGGGGAAACCCGGCCCGGTCTCGTCCTGCTGGGGGCGACCTCCGTCGGCGCGGACCTGGCGCCGGCTGCGGCGGCAAGGCTCGCGACGGGGCTCACGGCCCACTGCACGGACGTGCACATGGAGGCCATAGACGGGCGCGAGCAGCCGGTGATGACCGTCCCGGGCTGGCGGGGCAACATGATGGTGAAGATCGTCTGCCCCGAAAAGAGGCCCGTCATGGCCACCATCCGCGCCGGCGTCATGGAGAAGGGCGTCCCCGACCCGTCCCGCCAGGGGGAGATCGTTGCCTTTGACGCCGGGCTCGCGGACGGGGACTTCAGGGCCCGGACCCTCGAATGGGTGCCGGAGGCCGGGGAAGGCGAACTGGAGCAGGCGAGGGTCGTCGCGTCGGGCGGGTTCGGCTTCTACGAAGCAGGGGGCACCGCGCTTCTCGAGGAGCTGGCGCTCGCCGCGGGCGGCGTGACGGCCGGCTCGCGGCCCGCCTGCGACGCGGGCTGGGTCCCCGAGT
>CAZPCN010000020.1:0-44031 GCA_964585095.1 uncultured Syntrophaceae bacterium | reverse complement strand
CTGAAGATCATGGGCGAGCTGCGCGGCCGGATCATCGAGCGAGGGGAAGGGTCCGGCGAGAACCGCAAGGTCTTCGAGGCCCTGGTGGATTCCGACATCCTGGAGAGGATCCGCAAGGGGCACTGGAGAAAGGTCGAGGAGACCGTGAAACGGCTGGCAGGCGTCGCCGTCGACCTCTCCGCCATCCGGCGGCAAGCCGCATGCCGCCCCTTCGACAGGCTCAGGGCGGCAAAGCCGCAAGCCGCAAGACAGGAAGCAAATAGAAAAGGGGCCGGGGGACAGGGTCCGGGGTCCAGAGGCAAATGATGGATGCGCTCTTCTTCAAGGCGGCGCTGGCAGCCTACTTCCTGGCGACCGCGGGCTACCTCGTGTCGCTCGTGGCGCGTCGCGTCGTGATGGCCAAGATCGCCACGTGGGTCCTCGGCCTCGCCGTGGCCCTCCACGCCGCACACTTCATGGAGATGTACGCCGAGCGCGGGTTCAACGTGGCCGTGAACCTCTTCGAGGCCGTGTCCTTCTTCGCCTGGATCGTCGCGGGCGCCTACCTCGCCGTCCAGGTGCGGACCAAGACCCGGGTGCTCGGGGCCATCGTGGCGCCCTTCGCCGTGCTGCTCATGATGCTCGCGTCGCTGGGCATCGAGGGGACGCTGGCCATCCCCGACGCGCTGCAGGGCCGGCTCGTGCCCATCCACGTCACGCTTTCCATCATCGGCGAGGGGCTCTTCGCCCTGGCCTCGCTGGCGGGTGTCATGTACTGCATCCAGGACCGCCAGATCCGCCGCCGCCGGATGGGGGGCCTCGCCCGCTACCTGCCGTCGCTGGGGGACCTCGACAACATCAACCACATGGGCCTGCTGTGGGGATTCCCGCTGCTGACCCTGGGGCTCCTCGTCGGCTCCGTCTGGGCGAAGACGGCCTGGGGCGGCAGCAACTGGGCCGCGGACCCCAAGACGATCTGGTCGTTTGCCGTGTGGTGCTTCTACGCGTTCCTGCTGCACCAGCGGCTCGCCATCGGGTGGAAGGGAAGGAAGATCGCCGTGCTGTCCATCGCGGCCCTCGTCGTGCTGATCTCGGCGTTCATCGGCGTGAACTTCCTGAGCTCGGTGCACAAGTTTACATGAGGAGGGAAGAACCGTCCCCCTCACCCCGGCCCTCTCCCGCGAAGGGGAGAGGGAGTCCGAGGGGGATGAAATTGTTCCTATGAATGTCATCCTCGTCGGCATGAATCACAGGACGGCGCCGCTGGAGCTGAGGGAACGCCTCTCGTTTTCCTGCGGCGACGGCCTGCGCCCGCTCGAGGAGCTGCTGAAGGCCCCGGCCGTCCGCGAGGCCCTCTACCTCTCCACCTGCAACCGGGTGGAGGTCCTTGCCCGGGCCGAGCACATGGAGGAGGCCATCGCGCGGGTGAAGTCCTTCATCCTGCGGCACGGAAACCTCGACGCCGCCGAGCTGGAGAAGTGCCTCTACGTCTACTGCGGCAGCGAGGCCGTACGTCATCTCTTCCGGGTGGCCTCGAGCCTGGACTCCATGGTGATGGGCGAGCCCCAGATCCTGGGGCAGGTCAAGGAGGCCTACCGGGACTGCGTGGAGCAGAAGGCCTCGGGGATCATCCTCAACAAGCTGCTCCACCACGCCTTCCGCACGGCCAAGCGCGTGCGGACGGAGACGGCCATCGCCGGCAACGCCGTCTCGGTGAGCTTCGCCGCCGTGGAGATGGCCAAGAAGATCCTGGGGAGCCTGGAGGGCAGGACGGTCCTGCTGGTGGGGGCGGGCGAGATGTCCGAGCTTGCCGCCCGGCACCTGCTCGCGAACGGGGCGGGGCGGATCATCGTGGCCAACCGAACCTACGCGCGGGCCGTGCAGGTGGCCGAGGAGATCCACGGGATCCCCGTGGGCTTCGAGCTCCTGGAGGAGAAGCTCCAGGAGGCCGATATCGTCATCAGCTCCACGGGCGCCGCGGGCTACATCCTCACCCCCGCGATGGTCCAGGGGGCGCTCAGGCGCCGCAAGAACCGCCTGCTCTTCCTCATCGACATTGCCGTGCCGCGCGACGTGGACCCCGAGGTGGGCCGGATCGACAACGTCTACCTCTTCAACATTGACGATTTGCAGGGGGTGGTCGACGAGAACGTGCGCAACCGCCTCCGGGAGGCCGAGAAGGCCGAGGGCATCATCGGCGAGGAGGTCCTGAAGTTCGCCGAGTGGTACAACACCCTCGAGGTGGTCCCCACGATCGTCTCCCTGCGGGAGAAGGCGGAGTCGATCCTGCGGGCCGAGCTGGAGCGGTCCGGGTCGTGGCTGCGGGCCCTCGGCGAGGAGGACCGGAAGAACGTCGAGATCCTCGCGACGCAGATCATCAACAAGATCCTCCACGACCCCGTCACGGGGCTCAAGGAGGAGAGCCAGTCCAACGGGGCCATGCCGTACGTGGCCGCCATCCGCAAGCTGTTCCGGCTCGAGGAGGGGGCCGAGCCCCCGCAGGACGCGACCCCGGGGCCCGAGCCCGCGGAGAAGGAGAAGGAGCCATCGGAAGGGTACTGAAAGTCGGGACGCGGGGCAGCCAGCTCGCGCTCACGCAGACGGGTATCGTCATGGAGGAGCTTCGCCGGCGCCGGCCGGGCCTCACCCTGGACGTCCACGTCATCAAGACGACGGGCGACCGGATGCAGGACGTGGCGCTCGCCCAGATCGGCGGCAAGGGCGTGTTCGTCAAGGAGCTCGAGGAGGCGCTGCTCGAGCGGCGCATCGACCTCGCGGTCCACAGCATGAAGGACGTGCCGGCTCTCTTACCGGAGGGCCTCGAGATCGCCGCCATGCTCGAGCGGGAGGACCCGAGGGACGTCCTCATTTCGAAGGGGAACTTCAAGCTCGAGCGGATCCCCCCGGGGGCGCGGATCGGCACGGGCTCCCTGCGGCGGGGGTGCCAGCTCAAGAACATCTACCTGGACGTGGAGATCGTCCCCATCCGCGGCAACCTGGACACGCGGATCAAAAAAATTGAGCGGGACAACCTCGACGGGATCATCGTGGCCGCCGCGGGCCTGAAACGCATGGGCTGGCAGGACCGCGCCTCGCAGTTCATCCCCCCCGAGATCATGACCCCCGCCATCGGGCAAGGGGCCCTCGGGGTCGAGGTGCGCAAGGGCGAGGACGTGGGGGAGATCGTCTCCGTCCTGAACCACGAGAAGACGTTCACCGAGGTGAGCGCCGAGCGGGCCTTCCTGGCCGTCTTCGGCGCGGGCTGCCAGGTGCCGCTGGCGGCCTACGGAAAGGTCGAGAAGGACTCGATCACCGTGACGGGGCTCGTGGGGAGCCTAGACGGCCGGATGCTCATCAAGGACCGCGTCCGCGGGCCCGTCGCCGAGGCCGAGCAGATGGGCCGCATCCTGGCCGAGCGGATCCTGGCCGCCGGGGGCCGGCAGATCATCGACGAGGTCTACAGGCGGCTTTCGCACTAGGATCGAGGACCGGGGAACGAGGTCCGGGGACAGATCGGAAATCCTCTATCCTCGAGCCTGAAGCGAGCATCAAGCCATGGCGATGCAAACGGGAGTGATGGGGTGAGCAAGAAAGGCAAGGTCTTTATCATCGGCGCGGGCCCCGGGGACCCCGGGCTCATCACGCTGCGAGGGGCCGAGTGCATCGGGCAGGCCGACGTCGTCGTCTACGACTACCTGGCCAACGAGGAATTCCTCCGCCGCGCCCGGAAGGACGCGCGGCTCATCTACGTCGGCAAGAAGGGCGGCGACCACACGCTGCCCCAGGGGGAGATCAACCGGATCCTCGCCGGCGAGGCCCGGAAGGGCTTCACGGTGGCCCGGCTGAAGGGGGGAGACCCCTTCATCTTCGGCCGCGGCGGCGAGGAGGCCGAGGTCCTGCGGGAGGCCGGGATCCCCTTCGAGGTGGTCCCGGGTGTGACGTCGGCCATTGCGGTGCCGGCTTTTGCGGGCATCCCGCTGACGCACCGGGGCTACACCTCGACGGTGGCCTTCGTGACGGGCCACGAGGACCCCACGAAGGCAAAGAGCGACATCGACTGGGGGGCGCTCGCCGGGATCGGCACCCTGGTCTTCCTCATGGGGGTCAAGAACCTCGCGAACATCGCCCGGAACCTCGTCGGGGGCGGGAAAGCCCCCGAAACACCGGCGGCGCTCATCCGCTGGGGGACGACGCCCGAGCAGCAGACGCTGACGGGGACGCTGGCCGACATCGCGGCGAAGGCGAAGAAGCAGGGATTCAAGCCGCCGTCCATCCTGGTGGTGGGCGAGGTGGTCGCGCTGCGGCCCAAGCTCGACTGGTTCGAGGCGAGGCCCCTGTTCGGAAAGGGCATCGTCGTCACCAGGCCCGAGGAGCAGGCGGGGGAGTTCGCCCGGCTGCTTGCCGCCGAGGGTGCGGAGGCGATCCTCTTCCCCACGATCCGCATCGCGCCGCCCGCGAGCTGGGACGGCGTGGACCGGGCCCTTGAGGGCCTCGAGGGGTACGATTGGATCGTCTTCACGAGCGCAAACGGCGTGAAGCATTTCTTCGCCAGGCTCCGCGACAGGGGCGGGGACATCCGGGATCTCAAAGGCATCCGCATCGGCACGATCGGGCCCGCCACGGCGGCGGCCGTCGAGGGTATGGGGATCCGCGTGGATCTCGTGCCCGACGAGTACATCTCCGAGGGGGTGGTCCGGGCCTTCGAGACCGTGGACCTCGAGGGCAGGCGGGTGCTGCTCCCCCGTGCCGCGGAGGCGAGGGACGTCATCCCCGAGGGCCTCGCGAAGAGGGGGGCCAAGGTGGACGTGGTCACCGCCTACCGGACGGTGCGCTCCAAGAGCAGGAAGGAGGACCTGCAGGCCCTGCTCGATGCCGGAAGGGTCGACGTCGTCACCTTTACAAGCCCCTCGACGGTGGTTAATTTTAGGAAGATCATGGGGGATGAGCCCCTGCCCGAAAAGGTCCGTATCGCCTGCATCGGCCCCGTCACCGCCGCCGCGGCAAATAAGCAGGGATTTACGGTGGACGTCTACCAGGAAACGTTCACGATTCCCGGCATGGTGGAATCATTGATCAATTATTTCTCAAGGAAATGATTTGTTCTTGAAAATCCTTCCCCGCCCTCCTTTTCCAAAGGAGGGTCCAACCCTCCCCCTTTGGAAAAGGGGGATCGAGGGGGATTTTCTTCGAAGAATCTGGCATTCACATCCTATAGAAGACATAGAGAGTCCCATCCGATGATCGGTATTTCCAAACTTTACTGCGGGGCCGTGGAGGCCGCCGACGTCCTGCGCTACGGGCGCCACTCGGCGAAGCTGCCCTCGCACCTGCTGCAGTTCTCCAGCGACAAGCGGCCCGTCGTGGTCTGGAACGTCACCCGCCGCTGCAACCTCAAGTGCGTCCACTGCTACTCGAGTTCGCAGAACGTCCTCTACAGCGACGAGCTGACGACGGAGCAGGGCAAGCGCCTCATCGACGACCTGGCCGCCTTCGGCTCGCCCGTGCTGCTGCTCTCGGGGGGCGAGCCCCTCATGCGGCCCGACCTGCCCGAGCTGGCCCAGTACGCCGTCGACAGGGGGATGCGCGTCGTCATCTCCACCAACGGCACCCTCATCACGAAGAAGCTCGCGAAGGTCTTCAGCGACATCGGCCTGTCCTACATCGGCGTGAGCCTCGACGGTCTCCGGGAGGTTCACGACCGCTTCCGGGGCGTGAAGGGAGCCTTCGACAAGACCATGCGCGGCATCCGCAACGCCCGCGACGCGGGCATCAAGGTGGGCATCCGCTTCACCGTGAGCCGAAAGAACTGGAAAGAAATCCCCGGCATCTTCGACCTCATCGAGAAGGAAAACATCCCCCGGGTATGCTTCTACCATCTCGTGTACTCGGGCCGGGGCTCGGCCCTGATCGAGGAGGACCTCTCCCACGAGGAGACGAGGCAGCTGGTTGATTTGATCATGGAGCGCACGAAGGATCTCTTCGACCGGGGCATCGAGAAGGAGGTCCTCACCGTGGACAACCACGCCGACGGCCCCTACGTGTACCTGAGACTGCTGCGCGAGGACCCGGAGCGGGCCGCCGAGGTGATGGAGCTGCTCATGATGAACGAGGGCAACAGCTCGGGGCACGGGATCGGGTGCGTGAGCTGGGACGGCGAGGTCCACCCCGACCAGTTCTGGCGGATCCATTCCTTCGGCAACGTGAAGGAGAGGCCTTTCAGCGAGATCTGGCTCGACAGGTCGAACGGGCTGCTCGCGAAGATGAAGGACAAGAAGCCCCACGTGAAGGGCCGCTGCGCGACCTGCCGCTGGCTCGGGGTCTGCGGCGGGAACTTCCGTGCCCGCGCGGAGGCCGTCACGGGCGATGCCTGGGCGGCGGACCCCGCGTGCTACTTGACGGAGGAAGAGATCGCGAAGTAGTGACCGGTGAAAGAGACGGGGAAAATCCCCCTTTTCCCCCCTTTTCCAAAGGGGGATGAAAAAGAGAACCCCCCTTTTCGTAAAGGGGGGCCGGGGGGATTTGACCGAACAGACCGAATAGACTGAAGAGACTGAACAGACCCGATTGGAGGCAGCCATGTTTTTCCCCGCATACAGACCGAGGCGCATGAGGCGAAATGAAAATCTGCGAAGGCTCATCCGGGAGACGAAGCTCTCCGTCGACGATCTCGTCCACCCGCTGTTCGTCGTTCCGGGCAAGGCCGTGAAGAAGCCCATTCACTCCATGCCCGGCAACTTCCAGATGTCCGTCGACCACCTGCTCAAGGAAGTGAAGCAGTCGAAGGACCTGGGCATCCCGGCCGTGCTGCTCTTCGGCATCCCCGACGAGAAGGACGAGCTGGCCTCGGGGGCCGTCCGGAAGGACGGGATCATCCAGCAGGCCGCCAAGGCGATCAAGGACAAGGTTCCCGACATCCTGGTGATCGCCGACCTGTGCTTCTGCGAGTACACCAGCCACGGCCACTGCGGGTGCCTCAAGGAGGGCGATGTGGACAACGACGCCACGCTGGAGATGCTGGCCGAGACGGCCGTCTCGCAGGCGAAGGCCGGCGCCGACATCGTGGCCCCCTCGGCGATGATGGACGGGCAGATCGAGGCCATCCGCGACGGCCTCGACGAGGCGGGCTTCGAGAACACCCCGATCATGGCCTACTCGGCCAAATACGCCTCCTGCTTCTACGGGCCCTTCCGCGAGGCCGCCGAGAGCGCCCCGCAGTTCGGTGACCGCAAGGGCTACCAGATGGACCCCGCCAACAGCGACGAGGCCATGCGCGAAATCGGGCTCGACGTCGAGGAGGGGGCCGACATCATCATGGTCAAGCCGGCGCTGCCCTACCTGGACATCATCCGGCGCGCCCGGGAGGAGTTCGATCATCCCATCGCGGCCTACAACGTGAGCGGCGAGTTCGCCATGATCAAGGCGGCGGCCCAGATGGGATGGCTCGACGGCGAGAGAGCCATGATGGAGTCGCTCATGGCCATCAAGCGCGCCGGGGCCGACATCATCCTGACCTACTTCGCGCCCGAGGCGGCGAGGCTGTTGCAGAAGTAAGGGGATCGGGTATCGGGTACAGGAAAGATCTCGGCAAATTGACCGTGTCATTCCTGCGAAAGCAGGAATCCAGGTTGAATGAAGTCATACTATGTATATGTTCTGGCCAGCAGGAGGAATGGGAAGCTTTATATCGGCGTTACCAATGATCTCGTTCGCAGAGTTTATGATCACAAAAACGGCACGATGGATGGTTTTGCCAAGACGTACGGCGTGCATCCGCTCGTTTATTACGAGGCATACACGGATGTTCATGAAGCACTGACGAGGGAGAAGCGGCTGAAGAAGTGGGAGCGTCAATGGAAGATTGACCTGATCGAGAAAGAGAATCCGGAGTGGAAGGATCTCTACGAGCAAGTCATAATGTGAACGTGAACATTACCCGTCATTTCCTCGAAAGAGGGAATCCGGATGGATGCCCGTTTTCACGGGCATGACAAATAATGATGGGTCATCCTGCACATATTGAGAAATCGAAGCCCGGGGACCGGATGGTCCTTCCCGGGACGCTGCGCATGGTGGCCTGGGAGGTGACGCGGAGCTGCAACCTTGCCTGCGTCCACTGCCGCGCCTCGTCGGTCCACGGCCCGTACGAAGGGGAACTGGACACGGCCCGCTGCCTGCGCCTGCTCGACGAGATCGCCGCCTTCAGCCAGCCCGTCATCATCCTGACCGGGGGGGAGCCGCTGCTGCGGCCCGACATCTTCGAGATCGCGGCCTACGGCGACGCGAAGGGCCTGCGGATGGTCATGGCCACCAACGGGACCCTGGTGGACGACGCCACGTCACGGAAGATCCGCGAGGCCGGGATCCGGCGCGTCAGCATCAGTCTCGACGGCGTCGACGCCGCGCGGCACGACGCGTTCCGGCAGGTGCCGGGCGCCTTCGAGGGGGCGCTTGCGGGCATCGAGGCCCTGAAGCGCGAAGGCGTCGAGTTCCAGGTCAACACGACCATCACCCGCATGAACCTCGACCAGGTCGAGGACCTTCTCGCGCTCGCGCAGAAGCTCGGCGCGGCGGCGCACCACGTCTTCCTGCTCGTCCCCACGGGCCGCGGCAAGGAAATGGCCCACCAGGCCATCTCCGCCGAGGAGTACGAGAAGACGCTGGAGTGGTTCTACGAGGCGGGGCTGTCGTGCCCCATGCAGCTCAAGGCAACCTGCGCGCCGCACTTCTACCGGATCTACCACCGGCGCAAAAAGGAGCGGCTGGAGAACTCCGTTCCAGAGAACCCCCTGCACGCCGTGACGCGGGGATGCCTGGGCGGCAGTTCGTTCGTGTTCATCTCCCACCGGGGCCAGGCGCAGCCCTGCGGGTACCTTGAGCTCGATTGCGGGCAATTGAAGGACAAGCCCTTCGAGGAGATCTGGAAGGACTCGAAGATCTTCCGCGACCTGCGGGACCTGCGCAAGTACGGCGGCAAGTGCGGCCGCTGCGAGTTCGTCACCGTCTGCGGCGGCTGCCGGGCCCGCGCCTACGAACAGACGGGGGACTACCTGGCCGAAGAGCCGCTGTGCGTTTACGAACCCCGGAAGAAGTGAGCGGGGAAAACAGGGAATCGGGTATCGGGGCTCGGGTATCGGGAAGGAATCGGATTTTGTCTATAAACCGATCTTCTGCCTTCCCCATACCCTATACCCGAAACCCTATACCCAAGACCCTGGACCCTTTTTATGGACGCAGTCGATAAAAAAATATTGAACATCCTCCAGACGCGTTTCCCGCTGGTGCCGGAGCCCTTTGACGCCGTGGGCGAGGAACTCGGCCTGACCGGGGACGAGGTGATCGAGCGGGTGCGGAAACTCAAGGACGAAGGGATCATCCGCCGAATTGGCGCCGTCTTCGATTCGCGCAAGCTCGGCTACGCGAGCACCCTGTGCGCCGCGAAGGTGCCGGAAGAGAAGATCCGGGCCTTCGTGGAGATTGTGAACGGCTACGCCGGCGTGACGCACAACTACCGTCGCGGCCACGAGTACAACGTCTGGTTCACCTTCATCGCGCCGGACCAGGAGACCCTCGAGCGCTCACTTGCAGAGATCCGCAGCAGAACGGGCGTCGAGGACGTGATCAGCATGCCCGCGGTCAAGACCTTTAAAATCAATGCCACCTTCGAGCTCTAAGGCTGGTGAAAAATACCCATCTGCGGCGTTGCCCTCGTCCCTCGTCGCTCATGTACGCCACATAGTACACTCGCTCCTCGGGACGTCGGGCGCCTTGCATCCGGGCATTTTTGACCAGCCTGAAAAGCTGCCTCACCGGCGCACCGGAAGGAATCGTCAATGACCCAGAAGAGCAGACCCACCCTCTACCTCATCGACGGCAGCAATTACGTCTACCGGGCCTTCTTCGCCATCCAGGGCCTGACCAACTCGCGCGGGTTCCCCACCAACGCCGTCTACGGGTTCAACAACATGCTCGCCAAGCTCCTGCGCGACCGAAAACCCGAGCACATCGCCGTCGTCTTCGACGCCAAGGGGCCCACGTTCCGCAACGAGGCCTTCGAGGATTACAAGGCCCACCGCAAGCCCATGCCCGACGAGCTGAAGCCCCAGATCGGCGTGGTCAAGGACCTCGTCCGTGCCTACCGCATCCCCCTGCTGGAGATCGAGGGCATCGAGGCCGACGACGTGATCGGAACCCTGGCGCGGAGGTTCGAGGCGGAGGGCGTGCAGGTGATCATCGTCTCGGGCGACAAGGACCTCATGCAGCTCGTCTCCGACGGGGTTGTCATGGTCGACACGATGAAGGACAAGACCTACGACGCCGCCGGTGTCGAGGAGCGCTTCGGCGTCGGCCCCGACCGGGTGGCCGAGCTTCTCGGCCTCATGGGCGACGCGTCGGACAACATCCCCGGCGTGCCGGGCGTGGGGCCCAAGACGGCGCTGCAGCTGATCAAGGATTACGGCTCCGTCGAAGGCGTGCTGCACAACGCGGCGAAGATCCGCAACGAGCGGATCCGGAAGGCCGTCACGGAGCACGCGGAGCAGGCGCGGCTCTCTCGGGAGCTCGCCCTCGTGAAGACCGATGCCGACGTCGATCTCGACCTCGATCGCGCGCGCTTCGAGGGGCCGGACCGCGAGGCCCTGAAGGCCCTCTTCAAGGAGCTGGAGTTCTCGTCGCTCATCCAGGACCTGGAGGTACGAGACCGGAAGACGGGCTGCACGTCCCGCCACGTTGCGACGGCGGAGGAGCTTCACGGGGCGGTGCGCGACATCGAAAAAGCCGGGGCCGTCGCCCTCTGCCCGATCCTCACCTCCGAGCTTCCCATGTATGCCGACCTCGTGGGGCTCGGCCTGGCGCACGCGCCGGGCGAGGCCTTCTATGTCCCGCTCGGAGCGGGCAAGGCGGCCTGGCGCGACCATGCCCTGAAGGAACTCTCGCCTGTTCTGGCGGGCGAGAAGGTCCTCAAGCACGGCCACGACCTGAAAAACATCTTCATCGCGCTCGCCCGCGTCGGGATTTTCCTGCGGGGTGCGGGCGATGACACCATGGTGGCTTCCTACCTGCTGAACCCCTCAAAGAAAAGCCACGACATCGCCGAGGCGGCCCGCGAGTTTCTCGACCGCGAACTTACCCCGGCGAAGGAGCTGCTGGGAAGCGGGGCGAAGGCCCTCTCGCCCGCGGAACTGGACCCGGCGAGCATGGCCCCGTACGCGGGCGAACGCGCCGAGGCGGCCCTGCGGATTCGTCCTGTCGTGGCGGAAAAGATCCGGGATGTCGGTCTCGAGGACCTCTACGGGAAGGTGGAGATGCCGCTCGTGGAAGTGCTGGCCTCCATGGAACAGCGGGGGGTCCTGGTCGATCTCAAGCGGCTCGGGGAGATGTCGGCTCAGTTCGACCAGCTCCTGTCCGGTTCCGAGGAGAAGATCTACGGCCTGGCGGGCGAGCGTTTCAACATCAACTCGCCCAAGCAGCTCCAGGTGGTTCTCTTCGAGAAGCTCAAGCTCGCGAAGGGGCGGAAGATCAAGGAAGGGTACTCGACGGATGTGGATACGCTCACGGCGCTTGCCCGGTCCCATGAGCTGCCCGCGGAAATCCTCGCGTACCGCAGCATCGCGAAGCTCAAGTCGACCTACGTTGACGCCCTGCCGGCGATGGTGCACCCGCAGACCGGGCGGATCCACACCTCCTACAACCAGACCGTCACGGCCACGGGGCGCCTCTCGAGCAGCAACCCCAACCTGCAGAACATCCCCATCCGCACGCCCGAGGGCCGGCGCATCCGCCAGGCCTTCGTCGCCCCGAAAGGGTCCGTGCTGGTGTCGGCAGACTACTCCCAGATCGAGCTGCACGTGCTCGCCCACCTGTCCGGCGACGAAACCCTGATCGAGGTCTTCGAGGCCGGGGAGGACATTCACACCCGCACCGCCTCGGCCCTCTTCGGGGTCTTCCCCGAGATGGTCAGCGCCGACATGCGGAGGCGCGCCAAGGTGATCAACTTCGGCGTCATCTACGGGATGAGCCCCTTCGGCCTTTCCCGGGAGCTGGGGATCGGCCAGGCCGAGGCGAAGGAGTACATCGACAACTACTTCGACCGCTACAAGGGGGTCCGGAGATTCCTGGACGGAATCCTCGAGGAGGCCCGCAGGGACAAGTACGTCTGCACCCTGCTGAACCGCCGCCGCTACATCCCCGAGATCGCGAGCTCCAACGCCGCGCTGCGCCAGTTTGCCGAGCGCACCGCCATCAACGCGCCCATCCAGGGCACCGCGGCCGATCTCATCAAGATCGCCATGATCAACCTGCACACCCTGCTGAAGAAGGGCCACCCGAAGGCGGCCATGATCATGCAGGTGCACGACGAACTGGTGTTCGAGGTCCCCGAGGCGGAGAAGGACGACGTCATGGCCCTCGTGAAGCGCGAGATGGAGGGGGTCATGAAGCTCCGCGTGCCGCTGAAGGTGGAGATAGCGGCGGGGCAGAACTGGGACGAAGCACATTAAGAAGAAGGTAAGAAGGTGAGAGGGTAAGAAGGTTGGATATGCCGGAGGCACAATTCCTGACACCGGCCTCTCCGACCTTCTCACCTTCAAACCCTCTTACCCTCTAAGAAAGAACTTATCCAGGGAGGTGCGGACCATGAACCTTCTGAGCAAGACAACCTGTGCGGTGGCGGCGGTATGGACCGTTTGTTTTCTGTCCCCCGCGTCGGCGGCGGAGCCGAAGAAACCCCTGACCCAGTACTGGGTGAGCGTGGCGACACAGAACATGTCGATCCCGGGCATGTCCCAGGGGGAGATGTCGGGGCTGCAGGGAATGATCCTGGGGAAGATGGCGGGGGTCGGGCCGAAACGGACGCTGCTCCTCCAGCTCGGCGCGCCGGGGAATCCCCCCGCGGCGCCCGAGGCGACGCACGACATCCCGACCGGCCTGGAGATGGGCAAGACCCTGCCGCTGCTGATCCCCGAGCGCGAGAAGCCGGTGCGGGGCGAAGAGCCGCAGGAGCGGAAGGCGGAGAAGCCGAAGGTGCGCATGCTCTTCTACTGGGGCTGCGGCGAGGCGGTGAGGCCCGGGCAGCCGAAGGTGCTCGACACGGAGAAGATGAGCATGCCGGATTTCGGCAAGGCCATGGCGGGACGGTCCGGCTCCGGCCCGGTCCCCCCGTCTCCGAGGTCGGGATGGGCCTACGCGGAATGGCCCAACCGGAAGGATCAGAAGGAGGTGCCGAAGAGCGGCTCCCTGCAGGGAGCCCACTTCGTGCACGGAAACTACAGCCCCGAGATCAAGTTCTCCGTCGGCGAGAAGCACGACTTCATGGCGCCCGTGGAGTTCACCTCCGTGCGGGGAGGGCTTGCGGACAGCATCGCCTTTGAGTGGAAGAAGATCCCCACCGCGATCGGGTACTTCGCCATGGCGATCGGCCACAGCGAGAAGACCGGCGAGACGATCCTGTGGTCCTCGAGCGATGCGCAGGATCCGGGGTACGGCCTGCTGAGCTATCTGACGCCTGCCGATGTGAACCGGTTCATCCGCGAGAAGGTGGTCATGGGGCCCGGGGTCACGAGCTGTTCGATCCCCAGGGGGATCTTCAAGGATGCCGGCGGCGCCGCCTTGCAGTTCATCGGTTACGGCGACGAGCTGAACATCGCGTACCCGCCGAAACCGAAGGACCCGAAGATCCCGCACGAGTACATCTGGGCGGTGAAGCTGCGGAACAAGTCCACCGGGATGCTGCCGCTCGGCCAGGAGGGGATGCAGGAGGGGCGCACGACGAAGGAAAAACAGCCCGCTGAAGAGAAGCCCGACAGCACCACGGACAAGATGAAGAAGACGCTGGATACGATCCGAGGACTCTTCTGAGCCCTTTCAGCCCCGTCCCTCGGCGGGCTTGACCGCGAGGACGGGAAGGCGGCAGGAACAGGGCGACTGCAGGGAGCCGATGAAGGCGTCGACCACCTTCGGGTCGAACTGGGTCCCGCCGAAGCGGCGCAGCTCCGTGATCGCCTCGCCCGGGCTCATGCTGGCGCGGTAGGGGCGGTTGGTCGTCATCGCGTCGTAGGCGTCGGCCACGGAGATCATCCGGGACAGCAGCGGGATCTGGTCTCCGGCCAGCCCGTCGGGGTAGCCCGAGCCGTCCCAGTTCTCGTGGTGATGGCGGATGATCCTGCGCTCCTTCTCGAAGAGCGCGATCGGGGTCAGGATGTCGTCGCCGATCGCGCAGTGGGTCTTGATGATGGCGTACTCCTCCCCCGTGAGCTCGTCGGGCTTGAGGAGGATGTGGTCCGGGATCGCGATCTTGCCGATGTCGTGGAGCATGGCGGCGATCTTGAGGCACTCGATGTCGTCGGGCGAGCACTCCATGATCTCCGCGGTCCGGACGACGAACTCCGTGACGCTCACGGAGTGGCGCTCCGTGTACTGGTCCCGGGCCTGGATGGAGGTCACGAGCGCCCGGAAGGTCTCGGCGATGTTCGTGTAGAGGGTCTCGTAGAGGACCTTGTTCTCGAGGTTCAGCGAGGCCCGGCGGGCAAGGCTGAGGATCACGTGCAGGTCCTGGTCCGTGAAGCAGGCGCCGTTGCGGTTCTTCCAGAGGCTCAGGATGCCGAAGACGTTGTTGCGGATCGTGAGCGGGGCGCAGAGGATCGAGGCCGCGCCGTCGGGGTCGGAGACGTTGTACAGCATGCCGTCCTTCTTCTCCACGACCTCCCGCAGCAGCTTCTTCGGCCAGGGCACGGTGTGGCGCGGGGGGACGCGGTCGACGCTGCCCGTGAACTTGGGCATGAACTCGCCCGTCTCCCGGTCGTAGAGCAGGATCGCGCAGTGCTCGCCGCCGGAGACCTTGAGGGCCAGATCGGCGATCACGCGGAAGATGTTGTCGTTGCTCACCCCGAGCCGCTCGATGAAGTCGTAGATGAACCCCTTGGCCGAGATCCGGCGGACCTTGTCGCGCAGCTTCTCCTGCTCGACCTTGTTCAGCAGCCCGTCGACGGACAGCATCGACTTCTCGCGCAGGTAGATGTTCACCTTGTAGAGCAGCTCGTCGATCCGGAAGGGCTTCGTGATGAAATCGACGGCCCCCGTCTTCATGGCCGACACGGACAGACCGACGGAGGGGAAGGCGGTGATCAGGATGACGGAGATGGCCGGGTTGATCTCGCGGATGCGGCTCAGGAGGTCCATCCCGTTGATGCCCGGCATGTGGATGTCGCTGATCACCAGGTCGTAGAGGTTGGAGCTCAGGGCTTCGAGGGCTTCCTTCCCGTCGGCCGCCTCGGTGGCGATGTACTCCCCGCCCTGCCGCAGGGCCTCGACGATGAGGCTGCGCACGGCGGGGTCGTCATCGACGACGAGGATGGTCCTCTTGTCGGATGAACTCAAGGGCATGATCCTGAATTCTTTTCCGGCGGCTTCCGAACCGTTCATTCCGGCGATCCCATCCTTCGCGTCGTACCCGTCGCGTCCGCCGGGGGCAATCGTGGCCGGGCGGCCTTGTTGAGAGGCGAAGGCCGGTCACATGCGGTCTCGAATGAAGCGTACCGGGATCATGTGATAGGGAGCTCTCGGCCCCCTTCGGATCGGTCCCCCGCTCGGCGAATCGCGTAGGGTTCTATCTGGATTTATTGCCTTTCAGGATGACATCCATCAGGCTGTAGGAGATCTTGTCGTAGACCTCCGGTTTCTGCGGGTCGGCGCTGAGCGAGACCACGTCGGCGTACCTCGGGCCGGCCTTCTGGCCGTCCGCCGGCGATGCGGGCGACGAGGCGGCCTTGTTCTGCCGGCTGTACGCCTTCAGGATGTTGTCGATCTGGTACGTGGATATGGTCATTGTCCAACCCAATGTTTTGTCATAATGGAGATCGGCCCGGCAGGCCAAAACTTTAGGGGATAGTGCCGCCGGACGGCGCGCGATCCGGCCGGAACGCAGTCCGGTTGATATTTCTGGTTGACTAATGTCAGAATTTTGTTAACATCCCGAGTTGCTTAACGAACAACCGATACACGCGATCCCTTCCGCCGGAGCGTTTCCGTCGAGAGCGTCTCGCCGGTCCGGCCCGCCGGAGGGGTCCGTGAAAGGCCTCTTCATCACCCTTTACCCGACATCACCCCACCCTTGAGGAGCGGTAGAAAAACCGGTCATGGCAGACAGCAAAATCAAGAAGGAAATGAAGAACATTCGGATCCTCATCGCCGAGGACAACGAGTTGAGCCGGGACAACCTCGCGGAACTGTTGAGAAGTTACGGGTACGAGGTCAAGGGGGTCGGCGACGGCCGCCAGGCCATGGACGTCTTCATCGACGACAAGTACGACCTGGTCATCACGGACCTCAAGATGCCCCACGTCGACGGCCTTCACCTGCTGAAGTTCGTCAAGGAGGTCAATCCCGAGAGCATCGTCATCATGATCACGGGCTACGGGACGGTCAACTCGGCCGTGGAGGCCATGAAGCTCGGCGCCTTCGACTACATCACCAAGCCCCTGAAGGACGACATCGTCAAGCTCACCATCGACCGGGCCCTGTCCTTCGCCAAGCTCAAGGAAGAGAACATCACGCTGAAAGACCACCTGAAGAAGAAGTACGACTTCGGCAAGATCATCGGCTTCAGCGACAACATGCGGAAGGTCTTCGACAACATCGAGAAGGTGGCCTCCTCGGACAGCACCGTCGTCATCTACGGCGAGAGCGGGACGGGCAAGGAACTCGTAGCCCGGGCCATCCACTTCAACAGCGACCGCCGGAGCTTCCCCCTCGTGCCGGTCAACTGCGGGGCCATCCCCGAGGAACTCCTCGAGAGCGAGCTGTTCGGCCACGAGAAGGGGGCCTTCACGGGCGCCATCAAGAGCCGCGTGGGCCGCTTCGAGCTCGCCCAGGGGGGGACGATCTTCCTCGACGAGATCGGCGACATGAGTCCCGCGCTCCAGGTCAAGGTGCTCCGCGTCATCCAGGAAAAGCAGTTCGAGCGCATTGGCGGGGTCAAGACGATCAACGCCGACGTGCGGATCATCTGCGCCACGAACCAGGACCTCGAGAAGGCCGTCCAGGAGAAGCGGTTCCGCGAGGACCTGTTCTACCGCATCAACGTCATCCCCATCACCCTGCCGCCCCTGCGCGACCGGAAGATGGACGTCCCCGTCCTGGTCAATCACTTCCTCCAGAAGTTCAACAAGCTCAAGAAGAAGAACGTCAAGGGGCTCACCCCCGAGGCCTCGAACTACATGATGCGCTACTCCTGGCCGGGCAACGTCCGCGAGCTCGAGAACCTCATCGAGATGCTCGTCGTCATGCGGGAAGACGGGATGATCAAGGTCGACGACCTCCCGCCCAAGATTCTCAGCGTCGGCAAGGGAAAGAGCGAGGTGCTGAGCGTCGTCGACATCCCCGAGGACGGGATCGAGTACAACGGGGTGGTCGACCAGTTCGAGAAAGACCTGCTGCTCAAGGCCCTGGAGAAGACGGGCGGGGTGAAGAACCGCGCGGCAAAGCTGCTGAACCTGAACAGGACGACGTTCGTAGAAAAATTGAAAAGGTTCAACATCAGCTGATCGGCGCAACGCGCCGGGTCTATCCGGTCTGTTCCGTCTATTCCGTCTGTTCCGTCAAATCCCCCTCTTTCCCCCTTTTTCAAAGGGGGATGAAAGGGGGATTTCTTTGTAAGCTCTCCGGAGGCTGTATGTCATTTTTTTGACAGGCTCCTCAAGTTTTCAATCGACCCTTCGACAGGTCGCGGCGCAGCCGGGAGCGGACCCGGCTGCCTGATCGCGCCAGTCGCCGGTTCAGGAGCGCCGCAAAGAGACCGGACGTCCCGTCAGAGCGCAGACATCCCCGATACCCGAATTTTCCCCCCCGATACCCTATACCCGATACCCTAGCCCCGTTTTCCCATGGCATAACCATTGCTATCTTCTGGGCAGGCGGTGGTGCGCCTACCGGAGCCTGCACCCCGCAAACCGAGAGTGACCATGAAAAAACTGCCCATTGCCTGCCTTGCCCTCATCCTGCTCCTTGCGGTCGTGTCGCATGCCGCGCCGGCCGGGAAGGGCGGAGGCGTCTACAGCCTTCACGTGGGTTCCTACCCCGGCGCCGAAAAGGCCGCCGAGCAGGTCAAGCTTCTGCAGGGCAAGGGGGTCGAAGCGTTTTCCCTGAAGCCCGACGGGAACGACGGCCGGCACCGGGTCTTCATCGGCCGCTTCGCGGGCGCCGAGGAGGCGTCCCGCGAGGGGGCGAAGCTGGAACAGAAAAAGGTCATCCGCTTCTACGCCGTTCGTAGAATCCAGGCTGCCGATGCGCCGAAGAAGGCCGCGGTCGAGCGTGCGCCTGCCGCGGCCGCGGCAGCGCCGCAGGCCCCCAAGCCCGCGAATCTGAAGGACACGAAAATCCATCCCCAGGTGAAGATCGAGACGGCGCCGCCCGAGACGTCCCGCTCGGGGAAGAAACCCCCGCTGTATGCGTCGAAACTGCAGTCGGCGGTGGCAGACTCGGTGACGGCGGGCCTGCCGGAACCGGAGCATTTCAAGTTTCAGCCCTTCGAGGCGGGAGGCGGCAAGGCGGGCGCAGGCCTCGCGGAGGACGAGACCCTCTACGCCGAAGCGGTGGATCTCTACCGGAAGGGCAAGTACAGCTCGGCCATCGACGCCTTCCGGTCCTACATCCGGCAGTTCGCCGGCGGGCCCCGGTCGAAGGCCTGCTTCTATTGGATCGCCGAATGCCAGAGCCAGATGCAGGACCCGAAGAAGGCCGACGAGGCCTTCGGGGAAGCCATCCGGCGCTGGCCGGACTACCGGGACATCCCCCGGGAGACCCTCGTGAGCCTGGGGTTCCATTACTTTCGGCAGGGCGCCTTCGACAGCGTCATCGGGGTTTTCTCCTACTACATCAACCTCTACCCGCAGGACCCCTTCCGCAAGGAGATGAGCTACCTGATCGCCCGCTCGCTCACCGAAATGCAGCAGTACGACTCGGCGCTCCGCGCGTTCGGCGCCGTCATCGAGAAGTACCCCGACACCAAGGAGGCCGTGGAAAGCGCCGTCATCATGGCCAACATCGGCGTGAAGACCCCGGGGCTCAAGCTCCCCGTCCACATGGCCGGCGCCGAGCACTACCGGGACCCCGTGGCGACCTATGACAAGGTTCTCGAGAAGGATCTCCCGAGCCTGGAGCTGACCGAGCGGATCCTCTTCCAGAAAGCCTACGCCCTGTACCAGAGAAAGCAGTACCGCGAGGCGTTCCTCGCCAGCTTCACCCAGCTCAAGCGCTTCCCGAACGGCCGCTGCCGGGATGCGGGGCTGCAGACCCTGAAGGGAAGCACGGAGCTGCTGGTCCACGAGGACTATGCCAGGGGGGATTACCTGCGCGTGGCCGACACCTTCCTGTCGGCCTACGAGGGCGCCTGGGTGAAGTCCGTCGATTTCGAGACCGGGTACCGGATCACAGACAGCCTGCGGCGGGTCGGCCTGTACCGCGAGGCGCGCCGCGTCGCCGACCACCTCCTGATGATCGAGAGGGACGGCCGAAACCGAAACGCGTTGCTGGTGATCGCGGCGGACGTGAGCTACCGCGAGCGGCACTACGACGAGGCGGAGCGCCTCGTGACGGAGCTCTCCCGGCAGGCCGCGATGCTCGACCGGGAGGATCGCCAGGCCCTGCAGCGGCTCCAGGGGGACCTCTACCTGCGGAAAGGGCAGTACCCGAAAGCGGCGGCGTCCTACGCGGACGTCGCGGGCGAGGGCATGCCCGATGCGGCCGCCCTGCACCGCAGCTACGGCGTCGCCCTGCGCTTCAGCGATGCCTGCCCGTCGGCGCTGCAGCAGTTCGACCTGGCCATCCGCCAGTCCGCAAAGGACAAGGCGGCAAACAGCCGGGTCCTGCAGGATGCGCTGGCCGGCTCCGGGGACTGCTACCTGCTGACCCGGAAGTACGGCGAGGCCGTCGCCGCCTACAAGCAGGCCGTCGAGAGCGCCCAGGGAGGTTCGCAGAACCCCTGGACCCTCTACCACCTCGGAAAGGGGTATGTGGAGATGAAGAACCTCACCGAGGCCAACCGGGTCTTCTCGGAGCTGAAGGTCCGCACCGGCGACGACTTCTGGAACAAGACCATCGACTACACCCTCTCCGAGGCCGCGTGGACGGAGAAGTACCGAAAGTACCTTTCGACGAAATAGGGCACATGCTGAACGACAACGCACAGCGGCCGGACGGGCCGGCGGAAGGCACGGCCGGCGGCATCGACGTCCTGCAGAGATCCTTCGAGAGCTTCAACTCGGCCACCGCGAAGCTCCAGGAGGCCTTCCGGAGCCTCGAGGCCAAGTTCGAAAGCCTCAACCGTGAACTCGAACAGAAGAACCGGCGCCTCGAGACCCTCCTCGCCGAGAAGGAGGAGGTGCGGAACTACCTGGAGACCATCCTGGAGAGCCTCACGACGGGGGTCGTCGTCACGGACCTCCGGGGCCGCGTCACGATGATGAACGGCTGTGCCGGGCGCCTCACCGGGCTGAGCCCCGGAGCGGCGCTGCCCGGCGAGTTCCAGGGCCGGCGCAGGGTCCGCCTGGGCGAGAACATCCTCGAGGTCCTCACGTCCGCCGTGAAGGCCCGGGACGGCGGCGACCTGGGTACGGTGCACATCCTGCTCGACGTCACCCGCGTGGAGAAGCTCGAGGAGATGGCCAAGCGCAGCGAGAAATTCGCAGCCATGGGGGAAATGGCGGCCAACATCGCCCACGAGGTCCGCAACCCCCTCGGGAGCATCGCCCTGTCGGCATCGCTCCTTCTGAAGGGACTGGCCGACGAGAAGAGCCGCGACCGCGCCGCCCGGATCCTCCACTCCGTGCGCAGTGTGGACAACAAGATCGCCAACCTGCTGCTCTTCACCCGCAAGCCGGAGCCCCAATTCCGGGACCTGCGGATTCACGATGTGCTGCGGGACATCCTGCGCTTCTCGGGGGAGATCCTCGAGAAGGAGGACATCCGGCTGAGCGTGCGGCTGGCCGAGGGCGAGCCCGTCGTCCGGGCCGACGGGGAACTGCTGAAGCAGGTGTTCCTCAACGTCATCCTCAACGCCGTCCAGGCCATGCGGGGGGGAGGCGAACTGGCCTTCGAAACCCGGCTGCACAGAGACCCGGCGCTCACGCCGGGCATGGAAAGGACCATCGAGCTGCGCTTTGCCGACACGGGGCCGGGAATCCCCGAAGCGGACCGGAAGCGGATCTTCGACCCCTTCTTCAGCACGCGCGACGGCGGCAGCGGCCTGGGGCTCGCCATCGTGCACAACATCATCGATCTGCACCGCGGCTCCGTCGACGTGGAGCGGGGGGTGCGGGGCGGGAGCGTATTCACCGTCCTGCTGCCGCTCGCGGAACCGGATGCAGAAGGTGAGAGGGTGTGAGGGTAAGAAGGTAAGAGGGGAAGAAACGGACATGATAGAAACGGACGCGAAACTCAGGCCCATCCTCGTCGTCGACGACGACCCCTTCATGCGAACCTCGCTCACGGACTGCCTCGTGAGCTGCGGCTATCCCGTGGAGACGGCCGTCGACGGCGCCGACGCCCTGGCGAAGTTCCGCAAGGGGGCCTACGAGATGGTCATCACGGACATCCGCATGCCCAAGATGGGCGGTCTCGAGCTGCTCAAGAACGTGAAGAGCCAGGCCCCCGACACCCCCGTCATCGTCATCACCGCCTACGGGACCGTGAACACGGCCGTGGAGGCCATGAAGCAGGGCGCCGCGGACTTCGTCATGAAGCCCTTTTCGCTCGACGACCTGGAAGGGGTCGTGAAGAACGTCCTCGAGCGGGGCCAGGAGCCGGAGCCCGCCGGCGAAGGCGCCCCGGAGACGGCGGGAGCGAGCCGCGCGCACCAGCGGCAGATCGTGACGGAAGACGCCCGGATGGCCGAGTTGCTGGAGTTCCTCAAGAACATCGCGAAGAGCCGCTCGAGCGTCCTCATCCACGGCGAGAGCGGGACGGGGAAGGAGCTGCTGGCGCGTTTCATCCACCACCACAGCCCCCGGAGAAACCAGCCTTTCGTCGCCGTCAACTGCGCGGCCATCCCCCACACGCTCCTGGAAAGCGAGATGTTCGGCTACGAGAAGGGCGCCTTCACGGGTGCCGCCCAGCGCCGGATCGGGAAGTTCGAGCTGGCCGACCGGGGGACGCTGCTGCTCGACGAGGTGAGCGAGATGGACATGCCGCTGCAGGCGAAGCTCCTCCGGGTGATCCAGGAGTCCGAGATCGACCGCTTGGGCGGGAAGGACCCCATCCCCGTGGACGCGCGGATCATCGCAACGACCAATTCGGATCTGAAGAAGTGCATCCAGGAAAAGAAGTTCCGCGAGGACCTCTACTACCGGCTCAACGTGATCCCCGTCCGCGTCCCGCCGCTCAGGGAGCGCAAGGGCGACATCGCGTCCCTGGCGGGGCACTTCCTCGCGAAATACGCCGCCGAGAACGGCCGGAAGAGACCGGGTTTGGCCGCCGGGACCCTCGAGGCGCTTGCCGCCTACCCCTGGCCCGGCAACGTGCGGGAGCTGGAGAACGTGATGGAGCGGGCTGTCCTCGTCTGCCGCGGCGACACGCTCGAGCCGCACCACCTCGACCTCGACGGCATCGCAACAACCGGGCAGGGCAACCCCGGCCGGGCATCCGCTGCGGCCCCGGAGGGCGAGGCGGTGACGCTGCGCGACATGGAGAAGAACCTCATCTTCAGCACCCTGAAAAGGGTCAAGGGGAACAAGACGAAGGCCTCCGAGCTCCTGGGGATCAGCGTGAGGACCATGCGCAACAAGCTCAACGAGTACAAGCACGATCCGGGCTCGCCGGATATGGGGGCCGAGGCCTGAAAAGAGGGTGCCGGGTACAGGGTACAGGCATACCCTGCTCAAGGGTCCATTTCTGACCCCCGCCATTTGTCGCATTGACCAGCCGACTTCTTCGGCCGACATCAAGCCTTGATACTTTGGACCCCCGGTTTTAGAACGCTTCCATCCCGCTGTCCCAAAATGGCCTATCTATCTGTTTCTCCGTGCACTTTTCTTTGGCACATGCCTTGCAAAGTTTTCCCGTGGATTCTTTGAACGGGGAAAAATCTGCATGAACAGCCTCTTCAGCAAAACGGTCGGCATGCTCTCGGGCATCGTGGGCGCCCGGTCGCAGCGGCACCAGGTCCTGGCCTCCAACGTGTCCAACATCGACACCCCGGGCTACGAGCCCAAGGATGTCGACTTCGAGAACCTGATCGACTCGATGCGGCAGAAGGGTGTCCGCATGGCCCGGACCCACGGGAAACATTTGCCTGCCCAGACGGCGGGGGGGAGCCTCTCCGTGGTGCGCACGGGCGACCGGGTGAGCCTGGACAAGGAGATGGTGACGATCGCGGAGAACCACCTCATGCACAACGCCGCCGTCGAAATGCTGGCGCGCAAGTTCAAGGGACTGCAGACGGTCCTGAGGGAGGGTAAATAATGGATTTCATCACGTCCTTCGACATCTGCGCCTCGGGGCTCACGGCCCAGCGCAAGAAGATGGATGTCATCGTGAGCAACCTCGCCAACGCGAGCACGATCCAGACCCCGGAAGGGGGGCCCTACAAGAGAAAGGTCGCCGTGCTGGCCGCCGAGCCCGTGAGCGGAAAGTTCGGCGCGGCCCTCCACGATGCGCTTTCCCAGGTGAAGGTGCAGGAGGTCATCGAGGATGCGGAGGGGCTCAAGAAGGTTCACGACCCCGCGCACCCCAACGCCGACGAGCAGGGGTTCGTCACCTACCCCAACGTGAACGTGGTGACGGAGATGGCCGACATGATCACGGCCAACCGGGCCTACGAGGCCTGCGTGACCGCCATGGACGCCTCGAAGAACATGGTCCTCAAGGCCCTCGACATCGGAAAGTAACGTTTCGGGACAGGCCGGGGGAGGCAGGCCCCGCCGGCCCGTGAAGGAGCACAGCGCATGAACAAGATCACGACGCGGCACGACGTCTTCCAGCCCTCCGCGCAGGCCCCCGGGCCCGCCGGGAACACCCCGGGCAAGCCGCAGGGCTCGTTCGGGGACATGCTGAAGCAGGCGGTCACTGAGATCAACCAGCTGCAGAACAGCGCCGACAAGGCGATCACGAACGTCCAGCTCGGCCAGTCGGGAAGCATCCACGACGCGATGATCGCGCTGGAAAAGGCCGACCTGTCCTTCCGGGCCATGATGCAGGTCCGGAACAAGATCCTGGAAGCGTACCAGGAAGTCATGAGGATGCAGGTCTAACGATCGGGTTTCTGCCCTCTGTCATCCGCGGCGGTTCCTGCTCCACCTCGTTCCGGATTGCGCGCTTCGATGACGGGTACTGAAATTCTCCTGAAGGAGTGAGGGATCAACCACCCATGGATCAGATTTTCACGCAGATGTGGAAGGGGTTCCAGTCCCTTCCGGCCGGCCGGAAACTCACGATTCTCGCAGCGGCAGCCGCCACGATGGCCAGCATCGCGCTGGCCGTCGTCTTCATCAACCAGCCGGACTACAGGGTCCTCTTCACGAACCTTTCCGCCGAGGACGCCGGTCAGATCACGTCGCGGCTCCAGGAGAAGAAAATCCCCTACCAGCTTTCCCCCGGGGGGGACACGATCTCGGTGCCCGGCGAGCAGGTGTCGCAGCTGCGGCTCGAACTGGCCGCCTCGGGGCTCCCGAAGGGCGGCGGTGTCGGCTTCGAGATCTTCGACACGAAGAACCTGGGCGTCACCGAGTTCGTCCAGCAGCTCAACCTGCAGCGCGCTCTCCAGGGCGAGCTGACCCGGACGATCAACAGCCTCGACGAGATCCAGCAGAGCCGGGTGCACCTGGCCATCCCGAAGAAGTCCCTCTTTTCCGAGGACCAGAAGAAGCCCACGGCCTCGGTCATCGTGAAGCTCAAGAGCGGCCGCAATCTGAGCGAGCAGCAGATCCAGGGCGTCGCCCACCTCGTCTCGAGCTCCATCGAGGGGATGAGCCCCCGCGACGTCATGATCGTGGACTCGAGCGGGAAGGTCCTCTCGAAGGTGACCGAGGGGGGCGAGATGGCCCAGCTGTCCAACTCCCAGATCGAGTACAAGAAGAACGTCGAGAAGGACCTCACGAGCCGCATCACCTCCATGCTGGAGAAGGTCGTCGGCGAGGGGAAGGCCGTCGTGCGCATCTCCGCCGACCTGGACTTCCGGGTCATGGAGAAGACCGAGGAGAAGTACGACTCCGAGGAGCCCGCCATCCGCAGCGTGCAGCGCTCGCAGGAGAAGTCGGGCAGCACCTCCGGCTCGATGGGCGAGAGCTCGGTGGCGACGACGGCCCGGCAGGCGGCGGCGCCCCCTGCGCGGCCGGCCGGGACGAACCGGGAGAAGTCCGACGAGACGATCAACTACGAGATCAGCCGCACGGTCAACAAGACCGTCATGCCCGTGGGGGACGTGAAAAAACTCTCCATCGCCGTGCTCGTCGACGGCGTCTACGCGAAGAACGACAAGGGCGCCGAGGAGTACCAGCCCCGCCCCGAGAAGGAGCTGACCGCGCTGGAGGACCTGGTGAAGAAGTCCTCGGGGTTCGACGCGAAGCGCGGCGACCAGGTCGTCGTGTCGAACGTCCCGTTCAAGAAGGTGGACCTTTCCTCCGACCTGCCCGAGAAGTCCTGGCTGGACAAGCTGACGGTCTTCCTGCCGCTCGTCCGGTATCTCGTGATCCTGGCCGTGGTCATCCTGGCGGCGCTCTTCGTCGTGAAGCCTCTCGTGCGCATGCTCGCCGAGCGGGGCCGGCAGACGGAGGTTTCGATCCGCGAGGTGCCCGCGGCCGCGGGCGAGCTCAGGGGAGGGGACGGCGTGACGCTTTCCCTCGGCGCCCCGCAGGCGTCCCGCGAGCTGACGGAGGCCGACATCGTGCGGCACATGGCCTCGGCGGACTCCAAGCGCTTCGCCGAGCTGCTGAGGAACTGGATCAAGTGACAGACGGGTATAGGGTCACGGGTATAGGGTATAGGGTTGAAGAGAAGAGAAAAATGAAAATCCCTGTACCGTCAAACCCGATTCCCTAGACCCGATCCCCGATACCCTGGTTTGGTGCAATGAACAACGAAGAAAAGGCAGCCATCCTTCTGCTCTCCCTCGACGAGGAACTCGCCGCGGGGGTGATGAAGAACCTCCGGGCCGCGGAAGTCCGCCGCATCAGCAAGTACATGAGCCGGATCACGAGCATCTCGGCGGGAGACGTCCAGAACGTCGCGAAGGAGTTCTGCGACCTGGCGAAGGAGAAAGGCGGGATCGTCTCCGTCAAGGAGGACGTGGCGAAGAACATCGTCCTGAAGGCCCTGGGCCCCGAGCAGGCCGGGAGCATCCTGACGGCCCTCGAGGACGAGAAGGACAAGATCAGCGAGAACCCCATCTTCGAGAAGCTGCGGGACATCGACCCGAAGCTCCTGAAAGACTTTACGAAGATGGAACACCCGCAGACCACGGCGCTCATCCTCGCCCACCTGCGCCCCGAGCAGGCCGCGGAGATCATGGAATCCCTCTCCCCGGAGATGCAGATCGAGATCGTCCGGAGGATGGCGAGCCTCAAGAGCGTTCCCACGGACCTCATCGAGGACGTGGCCGAGACGCTCGAGAGCGAGTTGATCTCCGGGGCCGCCAGCGAGAAGGAGATCGGCGGCGTGCGGCTCATGGCGGAGATTCTCAACCGGATGAACCGCACGAGCGAAAGCGCGATCATCTCCTCGCTCGACGGGTCGGACCCCGACCTGGCCTCCGAGATCCGCGGGATGATGTTCACCTTCGACGACATCCTGAAGCTCGACGACCGCAGCATGCAGGAACTGCTGCGCGAGGTCTCGAGCGAGGACCTCGCCAGGGCGCTCAAGGTCGTCGTGGCCGAGGGCCGCGAGAAGATCTTCAAGAACATGTCCAAGCGCGGCGCCGAGATGCTGAAGGAGGACATCGAGATGATGCCGCCCGTGCGCCTCTCCGAGGTGGAGAAGAGCCAGCGGGCGATCCTGGACATCTGCAAGCGGCTCGAGGCCGAGGGCCGCATCCAGCTGCTGCGCGAGGAGGGCGATGCATTCGTCTAACCGGGTCATCAAGTCCCAGAATGTCAAGGTCGTGGACGGTCCCCGGACGGAGAAGCCCCGCTTCGTGCCGGCCGACTTCGGCTGCGAGAACCTCTCCCAGGGGCCGGCCCCGCGCCGCTCCCGGGTCGAGGAGATCCTCGTCGAGTCGGAAAAGAAGATCGAGGCCGCCGTGAAGCATGCCTACGAGAGGGGCCACGCCGAGGGGTTCCGCAAGGGCTGCGAGACGCGGGAGAAGGAACTGGCCGCGACGGCCGAGAGCCTCAAGAAGCTGCTTCTCGAGGTGGAGAACATCCGCCGAAGCATCCTGGAGCGCGGGGAGGCGAAGGTGCTCAAGCTCGTCATCGCCGTGGCGCGGAAGGTCGTCCGCCGGGAGGTGGCGATGGACCGCGACGTGATCCTCGGCGTCCTGCGGGAGGCCGTCAAGAACGTCCTGGACCGTGACCGCATCAAGGTCCGGCTCAACCCGAGGGACCACGAGCGGGTCTCGAAGCTGACCCCTGCCCTCATCGCCGGTTTCGAGGGGATCCGCTCGATCACGCTGGAAGCGGACGAGGGCATCGGCGCCGGGGGCGCCGTCATCGAGACGGCCTTCGGCGAGATCGACGCCACCCTGGAGCAGCAGCTCGAGGAGATCCTGAAGGCGTTCCTGCAGAACGGCCCGAAATCCTGAATCCCGGACCCTGGACCCTGAACCCTGCTGCGGAGCAGTGACATGACCCTGGATTTCAACCGCTACAACCGCATCCTCGACCAACTCAACCCGATCAAAGTGAACGGGACGGTGAGCGAGATCATCGGCCTGATGGTCGAGGGCCACGGTCCGGCAAGCTCCGTCGGCGAGATGTGCAACATCTTCGCAAACGGCGGGGCCTGCGATACGCTCCGGGCCGAGGTGGTCGGGTTCCGGAAGGGGAAGGTCCTTCTCATGCCGCTGGACCACCTCCAGGGCGTGGGACCGGGCTGCAAGATCGTATCGCTCGGCCGGAAGGCGTCGATCGCGGTCGGGAAAAAGCTCCTGGGCCGGATCATCGACGGCCTGGGCAACCCCATCGACGGCCGGGGTCCCATCGAGCTCGACGACGACTATCCGCTGTACGCCGAGCCGATCAACCCCCTGCAGAGGGGCCGGATCGCGGAGCCCATGGATCTCGGCATCCGCTGCCTCAACGGCCTTTTGTCCTGCGGCAAGGGCCAGAAGATGGGCATCTTCTCCGGCTCCGGGGTGGGGAAGAGCATCCTCATGGGCATGATCGCCCGCTACACGAAGGCCGACGTGAACGTGATCGGCCTGATCGGCGAGCGCGGGCGCGAGGTCCGCGAGTTCGTCGAGAAGAACCTGGGGCCCGAAGGGCTGCGGCGCTCCGTCGTGATCGTCGCCACCTCCGACCGCCACCCGCTGATCCGCATGCGCGCGGCCTACGTGGCGACGTCCGTGGCGGAGTATTTCCGGGACCAGGGCGCCGACGTGCTCCTCATGGTGGATTCGCTCACACGCTTTGCCATGGCGCAACGCGAGGTGGGCCTCTCCGTCGGCGAGCCCCCGGCCACGAAGGGGTACACGCCGTCGGTGTTCAGCCTTCTGCCGAAGCTGCTGGAGCGGACGGGGCCCGTCGAGGGTCGGGGCAGCATCACGGGGCTCTACACCGTGCTCGTGGAGGGCGACGACTTCAACGAGCCCATCGCCGACGCGGCGCGCTCCATCCTGGACGGGCACATTGCGCTGTCGCGCGCGATCGCCGCGAAGAATCACTACCCGGCGGTGGACGTGCTCGAGAGCGTCAGCCGCGTCATGATCGACATCGTCGACGGCGAGCAGCGCAAGCGCGCGAACGATTTGCTGAACATCATCGCCACGTACCGGAAGGCCGAGGATCTGATCAACATCGGCGCCTACGTGGCGGGAAGCAGCCCGGAGATCGACTACGCCGTCAAGATGGTCGACCGGGTCAACGCCTACCTGCGGCAGGACATGAACGAGAAGGTGGGTTTCGAGGAGAGCCGGCGGCAGCTATTCGCTCTCTTTGAGTGAATCCACCCCGTGCCGGTCCGACGCCGGCCGGGTATTGAAATCATGAAGCGAGGAAGCGCGGAAGAGCGGAATGGAAGCAGAACCCGTTTCCGGCCTCTCCTCCCGACGTGAGGGTGAAAAACGATGTTTCGGTTCCGGTTCGAACAGGTCCTGAACGTGCGCAAGCTGGCGGAGGAGCAGGTCTTGCAGGAATTTTCCGCGCAGGTCCGGGGCCTGGAGGTCGAGAAGGAGCGGCTCCGCTCGATCCGCGGCGAGAAGGAGGCCGTGCTCGCGGAGCTGATGCGCCGGCAGGGCGGCAGTCTCAACGCAGGCGAGATCGGCCTCGCCTTCGGGTACATCCGGGGCCTGAGGCAGCGGGAGGTCGCCCAGGTGGTCCTGATCGCCGATCGGGAAAAGGCCCTCGAGGCGAAGCGGGAGGAGCTCTCGGAGGCCGTGAAGCGTCGGAAGATCATGGAGATCCTCCGGCAGAAGAAGTTCGATCAGTACTGGAAAGAGTGGAACCACAGGGAATCGGTGGAATTGAACGAACAGGGCATCATGCGGTTTCTGAAGAGGTCCGGCGATGAGAAGACTGATCATCATCTGTGAAATCCTTGTGGTGGCGCTGATCGTCATCAAGCTCGCGGCGGCGGGCGGCGTGCTGCAGAACATGCTGCCGGAGGCCTCCTCGGTCCTCGATCTCGATCACGCCATTGCCAACGTGCCGCAGAAGGCGCAGGAAAAGGGGCCGGCTCGGGAGTCCGCCGAGGACAGCCTTGCGAAGGAGCGGAAGCTCGCCGCGTCGCTGGCCGAGCGCGAGAAGCAGCTCGACAGCCGCGAGAGCGCGATCCGGGAGGAGGAGAAGAAGCTGCAGGCCCTGAAAGGGGAGATCATCGTAAAGATCGACGCGCTCAAGGGGCTCGAGGACAGACTCTCCGGCATGCTCGACACCGTGAAGGCGGCCGAGGACAAGAGGCTCCGGGACCTGGCCAACGTGTTCGAAGCCACGCCGCCGGCCCAGGCGGGTCCCATGCTCGAAAAAATGGACAAGAAACTCGCCGCCGGGATTCTCATGAACATGAAGAGCAAGAAAGCGGGCGCGGTCTGGGGCCACATCAGCGCCCAGCGGGCCGCCGAGATCGCCAGGGAGATCACCGGCACCCCGAACAAACCGGAGCCGGCCCCGTAAGAGGGTCTATTCAGTCTGTCCGGTCTTTTCGGTCCATTCAGTCGAGAAATACGGGGATTGGTGACGTTCACCAATCCCCGTTTCGTTCAACCCGACGGCCGGCCTTTTCCGCCGTCCCTGTCCCCTGAACCCTGTACCTGCTCAGAAGAGCCCCGAGAAGCCGGTCCACTGATCCTTTCGGGGGTCCATTTTCTGTTCGAAGCGGTCCGTCCCCCGGAAGGTGAACTGGATGTGGCCCGGGTCGAGGGTGCCGTCGGCCGTCGCGTTCTGGGTGATCTTGAAATAGACCGTGGCGGTGAGATTCCGGGAGTCGTAGGCCACGTAATCCGGCAGGGTGGGGACCGTGATCTCCGTGGACGGGATCGAAAGACCGTAGTTGTACCGGTCCGCGCCGTATCCGCCCGCCCTGCCGATCGACCAGTTGGTCGGCTCCTCGACGGACTCCCTGTCCATTTCCTTGTCGAATTGGAATTTCACGAAGAACAGCCTGGAGGCGCCGGCCGCGGAAAGCGTGCCGTCGAGGTCCGCGACCGCCGTGCGGGCGGGCCGGTAGTGCGCAAACGTGCTGTCTGCGAAGGTCATGACGATCTTCGGGGGGTCGGCCTTGTACATGTAGCGGCTCAGCAGGTCGGCCTGACCGGCGTCTTTGTCTTCCAGGTATTCGAAGATCTCCTGGGCCAGGTCCATTTCCCCCATGTCGGCGTACGTGAAGCCCAACTCGGTATAGGCCTCGTAGAAATCGCGCTTTTTGTCGATGGCGGTCTTGATGGACCGGATCGCGAGGTCGTACTGCTCCTGCGCGGAGTAGGTCTGGCCCAGGCCCAGGTAGGCTGCGGGATCGTCGGGGGCCATCAGGGATACCGCCATGAACTCCTCTTCCGCCCCGGCGTAGTTCCCCGCCTTCAGATAGACTTGGCCGAGGGAGTAGCGGTTGTTTGCGGTCGGGTTGAGATCGGCCGCCTGCTTGTACTCTGCAACGGCCTCGTCAATGCGATCCTGCGAGAAAAGAAACCGGGCGAGGTTGGCGTGGGCGGCGTCCAGGTACGCATTCTGCTCGGCGAATGTCTCGAGGCATTTCAGGGCGCTCTCCGAGTCCCCCATGGCCAGGTAGGCGTTCGACATGTACTGGGCCGCATGGACGGCATTCGACGACGACGGGGCCAGCGAAAGAGAGATTCGGAAAGCCGAGGCGGCGCCGCTGTATTGCTCCTTCTGATACAGGTCGAGCCCCCTCTCGAGGGCCTTGCCCGCGTAGTACTCGAGAGCCTGGGGATCGCTCTGCATGGAGGAAAAAAGGGCGGCTGCACCTGCACCGGTAATGGACATCATCCCTGCCTGAGCCTGCAATAGGGTTCGCTTACATTGTATTTCGGCACGATGTCCGGTTTCCTTGAGGACATGGGCGATGTTGCGAGCCCGCAATCTCCTCGGCGAATCCTGCCGGACCGGGACGGTCTTTGTCCGGGGCCCAGGCGTGAAAATTTGCCCGGTCCGCCCGGGCGCGGGGGAAATAATTGCCCGAGCACCCCTGCATTTTCCCATTCCGATCCCATGGCCCGCGAAGATGAAAAGCCGGAGTGCCGGCGGCGGAAACGGCAAATATTCGTAATGATGTCAGTGGATTTGAGTCTTCCTGTTCCCCGATACCCGAGACCCGATACCCGAGACCCTTCCGCCGTGGCACACGCGTTGCTCAACGAGATCGTCACAATCCCGAGAGGAGCGAATATGAATCCTTCAGGTGTGCAGATTCAGCTTGATCCCGTTGCCCCCGCGGAAGCGTCCAAAAGCCGGGACGTGGCGCCCGGCAGGAAGCGCGACGAACGGGACGACACCCGGGATGCGACCGCTGCGGGGCTCACGGCATCGTTTGCCGAGATCCTCCAGTCGAAGAAGCTGGCCCACAAGTCGGGCGCGGAGGAGCCGGCGGAGGGTGCCGCGGAGAAGGTGAAACAGGGCGCCCGAACGGCGGTGGAGCCGCTGCAGGCATCGAAGAAGCGCTTCTCCGGCGGGAAGCGGATCCCCGTGGAGGTGCAGGCCGGGGAGACCCTGGATCATGCCCGGGGACTGGCCGGGCAGGCCATGAAAGCGGCCGGGGAAAAGGGCCCCGGCGCGGAAACCCAACCCGCCGCGCAGGCCGCCGAACCGGCGAAAAAAGGCGCCCTCACCGGGGCCGAGGAGTCCCTGCTGAAGGAGTTGATCCTGAACCACGGGAGCGCGGCCGGTCAGAAGAAGGCGCCCCAGAGGACCGGCTTCGTCAACGGCGAGGCCCTGAGCCGCGGCCAGGGGATCCATGCCGTCAAGTCGATGACGGCGAAGGAAGGGGAGGTCCTCAAGAATCTCTCGGGCGGCGAGGAGGGGGCGGTACCTCAGAAAGCGCGGGGCGCGAAACCGGCAAAACCCCAGCAGGCCTTCTTCTCTCCCGAGGCGAATACGCAGCAAGGAAAGGCCTTTGCCGCCGCCCCGTCCGTCGAGGACGTGAAGGGTGCGGTTGCCGGACAGGCCGAGATGCAACAGGAAAAGACGGCCGACGCGGGCCCGGGGAAAAAGCTGTCGGCCTCGAGAGGCGGCGCGGCGGAAGGCCGGGACGCGATCGCGGTTGCGGGGGAACGTTCCGCCTTCGCGGTGGGGAAAACGGCCGGAGGGCTTACCGCCGCGAAGCCGCAGGCCGTGATGAGCCAGGTGCTCGAAGGGGCGGCCCAAATTCTCCGCGACGGATCGGGGCGCGTCGTTCTGAGCCTGCAGCCCCCGCGGCTCGGCACCCTGGATCTCGACGTTGTGGTCCAGGACAACCGCGTGAAGATGGTGATGCTGGCCGACAACCAGGAGGTCAAGCAGCTTCTCCAGGCGGGCATGGACGACCTGCGCAACGCGCTTCAGGACAAGGGGTTCGAGATCGACCGCCTGGAGGTACTCGTCCAGAACCGGCCCGATGAGGGCGGTTCGGACTTCTGGCGGGAGGCGGGGTTTGCCCGCGAGGATTCGCGGACCGCACAAGACCGAAAACCCGGCCGGGACGAAGAGCCCGCCGCACAGGAATCCGCGATGCGGCATCGCCGCGCGGGGGACGGCGGACTCAGCGTTTTTGCGTGACGGGAAGCGAAACCGGGAGGAGTTGAACGATGAGTTACACGAACACGGTACAGTCCGCGACCGGCTCCACGACGGCCGCAACAGGCGGCACGAAAACGGTCCTGGGCAAGGACGAGTTCCTCAAGATGCTGATTGCCCAGCTCAAGAACCAGGACCCGCTCAACCCGCTGGACGGCACGGCTTTCACGGCGCAGCTGGCGCAGTTCTCGAGCCTGGAGCAGCTCCAGAACATCAACACCCAGCTGAGCTCGTTCACCAAGCAGCAGCAGGCTCTGGGCAACACGCAGGCGGTGAACCTCATCGGCAGGGAGGTCCTGGCAAAGGGGAGCACGGTCCATGCCGAAGGGAGCCCCGTTTCGCTGAGCTATCAGCTCCAGAGCGATGCCGCGGAGGGCCTCGTCCGGATCTACGACGCCAACGGCGCGTTTGTCGATGCCCTGACGTTCCGGAACCAGAGACAGGGCTTGAACACGCTGACCTGGAGCCCGCCGAGTTCGCTGGCGGGCGACTGCACCTTCGAGGTGAGCGCCGTGGACGGCAACGGCAAATCGGTGGGCGTCGACGCGATGGTCCAGGGAGAGGTGACGGCGGTGAACTACCGCGACGGCGTGACCTATCTCAGCGTGGGCGGCAGGGAGATTGCCTACGGCGACGTCGTCTCCGTGAAGAAAACCAGCTCGAATTGACACCGGAGCCAGTCCGGAAAAACAGGAGGATCGTGAGATGGGAAGCGCACTTTGGATCGCCATTTCGGGGCTCAACGCCAGCTCCAAGCAGATGGACGTCATCGGGAACAACATCGCCAACGCCAACACGACGGGATTCAAGTCGGGTAAGATGTACTTCGCCAACGTGTTGAGCCAGAGCCTCTCCGGCGGCTCTGCGGGATCCATGCAGATCGGCCAGGGCGTCACCGTGGCCGATGTGGCCACCCAGTTCAGCCAGGGGTCCCTCGAGTCCACCTCCAGCTCCCTCGACCTGGCGATCGACGGCGGCGGCTTCTTCATCGTCGAGGACGCCGACGGCTCGCAGTACTACACGCGGGCCGGCGCCTTCCACATCGACGGCGACGGCTATCTCGTCGACATCAACGACTGCCGCGTGCAGGGCTACGCGCCGGCCTCGCCGGCCCTCGGCGACATCAACACGAGAAACGCCCAGTCGGCCCCCGTTGCCTCCACGTCCTTCTCGGTGGGGCTCAACCTCGACGCGCGCACCGCCACGGGCAGCACGTTCTATTCGTCCCAGACGGTCTACGACTCCCTCGGCGCGGCCCACACGCTTGCCGCGACGTACATGAAAACGGAGGGGGACGGCGAATGGGGCATGAGCATCACCCTCGACGGCAATGCCGCCGACACCCAGAACTACACGGGGCTCGCGTTCGACGGCGTGGGCAACCTCGAACACGTCTACAGCACGGCCATGGGCAGCCCGACCGGATCGGGAAGCGGCACGGCCACGGCGGTCCTGGCGGACGGCCGTGACGGGCAGATCTACCAGACGGGCAACCTCGTCCTGCAGCGAGACGGCGTCGACGTCTGGTCCGTCCATTCCACCTCCGACTACGAGAACGCGAGCATCACGAGCTACGGCACCCTCGGCAGCGACGACACGCTGGCCATTGACCTCGACGGTTCGGGCGGCGCGGACATCACCGTGACCCTCGGCGGTACCTGGGCGGTCAACGACAGGCTGACCCTCCCGTTCACGTCGACGGCGGTGGCCCCCGCCGACATCAGCGTTTCGTTCAGCGGCCTGGCCAACGGCGCCACGATCGGTGCGTCGGGGATGCTGACATGGGATCTCACCTCGGCCGACGCCGAGACGATCACCGGGTATGCCTCCACCTCGACGGTGAAGGCCCTCGTCAACGACGGGTACCCCTCCGGCGTGCTCAAGAGCCTTGCCATCGAGAAGGACGGCACCATTACGGGCTACTTCACCAACGGCCAGACGGCATCGCTGGGGCAGCTGGCGCTCGCCGACTTCCCCAACCCCTGGGGCCTCCAGAAGATGGGTTCGAACCTCTTCAGCTCCACCCTCACGTCGGGGCAGGCCATCGTGAACACGCCGGGCGCGGGCGGCCTCGGCGAAGTGTCCTCCAACTCGCTGGAGATGGCCAACACGGACATCGGAACGGAGTTCATCAACATGATCACGGCCCAGAGGGCCTATCAGGCCAACGCAAAGGTCATCACGACGACGGACGACATGATGACGGCGCTGATGAACATCAAGCGCTAACCCAGCGGACCGGGTTGCCCCTGGACGGCGGTAAGCCGCCCGAGGGGGGCAACCCGGCCCCGTGCTTTCCACCGTCAATTTGTTGACCCGCCGGGCCCGCTCCCGGCCGTCCCCGGAGTTCCTATCGACGCCGCTACGGCAGCCCCCGCCGTCGCACCGGCCCGCATCCCTCTGCCGGCGGCCCCTGCATGCCGGAATCGCTTGAAAATTCTGCCCTTTCGATTGGTATGGAATTTGCTCCTATCTCTCAGTGCACCCGCGGAGCCTCCGCGGTCCGCCCCGGTGGCCTGTCCAGCGGAATCGGCCCGGCGGCGGGAGGCGGGGACGGGCAGCGCGGGCCGACCGGGTCCTGACCCGTCAAGCCGCATGAGCGCCCGGTCCGGACCGGAAACGCAAAAACGAAGGAGCGAACCCAGGAGCCATGGCCAAGGACGCAGAGAAAAACAAGCCGGAAGAACAGGCTGCCGAGGGCGGCAAGGAAAAGAAGAAGGGCTCCAAACTCAAGTGGATCATCGTCGCGGTGGTCGCCCTGCTCGTGCTGGGCGGCGGCGGCGCGGGGGCCTATTTCTTCATGAGCAAATCGGCGAACAAGGAGGCCCAGGCGCCCGCGAAGCCCCCCATCGGAGCCGTCTGGGCCCCCGACGTGTTCATCATCAACCTGGCCGATGCCGAAGCAGACCGCTATCTCAAGGTCGTCATGAACTTCGAACTCTCCGACCCGCTGGCCGCGACCGAGCTCGAGCAGATGAAGCCGAAGGTGCGCGACATGGTCCTCGGCATCCTTACCGTGAAAGGATTCAAGGACCTGAACAACTTCGAGGGAAAGCAGCGCCTCAAGGAAGAGATCGCCATGCGGCTCAACAGCCACCTCACGAAGGGCAAGGTGGTCCAGGTGTACTTCACGGACTTCGTCGTCCAGTAGAAGGCGAAAGGTAGAAATCCCGCTGACCGCCCCCTTTGAAAGAGGGGACGGAGGGGGATTGGGGCGAAACAGACGGAACAGACGGAATAAGCCGAATCGACTATGTCCAACATCCTATCCCAGGAAGAGGTGGACGTCCTCTTAAAGGGGCTCTCCGGCGGGGAGATCGACACGGACCGGGCCGAGCAGCACGAACCGGGCGATGTCATTACCTATGACCTGACCAGCCAGGACCGGATCATCCGGGGCCGGATGCCCACCTTCGAGATGACGACGGAGAAGTTCTCCCGCCTGTTCCGGCTCAGCCTATCGTCGCTGCTGCGCCGGGTCGTCGGGGTCAGCGCCCTGTCCGTGGAGATGATGAAGTTCGGCGAGTTTTTGAAGACGCTCCCGGTCCCGACCAGCCTGCACATCTTCCGGATGGAGCCGCTGCGGGGCAGCGCGATCTTTGTCGTCGAGTCGAAGGTGATCTTCTCGCTGGTGGACATCCTCTTCGGCGGCTCCGGGCAGTCGAGCTTCAAGATCGAGGGCCGCGAGTTCACCGCCATCGAGAACCGCCTGATCAAGCGCGTCGTGCTCAACGCGCTGGTCGATTTCGAGAAGGCCTGGAAGGCGGTCGTCGACGTGAAGATCACCCACCAGCGCTCGGAGATCAACCCCCAGTTCGCGCACATCGTCCCGCTCACGGACGTGGTCGTCGTGGTCCACTTCGAGATCGAGATGGAGTTCTCCTCGGGCGTCGTGTCCATCTGCATCCCCTACTCGATGCTGGAGCCCGTGCGCGAGAAGCTGCAGGCCGGTTTCCAGAGCGACGCGCTGGAAGTGGATCGCGAGTGGGCCAACCGGTTCAAGGAGGGGCTCGTCGCGTCGAAGGTGGAGCTCATCGTGGAGCTCGGACGCGCTGAAGTGAGCGCCAAGGATGTGGTCGGTCTCAAGAAGGGCGACGTCATCATGCTCGAGCGCTACCGCGTCGACCCCCTCGACGTTTACGTGGAAGGGGTTCAGAAGCTCCGCGCCTTCCCAGGCGTCTACAAGGGGAACACCGCGATCCAGGTTGCGGGAACGATTCAGGGAAAAGAGGCCCGGTACTATGGAACAGAATGAAGTGGACAGCTTGATGCAGGAGATCAACAAGGAGACCGGCGGAGCCCCGCCCGGGCAGGAAGGGGACATCGGCTGGGACGACGTCAAGGACGAGTTGGCAAAGTCCCGGCAGGCAGCCCCCGCCGCGGAGGTCAGCGAGCCCGACTTCAACGAGCTGCAGAAGACACCGGGCGGCAAGGGAGGCTTCGATCTCGACTTCATCCTCGACATCCCGTTGAGCCTCACCGTGGAGCTGGGCCGGTGCCGGATGCTGATCAGCGAGCTGCTGCAGCTCGGCCAGGGGTCCGTCGTGGAGCTGCAGAAGATCGCCGGCGAGCCCATGGACGTCTACGTGAACCAGCGCCTGATCGCGCGCGGGGAGGTCGTCGTCGTCAACGAGAAATTCGGCGTCCGCCTGACGGACATCATCTCCCCCGCGGAACGCATCCTCAAGCTTCGCTGAAGGGAACCCGGACGGCATGAGCACACTCGATTTCCTCGCATCGCTGCTGAAGATGATCTCGGCCCTGGCCGTCGTGCTCGGGGTCATGCTGGCCGGGCTCTGGGCGGTCCGGCGGTTCATGAGCAAGACCGGCGCCAAGGTCGACGACGGCCAGATGATCCGGGTCCTTTCCACCCGGTACCTGGGACCGAAGTCGAGCATCCTGCTTCTCGACGTGCTGGGCAGCGTGATCGTCGTCGGCGTCTCGGGGACGCAGATGACCCTGCTGACCACCATCACCGACGAGGACTCCCTCGAGCGCCTCCGGTCGGCGAGCCCCGGGGCGGGAGACGCGCAGCCCTTTCTCGACCCGATCAGCCTCTACAAGCGAAAGCTGAAAACCCTGAGCCTCGTGGGCGGTCAGAACGAGCCGAAGTGAAGCGCCGCCCGTGAGGAGAACGCCCGCGTACAGGACCATGAAGAAGTTCATCCCCGCACTGCCCGCCGTTGCGCTGCTGCTTGCCGCCGTGTCGATCCTCGCGGCCGCTCCGGCCGGCGCGCAGAACATGCCCATCCCGTCGGTCAGCCTCAACATCGGCGACGGCTCCGGCGAGCCGGGCCGGGTGGCCGTGGTGATGCAGCTCCTGCTGCTGCTCACCGTCCTCTCGCTCGCTCCGGCGATCCTCATGATGGTGACCTCCTTCACGCGCATCGTCGTCGTGCTGTCGATCCTGCGTCACGCCCTGGGCACCCAGCAGCTGCCGGCGAACCAGATCGTCATCGGGCTGGCGCTCTTCCTGACGTTTTTCATCATGACGCCCGTCTGGCAGAAGGTCAACAGCGACGCCATCCAGCCCTACATGAACGAGGAGATCTCGACCCAGCAGGCCTTCGAGAAGGCGACGGTGCCGATCCGGGACTTCATGCTGAAGCAGACCCGGGAGAAGGACATGGAGCTGTTCATCAAGGTCTCGGGCGGCAAGAAGCCCGAGAAGCCCGCCGACGTGGCCCTCACGGCGCTCATCCCGGCCTTCGTCATCAGCGAGCTGAAGACGGCGTTCCAGATCGGCTTCCTCATCTACATCCCCTTCCTGGTCATCGACATGGTCGTGGCCAGCATCCTGCTGTCGATGGGGATGATGATGCTGCCGCCGATCATGATCAGCCTGCCCTTCAAGCTCCTGTTGTTCGTGCTCGTCGACGGGTGGTACCTGATCATCGGCTCGCTCGTCCAGAGTTTCCACTGACAGGCCGAAAGGGGGAGGGGCAGACATGTCAACGGATCTGATCATGGGGATTGCGGGCGAGACCATGAAGGTCACCCTTCTCGTGTCGGCGCCGATCCTGCTCGTCGGGCTCGTCGTGGGCATCGTCATCAGCGTCTTCCAGGCGGTGACGCAGGTGCACGAGATGACGCTGACCTTCGTGCCGAAGATCATCGCCGTCATGCTGGCCCTCCTTGTCGCCGCGCCCTGGATGCTGGACATGCTCGTGAGCTTCACGCACAACCTGTTTACGAACATACCGAACTACATCAAATAGAGGGGCCAGGGTGCAGGGTACAGGGTACAGGGTGCGGAATCAAGAGCGGTCCAACCCTTCCGCGCGTCCCGGCGATCCCGATCGAGTGGGGCCATGAACTTCCCCGTGTTCACCCTCGACCAGGTCGAGCTCTTCTTCCTCATCCTCCTCCGGATCAGCGTGATCGTGGCGATGATCCCGATCCTCGGGGACCGGACCACTCCCGCGCGGGTCAAGGGGGGCCTGGCGATTCTCATCACGTGCCTCGTTCTTCCCTTCGTCGAGCGGCCCGCGGCAGCAGCGGGCGACCTGTTCTCCCTCGGGCTGAGCATGGCCGGGGAGGTGTTCATCGGGATTGTCCTGGGCTTTGCCGGGCGGCTCCTGTTCGAGGGCATCCAGCTGGCGGGCCAGCTCGTCGGCTTCCAGATGGGTTTCTCCATCGTCAACGTCATCGACCCCGTCACGAGCGGCCAGGTGTCCATCGTCGCCGAGTTCCAGTACCTGCTGGCCGGCCTGCTCTTCCTGGCCGTCGACGGACACCACATGATGATCCATGCCATCTCGGAGAGCTACCGCGTGGTGCCGGTCCTGGGATTTCACATCACCGGGGACCTGGTGCAGCACCTGATCGCGCTGTCGCGGGACATGTTCGCCATCGCCGTGAAGATCTCGGCGCCCATCGTGGCGGCCCTGCTCTTCGCCAATGTCGGCCTGGGGCTTGTCGCGCGGACCGTTCCCCAGATCAACATCTTCATCGTCGGCTTCCCCCTCCAAATCGCCATCGGTCTCATCGGGATCGGCGTCACCCTGCCGCTGTTCCTCCACCTTGCGGCCGGCCTCTTCTCGAATCTCCCCGCACAGATGGGTCTCCTGCTCAGGGCCATGTAGGCGCCGGGGACAGGGTCCAGGGTTCAGGGGCCAGGCTCCGGGAAAGAGGAAAAGACCGGGCGAAGAACACGCCTGTTTTCCTGTATTTCCGGCCCTGATTTTTTCCCGAATCCCGACTTCAGAATCCTGGATCTCGGACGCTGTTCCGGCACGAAGTCTGCAATTCAATCCGTCGATGCTATTCGCCCGATATGCCGTGCTTTTTGGCCCGTTTTTTGACATCGGCGTCAGCATCCCGGAAAGACGTCGCACGGGTTGCGGAATGGCATGGCTGAATGCTCTTGCGGCATTCGGATTGACCCTGAACCCTGTACCCTGACCCCCGAGCCCTGAATGCATGGCTGACATCGACAAGGACCAGGAACGAAACGAACAGGCGTCGCCCAAGCGACGCGAGGAAGCCCGAAGCAAGGGGCAGGTCGCCCAGAGCCGCGAGGCGGTCTCGGCGGTCATCCTGCTTTCCTGCACGATCCTGTTCTACTTCTGCTCCGGCGGGATGGTCGAGCGCCTGATGGACCTGACGCGCTGGACGTTGCGGGACTGCGGCACGACGGCCGTCACCCTCACCAACATCCACTCGCTGCTGTGGGGATGGTCCTGGAAGCTCCTGCTCATCATGGGCCCGCTGCTGCTCACCGTGGTGGTGGCCGGCGTGCTGGCCAACTACCTCCAGATCGGATTCGTCTTCTCCTCCGAGGCGCTGGCGCCGAAATTCGACAAGATCGACCCCTTCAAGGGGTTCCAGCGCCTCTTTTCCCTTCGTTCCCTCGTGGAGCTGTTCAAGAGCCTCCTGAAGATGACCGTGGTCGCCGCCGTCGTCTGGTACACCCTGAAAGACGAACTGCCGAACATGATTCCGCTGATGGAGGAATCCGTCTGGGGGATCCTCCTGTACACGGGGCGGGTCGCCTTCAAGATCCTGATCACGACCTGCTGGATCCTCATCGTGCTGGCCGTCCTCGACTACATCTACCAGCGCTGGGAGTACGAGAAGGGGCTGCGAATGTCCAAGCAGGAAGTGAAGGACGAATACAAGCAGACCGAGGGGAACCCCGCCGTAAAGGCCCGGATCCGCCGCATTCAGCGCGACGCGGCGAGGAAGCGGATGATGGCCAACGTGCCCAAGGCAGACGTGGTCATCACGAACCCGACGCACCTGGCCGTCGCCATCCACTACGACCCGGAAAAGATGTACGCGCCCACCGTCGTGGCCAAGGGCGCCGGCTTCGTGGCGGAGAAGATCCGGGAGATCGCCAGGGCCCACGGGGTGCCCGTCGTCGAGAACAAACCCGTGGCACAACTATTGTATAAAACCGTCGATGTGGATCGCGCGATCCCGGAGGACCTGTATCGCGCGGTCGCGGAAATTCTGGCCTATGTCTACGGCCTCAAGGAAAAGGCCGTCTGACCCCGTAGGATGCTGCAACAGAACGACAGGTTACCCGATTCCAGGCGGATCGCGAATGATTCGTACCCTGGACCCTGAACCCTGTCCCCTGAACCCGGAAGGCACATGGCAGAAGCGGTTGAGAAAACGGGGGCCGTTCCCCACTGGGCGAAAAACCCGGCGATGCTGATGGGCGTCGGGGTCATCGCCATCCTCATGGTCATGGTGATCCCGCTGCCGTCGCTCATCATCGACCTGCTGCTGTCGCTGAGCATCACGGCGTCGATCGTGATCCTGCTCATGTCGATGTTCGTCCTCAAGCCGCTCGATTTCTCCGTCTTCCCCTCCGTCCTGCTCACGGTGACCCTGTTCCGCCTCTCGCTCAACGTGGCCTCGTCGCGGCTCATCCTGCTGCACGGCAACGAGGGGACCGGGGCGGCCGGCCAGGTCATCAAGGCCTTCGGGACCTTCGTCGTGGGGGGCAACTACGTGGTGGGCCTCATCGTCTTCACCGTGCTCACCCTGATCAACTTCGTCGTGATCACCAAGGGCGCCACCCGCATCGCGGAGGTGGCGGCCCGGTTCACCCTCGATGCCATGCCGGGCAAGCAGATGAGCATCGACGCGGACCTTAACGCCGGGCTCATCTCCGAAACCGAGGCGAGGCGCCGGCGCGGCGAGATCGAACGGGAGGCCGATTTCTACGGCGCCATGGACGGCGCCAGCAAGTTCGTGCGCGGCGACGCGATCGCCGGGGTCGTGATCATCTTCATCAACGTCGTGGGCGGGCTCATCATCGGCGTGCTGCAGCAGGGCATGGACATCACCGACGCGGCTCGCAACTACACGCTGCTGACGATCGGCGACGGGCTGGTGACGCAGATTCCGGCCCTGATCGTTTCCACGGCCGCCGGCATGCTCGTGACGCGCTCCACCTCGTCGTCCAATCTCGGGGAGGACATCACGGAGCAGCTCTTCGTGCAGCCGAAAGCCATCGGCACGGCCGCCGCCATCCTCTTCATCTTCGCCCTGATCCCCGGGATGCCCAAGCTCTCCTTCCTGCTCGTCGCGGCGGGAGCGGGCTTCCTGGCCTGGCGGCTCATCCGGAGCGCGCCTGCAGCGCAGGAAGCCGCCGACGAGGAAGCGCCGCCGCCCACGCCCATCGAGACCGTGGACCTGCTGCTCCCGCTCGACCTGCTGGAGATCGAGGTGGGCTACGGGCTCATCGGCTTTGTCGACGTGGCCCAGGGCGGCGAGCTGCTGCAGCGCATCAAGTCGCTTCGCAGGCAGCTGGCCGTCGAGATGGGCTTCGTCATCCCGGCCATCCACATCCGGGACAACCTGCAGCTCAAGCCCAACCAGTACAACGTCATCCTGAAGGGCGTCGAGATCGCCCGCGGGGAGCTGATGCCCGGCCACTGGCTGGCGCTCACGTCGGACAAGACCCCCCGCGTCAAGGGGATCGATACGAAGGAGCCCGCCTTCGGGCTGCCCGCCGTGTGGATCACGGAGAGGGAAAAGGAAAGCGTCCAGGCGCGCGGCGTGGTCGTCGTGGACCCCGCCACGGTGGTGACGACGCACCTGACCGAGATCATCAGGGCCCACGCCGACGAGCTGCTGGGGCGCCAGGAGGTCCAGGCCCTGATCGACAACCTCGCGAAGACCTACCCGAAAGTGGTCGAAGAGCTGATCCCGAAAGTGGTATCCGCGGGGATGCTCCAGCGCGTGCTGCAGCGGCTGCTGCGAGAGCGGATCTCCATCCGGGACCTGCTGACGGTGCTGGAGACGCTGGCCGACTATGCGCCGATGACGAAGAACATCGACATCCTGACGGGCTACGTGCGCCAGGCCCTGGCGCGGACCATCACAAAGCAGTACCGGGACAGCGAGGGCGGCATCACCGTGGTCATGCTCTCGCCGGAGATCGAGGACCGGATCAGCCAGTCCGTCCAGCACACGGAATTCGAGTCGTTCCTCACGGTGGACCCGAGCTGGGTCCAGAAGGTCGTCCGCGGCGTCCAGAAGTTCGTCGGGACCTTCGCGTCGCGGGGGCTGCAGCCCATCGTGCTGTGCTCGCCGGGAGCCCGGATCCACTTTCGGAAGGTCCTGGAAAAATTCGTCCCGAACATCATCGTGCTCTCGCACAACGAAATCACGCACGACGTGAATATCAAATCCCTGGGGATCGTGGAGTAGGGCCGTGCAGATCAAGCGTTTCGAAGCC
>CAZPCN010000019.1:0-44535 GCA_964585095.1 uncultured Syntrophaceae bacterium | reverse complement strand
CTGAATTGAAGAAGGTACCGGCTCGTCATGGGCATGCCCAATAAGGCGCGTCAGCCAACTTGAAGTGTGCCATACCCCCCTTTCTTGAACACATAAATCGCCCACCCCATCGTTTCCCGTCCCCACCTCAGATACGCTGTCTTACTTTCACGCACTCGCTTCAGCACGGTCTCCACATCCGGATCATCCCGATGATCACTCGCCCAGGTTTCCGCAGCATACCACTGCAACCCTTCATATCGATCCCAGTCATCCTGGCTGCTTACGAGTGTGTAGACCGCCTCCAATCCGTGCTCCCGCCCGGACTCTACATTCTGATAGTGTGTTCCGAAGTCGTTCCGTTTCACTCCGATCGCTTCTAAATACTCTCTTTCCGGTTCATGCCGCCAGTACGGCTCTCCCACAACGATCCAACTTTCCGGGGCTGCCATCTTCTGCAGCGCGTTCAACGTCCCTCGATGCCCGCCATAAATCCAACTCGCACCGATGCAGGCTACCAGATCAAAGCTCTCCAAGGTCTCCGGGACATACTGGGCCCCGTCCATTTCCAAGAAATGGAGTTGGGCATCCGGAACACGTTCCTGATGCTTCTTGCGGACATCAGCAATGCAGTAGGGAGAAAAATCAATTCCTGTCCCCTTCATTTGTCGGTATCGCTCTGCAAGCCTGATGAGAAACTCGCCCTTTCCCGTGGCGATATCAAGCACGCAGGCCCCGGGTTTCAGAGGCAGAAGCGTGATCAGCTGTTCAAGTTTCTCAAGACTCATCGGATTGCAGAGAATGTGCTCCCGATGCGTGATATCAAAGAACTTCCACATGTCCATGCCTATCCCTCCTTTATCCATGCGAGCCGAAAGATTAATGTCATAAATCAACAGGATTGAACTTCGAGCACCAGGTATTTCTCGGTCATAAGGACCCAAAGCCAAGTTGGCAAAATACGTGAAAAATGGCAATAGCGCAAATCGAATCAACGTCAGCAGCAAGGGACGGCGCTCTCCATGTCGTCCACGGCGACGGGAGCGAGGTTGTCATCCCGAAGGAGAAGGGCCGCTTCGCCGTCGGAGGCCAAGCGGTGGAGCAATCGGAGTTCTCCGGGATTCAACGGGCTGACGACCGCTGGCGCATCGGCTGGCTGCCGATTCCGTGATCTGCTGGCAAACCTGCCCATGCCCGGCGGAGCTCGTCGTTTATCGACCCGGGCGCAAGCCGACGCACATCGCCCCACCGTACGGGATTTTCTGGAAATGGGCATTCCTTGAGGGAGGCAGGAAGATCGCCGCCCAGGCCGGCTACCCCCACGGGGACAAAGAAGGGGGTGTACATGCTGTCCCACAGCAAGACGGGACTCGAGCTTGCCCGATTCTCCCCGATGGTGGGTGCAGCCATTGCGGCACTCGGAGTAACCCGGGGGGACGCCCCTCCGGTTCGCCGACTCGGGCAGATCACGCGGAAAGGCGGCATGAGCCTCAAAGGAAAGGATCGGACACGGGGTGTCCAATCCTCTCTTGCCGGCGCCATCATGGAAGAAGACGGCCCGCCAGCCGGGTCAACGCAATCGCCGGGGGCGTGTCAACGCCGCATCACCGCTTCCGCACCACCAGGCTGCCGACGGAGTAGCCGGCGCCGAAGGAGCAGATCACGCCGATGTCGCCCTTCTTCAGATCCCGGTTGTAGAGATTGAAGGCGATGATGGAACCGGCCGAGGCCGTGTTGGCGTAGCGGTCGAGGATGGTGGGGGCCACGTCTTCCGTCGGCTCTTCGCCCAGGAGCTGCTTCATCACCATCTTGTTCATGTTGATGTTGGCCTGGTGGATCCAGAAGCGCCTGACGTCCCTGGGCGTCAGGCCGAGGCTCGCGAGATGGTCGCTCATGTGCCTGGCGGCAACGGGGCTGACCTCCTCGAAGACCTTGCGCCCGGACTGGTGGAACAGCTTGTCCCATCCGTAGGGGTCCACGTCGTTGGCGTAGGACATGTGCCCGAAGTTCGAGCGGATGTGGATGGAATACTTCGTGAGGGCCTTGGTGCTGAGGATCTCGTAGCTGTTTTCACTCGCGCACGTTTCGGCCCGCTCCAGGATGACGGCCGTGCTCACGTCGCCGAAGATGAAGTGGCTGTCGCGGTCGCGGAAGTTCACCTGGGGCGTGACCAGCTCGGGATTGACGGCCAGGACGCACTTCGCGGAGCCGGCCAGCAAGCTGTCGCAGGCCCGGTGCAGGCCGAAGGTAGCCGCCGAGCAGGCCAGCAGCATGTCGAAGCCGAACCCCTCGATGCCCAGCTCGTTCTGCACCTCGATGGCGATGGCGGGATAGGCCCGCTGGGTGTAGGCGCAGGCGACGATGACGGCGTCGATGTCGGCGGCGCCCTTCCCCGCGGCGTTCATGGCCTCGCGTGCGGCATAGAGGGCGATTTCAGCCTGGTTGCTCAGCTCCGCCTCTTTTCTCTCGGGGAACTTCGGCCGCATGCGATCGATATCCAGGATGCCCTCCCGCGTGTAGACGAACCGTGACTTGATGCCCGAAGCCTTCTCGATGAACCGCTCGCTGGAGGACGGTTTCTCCTCCATCTTCCCCGTCGCGATCTCCGCCGCGTGCTCCGCGTTGTACTTCTCCACCCAGGCGTTGTAGCTCGCCACGAGCTCCGCGTTGGTGATGACGTTCGGCGGGGTCCAGAGCCCCGAGCCGCTGATGACGATCCCGGTGGATGGAAGGTTGGCTGCCATGTTGATCCCTTTTTACAGAATTGGACTGCTTTCTATCACGGTCGTCGCCCCAAAGCGATAAAAAAATGGACGGGGGAACGCGACCGGAATCCGGATTTGCCAGGTTGAAAACCAAGCAGATGATTCGTTTTTCTGCATAATAATCATGAAATTAACGCAAGTTCGGTTGATCCACCGTTCTCATTTTCAGTCAACTTGTGACCGGACGGCTTTGTTTTTCGAGGGTGATCCCGGGGAACGTCCTGCCTGCGTTAAGCGTCACTCGCATCCCTCGGACACGCAGGCTTGGCAGGAGCATGCGGGATTTTCCGTTTTTCCCGTGAATCCGGATTCTTAAGGCTCCGGGATGAATCTTCGGAAACGAAGCATCTGCTTTTTTTGCGAAGCATTCGCTTCTTTCCCTTAACCACTCGCTTTACCTCGATTTTTCACGAATCCCCTGCCGGTCGATAAAAAGGATTTGCTTCTTTTTCCCCGGGCCGGCAGGACAGTCATACAAATATCCCTTCAAATTCAGGTAGATACGAATCAGGCGCTGCCGGGCACGGCCTATGCTCTACAGGAGGGTGAACGGAATCCATCAAGAGGAGCGACGACATGAAAGCGCCCAAGAAACCTGCAGCCATCTACGAATGGGTGAAAGACCCGACTCAAACCTGTCCCGGACAGGCAAGGGATCGCGTGGCCAGGGTGATGGAACCCGAACCCATCCCCGGACGAATCTCTTTCCCGGCCGCAGGGGCACCGAAGGAAACCGGCCGGTTCATCGTGTACGAGAAGAGGGGCAGCCTCGGCGTCATCACGGCCAGGGTGCAGAACATCGGTGAAGTCTACGACGAGATCGACGCCCTGCTCGACGAGATCGAGCGGGACGAGGATATCCGGACGATATCCATCTTTACCCTGAACGGGCTTTTTGCCTCGCTACCCATCCGCTGAAGGGGGGCGCGAAGCCAGCGATCCGGGAAAGCGATCTTTTCACGATACGAAAGGAGATCATTCCATGAGCTATTACAATGCAGCCAGACAGGCGGGAACATGCCAGGGCTTCGATTGCGAAGAGAACGACTATCTCTACGACGCGCCGCAACTCTCCCCGGACATCCTGCAACCGCTGCAGGGAACCAGCTATTACGCAATCGAACGGAAGGCCCAGGCGATCGAGGGCTACCACGCCTGGCTGGATCACGAGGCCCCGGATGCCTGGGAAGACCTCCTGTTCCCGGTCGCCGCATGACGGATCGTCGAAGCGGCCTGCAGAAACGGTCCTCGACCACGCGCAGGGCATGACTTCTTGTCCCGGGCACGGGCGGGCCCGCGAAGGCTGTACCGGAGTCGTGCCACCCGCGCAAAAAGGCGACCCCCATGGAAAAGAAGAGCGGGAAGAAAGAAGAGAAGCGGGGCAAGCCCCCCGCAGAGAAGAAAACGCCGGACCGCAAGGAGCCCCAAAGCGATCGCTACTGGTACGACCCGGACTGCGGCCCGATCTATCCCGATTGAACGCGCGCGCACTTCCCTTCCCGAAAAAACAACCGCACACCCGAAGGATTCCCCCCATCTCCCGCCCGCGTCTTGTATGATGTCGCCGGTCCCGTCAACACCGGACGCATCATCTATTGCCATCGTCCCCCGGAGAGAGGTTCCACGATGTCGCGGGATCGCCCCCCTCCGCCTCGAGAGCGTGGCGGACGTAGACGCCCTGTCGGGCCAGTCCCGGGAGATGCGGCACCGGGGGCTCGTCCTCTATGCGCACGAGAACGAGCCGGTCAAGCCGCAGGCCGTCGCCCTGCTGCCCAAGCGCATCGATCTCGCTTTGCGGGATGTGAAAAAGCGTTTCCGCCGGGTGGTGCAGGCGATGGAGCTCTCGGAGGGCATCCTGGAACGGGTCACGTTCGTGGACGGCCTGAAGGCATCCTTCGGGGGAGCCGCAGGCGGGTGGAGTTCACACTCCCGTCACTATCTCGAACCACCGCAAACGATGTTCCCGAGAATCTCGCCATTCGTCCCGGGGATGACATCATCCCACGCGGCGTTGCCGAGCGCCAAGGAATGAACGGCGCCCCCTTTTTCATTGAAGATCGTCATGGACGTGATCTTCATTTTCCTCTTGACGCAGTCAAACTCTTCCGAGGTGATCGAGTAGCTCAACACGTCGGCATTTCCGGGCGCCTTCCCCGTTTTCCTGAGGGCGACATATAACGCTGCCTTCCCGTCATCATTCAGGATTGCCATCGTCCGGACCCGGGCAATGTCCCCGACCCTTACAATGCTGGACTTGTCATAGTACAAATGCCCCGAATGATTCGACTCACAGAATGCCCACTCCGCAGCCTGAGCATGAGGGGCAGCCAGGAATGAGAACAGCAGCGCACAACCCGCAAGGATATGGAGAGTCTTCGCTTTCATCCACGAGTCCCTTTCGTCGATTGTCGTTCATGGCAGCCTACAGGGGCCGGGTTCCTGTTGTACAGATCCATCCCGTTCCGCATCGATCACACCTTGCACTCCATCAAGCACGACGGGATCGAAAAGAACAACCTTTGAATAGCTGGCAATAATCATACCGCAATGTCCGTTGCACAGATAATTTCCTGATATCATGGGTCATCCCGTCGCTTTACCCCCTGCAAAAAACGGGGGACGACCCGCCTGGAGTGAAGGACATACCCTGCACGTAAACGTGCTGTCATTTCATAATGCGCCTGAAAGACTCGAGAATCCGGTTGAAGGGTTCTACGGCCAGACGGGCAGGGACGCGGCGATGTCTAACGACATGGATCACTTCAACGCATGCCCGTTCCCGGCAAGCCCCGAGCCCGCTTCATTCCTTGACAACCGGGCCACCCATCCGTTAGATAAATCTATGACAACCCGTCGGTTCCAACCCAACGCATCCGCGCAGCCATCGAGGGGGCCCGAGCGAGTATGAAACCCTGCTTTCGGACGAAGGCAGGGTTTCTTGTTTATGAAGAACCAGGGATACAGAAATCACCATCAAGGAGGGACGGAACATGGCCAAGGCGAGCAAGGTGAAGCAGCTCAGTTTTACAATGCCCAACAACGTCGGACTGCTGATGGAGATCACGGAGGCGCTCGTAAAAGCCAAGGTCAACATCGAGGCCATCACCGCATACGGGTGGGAGGAGCTGGAAGCGTCGTTCATGATCGTGACCGACGATAACGCGAAGGCGAAGAAGGCGCTCGCCAAGCTGGGGGCCAAGGTGGAGATCGAGGACGCCCTCGCTCTGGAAGTGCCGAACAGGGTGGGCGAGCTGCACAAGGCGACCCGGAAGATCGCCACCTCCGGGATCGACATCTACTACCTGTACGGAAGCCCTCCGAAGGGAGGCAAGATGACCCTCATCTTCAAGACGGAAAACGACAGGAAGGCCCTGAAGGCGCTCGCGAAATAAACAGGAAAGCGGCGCACCTTTCCATGACCCGCTCGAGAACCGGCGGGGTCGGCCCCGTGAAGGCCGACCCCGCCTTCTTACGATCAAAAACAATGCCGGGGGGAGAATCCGATTGGAGGTATTTCAGATGGGAAAGAGATCGATGCTTGCGGCCGTCGTCCTGCTCGTCCTGAATCCGTGGACTGTGGCCGAGGCCGAGGTGCGACAAGTGCAGTTGTCGCATTACACCATATCGTCCACGGAAAAGGGCGCGCAGGAAGTCAACATGGGCACGAAGCACCACTTCTGCTCGCTTCTTGCCGTTCAGTCCGGCGGATTCAACAGCACGTGCTCAATCCACGCAGCCGACAAGGGGTGGATTCTCACGGCCTATGATCACCCCGACTCATACAAGGGGGAGACGCAGAGTTGCTCGGCGGTGTGCATGTATCTCGAGGGTGTCCCCCCGCCGGTTTGGAAAACGGGGGTGACTCCGCCGCCACCACAGTCCGGCCCCGTATACAACAATCCGACCCATAAGGGATACCGTGTCGATCGCTGCTGGAGATGGGGGGTCGAGTGCGACAAGGTCGCCGCCGACCGGTTCTGTCAGATGAACAAATATCCCGGGGCGGCGGAATGGAAGGTTGCCTCCCACCGGCCGACCTACGTGATCCAGGACAATAAAGTCTGCGATTCCGGCATCTGCCAGGGTTTCACCTACATCCGCTGCAACACCACTGCCCCGTCGACCGCAGCCAATATCGGGGGCGCATGGAAGGGCAGCAACGGGATCGACTATATCGTCTCGCAGTCGGGCTCCAATTACACCTGGACGTGCAAGCAGGACAGCGAGAAGGGCCAGGGCACGATCAGCGGCAACAACATCTCTGCCCGGTGGTCCGGGGGCCCGCGGGGATCGGGATCGGTAAACGGCAGGATCGTCGCGGATGCCACGGGCAGGGCGACGAGAATCGAGTGGGGAAACTCCGCCGCTTGGACGCGATGAACGGAGTGCCTGCAGGGTCCCCCTCGGACAGGACAGGAGAGAAGGCTTTCGATTGGAATTCGTCGCGCCCAGGCGCCGGGAATGCAAAAGCGCGAGGACCGGGCTTATCTGTGATTAAGCTCGCAGCCCCCGCAGCAAGCTGCGGGAAACGCGTGCGGCCGTTTTCAGGGGGCCGGCCGACAGACGGCGGGCCCCTTTCGTTTGCGAGGCACATGACGCGTGATCGTCCCGCGGGTCTGGATCGTCAGGCATGTCACGCGGGACCGGGTCCCGGCTGCTGCAGGCGGCGGCGGATGATGCCCCCCACGTGGGCGGCCCAGAGGGCATAGGCCCGCGCCCCGGGGTGGAACCCGTCGGCCGCCATGGTCGCCGGCTCCATGGGGAAGTCCGGCGCCGCGTATTCGCAGGACTCGCAGGAGCGCGCCAATGCCTCCAGGACGCGGTTGAACCGTTTCGCCCTCCCGCCCAGGTACCACCGAAGCGGCTGGGGCAGGGCCGGGAAAAGGTGCATGGGGGGCACGCTCGACAGGATGATGTGCCTCACCTGGAACTTCGACTGCAGCAGCTCCACCATCCGCCCCTGCCGGTCGATCCAGGACGCCATATCCGTGCCGCGGGTGACGTCGTTGACCCCGATGGAGGTGACGGCGACGTCGAACCTCTCCGGCGGAGCCGCCTCGAGCTCGGCCACGACATCCCTCGCCCGCATCCCCGTGCGGGCCGTCAATTTCCAGCCGACGCGGAACGACTCGCCGAGCACGGCGGCCAGCCGCCCCGACAGGGCCTCGGCCTGCGTCGCCACGCCGACGCCCGCCGCCGCGGAATCGCCGAGAATCAGCAGGCCCAGGGGCGGCCCGGAGCCCTGCACGCCGGAGCGCTCGCCGGAGGGCTCGGGCAGCCGGGGCGTCACGCACCGGACGTAGAGGCCCTGCGCGATGAAAACCGGGGCCAGGCCGATTGCGGCCGCGCGATGGACCAGCGCCCGCGACGTTTCTTCCCTTCGATCAGTTCCCGGCAAAGGTCTCCTCCAGCCAGCGGATCGACGTCTTCACGATACGGGCAAAAACGTCAGCCTGCGGCACGCCCAGGGCCTTCGGAAGCGCGAAGGAATGATCGCCTCCCTCGATGAGCTCCAGCGTCCAGGGGGCCGGGAGCTTTTCCAGGACGCCCCGCAGGGTCGCCAGGTCGCAGAGGCGGTCCCGCGTGCCGGCAAAGAAGAGCATGGGGGCCCCGACACGGTACAGGTGGGCATCGCGAAGCCGCGACGGGTCGCCCTCCGGGTGGAGGGGGTAGCCCAGAAAGATCAGGCCCTCCACGGGCAGCGCCCCCGCGGCGGCCATTTGGGAGGCGATCCGGCCGCCCATGGACTTGCCGGCGGCGACGACACGGTCCGCGGCCACACCCGATTCTTCCCGGAAGACACGGCCGACGGTCGCCCACGTGTCCTCCAGTTTCCCGGGGGGGTCGGGCAGCTTCCGCCCTTTCTCCTTGTACGGGAAATTGAACCGCAACGTCGGGTAGCCCGCCTCGGCCAGGCCGTCGGCAAAAGAAACCAGCAGGGGATGCTCCATGTCGTTGCCGGCGCCATGGGCGACGATCACGCCCGTGCCGCGCTTCCCCCCTGTACCGGGCGGTAAGGTCAGGACGGCCGACACGGCCTCGCCCTTTTCCACGCGGATGATCAAGCTGCGCCTGTCCACGGAATTCCTCCTCGGATCGGTCTGTGCGCACCGACAGTATCGTATGAAATCGCGGGAAATGGTATATTGGATAAGTAGGGAGGTGCGCCATGGTCCGAGTCGCGAAGCTGCACCACCCCCCGTCGGGATTGGATCTGCGGGGCAAGCACGTGCCGTCGATGCTGATCCTCGGCCCGCTCGGGGAGATGCAGAAGGAGATGATCCCGGCGCTGTTCCGTATCGCCGGCGATCACGAGATTCGCCACGTCGACGTCACGCAGTCGCCGGAGACGCTCGACCCGGAACGGCTCAAGGGTTACGCGCTCATCTTCGTGGCCTTTGAGTTCTACAGGGAGCACCGGGCGTTCTTTCTCCTGCTGCCGGAGTCCCTGCGCAGCCGCATCACCGTCCTGGCCCGGCCCTCGGACTTCCCCTCGGTGGACGGGGAGATCCGGTGCGCCTGCTTCTGCTCGGGGCTGAAGGCCCTGCTGCCCCGGGAAGAGGCGCAGGTCCTCGACCACCGCCATTCCCCGGAAGAGAACCGGTAGCCCCGGCGTCGCCCGGCCGGATCAGGCGTACTCGGTGCCGCTCGTCAGGAACGCCAGGGCGCGCTCGCTCATCAGCAGCAGGCGGGACTCCTTCAGACAGGAGGCCAGCTGGCGGGTGAGGCCCCGGATGATCTCCATTCCCATCTGCGGGTCCCGGCTCATCAGGCCCTTCAGCTTCTCCCCGTCGAAGGCAATCAGCGTCGTCGGCTCCGCCACGGTCGCGTTGAGGGTGTGCAGGTTCGGCTCGTCGAAAGCGGACCACCCGAAGGCCTCGAGCGGGTTGACCTGGTCCACCGTGACCGACATGGGCGGCCTCGTGGGGCCCATGTCGCTCTTCATCTCCAGCACGACCTTGCCCTTCTCGACGAGATAGAGGCACGTGGAGCGGTCCCCTATCTTGTACAGGAGCGTGCCCGGGGCATGCTGCTCCTGCCTCGCTATCGCGACCAGCTCCTTCAGCTGGGCCTCGTTCAACCGGCTGAAGATATCGCATTCCTTCAAAAATGAAGCCGACACCATGGGGTTCTACCTCTCGACATGATTTTCGCCCCGCAACGGGGCGAGCCATCGTACCAGAAGAACGCAAAAATCCAAATGGTTTCTTCGGACCCGGGATCGGTTGCCGTCCTTGGCGCCTTTCCGATCAAGAGCCTCCCTCGAGCAGGGGCTTGAAGGTTTCGGCGTAGTACTTCCGCCCCAGCGGATTCAGGCGTTCCCAGGCCTTGAGCGCCATCGGCGGCAGCTCGCCGGTCCAGAAGGTCTCGGGAATGGGCGCCGCGGCCCCCGCCGTCCTGCCGGGTTCGATCTCGGCCGTGATGACGCCTTCGCCGTCCTCGCAGGCCATGCGGGCCAGCACCCGGCCGCCGCCGTCGACGATCTGTGCCTCCCCCAGGTAGCGGGAGACGTAGGGCACGCTCTCGTTGCCGGGGGTCAGCCCCTCGAACTCGCCGGCGTGGGAGGCGTGCACGACGGGCACGCCGAGCATCCGGGCCAGGTGCCCGGGGGCGCTTCTCAGCAGGCCGAGCAGCCTCTCCTGGTCTCCGGCGTATTCGGGGGCCACGGGGAGGCGCAGGTCCCACCAGCACGAGCCGCCGACGACCGCGTCGACGCGGCCCTGAAGCCTGCGGGCCGTCCGGCTGCGGACCAGCTCCCAGCAAAGGGCGACGCCCACGGGCCCCACGGGGGTCTCGAGGACCCCGTCATCGGAGCCGCCCGTGTAGTAGCTGTTCTCCCACATGGTGGGCTCGTCCTTGTCGTGGCGGAAGGTCAGGCCGTCGGGAAAGACGAGCAGGAAGCTGTTGAAGCAGTCCCCGCCCGACCGCGCGATGAACGAGCCCCCCACGACGCCGTCGTGCTCGCGGGCGAGCCTGCGCATGAGATCGAGGGCGGGGCCTTCCAGCGGCTGCCACGCCGCGAGCATCGCGGGCGTGAAGGCCACGGCGGAGGGGAAGAACTCGGGAAGGATGACCCACCGGGCGCCCTGCCGGAAGGCTTCCCGGGCGAGCGCCTCGGCGGAGGCGAGGTTTCGGGCGACGGCACCGACCTGTGCCCTCATCTGGACGGCAGCGACGCGTACGGGAGCCATGCGATCCTCCTCGCCGGGCCGTCTACGGGTTGCGGCCGCGGGCGCCCGGCCTGCCCGGGCAGCGGGCTCTATGCCATGCTGCTTAACACAGGCCCCTGCGCGGGGTCAAGCCGCGGGCCGAGCAGAGGCAGTGCCATAAAACAGAAGGGGCTGCGATGATTGCCGCAGCCCCTTTTCCCATTCAACCTGCCGTCGGCTACCGCCTCAGCGCTTTTACCGGGCCGGACCGTCCCTGGCCGTCGATGTTGACCTGGACGAGCTGGGGCGGCTTTCTCACAGAGATGTTCTGGGTCACGTTCTTGCCGTTGCCGCTTACCTGGATGCTGTACGTTCCCGCAAGCAACGGGACATGGACAGCCCCGTCGCCGTCCGCCGTGACGGTCTTGACGGGCTTGTTGCTTTGGCTGATGACGATCCTCGCACCGCTCACGGCGTGGTTGTGGGTCGTGTGGATGAAAAACGGCTGGTTGACGACCTTGGACGCGGGGACATCGATCGGCATGGGCTGGCCCGGTCCCGGCCTCACGTGTCTTTTGAAGACCTGACCCATATATTCGACCGAGACCTCGTACATCTGGTTGTCCGGTACGGTGAACGATGCCACCCCGTCGCCGCCGGTCGTGCTGCTCCCCTTGAACGGCGTGGACACTTTCGTATTCACGGTCCCGAACGCGACGGCTTCTATCTTCACGGGAAGTCCGGCGATGGGGCCCCCGTTGTCGGCCTTGACCTTTACGGCCACGGGACCTGCCAAGGCGCCGGTTGCGAGAAAGAGTGTGGCAAGCGCTGCGATGAAAAATAATCTCATATGTCCTCCTCAATGGGTTGGGGCCCGTTTGGGGCCCATGAATTGAACTTCTTCCTGAATCGGGCTCTCCTGCCGCGCGAAAGAACCGGACGGCAGAGAGCGTTTCAGTACGTGCCCGATGCGCCGCCCCCGCCGGACATCCCGCCCTCGAAGGGCCTGTCGGCCTGCGGCGGCCTCGGGGGCGCACCGACCATGTCGGGGGTGGCGGCCGCCCCGATGTCCGCCAGGCTGATTCCGTGGTCCTCGGGCTTCACGAGGCTTCGCGCCGTGAACCCGTTTCTCGTCTCCCCCTGCCCTCCTTTGAGCCAGCGCGTGAGGGCGACGGCGGCAACGATCATCGCGGCCCCGAGAATCGCCGGGTCCCAGGCGTAGTGCCGGAAGCCCAGGTAGTCCTTGTTGGTGGCCAGGGTCAGCAGGGAGAGCACGAGACTCGCGTTGATCACCATCCGCTTGCGCGCCCGGATGCCGTGCCACAGGCCCAGCGCCGGCACCAGGAACACGAGCCCGTAGGTCGCCCAGTAGAACCACGGGGGATACCCCGCGTAGCGGTCATGGAGGATCCCGGGATCGTCGAAGAACGCGCTGCCGATCAGGTGCAGCCGCAGATTCAGGGCGAGGTAGATGCCCGCCAGCAGGATCGCCTGGAGCGTTTCGCTCCGGTCCCTCGCGAAATCCCGGGTTTCCGAGCTCTCCGCGCGGAGGCTCGTCATCAGGATCAGCGCCAGGGCCGCCGCGAGGACGATCTTCTCCTCCGCCGGGGGCAGCGACAGGTGGAAGGGCACCGCGGCGGCAGACGCGACGGAGAGGACGGCGGCGTAGAGGAAGCCGAACCGCAGGTAGACCCAGAACGCGGCCGCGGCGAACAGCAGCGAGACCGACGTGACGTACCACGAGTGGCTGTGGTCCGGCACGGGCAGGGCGGTCACGATGCCCCAGCAGACGAGCGGCACGCTGCACAGGGCAAGCGCCTCCTCGATGCCGTGGCGGTAGAAGGATTTTTGCCGGACGAGGAACTCGGCAAAGCCGTAGCTCGCGGCGCCGAAGAACAGCGCGGAGGCCGCCGTGCCCCTCACCTCGAAGAGCCAGAAATACAGGCCCACGGCGGCGAGCACGCCGATGCAGGTGAACAGAAAGAAAAGGATGCGGAAAAAGACGTTGGTCTCGCTGAGGCCGTGCTCGGTCCGCTCGCGGATGATCCCGAGCTGGGCCTCCGTGATCAGGCCCGAGCGTGCCCAGGCCTTTGCCTCGCGCCGGATGCGGAGCTTCTCCTCCTGGTCATCCGTATAGATACCGGGCTTCATGCGGCCTCCCTGTATTTGCGGGACAGGTGGAAGATGAGCCAGATGACCGCCAGCGACGTTCCGATGCCGTAGAGAAACATCATCCCCGTCGATTCGATGAACCGGATCGCCAGCGCGTTCGCTCCCGCGAAGCCGTACAGGATCGCATAGAGCATGTACAGGAACCGCCGCGAGCGGACGGCGTACACGGAGACGGCGGCGGCGGCCAGGACCAGGACCGGCAGATGCCAGGACGAGAACCGGTGCTCGAACACGCCTGCCACGAGTGCGGCCAGCAGAAAGTGGACGGCGAAGTTGAGGTAGACGTGGAGGAAGTGCCTCTTGATTCCCGCCCGGTACAGCGCGATGCCCAACCCGAAGCACACGGCGCTGTAGGCGATGGCGGACTCGCGGTAGTAGCGGTGAAAGGCCGCGAACGCGTCGGCAAGCTGGAAGCCGAACCACGCGGCAAGCGTCGACAGGGCCAGGGACAGCACCAGACGGTTGTCGAACCGGTAGGCGAGGATGAAGAAGAGCGCGGCCGACAGCAGAAGGTAGTGGATCCAGAGCCTGCCGAGGACGTCGAACTGCGTCTCCACATACCCGATGGCGGTGGCAAAGCACGTGCAGCCGAACAGCAGGACGTAATCGAAAAGGATGTCGGGCGATTCGACCTCGCCTGTCGAATAGGACCCGCCCTTCAGGAAGCAGTACGAAAAGGCGCCCAGGCAGCCCGCGGACAGGGAGCCGAGGATGGCGATGTCGCCCAGCTGGGCGAAGTACTGCCGCACCGTGAGCGCCACGCCTGCCGCGACGAGCAGCACACCGACGTAGACGGCTGCCCGCAGCTCCCCGTGCAAGGAAAAGCGCCGGTTGCGGTGCAGCGCGTCCAGGATGGCGAACTGCCCGGGGCTCAGCACCCCCGCGTGCAGCATCTCGTTCAGGATTTTCGTCATGTTCATGGCTCGACCTGCCCGGGCGCCGGAGGTCGCCGCCGCCGTTTCCCGCACCCGTGCCTGATCAAGCAAATTCCGCTCCAAGAACCGACGCCCGACGCCGGAAAAACCCGAGGCCCCGAAAGCGTCTCCATCGCCGCCGGGGCGCTCATCCAATGCCTGACGGCAAACTCATATTTTAGGCCTCCCGCCCTTGCGGTTCCCCCGATGGTTATTTTGGGGCGGACGTATAGACTGGCGGCAGAGCGTTCCCGGTGCCCCTTCGCCGCCCGCGGAAGACACCTCGTACGCTCAGCATCCAAACGCCCGGGACGCCTCCCTACGGACATGCCTTCGCCCGGGAAACCCGGCGCGGCGTGAGCCGCAAGGGCGCCCGCCGGAGGTGAGATGAACGGGAAATTCGGGGGACGGACCGTCATGAGACCGTCGGACTATCTGGTTGTGGCATCCCTGTCGCTGATCGTGCTGATGGAGCTGACGGCGGCGGAAACCGTCCTGCCGGCGTGGATCAACGCCGTCGTCTCCATGGCCGCCGCCGTGGTGGCGCTGCTGCTCTGGCGGGACACCCGCGGAAACGACCTGAGAAAAGAGGAGTGAACCATGAAACGATCCGGCAGAATCGCGATCGGGAGTGCGGTGCTGGCTGTCATCCTGATCGCCGCGACGGCGGCGACCGGCTTCGGCGAAGAGTACCCGGCCCTCAAGGGACTCAAGTCCGTGAAAGCCGTGTTCGGCTTCGAGATGGCAAACCCGCAGGGTGCACTGCTGCACCTGCAGGTCATCCGCCAGACCTACCAGGACAGGAACATCCGGGCGGGGAAGAAAAAACCGGAGATCGTGGTCGTCTTCTACGGCCCGTCGGTGAAGCTGGCGTCCCGAAACAGGGATGCCTTCGCCGAGGCCGACCGGAAGATCATCGAAGAGTACGCCGGCACCGTGGCCGCCATGGCGAAGGAGGGGGTCAAGTTCGAGATCTGCCTGATCGCCATGAAGCTGCTCGGCGTGGATCCGTCCTCCCTGCTGCCAGAAGTGAAGCCCGTGGGCAACGGATGGATCGCGGTCATCGGTTACCAGGCCGCGGGCTACTCCCTCGTCCCGGTGAAGTAGGATTCGGCGACGAACCCGGAAACGCCGGGGCCGGGGTCAGGGAGTGCAGACGGCCGGGCACGGCATCCCGATGCGGGTGCCCGCTAGACCCGGTGAATCCAGCCGGGTGCGGAAACATCCCGCTCTTCGCACAGGGAACAACCGGGCACGGTCCAGACGTCGCTGCCCGCCCCCGCGTCCTTCTTCAGCCAGACATTGCCGCAGGACCGACGCCGGGTGATCCTGCTTCCGGCAAGGTCGAACCGGCATTGCCCGCAGACGTAGAGGATGATCTTCCGATTGCCCATGCTGATCTCGAGCGAGAAAAAGCCGTTGTTGCTTTCGCAGTCCCTGCCGCAGAATCTGCAGACATAGCTAGGCGCACAGGCCATGACTGTTTTCGTTCTCTCCGTTGCATCCCTCCCGGTCCCGGTATCCAAATCGGCCTGCACCAAAATGGCACTCGATATCATCGTTCCATAATCATTCATGATTTCAGGAAGCAACCCAAAACAGGACCGGGCTGCACGATGCCCCCAGGGGACTCGAACCCGGCCCGAAATCGCAAAAATATTCATAATCATTGAAGGATTTTGAATTTCACACCTCAGGGCACAGCCGATGCTCCTCTGCACAAGCAACGTTGCACAGGGAGTGAGAGGCATGAACGGCATCGGAATCTATGAAAAAACCATGTTGCAGCGAGCGGAGGCGTGCAAGACCGGATCCGCCCGGATTCCCGACCCGGCCCGGCAGGCGCAGGTGGACCTGACCGCCCGGATCCTGAGGACCCTGTTGCTCAATGACCGCGGCGCGAATCAGCCGTTACCGCGTGACATGAGGGGAATTCTTTGCGACGCCTACGGATGACCTGTCGCCACACGTTGAAATTCTTCACATGATCGAAACTGCGGGGCATGAGCGCATGAGAGTGAAAGATCCCCAATCGGTCCTCCCGGAGCAGGCAGCGAGCCGACCGGGGATGAAACAGGAAGGCATGGGATTTCTTGACGAGCGCATCTTCAACGGCATGCTCGAGCGGGAAAGGAAGCGCAACCGCCGTTGCGGCAGGTCTCTGATCCTGATCCTCGTCAACCTGACGGGCCTGACGGGAGCGGGCCTCCCTGGCGCGTCCGTCAGCCTGGACCGCGCCTTCGCTTCCCGGATCCGCGAGACGGACATCCGGGGCTGGTACCTGAGGAATGCCGTCGTCGGCATCCTGTACACGGACCTTCTTTCCGCGGGGAGTCACACGAGGGACATCCTCTTCGGAAAGACGATGGACGCCCTGGCTGCCGCACTGGGCCCGGACGACCTGCGCAAGATGTACATGACGTTCCACACATTCCCCGCGGAGCTCGGCGACGCCGTACCCTGCGGCCGCTTCGATGCTGAACGTTATTTCGAACACACCGGGAAGCGCGCTCGACGCAGCACGCGTTTCGAGACGATCTTCACCCGATTCTGCGTTTGCCTCGGCATGAAATCATGCCGGTAGGCCTACGATAAAACATCTCAAGGGGGCCGGACCTTGTCACTGGTCAGAATACTGGATATCGACGTTGAGTTCCTCAGCGCAGCCGCCAAGGAGGACTTCATCCTTGGACTGAGCCGGGACATCGAGGAGAAGATCGACCGCCTCGACGAGTCGCGGAGATCCACTTGCGGCAGACCGGACATCGTGGAGCTGATCCGCTCCATCGAAACGGCAAAGTACAGATTCCTGCAGGGAGAGATCACCGCCCGGCAGCTCTACCGCGGCGTGACGGAGCAGCTGGAGCGGTTCAAGGTCAAATACCGCGATTTCGATTATCTGAACGATCCCGTCCTGAACGCCTACTACCCACGATGATGTCGTCGGCCAGCCGTTCCGCCGCTGTCGTGCCGGGTCGATGGAAGCCCCCGGGGAAGAGCCGGCGGCGGAGAAACCGGGGCTGTTCCCGGTGTGCGGCAGAAGGGTCTCGGGCTCGTCGAAACCCGCAGGCACTTCATGGAACCGAAAGAAACCGCGGCGTGTGCCGCAGCCTCCTTTCAGGGTCCTGACAGGGCCCTGCCCCCGGGCATCTATCGTGCCTGGGAGATAAACCCGATAAAGACCATCCAGAACATCAGGACGCAGGCCAGCAGCCACAGCAGCAGGTCGCTGCGCTTCCCGCCGGAGTCCCTTTTATCCCTGGCGATCATCTCCGTGCCCTCCGCACCGTCCGGGCGAAATCCCTCCCGGAAGGCCCCCGTGCATCGCTGACCCATCCGCCCTACCCCTGGCTGCTTCGGCTCAGCACCACCATGGCCACCTCGAAGAGGGTGAGCCCCAGCAGCAGGATGCTGATCAGGAGCATGGCGATAAAATCGAGGTATCGTTCGTCCCGGATATCCATGTCCGTCCCCCTTTCCGCAGGTCTGGGAAAACCTCTTCGAAAAGGTTCCCGATCCCCTTCCCGGGCCGCGGGCACGGGTCGGGATTCGGGATGTCCTCACGCTGCAAGGGGAGTCGAAACGCGATGGGAGCGCGGAATGAGAGAATAAGGGTGTGTCGGCGGAACCGGATTTTCGAGGTCTTTCCCCTGCACCCCGTTGCCGGAAAACCTAGGAAAATAATACACGCCGCCCCGCGCAAGTCAACCACGAAAAACGGGGATGCCCGATCGGAGGGGCCGCCGAAATGCCGGCGGAAGAAGATGGGGGACCGAAATCGGGCATAACCTTTCATAATCAAAAGGTTACAAATGCGCCACGGCAGCCCCCTCCTGGATCCGGCCTGCGGCAGGTTGCCCCGGCAGCCTGCCCGCCCGATGCCCGCAGGGGCACGAAAACCTCCTTGACATAAAAGGATGCATTTACTATCGTCCCGGTTCAGTGAAGGAACGCTTGAAAAGGAGGAGGTTCGAGATGTTCAAGTCCCGCATGAGATTCTGGATCGTGGCCGCCGTGGCCGTCGCCCTGATGCTGGGTGCGGCCCCGGGGCAGTCCCTGGCGCAGTCGCAGGAAAAGGTCATCAAGATCGGCACCATCTTCCCCCTGACGGGCCCCGTCGCGCTGGCCGGTCAGCGCTGCAAGGCCGCGGTGGAGACGGCGGTCGACATCCTCAACAACAAGAACCCCAAGATCAAGGTTCCTCTGGCCGACAAGAAAGGCTGGCTCGAGGGCTACAAGTTCGTGCTCGTGCACACCGACAGCCAGGGCAAGCCCGACGTGGGCAAGGCCGAGGCCGAGCGCCTGATCAACCAGGAAGGCGTGTGGGCCATCATCGGTGCTTACAACAGCTCGGTGAGCATGCCCGCGAGCCTCGTGGCCGAGCGCGCCAAAAAGATCTTCATGTGCGGCGCCTCCAGCTCCGCGGCCCTGACCCAGCGCAAGGAGATGAAGTACTTCTTCCGCACGGCCTCCACCGACGAGGTCGAGTCCCAGGAGTTCGTCGACGTGCTGCAGTGGCTCAACAAGACCCAGAAGAACGCGAACATCAAGACCCTCGGCATCATCTACGAGAACTCCGTGTTCGGCAAGAACGCCTCCCAGCAGGCCATGAAGGCGGCGGCCGCCGGCAAGCTCCAGGTCGTGGCCGACGTGCCCTTCAACCCCGGCGCCACCAACCTCGACAGCGAGGTGCAGACGCTGAAGTCCAAGAACCCCGACGCCCTCTTCGGGGCCGTGCTGGGCGCGGACTACGCCCTGATGGTCAAGACGATGAAGAAGATGAACTGGGTGCCGAAGGTGTCCCTCAACTACTGCAGCGGCTACCAGGACCCGGTCATCGCCAAGCAGCTGGCCGCCGACGCGGACTTCTTCATGGGCTCCACGGGCTACTCGCCCGAGTTCCAGAGCATGATGCCCGCCGTGGCCGAAGTGGAGAAGATCTTCAAGTCCAAGACCGGCGGCGTGCCCTACGACAGCGACAGCATCCAGGAAACGATCGCCATGCTGGTGCTCGCGCAGGCCATCGAGAAGGCCAAGAGCCTCGACCCCACGAAGGTGGCCGAGACCCTGCACGCCAACACCTGGCCCTCCCCGCTGTCCCTGAGCGGCAAGGTGGCCTTCGTCCCGGGCGGCCAGAACAAGTACGCCCTGAGCATCGTCACCCAGTTGCAGGGCGGCAAGTACAAGAAGGTGTTCCCCACGGACAAGGCGGACACGAAGCCCGTCTTCCCCATGAAGCCGTGGGACAAGCGCTAACCGCCTGACCGTAACGTATTCGAGATGCACCGGTGCCGGGGGTCTCTGGGCCCCCGGCACCTTTTGTGAAAACGAAATATTGTTCTGGAAAATCCCCCTCAATCCCCCTTTTGCAAAGGGGGAAGGGAGAGAGCTCCCTGCTCTGCAAAAGGGATCCCGGAAGCTCCCTGCTCTGCAAAAGGGATCCCGGAAGCTCCCTCCTTTGTAAAAGGAGGGTTGGGGAGGATTTTTCAACGGATATCTTTCTGGAACCCCGGGGCATCCCCGGGACAGCAAATTCCGCATCGGCTTCGTTACTCAATGGACACTCTGCTTCAAGTGCTTCTGGACGGCATGCTCAACGGCATGCTCTACGCCCTCGTGGCCGTCGGGCTGTGCCTGATCTGGGGCGTCATGGACGTGATCAACTTCGCCCACGGCGAGTACGTGATGATCTCCATGTACGTCACCTACTGGCTGGGGTTTCTGGCCAACGTGGACCCGCTCATCTCCATGTTCGCCGGCGGCCTCTTCATCTTCATCCTCGGGGCGCTGACCTACCGGCTCATCATCAAGTACACCGTCGGCAAGCCTCCCCTGTCGGCCCTGCTGGCGACCTTCGGCCTGGCCATGCTCCTGAAGAACCTGTGCCTTAACCAGTTCACCCCGAATTACCGCATCCTCTCCGACACCTGGCTGGGCGACAGGACGTTCCAGCTCGGGGCGATTATCGTCCCCGTCCCCCAGCTCGTCACGGCGGTGCTGGCGCTCGTGGTGATCGGCCTTGTCTTCTACATGGTCCGCAGCACGCGCTTCGGCTGGGCCGTGCAGGCCACGGCCATGGACAAGGAGGCCGCCGAGCTGATGGGCATCAACACGGAGCGCATCTACCTGCTGGTCTTCGGCATCGGCGGGGCGACGGTCGGCATCGCCGGCGGCGTCATGCCCACCTACCTGGCCGTGCACCCCGAGGTGGGCACCATGTTCAGCCTCATCGCGTTCATCTGCGTGGCCATGGGCGGCTTCGGCAGCATCCCGGGGGCGCTCGTGGCGGCGCTGCTCGTGGGCCTCGTCGAGGCCCTGGCCGGCTACTACATCGCGCCTGTCTTCAAATACGTCGCCGTCTTCGGGCTCTATCTCGCCCTCGTGCTGCTGCGGCCCAAGGGCATATTCGGGTGGTAACCCCATGAGTCGAACTCTCAAGCGAACCGATCTCTTCTGGCTGGCCTTCATCGGGCTCGTCGCTTTCGTGCCGTTCGTCCCGGCCGTAGCGGCCAACTCCTTTTTCATGCACGTGCTCATCCTGGTGCTGCTCTACGCCAGCATGGCCCAGGCGTGGAACATCATCGGCGGCTACGGCGGGCAGACCTCCTTCGGGCACGCCGTGTTCTTCGGCATCGGCGCCTACGGGGCGGGCATGGCCGTCGTCACCTACGGCATGACCCCCTGGCCCGGGGCCCTCGTCGGCATCATCGCGGCCGCGGTCGTGGCCGTGCTCATCAGCTACCCCTGCTTCAAGCTGAGCGGGCACTACTTCGCCATCGCCACTTTCGCCATCGTGGAGATTTTCAACCGGATGTTCCTCGTCTGGGACTGGGTGGGGGGCGCGCTGGGGCTCGATTACATGATCGTGGAGGAGGGGCTTGCCAACCTCATGTGGTACGACTCGAAGACGGGCTACTTCTATTGCGCGCTGATCCTGTTTGCCCTCGTCTTCGGCATCGTGCGTTTCCTCGAGGGGCACCGGTTCGGCTACTACCTGAGGGCCGTGCGCGAGGGCCAGGAGACGGCCGAGTCGCTCGGCGTCAACTCGACGGCCGTCAAGCTCTCGGCCATGGCCCTGTCGGCGGCGCTCGCGGCCCTGTGCGGCGCCTTCTTCGTGCAGTACAACCTCCGCGTCGACCCCGGCATGGTCATGTCGCTCGACACGTCGATGAAGTTCGTGCTCGTCACCATCCTGGGCGGCGCGGGCACCCTGGCGGGACCGCTGCTCGGGGCGGCGGTGCTCGTCCCCCTGCAGGAGTTCACCCGGGCGAAGTGGGGCGGACTCGGGGGCGGCGTGGACCTCATCATCTTCGGCGCCCTGATCATCGTCATCGTCGTCAAGCAGCCCGCGGGCATCACCGGGATCGTGCGCGACATCGCCAGGCGGTTCGGCCGCAAGCCTGCCGCGGAAAAAGGAGGTGCCTCCCTTGGCGCTGCTTGAGGTACGGGACGTCACCAAGAAATTCGGCGAGCTCGTCGCCAATGATCGCGTGAGCTTCACCGTCGAGGCCGGGGCCATCGTGGGCCTCATCGGGCCCAACGGTGCCGGGAAGACGACGCTTTTCAACTGCGTCTCCGGCCTCTACCCGGTGACGGCGGGAAAGATCTTCTTCGACGGCAGGGAGATCACGGGGCTTCCGTCGTATCGGATCGCGAGGATGGGCGCGGTGCGCACCTTCCAGGTCGTGCGGCCCCTCAAGGAGATGAGCGTCTTCGACAACGTGCTGGTGGGCGCCTTCCTGCAGGGCGCCGGCGGATCCCAGGCCCGCGAGACGGCCGAGCACAGCATTCGCGTCTGCGGACTGGCCGAGTTCGCCGACAAGACGTCCGGCGACCTGCCCATCGGCGTCAAGAAGCGCCTCGAGCTTGCCCGCGCGCTGGCCACCCGGCCCAAACTGCTGATGCTCGACGAGGTCATGGCGGGGCTCACCTCGACGGAGGTCAAGACGGCGCTGGACCTGATCCGGGCCATCCGCAAGGAGGGCATCACGCTTCTCATCGTCGAGCACATCATGGAGGCCATCATGCCGATCGCCGACAAGGTCGTCGTGCTCGACGGCGGCGTGAAGCTCGCCGAGGGCCCCCCCGGCGAGATCATCCACGACGAGCGGGTGATCACGGCCTACCTGGGCGAAAAGTTCAGCCGCCGCATGCAGGCGAGGAAGGAGGGACAGGCCAATGGCTGAGCCCATCCTGAGCCTTACCGACGTGCATGCGGGCTACGACGGCGTCCCGGTCGTCTTCGGCGTCTCCCTCGAGGTCATGCCGGGCGAGCTGGTGGCCGTCGTCGGGGCCAACGGCGCCGGCAAGTCCACCACCATGCGTACCATCGCGGGCCTCAACAACCCGCTGCAGGGCTCCATCCGCTTCGAGGGGCGCGACATCTCGCGGCTTCGCCCCCACCAGACCCTGGCCCTGGGCATCAGCTACGTGCCCGAGGGGCGGCGGGTGTTCGCCAAGCTCTCCGTCGAGGAGAACCTGAGGCTGGGCGCCTACACCGAGAAATCCGGGGCCGAGATCAAGCGGCGCCTCGATGAGATGATGCAGCTCTTTCCCGTGCTGCGCGAGCGGGCGCGCCAGACCGCCGAGACCCTCAGCGGCGGCGAGCAGCAGATGCTGGCCATCGCCCGGGGGCTCATGTCTCGGCCCAAGCTGCTGATGCTCGACGAGATGTCGCTGGGGCTCATGCCCACGCTCGTGGAGAAGATGATGGAGACCGTCGTCGCCGTCAACCGCGGCGGCGTCACCGTTTTGCTCGTGGAGCAGATGGTCCAGGAGGCCCTCGAGATCGCCCACCGCGGCTACGTGCTGCAGAGCGGGCGCATCGTGCAGTCGGGCCCGGCGAAGGAGCTCCTGGACTCCGAGGAAATCCGAAAGGCCTACATGGGGATGTAACGCCCAGACAGGGGGTCGTTCAGCCATGCCAAGACGCGCGCTCCCGAAAGCCTGCCTTATCCTCTCTTTTCTCTTCTGCCTGTCGCCCTGGGCACCCCCGGCGGCAGCGCAGCTCGTCCCGAACGGATACCAGCTCGTCACCGACCCGCAGGGAACGGCGGCTTTGATCGTCGCGCAGCGTCCTGCCCGTTCGGCCACGGCGGCCCTCGCGCAGGGGATTGCCGAGGTGGCGACGGCCTTCGACGCGAAACCGACAATCCTGAGCGCCTTCCGCGACGTGCGCGACCAGACGGCCGAGGCGGGGTTCCGGACCACCCTGCGGCGTGCGCCCGTGTCGGGCATCGCCTTCGCGGACGTCTCCGGCGGGGTCGCCAGGGTCGGGTTTGCCTTCGACAACCAGCAGGCCCCCGCGGCCGGGATTATCCGCCTGCTCCAGCAGGCCGGACACATCCCCGCCGGAAGCGGCGGCACCGCGGGCGGCGCCCCGGGCAACTGGCGCACGGTGCAGTATCCCGACGGCAGCGGGACAGTCCGCCTGCCCGAGGGGTGGCAGATCGTCAGCGCCGTGAAAGGGGCCATGGACGCCGCAGGCCCCCAGGGCCGCATCTTCAAGGCCATCAGCATCCAGTGCATGACACGCGCCGGCGCGGCGCAAACCGAGCAGATCCACCGGATGTCCGGGATGCACCCGCAGCTCATCGCGCAGAACTTCGCGAGGATCATCATCGCGGACCCGGGAGACCCCGTTTCGACGATGGCCGCCGTGGCGGCGCAAAACTCCGCCAAGTTCGACGACGGGTCCTACCGTTTCCTGCGCACCATCCAGGCCTCGCCCGTCCAGCCCCCGCCCGGCATGGCCCGGGCCGCCTTCATCGATCACGAGTACACGCTCAAGGGCGTGCGGGAGAGAAGCTTCGCCTACGTCGCCTACACGGGCGACTTCGGCAACGGCACCTGGGGCTTCTACACCTCCGGGCTGGCAACCCGGTCGGAGACCTTCGCCCGGGACTTCTCCCTTCTCTACGAGATCCTCCAGTCGGCGCAGACGGCCCAGCACACGATCCAGGAGCGGTGGGACAGCGCCCTGAACAGCCAGCGCGAGATCGCCGAGATCCGCCGCCAGGTCCACGACAACCGCAGCCGCTCCAGCGAGCGCATCCACGCGGACCGCATCGAGGCGCTGCAGGGCCGCCGGGTCGTGCAGGACAGCGCAACGGGCCGGACGGGCACCGCGAACCTGGCCTCGTCGCGCGAGATCGTCCAGAGCCTCAACGCCCGGGAGGGCTGGGCGCGCTACCAGGAGATCCCCCTGCGGGATCTCATGCGCTGAAAGCGCGCACGAACCTCGGCCCTCTCATACTTTCGTCGTATTTGAAATCCCCCCCTTTTCGGTTACACTGCGTCTGCTTTTTTCGCCCGGGGTTCCCGCCGGGGGCCGCTCCCGGCAGCCGAACGTCGCCGGACTGCGGGCAGAATCATTTCCCCTCTGCGGCATCGAAGGCGGTTGCCTTCACCGGAACGCGATTCCCGCGGAATCCTTCCGGCCGCGCCGCTTGCGACTCCATGCGAAACCGCCCCGCGCAGCGGGCCTTCGATCCGCGCCGGCTGACGGCTTGCATATATCCCAGATACCCCTCAACCGCCGCGATTGCCCGCAGGGACCGGGTCATGAGAGTGCTTGTCGTGGAAAGCAACCTTGCCGTCGTGCAGGTCCTGTCGGACTTCGTGAAGATCTGCGGCCACGTCGCGGACGACACGTACAGCGGCCGGGAGGCGATCGGCCGCCTGCAGAGGGACCGGTACGAGGTGGTGATCACCGATTCGGAAATCGTCAGCGTGGACGGCGTCGAACTCTGCCGATTCATCAAGTCGAATTTTCAGGACGTCCTCGTCATCGGCATGAGCGGGTATCTGTCGACACTGAGGGCTTTCGAGGACGCGGGGGCCGATCTCTGCCTGGCCAAGCCCTTCGCGTTCAGCAAACTGAAGGTTGTTCTCGACAGTATGTCCCTGTCGCCGGACCTCGCCGGACTTCCCCCGGCGCTCTGATTTCCCCGAAGCGCGGAGGCGCATCGCCCGGCCCGGGGACGGGGCCGGCACCCGATTGGCAGCCTTCGCCTGCCCGGCTCACGGCGCGGCCGGGCTCTCAGTACTCATCCACCGACAATTGCCTCAGGACGCCTTCGGAAGAAAACCGCATCACCAGCACTTCCGTCCACAAGTCCGTCTGGCTGACGGTTTGCGATGTCCTGACCCACTTCGCCACGAAGCTCTTGTCGGACAGCGTCTCCCTGGCCGTGGGAGGCCCGAGACGCGTGACGACATCGTCGTATTTTGCGACCCCGATCTGGGATTTCCAGTAGCTCTCTTTCTTTTGGCCGGTGCTCGTGCAGCCGCCCACGAACAGGACGAGTACACAGGAAAGGAAGATCAACGCCGTCAGAACAACCAGGGGCAGAGCCGCGCGTTTCATGGTCCCTCCTCAACCGGACCGAAAAGAAAACCCCGCTTCCGATCGAAACGGGGTTCATGGGACGGTCCGTTACACCCCCTGTCAGGGTTGCGTGGGTTGGGTTGTCAACACTCGATGCCGCACACGGGATCTTCATACCACGATACGGGAGCGAAATCCACATCATCGGCAAGACGCATCGGCCGGCAGCCTCACCGGGTTAGCGGGTCGCCGAATCCCCGCCTCCGCTCACGACGCATGCGACAGAGACACGGCTGCGCCCGCGCGTCATAGGCCCCGGGCCGCGTAATAGCCGCAGAGGCCGTGGACGCCTCCGCCGGGCGGCGTCGAGGAGGAGCAGAGGTAGACGTCCCGGCGCGAGGTCCCGTAGGGGAAAAGCGAGAGGACCGGGCGGCTGTAGAGCTGTCGCAGGTCCTGCACGCCGCCGTTGATGTCGCCGCCGACGTAATTCGCATTGTGGCGCTCCATCGCCGGGGCGGGCATGCTGCTGCGCGCCAGGACGAGCGACCGGAAGCCGGGCGCAAAACGCTCGATCCGCTCCTCGATGATCCCCGTCACGTCCTCGGGCGACCCGTGCGGAACGTGGCAGTACGCCCAGGCGGTGTGGCGGCCCACCGGGGCGCGCGCCGGGTCGCAGAGGCTCTGCTGAGCGAGGACGACGTAGGGCGCAGGGCATTTCCTGCCCTCGTGGGCATCGCGGATCGCGGCGCCGATCTCCTCGAGAGAGGCCCCCAGGTGCACGGTGCCCGCTCGTCTGCACGGGTCGGCCTTCCACGGAATCGGGCCCGCCAGGGCCCAATCGGCCTTGCAGACGCCGGGGCCGTAGCGGAACCGGGCAAGCTTCGCGCGGTAGCCCTCGGAGAGCCCGAGTCCCTCGATCGCCAGGAGCTGCCGAGGGGTCACGTCGAAGACGTAGCGTTCGGCCCGCGGCAGATCGTCCATCGAGTGGACCTCGATACCCGTCCGGATCTCCCCCCCGGCTTCCCGGAAGCAACCGGCCAGCGCGTCGGCGAGTCTCTGGGAGCCCCCCTTGACGACAGGCCAGCCCACGCCGTGTGCGAGCACCCCGAGCAGGATGCCGAAGGCCGCCGTCGCGGGCTTCTCCAGGGGGATCATGGCGTGGGCCGCAAGCCCCGCGAAGAGGGCGCGCGTCCGCGCATCCCGGAACGCCGCCTCCGCGAGGCCCCGGGCGGTGCGCAGGGCCTTCAGGCCGAAGCGGGCCATCAAGACGGGGTGCGAGGGGATCGGCAACGGCTTGAGGACATCGGCGAGGAGCTTATCGTAATTTCGCGCAAAGGGACCCACGAGTCGACGCCAGGCTTCTCCATCCGGACCGAGACCGTCGGACGTCGCGGCGATTGACCGGTGCAGGCACAGGGCACTGCCGTCCTCGAAGGGATGGGCAAGGGGGATCTCGGGATGGACCCACTCGAGTCCGAACCGCTCGAGCCCGAGCTGCCGGAAGAAAGGCGACGAGAGGGCCAGGGGCTGGACGGCGGAGCAGACGTCGTGGACGAAACCGGGAAGCGTGAGCGCCGCCGACCGCGTGCCGCCTCCGATCGTGTCCTTCGCCTCCACGAGCAAGACATGCCGGCCCCGCCTCGTGAGCGTGATGGCCGCAGCCAGACCGTTGGGCCCGGCGCCCACGACAACGGCATCGTAGTGATCTCGAGCAAAGGACATCGGCAAAAAACCCCCAAGAAACCGAGTCGAAGAAAATCCCCCTCTATCCCCCTTTACAAGGGGGGAAGGTGAAATTCCCTTTCCGATCAGCATACCCGAGCAGGCGTCAGGATCGCAGCGCCTGCTTCATGGCGTACAACGGCATGTAGAAAGTGGAGAGGATCGGCGCGCTGAGCAGGATGTTGCCCGCCTCGCCCCACTGGAGCCGCCCGTCGATCAGCGTGTCGCGCTGCTCCACCGCCCCCCGGACGCCGAGCCTCGCGGCGAGGCTGCCGAGCGTGTCATGCCAGAAGCGGTCCTCCTGGCCGCCCGCGCCGGCGCGGAAGGAGAGCTCCATGAGCGGGTCGCCCGGGCGGAACAGCGGGTGCACCTGCACGACCGTGGCGCCGCCCTCGCGGAAGCAGCTGAAGGTGATCCAGCCCGCGATGACGTGCCCCTCGATGCTGATGAAGCTGAAGGCGGTGTCGGCAACGTAGAGGACCATGAGGCCCGTGGCGACCACGAGCCCGCCCGGCAGGCGCAGGTTCAGGACGGCCACCGTGCCGGGCACGATCGGCGCCCCGCCGGAGGCAAAGAAGCGGTTGCCGCCGGGCCAGAAATCGGGGAATTCCGCCTTCCACAGCTTGACGATCTCGCGGGGCTCCGGGGCCGCACCCTCGATGCGCAGCCGGTAACGCTTGTCCCAGAGCCTTCCGAAGCCCCGGACGGGACCGGCAGGCTCACGGCCGCGGACGTTGATATCCATCGCCTCGCCGGGGATGAGGCCCGTCGAGAGCCTCTCCACGGAGCGCGCCCAGCCGGGCTGGAGCGGGCCGTCATAGGGCGGCGAGAAGGCGGGCTCTCCCGCGGGGAATTCCTTCGCCGCAATCGCCTCCCCCTCGCTCTCGAAGACGGCAACGATCTCGTCGAGCCGCGTGAGACGGAACACGTCCCGCAGGGGTGCCGTGAGGCTGCAAACCGCAACTCGCCCCCCCCTGGCGCGGGCGCGGACGGCGCTTGCGACGATGGCCCCCACCCCTTCCGGGTCCACGTGCGCGAGGCCCGCGAGGTTCAGGAGAATTCGCTCGGACCGCCCGAGGCCCTCTTCGAAGGCTTTTCGCAGCGGCTCTTCGCAGGACGCATCGAGGACGCCCCTGACATCGATGGCGACGGTTCCCGCCGCGGCCTCACGGGGCTCGACCACGCATGCCCTCTGCCCGGCAGGCAGGGACTCGCTCGAAAATTCCGCGGGCGCGAGGGTGTGCGCCTCGGCGAGGCGCTCCCGCGCCAGGTGGATGCGGTGGGCGTAACCGGGAAGCGCGTGAAGGGCGAGGCTCACGAAGGGGTTCTCCGCCATCCGGTCGAGGAAGGCAAGCTGGCTTGCCCGCCCCACGAGCGCCTGGGCGTAGGTGGGGTAGGCGTGGGTCAGGGCCTGGATCGCGTAAAGGGGCTTCCCCATGGCCCGCACGAGCGCCGCCTCGTGGATGACCTCGGCTGCGGCCTCTCCCAGGATGTGCGCACCCGCGATGCGTCCCCGGCGGTCGCAGAGAAACTTGGCCGTCCCCGTCCCCGTGCCGTCGATGAGCGCGCGGCGCATCGTCTCGTAGGGGAAGCGGTATACGCGCAGGCCGCGGCCGCTCTTCTTGCGCGCCTCATCCTCCGTCAGGCCCACCCAGGCGAGCGGAGGCTCGGTGAACACGACGTAGACATTGTTACGGTAATCGACGCTGCGCTTCACGGGCAGGCAGGCGTTGGTGGCCGCCACGATCCCATGGGCCTCGGCCGTCGAGGCAAGCAGGTAGGGCCCGGCAATGTCGCCGCAGGCGTAGATGTGGGCAGCCGAGGTGCGCAGCCTGCGGTCCGTGACAATGCCCCGGGCGTTGAACTCGACGCCCGCCTTCTCGAGGGAAAGCCCCTCGAGGTCGGGCTTTCGCCCCACGGCGACGAGCACCTGCTCGGTCTCGATCTGCTCCCGCGCGCCTCCCTGTCTCTCGACCGTGAGGGCAACGCTGCCCTGCCTGCCGACGATCCCCACGGCCTTCGTCCCGGTGAGCAGGCGAATCCCGTCTGCACGCAGAATCTCGAGCAGGCGGCCGACCAGTTCGCCGTCGGCCATAGGCAGGAGGCGCGAGGCCATCTCGACGACGGTGGTCTCCACGCCCAGGCGCCCGAAGGCCGAAGCGTACTCCAGGCCGTCCACGCCGCCGCCCAGGATAAGGAGCGACCGGGGAAGGGTTTCCAATCGGTAGAGGGTTTCGTTGGTGAGCGTTTCAACGGCGGCAAGCCCCGGGATGTCGGGAACGAGGGGAATCGTGCCCGCGGCGATGATGAATTTCTTCGCCGAGAGGGTCTCCTCACCCGCGCGGATCCGGTGCGGGTCCAAAAAACTCGCCCGGGCCGGGACCATGCGGATGCCGATCCGCTCGAAGGTCTCCGGGAGATCCTTCTCGTAGGCTTTCCGGACGATGTCCCGGATGCGGGGCATGATCCGCGCGCCCTCCAGGCCGCCTGCGGGGAGGCGAAGCAGGCCCAGGCGCTCGAGGTGAGCCATCTCGCGGCTTGCGTGGCCCAGTCGGATCAGGGCCTTGCTCGGGATGCAGGTCGTATTGGTGCAGCTTCCGCCGACCCTCGATTTCTCGACGACGGCCACGCGCTTGCCCAGGCTTGCGGCCGTCACGGCGGAAACCATCCCGGCGATGCCGGCGCCGATGACGATCAGGTCGAAGTCGCGGTCCCTCTTCATGAATCCCCCGGTATGGGGATTATTCACGATCGGTTGCGTGAATGCAAACGGAAAGGGCCGGCCCGTCGGGGGCCGACCCCTTTTATCCCGGTTCTTTCCGGCTGCCGGGGCTCTTTCTATTTCACGTTCACCGTGTAGCCGGCCTTTTTCCAGGCCTCGACGCCGCCGCCGAGGGCCTTGACGTTGGTGTACCCCATGGCCGCGTATTTCGCTGCCTGACCGGCAGACGTGTTCTCGTTGGGTCAGGCACAGTAGAAGATGATGGGCTGGTCCTTCTTCAGCCCCGCGAGGCGGCCCTCGAACTCCTTCAGGGTGATCGCCCTCTCGAGCATGATCGTGCTGCACGTCTTCTCGTTCTCATAGGCGCACACCAGGAGCGCCTTGCCCGCTGCGACCTGGGGGTAGGCCTCCTGGGGCGAGACCCGCACCACCTGATCCTTCGAGACCGCCTGGGCAGCCGGCTGCGGCGCAGTGGCGCAGGCCGTCAGGGCGAGAAGCCCCAGGAGCAGCACCGCCGCAACCCCGCAGATCCCACATTCCCGGATTCGAGTCATCCCGTGCCCTCCTTTCCTTGTCGGTGACCCACTATACCGCAGATCGGTTCGGAAGGCCACGGGTTTGCGCCCCCGGGAAAGGTCCCGGGATCCCCTGCAACGGGATGGACCCTTAAAGGTATCCCCGAAGTTGTCGATCTATCCTACGGGGGCATCCATCCCCGTCGACGGTCATGAACATCGGTCCCGGCTCCAATGTAGAGATCATCCTCGAGCTGGATGAGCTCAAAGAAAAGATCGACGTCCGCAGGGCGATCGTCCACGACGTCGAGGGGGACCGCTACATCCTCTCCCAGACAACCCCTCCCGTCCGGTTCTCCGACGTCGGGAAAGAAGCCCGGGTCACCCGCCTGAACCGGAAGGGCGATCAGCTCCACCGATGGGGGTTCACGGGGACGCTCGAGGAGATCCTCCGCGACTACCCGCTGAACTCCTCCAGGACGGTCCTCGCCCTCGTCATCCGCAAGACCTCGGCGTTCGAAACGTACAATTTGAGGATGCACTACCGGGTGCGGCCCGGATCGGACTGGGCGACGCGTATTGCCGTCGACTCGCAGGCGGTCAACCTCATCGACATCTCCATCGGAGGGGCCCTCTTCAGCCACGGCATCGAGCGGCCCTTCGAGCACAACCGCGCCGTCGAGGTGGCCTACAGGGGAAGCGACGGGAGGCGGCACGCCATCCCCGCCGTCGTCCGCAGGGTCTGGACCCCGTCGGATGCGCGCTGCAACGGAATCGAGTTCGTCGCCGTCCGCTTCACGCGCATGGAAAGGGAGCTGGAGAGGGAGCTTGCCCGCGAGATCATGGAGATCCAGAGGGGGTCGCTTTACAAAGTGTGACGGAAGGGCTATAAACGATCGGTCATCGGCGCGGGCGCGCCGATCACGGATCCATCATCTCCAAGGGAGGCTTACATGAAACGAACGATCGTCCTTGCACTGTCCCTGGTACTGCTGCTCGTCGCCACGGCGCAGGCGGCTCAGGACTTCGCCTGGGTGAGCGACTTCAACATCCAAGCCCAGTCCGACCCCTCGGGTTTCCGCGCGCGGCTTGCGACCCGGTTCCGGATCGGCGACGCCGAGATCTCGGCGGTCATCGGCAACGTCGCGAGCCCGGCCGACGCCTACATCGTGTTCCGGCTCGGGGAAATGTCGGGCAGGCCCTACGACAGGGTGCTCCGGGAGTACAAGTCCTCGCAGGGCAAGGGCTGGGGTGTAATCGCCAAGAGCCTCGGCATCAAGCCCGGGTCGAAGGAATTCCACGCCCTGAAGCGCAGCCAGGATCTCTACAACGGCCAGGGCGGCAAGGGGAAGGGGAAAGGCAAGGGCAAGCACTGACGCGGCCCTGCCGCCAACGCGCATGCAACGGGGGGCCGGCCCAGCCGCCGGCCCCTTTCTTTTTCGGCGCCGCCTCGGGCGTGCCCCTCCCCCCGCGAGAAGAAACCCTTGCGCAGCCGGACCGTTTCTGCTACCTATTTAACAGATGCAACCAATCGGTCGTTAACTCGTTTACTCCCTTCAACAATCTCAGCTCTCCTGTCAAACCTCTGACGCGGATTGGCGTCCTTCCGGCAGGAAACCCTTCCAAGCCTCCCTGCCGGGGACAATCTCCCGGGCATCACCGCTGAGGCGTTCCCGGGCTTACACAGAACCCTTTCGCACCGCGATTGCCGCAAGCGTTCCATCGAACGCAGCCTCTATGAGTAAGCTTACGACAGGTGCGGCTGCTGGATCTGCTGCACGAACTACAAGCCATGCCCAAAGTGATTCGCCGGGACTGCCATCGCCTGCTCCCGGCAGAGCTCGGAGGGGCCAACCGCGTCCGCTGTGACATCGATCATTCCTTGAGCATGCCTTCGGAGACCGTTCGACTCTTCAGCCCTCCCAGATTCCTGCATGCGGCGCGGTTCTTCACGGTTCGAATATTCACCGATTTTCCTGATTCGCGGGGGGAGTGCCCGGCTTCTCGAGTTCCTTCCATCGGTCCTGGAAGGACAAGACGACAGGCGTGACACCCCCGCACCGGGCAATCAACTCTCGGCGTACGAGATGGACATACACAGGCGGATCGTATCGAGGCGAATCTTCACTCTTTCATCGCAGAAAGGAGGAGACGATGAAACGATATCCGATTTTCAGGGTTCTCGTTGCTCTTGCGCTGGTATCAGGCATGTTCTCAGGGATAGCCTGGTCACAGCAGAAAGCGGATGTCCGGCAGGGCTCGCTCGAATACTACCAGCAGCGGGAACGGGCGGCGCCGCCAGCCGTCAAGGCAAGACTCGACGGGCTCCGCGAACAGATCCGTGCCAAGGCCTACACGTTCCAGGTGGGGTACACCAACGTCATGGATTACAGGATCGAAGAGATCACCGGCCTGATGGTCCCGCCGGATCTGAAGGACCGGATCATCAAGCAGAACCTCGAAGCGTCCAAGCGGATGATCCCCAAGCTCATGACGGCCGTCTCGGCCGCCTGCTCGGCCTCGGCGGCCAGCTTTGACTGGCGGAGCCTCAACAAGGTCACACCCGTGAAGGACCAGCGAAACTGCGGGAGTTGCTGGGCCTTCGGCACGCACGCGGCCTTCGAAAGCAGCTACTGGATCAGCAACAACCTGCCCATCGACAGCGCCGAGCAGGACACGCTCGACTGCAACCCCTGGGGCTACAGCTGCGGCGGCGGCTGGTGGGCCTTCGATTACCTGATCGGCACGGGCAGCGCCGTGGAGCTCACCTATCTCTACACGGCGGTCAAGGGCGCCTGCCGGAGCGTGCCGCGGCCCTACAAGGCCTCTGCCTGGGGGTATGTGGGCAACGATCTGATCCCTTCCGTTGCGGCCATCAAGCAGGCGCTTTGCCAGTACGGACCGCTTGCCATCTCCGTGGAAGTCACCGGGGCATTTCAAGCCTACACCAGCGGGGTGTTCAATGCCTGCGCCGGCACGTGGAGCCCCTCGACCCAATACGCCGCGGACGATCTGGTGAAAGCCCCCTCCGGAGATATCTTCCAGGTCATGACGGCGGGAAGATCCGGCGCGTCACAGCCCGCATGGCCCATCCCCACCAACAGCAACCCGCATCCGACAATCCATGACGGCACCGTGACCTGGCAGTGCCTGGGAATGGTCAATCATGCCATTACCCTCGTAGGCTGGGACGACGCAAAGGGAGCATGGCTCATCAAGAACTCCTGGAACACCTGGTGGGGCGAGAGCGGTTACATGTGGATCACCTACAACTGCAACAACGTTTGTCTGGGTACCGCATGGGTGCAGTCCGCTCCGCCGGACGGCAATTGCAATTGATCCTGAAGAACGGCGCGGGGTCAGGACTTCTTTGTCCTGCCCCGAACGCCTTCCGCACCCCGGCAATCGGAAAAAGACGGGCGCATGTACCCGAGAATTCACATCTACTCGCTGGACATCGGCAGCTACGTCCTGTGCGGCCTCGCGGCCGTTGGCGTGTCGGTGCTGCTGGTGCGCCGCGAGCTCACACGGAATCATTACCCGAAGCACATCTGGTTGATCCTGTCTGCCGTGGGGCTCCCGGCGGGGCTTCTGGGCAGCAAGGTCTACGACGTTCTCGAGAAGTTGGATCTGTTTGCCCTGAGCCCCTGCGAGGTGTTTTTCAGGGTTCCCGGCCAGGCCTGGTATGGGGCGTTCATCGCCGGTAGCGCCGCTATCGCCGTGACGCTGAGAATGATGAGACTGCCCGTCCTCAACATCTTCGATCTTGCCGCACCCGTCATTCCTCTCGGGCATGCGTTGGGCCGGCTGGGATGCTTCCTCGCAGGTTGCTGCCATGGCATCCCCTCGTCGGCGCCCTGGGCCCTGCCGTTCCCCCAGGGGCAATACCCCGCGGATGTGCCCGTCCACCCGACACAGCTCTACGAGATGATCGCGTACCTCTTGATCTCGGCTTACCTCTGGAGCACACGGAATCAGAAGACGGCCGACGGGGTGCGGATCGGGTCTTATCTCGTTCTCGCCGGCCTCGCCCGATTCGTGATCGAATTCTACCGGCTGAACTCGCCGGCCATGCTCCATCTGACAGTCCCGCAATGGATCGCCATGGCCGGCATTTCCCTCGGTCTTGTCATACTGACGAACAGGAGAAGCGAAAGCGTCCTGCGCCGATGATCGGCCCTGTTCCAGACCCTCTTGCAAAAAGGAGGTTCGCCATGAAGATCGTGAAAGTCGTCGCCACGGCACTTTTGATGCTCGCCCTGTTGCCGACCCGGCCGCTCGAGGCGTGCTCGTTCGATGCCTATCTTGTGGGCTACGTGGATTCGAACCGGGAAAACACAACCCTGTTTCAGATCATCAATCCCACATCGCAGAGGCTGACTATCGTCATGGGATTCTTCGACCTGGACGGGAACGCCATAGGGTGCCAGAAGGCAGACTTGCTTCCCAACGGGATGCTGGAAGTGCCCGTATCATCGGAGGGCAGGCCCGATTACAAGCCGCCGGTGGCAAAAGCGAATGTCGTCAAGATCATGTCTCTCGATCCGCATGGGGGAAGACCCGCCAAGGGCATTGTCGGTTTTCAGCGGCACTATTACCCGTCGAGATTCTTTGGCGCTGCAAGGATTTCCGAAAGCAATCTGGCAGCCGTACCCGAGCAGGTCCTGCTGGATAACGACAGGGCGGAATACAAGAAGATCCTGGAACGCTGCAGCCCCTAGCCCGCCTCTTCAGCCGTGAAAAGGCACGGACGGCCTCGAGCCGCACCGGCAGCGGGGACGGGACATCGCTTTTCGACCAAGGGCAGGGCCGGATGCGGCCCTGCCCTTTCGCTTGCCCGGGCGGGCGAGCGGAATGCGGCTTCGTGACGCTTGCCGGGAAGGGACGGTTCGGGCAAGAAGGTCCCAAAATGGCACCCCAACGAAAATCGCAACAGATGACGGGGACATCCGGGTGCGGGCGGCCATTATGGAACAGTCCGCGACAAGGCGCTTGTTCCGCCAACTAGCCGATAACATTGAATTTTATCCATGGCACGGTTGATGCCTTTCTCTGTGGGCAAACAACAGAGGGAAATGCCATGAATCAGAGAATCTCCATCGCGTACGTTTCCGACCTGCTTCCGCTCACCAGAAACCTGGTTGCACCGGGTGCGGCGGGCGGCATCGGGGAAAAGTACTGCACCGCGCACAACATGCTCGTGCTGGAGAATGCCTCGGATCAGATCACGATCGCGATCGCGAAGGAGAGCCTCCCGTGCCTGGATGAAATTCGCAAGGTCCTGCCCAGGGGAAAGACCATCCATGCAAAGGTCGTCGACAGGGTGGAGATCCATTTGCTCTTCAACAAGATTTACGATCTCTTCGGCACGAATCACTGCCGGTAGCGATCACCCACGGCAAGAACAGGAATACAGATAGAATAAATTCATCACCAGGGAGAACGCACATGGTCATCGCCAGGGACGCATTCATCACGGAGCTGGAGAAGAACGACGATTTCCGGAGACGGCACTCGGAGAGGCAGCGCATGAAACGGGAGAAGGAAGAGGCAGCCAGGCGGTTCGTGGAGCACTACAATCGCATCATCGAGGAAGCCGCGAAGGAAACGGAGGCGGTCATCGACAGGAAGATGAAGGAGAAAGGGCTGCAGAGCGGGGACCTAGAGGATCTGAAGTGCCAGGTCATCTACGAGATGCCCGCAAAGTACAGCACCCTGGCCAATCACCCGGACCGGCTCGACGGCAGCAGGACCTCCAGCTACGTCAAGGTGATGAAGGATGTGGCGGCCATCCTGATCCCGCGATACCTGTCCCAGGGATGGAACCTGTCCTGCCGGCACATCAAGGGCGGCATCTTCATCTTCAGCGTGGAGTGAGCGGGCCTACGAAACAGCGGGGCCGAGCGCGAGCGTCGCGGCGGCCGCAGCAGAGAACGGTGAAAGGGGTTGCTGTCGAATACTGCAACCCCTTTGCTTTTGCTCCGCAGACCCCGGGGTTGTGCTCCCCGCCGAGGGTTTCACGGCCTCACCGGGGGCGGGGGGACATAGCCGTAAGCGTCCCACAGCCGGTTGTGGGTGCGCTCGACCGCCTGTCCGCAGGTGATGACCTTCATGCGGCAGAGGGTCTCGCGCCACTCGTACTTGATCAGCACCGTCTCTACGGCTTTCCTCTCGGGCTCGAAGCTCACCTGGCGCGAGGGGGAATACTCCTCCCGGCCGTACCCCGTGCCGGCACTCTGCGAGGCCTCGCCCCGGGCGGAGGCCTTTGCCTCGGCATCGGCCTGCGGGCGTGCCCCGGGGGCCGAGGTGGAAAGGTCGGGCGGTCTCTTGAACCGCCGGATCTCCGGGTAGACGGCAACGGCAATCACGCCCATGGCGGACTGGTCTCCGAAGGCGGCGGCGTAGGAGTCGGGGGCGTCGGTGAAGAAGAAACGGTTGACCCGGTCCTGGCCCGTGCGCCAGCCCGAGTACTCGTTGACGGCGTGGGGTTCGAGGACGTACATCCGCTCGCCGTTTCCGAGCCACGACTTCTGCCCGGAGATGATGTTGCGCCCGTCGACGGCCACCACCAGGCCGACGCGCCGGTTGAGGTTGTTGCGAACCACGATGCGGTAGTGATCCCCCCGGACGGCCTCGGCATAGACCTTCCTGACGCCGTGGGTGCTCCTGTGGGGGTAGAAGGGAAGCGAATGGCCGCTTTCGGCGATGATACTGACGTCCACCGCGCTGCCCGCGGACGCGGCGGCGATGGAAGGGACCCCGATGAAAAAGACGGCAAACAGCATGAACCAGGTTTTCATGACCTCCTCCTGCAGGTGTGTTGGGCCCGTCCAGGCGCCTCTGCTTCGTTAGACAAGGGGCAGGGCCGAAAAGTTCCCCGGGCAATCGGGAAGCGGGGGCAAGGCTGGCACGAAGGATGCAATCATTCGGGAAGATTGAGAAAAATGCGCGGCCGCAACGGGCAGGTCCGGTCATGGCAAAAATACTGGTAGTGGATGATGACGATCACGTGCGCCTGATGCTCCAGAGGGCCCTCGAGAGGGACTCGCACGATGTGCAGACGGCGGAGAACGGCGTTGCGGCCTGCAGGCTGCAGCGGGAGAAGCCCTCGGAGATCGTCATCCTGGACATCATCATGCCGGAGAAGGAGGGCCTGGAGACGATCATGGAACTCCGCCGCGACGACCCCGGCATCAAGGTCATTGCGATCTCAGGGGGAGGCCAGCTCGGACCCTCGCGCTATCTCAAGCTGGCAACCCTGCTGGGCGCCGCCTTCGCCTTCGAGAAGCCGATCCAGCTCGCCGATTTGAAGGCCGCGATCCATCAGTTGTGCGCCGCCGGCGCGTAGACCCTGGCGGCCGTCCCATGGGTGTCAACGACGGTGACCCGTCGCCGGCAATGAAAATTCCCCGCACCAAGGTGCCGGGAAATTAGAAACGTAGGGTGCAGAATGCCCCAGATCCTCGTCAAGCTGGCTGATTTGAACGTGAGCGGCAACCCGGAGGACCTCCTCGTCGTGTACGGGCTGGGGTCCACCGCGGCCGTCATGCTCTACGACAAAGAGGCCCGGGTCGGGGGCATTGCGCATTTCATGCTGCCCAACTCCGCATCGGAGCCCCAGCGGGCCCGGGAATACCCCGCGATGTATGCCGATGTGGCGATCCCGCTGCTGGTGGATACCTGCATCGGCAAGGGAGCCCGCCGGGAGTCGCTCACGGCGCGGCTGGCCGGGGGCTCGATCCTGATGGGCCAGGGGATCTCCCGCGGCATCAGCGAGGGCAACATCGCGACGGCCCGGCAGATCCTCGAAAAGCTCGCCATCCCGCTGACGGCGGAAAACACCGGGGGCAACCACAACCGGGCCGTGAGGATGGAAATCTCGACGGGGAAATCCTTTGTGAAGCGTCCCGACGGCAGTTGGGAGGAGATGGTATGAACCTGGACAGCGCAATCCGAAATTCCATGACCCGGCTTCCGGCCTTTCCCGCCACGATCCACAGGGTGATGGGGCTGATCAACAACCCCGATTCCTCTCTGACGGAACTCGTAGAGGTCATCCGGCTCGACCAGTCCATCACGGCCAACATCCTGCGGATGTGCAACTCGGCCTACTTCGGCCTGCGGCACAAGGTGGACAACGTCCACGACGCGGTCATGTACCTGGGCCGGCAGAACATCGTGCGGGCCGTCATGGCGGCCGGCACGTCGCGTTTCTTCAAGAGCACGCCGGGCTACGAAGCCGAGGCGAGGGATCTGTGGGAACATGCCGTGGGAACGGCTCTGCTGGCGCAGATCCTGGCCAGGAAGATCTCCCGGAGGGAGGACTCGAGCCTCTTCACCGCGGCGATCCTGCACGACATCGGGAAGATCGTCCTCGGCGAGTTCGTCAAGGACAAGTACGCCGAAATCAAGCGGCTCGTCGCCGACGAGTCCCGCTCGTTCCTCGAGGCCGAGGAGAAGGTGCTCGGCATGAACCACGCCACCCTGGGGGGCGTGATTGCCGCCCACTGGAAATTCCCGGAGGACATCCGGGACGCCATCTCCTTCCACCATCGCCCCGACCGCCTGCAGGGCAAGACGGACCTGATGCCCTGGGTCATTCACCTGGCCGACCAAGGCTGCCTCATGCTGGGAATCGGCCGGGGCGCGGACGGGCTGGCCTACGACGGGCTCGAAGGGGCCCTGGGCAAGCTGGGGCTCTCCCAGCCCGACTTCGAGGAGGCCCTGGCCGGGCTCGTGAAGGAAATGGACAGCGCGCGGGAGATGATCGGGATCGTTCACGCCTCGCCGAACTGAAAACCTTGGGAACACCCTGAAGACAGGGGGGGGCCGGCCGGATTTCGGCCGGCCCCTTTTTTCGTACGCCGCGCGACCCGTCATGTTTGGGTTGCAGTCCGATTCCCGGCCGGGGTATAAGACGCGGGCGGGGTTTCTCCCCGGGGCAGGTCCTGACTCCGATGATCGTCACCAAGCTTCTCGCTTCCTTTTCCGTCATCCTCGCGGGGCTCACGGTGGGCTACGCCGTCCAGGTGCTCGCGGCCCGCGGGCTTATCCGGCTGCCGGTCCCCGTCGACGCGCTGCGCAAGGGGCTCCAGCGCGCGGCGCTCCTTTTTCTGAACCCCGTAGCCGTCGCGGGCGCCACCTGGATCGTGACGATCCGGGACCCGGCGGTGGCGGCCCTGCCCCTCGTGGGCCTCTTCGCCATTGTCTCGGGCGGCGCGCTCGCCCTGGGGGCCGCGAGGCTCCTGGGGCTTCCGCCCAAAAAGACGGGCGCCTTCTTCTGCTGCGGCTCCTTCACCAACATCGGTTCCATCGGCGCGCTCGTCTGCTACCTGTACCTGGGCGAGCCGGGTTTCGCGCTCGTGCCCGTCTACAAGATCTTCGAAGAGCTCTCGTACTACTCCACGGGCTTCCCCATCGCGAAGCACTACAGCGGCAGCGCCGTCTCCGAGGGCCGCTGGGACCGCGTGAAGGGACTCGCGCGGGACCCGCTGATCCTCGTCTCCGTTTCCGCCCTGCTCCTGGGCGGCGCGCTCAACGCAAGCGGGCTGGAGCGGCCCGCGATCTACGGAACCGTCAACGCCGTCTTCATCCCGCTGACGACCTTCCTGCTGCTTGTATCCGTGGGACTCGCCCTGCGGTTCCGGCGAGTGGGGGATTACCTGCGTGAAGCGGCCTCCGTGGCCGCCATCAAGTTCGCCGCCGTGCCCGCCCTGACCTGCGCGCTGGCCCTCTCCCTGGGGTTCGGGGCCATCGACGGAGGGCTCCCGCTCAAGGTCGTGCTGATCCTTTCGTCGATGCCCGTGGCCTTCAACGCCCTGATCCCGCCCTCGATCTACGACCTCGACCTGGACCTGGCCAACTCGTGCTGGTTCGTCACGACGGCAATGCTGGCTTTCGTCCTGCCGGTGCTGCTGTTGGCCGTGCAGTCGATGTAAAGAATGGAAAACCCCCTGCAGACCGTTCATCCCGACAGGATCGGCAGGGGGTTGTGCTGTCTGCCCGAAGCAGCCCGGTTCTTGCCGATGGTTTAGTTCACGGTAAAGTCCAGGGCCCGGGCCCCACTGTACGCCGCGGCGCTTCCGTACGTCATTCCCACGAGATAGTTCCCGACCCACTCGGAGCTGACCCAGGACAGGGGCGTGATACCCAACGCGCCTGTGGGACCGGAAAAGGAAACCGTCGAGGACGCTTCCACCACGGGGACCTCGGGGTTCGCCAGGGAATAAACGCGGACGGTGGGCGTGCCTCCCTCGAAGAGGAACAGCTTGCCGTTCTTTCCCCGAATGATCGCCCAGTTGCTCACCGCCACGTTTCCCCTATAGGCAGGAGCCGCAGGGTTGGAAACATCGAATACGCGAAGCGTCGTCCCGGCGACGACATACACGTAGGACCCGATCTTCACGGCATTTCCATAGGCCTCATTCACGGTCGAAACAGAGCCGACCTCGCTCACGGCCGCCAGGTTGGCCAGGTTGTAAATCCGCAGCGTGCGGTTCTCCCCGCAGGGCAGGTACAGCAGGGTCCCGTCGATCATCATGTGTCCGGGGCCCCCGCTGACCATGTTGGGGACTGCCCACTGATTGTACACAGACGGCGCGTCCGGGTCGCTGATGTCGATGATATAGATCAGGTTGTCGCTGTAATCGTGAACGAGCCAGTACCCCGAATAGATGAGCGAAGACGTGGAGAGCAGAGACGTGGCCGCCTGCAGGGTCAGGCCTCCGCGCACGACCGGGTTTGCCGGGTCGCTGACGTCGACGCCGAACACATGCGTGGCCAACCCCATCCCGCCTGACGACGAACGGGTGCACCAGACGATGTTGTTGTGGATGGCCTGTGCCTCGATACGCAGGTCGGTGAAGCCGTGGGTGACGGTGCCGAGCACGGACGGGCTGAGCGGGTTGGTGACATCGACGACCCTGAAGTCCGTGCCTGCGGTGATGTAGGCCCTGTTGCCGTCCACCAGGACGCTGCCCGCGCCGAGGATGACGTCAGTCGCCGTCGTGGGCAGCACGTAGGCCGCCGCACACTGGATGGAGACCGTCACGTCGGAGGCGGACACCGTGCCGGTGCCGCTCGTCACGGTGCACGTCTGCAGGGGACCGGATGGCTGCGTCCGCACGGTCACGGCGTAGGATGCCCCGCTGGCGACGGGGGTCGCGAAGGCATGGGTTCCGTCGGCCGCAATGGCCAGATCGTCCCCCGCATTGTTCTGCAGCACGAACCCGCTGCCCGAGAGGCCGCTGACCGAGGCGCGGACCGCGTAGGTGTTGGTCGAACACGTGACGCTCACGCCGGTCACGTCGCCGCCGGAGACGGTCCCGGTGCCGCCGGCGACCGTGCAGGTTTGCGACGGTCCGGACGGCTGCGTCCGGACGGTCACGGAGTATGCCCCGCCATTGGTCACCCGGGAGGTGAAGGTGAACGTGCCGTCGGCCGTAATGCTCAAATCATTTGCCCCGCTGTTCTGCAGGATCAGCCCGCTGCCGCCCAGGCCGCTGACCGTGCCCCCCACCAGGAAGCTGGGAACTGGGTCGCTTCCGCCGCCGCAAGCCATCAGCAGCGCCAGCAGGCCCGCAATCCCGATTTTCTTAACCGACAGTCTTGATAAAAACCCCGTTTCGCGTTTGTTTCCCATAACCCCGATCAACTCCTTGCGTGCAAAATTTACCCGATTTCTTCATGCATTTTTGGTACCGGGCGAACGGTGGGGGATGGCCCCCGCGCGAGAGACAGAATAGATGGCTCGGGATTTGCACAGGAGTATCATCTATGGGCATGGATTCCGTGGAGAGGGGATTTCACGCAGGCCGCCGGGCGCGGCACCCCCGAGGGTGAAAGGCATGAACCATTCCGTGATCGTCATCGACGACGAACAGGACTTCCTAGACAGCATGAAGCGATGCCTGCAGGTCGCGGGCATCAAGAACGTCCGGCTGGAGTCGGCCCCGCTGGATGCGGTCGCTGCCCTGGATGCAGGGGAGGTCTTCGACGTCGCCCTCATCGACGTCAACATGCCCGGGATGAACGGGAAAGAGGTCCTCAAGGCCTTCCGGGAAAAGGCACCGCACACGGTCTGCCTCATGGTCACGGGACTGGCCGACGTGAAATTCGCCGTCGAGTGCATGAAGCTGGGCGCTGCGGATTACATTCAGAAGCCCTTCACGCCGGACGAATTTCTGGCCCTCCTCACCCCGATCCTGGCGGGCAAGAAGCCGCGGGTGCCGGAAAAGCTGAAGGTCCTGGTCGTCGAGGACAACCGGGTCGACCTGAAGCAATACGAGAACCGTCTCTCGGAGCGGATCTTCGAGAAGGCCTTTGCCGAGGATGGGGAGATCGGCGCACGCAAATACCGGGAGTTCAAACCGGACATCATGATCATGGACCTGATGCTGCCCTGCAAGAGCGGCTACAACCTGCTCAGGGAGATCCGCGCGGAAGACGCGTCGACGGCCGTGATCATCGTCAGCAGTCTCGACTCGAAGGACGACATCCTCGCCTGCGCAAAGCTGGGCATCGAGGGGTACCTGGTGAAGCCCGTGAATTTCGGCGGGCTGAACCTGAAAATCCTCGAGGGCTATGGGAAGAAAAGTGCCGAGAAGGCCGACATCGCGGCCGTCTTCAGGCAGCGCCTCCAGGCGTAGAGCCCCGGACCGGCCGGGGAACCCGCTGCGCCGCGGCGCCGGCGAGGGGATCCTCCGCCGCCCCTCATCATCTCACCATCCCCTTTTCCTTCAAGGCCTCGGCGATGATCTTCGCCACCTCGGCGTTGCCCCGGGCCGTGAAGTGGCCGACGGAGCCGTCAGGCCGGTGGACGTAGAACTCCCTGTGGATCGCCGCCGCCTTGTGTTTTGCAGGAAGCGCCTCGAGAAGGTCGACATAGGGTATTTTCAATTTCTCGTACAGGGCCCTGAGGCGGGCGGTCTGGGGCTCGCTCTTCGCCCTTGACAGGGTGTCGCCGTTCTCGAAGGCGTTGCCGCGGGGGATGTGGACGACGAGGAGCTTCGTCCCCGTCCTGTCCAGATCGCCCTTGAGGCGCGTCAGCAGGTACTCCACCAGGCGGTCCGTCTCCTCGTAGTAGCCGTTGCCGCCCGGCAGGGTCGACAGGAGCTTGCGAACGCGGTTCTTCACGAACACCCAGGCGTAGCTCCCGTTGCCGTCGAGGGATTTCAGCAGGGAGGCGTAGACTTCCCTGGGCGGCGGGACGGGAACGTTCTCGAGGGCGTACTGCCCACTCTTCGCATCCGGCCGGAAGACGGGTTTTGCGTAGGAATAGAAGGAGAGCCGCGTGCGGTCGTAGTCGTGGGGAAAGATCCCCAGGACGACCACGTCGGGCCTCAGCGACTGCCCGTGGCGCTCGTATTTCAGCAGCATCTGGTCGATCCCGTAGCTGCCCACACCCATGTTGAAGACCTCGGCAGACCGCTGCTCCCGGAGGATCTTCTCCAGGAAGTGCGGGAAGTGCTCCTCCTCGCCCGCCTCGATACCCCAGGTGAAGCTGTCTCCCAGGGTGATGACCCGGAACATGCCGGCCGGTTTGGGGCCGGTCTTGCGCGGGCCCCGGATGCGGGAGGCCGCGATCTGGTAGTCCCAGCCCAGTTGCGGGTCGTAGTTGGCGTTGTTCCAGGCGTCCCTCGTCGCATGCTTCTCCAGGAAAACGTGATTGAAGTACGTGTCGGCGATCTCCGGAACGGTTTCGATCCCCTCGTAGAGCTTCGATTTCTGGGGAGCCGTCACCCGCAGGTAACCCTCGAGCCCGCCGGCAACCAGGCCTACGGCGATGAGCATCACGATGAGTTCGGTGACGATGGAAGGGGGTCGACGGGTCATGTGGGGACCTTTCCCTGACTGATAATTTTTCTCGAATGTCGAAGCGATGGCAGAGACAGCCTGCCGAAGGGAAGTTCCGAATCAAGCCCCCCGCTTCTCCGAACTTCTCAACTTCAGCGCTTCCTGGTTTCCTTCCGCGGACCGGCACGTATGATGTCCGCCGCGATTCGCGACGCATCGACGGACGACTCGTCGCAGAAAACGATTGTTGCATCGGTTGCAGCCGCCGCAGACCATAAATCAGCGGACGTGATTTTGCAACCCTTCTTTGGTGACATCACAGGGACAAAAAGAAGGCCCCGCGGGGTGCGGGGCATTTTCCTCAAGGCCCGGAGCGAGCCGTCGTTATTCTTTCGCGGTGATCCGGTACAGGGGGCCATCGACGCGGACCTCCAGCCGGCGGGACCTGCGGATCTCCTCCATGGCCGTGCTGT
>CAZPCN010000018.1:41700-46437 GCA_964585095.1 uncultured Syntrophaceae bacterium | reverse complement strand
ATTTGAACCCGGACAGGCGTACGCCCACTAGACCCTGAACCTAGCGCGTCTACCAGTTCCGCCACTTCGGCACGTCTCAAAGAGACATGAATCTATAATGATCCCCGAAACCTTGTCAAGCAAAAACAGGCTTGATATAAAAGACCTACGTGGTATGGTACGAAGCTGGCGCGCCCTTGGGGCGCGCCAGCAATGACGCATCGGAGAGGCGAACGTTTTCATGGATGTCATCAGGGGTCTGGACCGGATCCCCCCGAAATATGAGTGTTCCGTCGTGACGATCGGCAATTTCGACGGGATTCACCTGGCCCACCAGGGGCTCCTGCGGAAGGTTGCCTCGGAGGCCGCCGAAAGGAAGTGCAGCGGCGTGGTCCTCACCTTCGAGCCCCATCCCCAGAAGGTCCTGCACCCCGAGCGCAAGCCCTTCTACCTTGTCACGACGCTCGAGGAAAAGCTGAAGCTGATCGAGGCCATGGGGATCGATGCCGTCATCCTCATCGAGTTCACCCCGGAGTTTGCCAGGACCACGGCCGACGTGTTCGTCCGGGAGATCCTGTGGGACAGGCTCCGCCTCGTCAAGCTTTTCATCGGCCACGACACGGCCTTCGGCAACCGCAAGACGGGCAACGAGACCTTCCTGCGCAACATGGGGAAGGAACTGGGATTCGACGTGGAGGCCATCGAGGGGGTGCAGGTCGAAGGCATGCTGGTGAGCAGCACCAGCGTACGGCACGCCCTGCTGGAGGGGGATGTGTGCCGGGCCATGAAGCTCCTGGGCAGGCCGTACAATCTGAGCGGCACCGTCGTGAAGGGGTACCGGCGGGGCTCCGAGATCGGGGTCCCCACGGCCAACATCGCCTCGGAGAAGGAGCTCATCCCGGCCCAGGGGGTCTACGCCGTCACGGCCCGGATGGAGGGCAGGCGGCACCCCGGCGTGCTGAACATCGGCTACAGCCCCACCTTCGGCGACAACCAGCTGACCGTGGAGGTCCACCTGCTGGATTTCCCGCGTGAGGAGCTGTACGGAAAGTCCATCGAGGTCTTCTTCATCGACCGGATCCGCGACGAGGTGAAGTTCGAAAGTCCTAAAGAACTGGTCAGGCAGATCGAAAGAGATATCGAGAGGGCCCGGGAGCTCTTGAAACCTCATCTCGGGGCGGCCTGACGCGCTATCCGCCCCATGGAGTACCGAGCATGTTCATCAAGATCTGGGGTGCACGGGGGTCGATCCCCGTTTGCGGCCAGGAGTATATCCGCTACGGCGGCGACACCACCTGCATCGAGATCCGCTCGAAAAGCGGCCGCGTCATCATCATCGATTCCGGCACCGGGATCCGAAGGCTGGGCAAGTCGCTCCTGTCCGAGGGAATCACCGAGTACGACCTGATTTTTACCCATGCCCACTGGGACCACGTCATGGGCTTCCCCTTCTTCCGGCCCCTGTACTCCGGCAAGACCAACCTGCGCGTCCACGGCTGCCCGTTTGCCGAGGAGTTCGTGCGGACCATGCTGGCCCGGATGATGTCCCCGCCCAACTTCCCGGTCAATTACGGGGACCTGAAGGCGCGCATCCAGTATTCCGAGGGGTGTCCCGAAAAGTTCGAGATCGACTCGGTCACGATCTACCCCATCGACATCAGCCACCCCGGCGGGGGCAAGGGCTACGCGTTCGTCGAGGACGGCAAGCGGTTCGTCTTCCTGACGGACCACGAGCTGGGCTACACCCACCCCGGCGGCCTTCCCTACGAGGATTACCTGCGGTTCTGCGCCGGCGCCGACCTGCTCGTGCACGATGCCGAATTCACCGGCGAGGAATACGGCAGGCACCGGAGCTGGGGGCACTCCTCCTACCTCGACGCCCTGAGCCTGGCGATGGATGCCGGGGTCAGGCAGTTTGCCCTGTTCCACATCAACCAGGACCGGACCGACCGGGCCATGGACAAGGTGGTGGAGCACTGCCGCCGCATCGTCCGGGACGGCAACGGGCAGGTGGGGATATTGGGGGCCTGCTGCGACATGACCTTCCAATTGTGAGGCTGGTGAAAAAGGCACATCTGCTGCGTTGCCCTCGTCCCTCGTCGCTCAACGTACGCACCAAGTACGCCGCGGGTCTCGGGGTTCGGGGCTAGGGTTTCGGGAGAAGACGGGGAGCCGCAGCCTGGAGATTTGCGAGCCGAGTCATTTCCCGACTTCCGTGTTTTCTCCATCTGACCGAATTCACACAAAGAACTCAAACGAAGATCGCCACGCCTCACGAGGCTCGGCTCGCGATGACGCTTTATCAGAAATCGTGAAATCATTTGCCTTGCCGCGTCGAGATGCGCGGACACGAGCGTTGTCATGAAATATCAAAGTATGCACCCCTGGGATGTGGATTACAGAACGGCGGTGGCCATACAGCAGGAGCTGCGCGGAAAGCTGATCCTGGAGGACAGGCTGCCCCGGGACATTCGCGTCGTGGCCGGGGCCGATATCTCGTGCACCCGGGGCGATGACCGGGTGTATGCGGCCGTCGTGCTCCTGGACATTGAAAGCCTGGACGTACTGGAAGAGGCCACGTACTGCGGCAGCACCCCGTTTCCCTACGTTCCCGGGCTGCTTTCCTTCCGCGAAGGCCCGGCCCTGTTGCAGGCCTTCGGGAAGCTGCGAGGGCGGCCGGACGTGGTCCTCTTCGACGGCCAGGGCATCGCCCACCCCCGGGGTTTCGGCCTGGCGGCCCACCTGGGGCTCATCCTGGATACGCCGGCGATAGGGTGCGCCAAGACAAGGCTGACGGGCTCGTTCGAGGAGCCCGGAATGAGGCGGGGGCAGTGTTCGCCGCTGGTGCATGACGGCAGGGCCATCGGCTCCGTCTTGCGGACGAAGGACCGCGTCAAACCGGTCTTCGTCTCGCCGGGCCACCGGGTGGGGCAAGAGCGGGCCGTGGAGATCGTCCTGCGGTGCTCGCGGCGTTACCGCATTCCCGAGCCTACCCGCCAGGCGCACATCCTGGTGAATAAGATAAGAAAAGAAGGGGTTCGGGTATAGGGTATCGGGTATAGGGCAAGAGAAAGAAAAGGATCGGGGACGTACGCTCCGATCCTTTCTGTTCTGTATCTTATTCTTTTCTTAACCCGATACCCGAGACCCGAAGCCCGAGACCCTAGTTTTTCGAGAAGTAGGCGTCGCAGAACCGGCTTTCGGCCTGGCTCTTCGTGTTGTGGGCGTTGATGAAGATCGTGACGCCGACCACTTCGGGGGGCTCGCCGCCGTTGATGTCCTTGAAGAGCCTGCGGTAGTCTTCGTAAATGTTGCGCTTCTCCGTGATCCACTGGCCCAGCCTGTCGGTCTTGTTTCGAAGCACGATGTAGCGGACCCGGCCCGCCAGCGGGTGGGCGTTGCGGCCCGTCGTTCCCTTCGGGCACTCCGTGTCCCAGATGTAGCCCAGCAGGGGGGCCGTGAGGGCGTGGGGGAAGCCCGTGGGGGTGAAGACGACGTAGACCTGCGCGGCCTGATCATCGGTGGCGCTCCGGCGGATGTCGGCCCCGTCGGGCAGGCGGCTGGCCGCCCATTTCCAGTTCAGGTAGGGGTATTCCTTCGGGTTGACTTTCATGCTGCGGCTGATCCCGAAGGAGGACTCCCCGTCGCTTGCCAGGTGCAGGCAGTAGTTGCTCTGCTGAACCGAGGCCTGAGCCTCGCCCCACCGGAAGGCGCGTCTCGTTTTGGGGGAGCTCGTTCCCGTCAGGTCCATCCTCTCGATGCGGAGGTTCGGCGTGCCGTGGCGCAGTTCCAGGTTCCAGCCCGGGGGTACGCCGTTTTCGAGGGCCGACGAGGAAAAGGTCGTGATGGGGATGCGCTCGGCGTCCGTTGCCGCCATCGCCTCGCAGAACGACAGAAAAAGCATGGCTGCCAAGGCCAGCAAGGAGAGCCGTCGGATCACGTTCAAGAGGTCACCCTGTCTTGCCGCTGTAGTAGGCCATGACTTCCGTTCTCGTCAGCACGGCCCTGACATCGCTGACCTCTTTTTCGATGTTTTCCCTGCCGCCCTCCTCGCGGTCGACGAGGGCGATGACCCGCTTCACGTTCAGACCCGCTTCGCGGGCCGCCGCGATGGCCGCGATCGTGGAGCCGCCGGTGGTGATGACGTCATCAAGGATGACGACGCTCTCTCCCGCCTTGACGGTTCCCTCGATGCGGCTCTTCGTGCCGTGGTCCTTGGTTTCCTTGCGCACGATGAAGGACTTCACGGGCTTGCCGCGCTGGAAGGAGATGACCGACAGCGCGTTGGCCATCGGGTCGGCTCCCAGCGTGAGCCCGCCTGCCGCCGTCACGTCGAGATCCTCGATCATGTCGAAGAGGAGGTGGCCGATGAGGTTCATCCCCTCCGGGTCGAGGGTCGTGGGCTTGCAATTGAAGTAGAAGTTGCTCTTCCTGCCCGAGGCCAGGGTAAAGGGCGGGTTGTCGCTGTACTTGAAAGACTTCTCCAGGATGACCCGGGCGAGCCTTTCCTTCATCGCTGCGTGGTCCATCGAATGCTCCTGTATGTCCGCCTTCTGCGCCGGTGAGCGGGTGCCTTTCCGTCACGGCCCCGCGAGTATACACCAACCGTGGATGAAAGGCAAAAGGCTTCGAACATCACAGACCGCAAGCTATAAATCCCCCTCTTTCCCCCTTTTGCAAAGGGGGAGGAAGGGGGATTTCTTTACCGGTCACTGGCCGCTGAACACGGGTCGCTGTCACTCAGCGGATCAGCCGCTC
>CAZPCN010000018.1:0-41600 GCA_964585095.1 uncultured Syntrophaceae bacterium | reverse complement strand
TACCGGTCACTGGCCGCTGAACACGGGTCGCTGTCACTCAGCGGATCAGCCGCTCAATAACGCGCACCGCCTCGACCCCGTCGCGGGCGTACTCGGCACCGATGGAGTCCGCGTAGGCCTGGGTCACCACGGCCCCGCCGACGAGAAAGGGGCACTGCTCGCCCTGTTTGCGGGCCAGCTCGATGACCTCTTTCATCCGGGTCATGGTGGTCGTCATCAGGGCCGAGAGCCCTACCGCATCCGGCTTGTGCTTCTCGATTTCCCGGACGATCCGCTCGGAGGCCACGTCTTTCCCCAGGTCGACGACCCGGTATCCGTAGTTGCGGAACATCAGCGCGACGATGTTCTTGCCGATGTCGTGGATGTCGCCCTTGACCGTAGCGACCAGGATCGTCCCCCGCCCGGCCGCTTCCTTCGATGCCGCCTTCAGGAGGGGCTCGAGGGCCTCCATGCCGATCTTCATCGTTTCGCCGCTGGCGATGAGCTGCGGCAGGAAATACTCCTTGCGGCCGAATCGCTCGCCCACCTCGACGACGGCCGGGATCATGCATTCCTGCGCCAGCGTGGCCGGGTCGATGCCCGCCTTCAAGGCTTCCGCGATCAAGCCGCCCACGGCTTCGCGGTTTCCCTCCAGGATTGCCTCGTGGAGCCTCTGCTCCGGCGGGAGGACCTCAGCGGGTGCGCGCTTCGCCGTCCCGCCCGATTTTGCGCAGAGCGCGATCCAGCCCGCCGCGTCGCGGTCCCTGCCGCCGAGGACGTCGGCGGCCTTCTTGACGAACATGAACTCTTCGCTGGCCGGGTTGGCGATGGCCGCCGTGAGGCCCGACGCGGAGGCCATAGCCAGAAACGACGCGTTGATCCACTTGCGCTCCGGCAGGCCGAAGGAGACGTTGGAGAGACCCACCACCGTGCGGGCCCCCAGGGTCTCCGCCGCCCAGCGGATGGTGCGAAGGGTTTCCCGGGGGGCGTTCGGGTTCGAGGCGGCCGTCATGACGATGCCGTCGACGAGGTAGTCCTCGCGTGTGAAGCCATGCCTGCGTGCCTCACGCTCGATGGTGCGCACGACGTCGGCGCGTTTCTCCGCCGTCTCGGGAATGCCCTTTTCCGTCAGCGGCAGCAGGATGAACATGGCCCCGTACTTCGCCGCGACGGGAAGCATCCTCTCGAGCTTTTCCTTTTCCCCCGAGATGGAGTTGATGAGCGCCCGCCCCGGGTAGACGCGCAGGGCCCGTTCGATGGGCTCGGGCTTGGCCGAGTCGATGACGAGGGGCAGCTCCGTGGCCGCCGCCAGCGTCATCACGACGTCGTGCATGGTCTTTTCCTGGTCGATGCCGGGGACCCCGACGTTGACGTCCAGCAGGTCGGCGCCGGCCGCCTCCTGGTCGCGGGCCATCTGGCGGATGAGTCCCGTCTTCCCCTCCCGGAGCTCCTCCTGGAGGGCCTTTTTCCCCGTCGGGTTGATGCCTTCGCCGATGACGGCAAGCGGCTTGCCCGGATCGAAAACGAGCGCCTTGCGGGCCGAGCTGAGCGCGGCGAGCGCCTTTCTCGAAGGGGCGGGGGGCTTCTTGCGCGAGACCGCCTTCCGGAGCGCGCGGAGGTGCTCCGGCGTCGTGCCGCAGCAGCCGCCCAGGATCGCCGCGCCTGCGCCGACGAGGGCGCCTGCACGCAGCGCGAACTCGGCGGCGTCCATGTCGTAGACGGTGACGCCGCCCGCCGACCGGGGCAGCCCCGCGTTGGGCTTCGCGACCAGCGGCACCGTCGCGTACGGCCGCATCGCCCCGATGAAGCGCGCCATGTCGTCGGGACCCGTGGAGCAGTTGCACCCCACGGCGTCGGCGCCCAGGGCCTGCAGGGTGACGAGCGCCGCCAGGGGGTCCGTGCCGTTGAGCGTCCGGCCGTCGCGTTCGAAGGTCATGGTGACCATCGTGAACAGCCCGCAGGTCTCCTTCACGGCGATCAGCGCGGCCCGGGCCTCCTGGATGTCCATCATGGTCTCGATGACGAACCCGTCGACGCCTCCCTCGAGAAGTCCCTCAACCTGCTCCTTGAAGACCGAGACGGCCTCCTCGAAGTCGAGCTCGCCGAAGGGCCGGATGAAGCGGCCCGTGGGGCCGATGTCGCCCAGGACGAGCGCCTTCCCCCGGACGGCCTCTCTGGCGGCCCGCGCGAGGCTGCGGTTCACGGACGGGACGTCGTGCGCGCCGTACTGGCCGAGCTTGAGGCGGTTCGCCCCGAAGGTGCAGGTGTAGACCGCGTCGGAGCCCGCCCTGGCGTAATCGCCGTGCACGCCCGCGATCACCCCGGGGTTCTCGATGCACCACAGCTCCGGGCAGACCCCCGGGGGCATCCCGCGTTTCTGCAGTTCCGTGCCCGTGGCCCCGTCGAGGACGAGAGGCCTCTTGTCCAGGAGATCGAGGAATTTCCGCTGTCCCTTCGCCATGGATGTTCCCTCAGCCGATCGTTTCGATTCCCGCCACGGCCGTGACGGATTTCTCGGGTACGAGGATGCACCGCTCGGTCAGCTCGACGCCGAGACGCCCGAGCTCGAGCAGCTCGTGGAAGAGTTTCTGGTTTTCCAGCGCCAGGTCCCCGTAGCCGCAGGAAAAGCGGCTCTTCGTCAGCTGCCGCCCCTCGCGTCGCAGCTCCCGCCCAAAGAAGGTCTCCATCCAGTCCAGGGCGGCGTCGACCATTTCGCTGGCCGCTGCGTCGAAGACGACGGCCCGCGTCAGGTTGTTCTCCGCCGTGTCGCGGCGGATGGCCTCGATCACGGCGGGGCCGGCCGTGGCCCCCAGGAGGATGACTTCCCGCGAATCCGCCAGCAGCGCGGCAAGCTGGGCGCTTTCCAGGGCATGACCGCCGGGGAGCCGGATTTGCCGTGTGTCCTTCGAGAGGATGGGAAGCCGCCGGGCGGCGCCTTTCAGGGTGATGAGCGCCCGGGCCTGCTCGATCCCGTCGCCCAGAGTCCTGGCCTCGTCGGACCGGATCTGTGTGAGTCCCTTCCGGTAACCCAGCCTACGGTAAATCGCCTTGAGCGGCGGCTCGATCGTGATCCGTTCGAAGGTGATCAGCCGGTCCATATCCACAGGGTCCAGGGTGCGGGGACGGGAGGGGGTCTCCTGTCAGTTCGAGGCCGCGCTCCGCTCCACCCCCGAGAGCTCGATGATGAACTCGTCGACCTCCTTGGGCGGGTTGGAGAACACGATCATGAAGGGAATGCTCGCGCGGGAGCGGATGTTGGCGTTGGGCATGTCGCTCCCCTCCTGCCGCTGCAGCTCCGCGAGGACCTCCTTGTCCGTGAGGCGGTTGAGCTCCTCGTCGGTCAGGAGGTTGCCCGCGAAGGTCTCGATCTCCCCCAGCACCTTGCCGGCGCTGTCCAGGATCTTGCCGCGAAGCCTGACCCGGGCCACGGGGTATTCGAATTCGTTCACGGCGAGGCCCGAGATGACGAGGAGATCCCCCGACGCCGTGCTCTTCGTGAACCGTTCCTTGACCTCGGCAAAGTTGATTCCCCCGGGCGCCGCCACGGCAGCGGCCTTCGGCGCCGCTCCCAGCACGCGGTCCCCGGACCCCGGGGAGACGAAATTCAGCGCGTCCCGCCCGATCTGGGGGAAGAGCCACAGGTAGACGCCTGTTACGACAAGAAGGACCAGGATGCTGTAAACGACGATCCGGGAGGGCGTCCAGAAGCTTGCCCGCGGCGCCTCCTCCTCCAGGTCCTCTTCCGACAGCCCGTCTTCCTCGAGCGCCGCCTTCGGCGCGGCCGGCTCCCTGGTCACGTCCGCCGGCGTCAGCGGCCTGGGCGCCGCCGCGGGGCCCTGCACTGCGGCAGGCTTCGGGGCGGCCTTTGCCGCGGGCGGCGGCCCCTCACCCCCGGGCGCAGGGGGGGCCTCCCGCACGGCCGGGGAAGGCTCCATCGGGGGGACGAAGGTCTCTCTCTTCGTGTTGATCTCGAAGAACTCGTGACCGCATCGGCCGCAACGCACCCAGACCCCGTCGCCCGTCATGAGCTCGTCGCTGAACCGGAATTTCGTCGCGCACTGTTTGCACTGGATGATCATCGGTCCTTCTCACTCCTCCATCACGTAGATGTCCGGCAGATAGCGGGCCTTCTCGTCGAAGTCGATCCCGTAGCCCAGGATGAACCCCCGGTCCAGGTCGAAGCCCACGTAGTCGGCGGTGAACTCGATCTTGCGGCGGTGCTTCTTGTCCACCAGCGCGCAGACCTTGAGGGAACTGGGGTTCTGGTCCTTCAGCTTGCGGACCAGGAAGTCCAGCGTGATCCCCGTGTCGACGATGTCCTCCACGATGAGCACGTCCTTGCCGGCGATGGGGGTCTCCAGGTCCTTGGTGACGAGAACCTTGCCCGAGGTGGCCGTCCCGGACCCGTAGCTTGCGAGCCGGATGAAGTCGATGACGCAGGGCCTCTTGAGGTGCCTCACGAGATCCGCCATGAACATGAAGGCGCCCTTGAGGACGCAGACCACCACGAGGTCCTTTCCCTCGTAGTCCCGCGAAATCCTCTCCGCCATGTCCCGGACGACCCGTTCGATCTCGTCGCGGGAATAGAGGATCTTCATCCGGAGATTTTCCATGGCCCCCCTCCTTCAACAATTTTTGACACTAGCCAAGAGAGAAGGGATTGTCAATGCTAATCAACGAGTTCCCGGTACCGGCGCACCACGGCGTCCAGGCGGCTGCGGAGGGTGTCTTCGGCCGCGCGGAGATCGTCGCGGTTCGTGAATTCGGACTGGAGGCTGAGGAGGATCCGGTCGAATCGCGATTTCCCGCAGCCCAGGGCCCCGTAGTCGATGGCATGGATGGAGTACTCCGATCCGTCGAAGCTGTACTTCCCGAACCGGTTTGCGGCCTCGCTGCGGAAGGGCCAGGCGAGCTTGAGTTCGAAGAACCGGCGCGCCTCTTCCCGCAGCGCGGGGTTCCGGAACCGCGCCGGCGACGGCATCTCGCCCGCGGCCTCGCTCACGAGGCGGAAGAACTCCTTCACGAGGTCGATGTCGGTGACGCAGACGCCGTAGAGGTACCAGTCGTCGAGGATCTCCAGGAGGGCGAGCTTCTCGGCCCGGGAGATGTAGCTGTAGCTCGGGCAGAAGTGGCCGTCGCAGAGCTCGCGCCCGTAGAAGGAGGCGTCCCGCATGTCGCGCCCGCCGTTCTGCATGGGGTGCAGGAGGCATCCGACGCGCCGCTCCCCCTCGTCGAGGAAGCCTGCGTACTCGCAGCAGTGGATCACCTCGTAGCGCTTCGCCCCGTCTTCCTTCTCTTTCACCGTCCTGGAGAAAAGCGGCAGGTCCCCGGGACCGCGGACGGTGGCGCGGAAGAGCGCCGTGCGTCGCCTGAGCCTCGCCGCCAGGGCCTCGCGGCCCGAGTCGAGGTAGTTGTAGAGCCCGCAGCAGGCGCCGCAGGACTTCGAGGCGTCCGGCTGGCACAGATGCACGAAGGGGCTGTCGGGCCCGTCAGGGAGCGACAGGGGTTGTCGAGCCATGGACGGCCTTCCGTTTCTTGCGTTCACAGATGACTTGAAAATTTCCCCGATCGCGCATAAGGTGATGCCCCTGGCTTGCCTTTTGGCGCCGGGATGTTAGATTGAAAAGACGGCCTGTCGGAAATCCGCTGCCGTTCCAGGCGGGTATATAGGCAAAACACGCCCGGGGTCAAGAACAAAGGTGGAGGAGAGACGCTCATGAACCTGCGCGAAGAGGTTGCGCTGCCCAACGGGCTCGTGGCGGAGATCTGGGACGGATCCCGCATGATTGCCGCCGACACGGCCAGCGTCGTGCTCGTCGTCAAGGTCACGGTCGCGGTGAAGCGGGACTACTTCGAGGAGGCGGCGGAATGCGAGAAGACGAAACGGGTCTTCGGCCCCGAGATCGTCTTCGAGTACCGAAACGAGCGGACCTTCGTCCCCGCCGGGGAGCGGGAGGCCCTGTTCGGGGAATTCCTCGCCGGTTTCCGGAAGGACGTCCTGCCCTACCTGTCGAAGGAACATTTCCCCGGGCGATTCATCCTCTCGAAACACCGGGAGATCGTCAAGGACCCGTGGAAGTACCCGGCCGCGGATTGAGCAGACCGACGACACCCGTCTGCCCGGGAAGCGTTGGCGTTGAGAAGTTGAGAAGCGTGGAGAGGCCGAGGGGCCGGCCGCAACCCCGAGCGCAGCGTGGCGATCTCGCCGTTTCCATGAGAGTGCCGCGCACCCTGCGGGTGCTCGCAATGACCCTTTCTAAAGGTGTTTCGGATTTTTGTCGCTGGATTCGGAACTTCCAAGCGTCTACACCTCGTGAAATGAATTGTCCCGGAGCCTTACGAAAGGGACCGGGCAACCGTGAGAATAAGGGTGAACATGTCCTGTCAGGGACCCGAATACAAGCTACTTGAGACCTTTTTGGCCCTCGTCGAGAAGCCCAGCCGCTACACCGGCGGCGAGGCCAACGCTGCGGACAAGGACCGCTCCGCCTGCCGCCTGAGCGTCGCCCTGGCCTTTCCCGACGCCTACGAGGTGGGCATGTCCCACCTGGGCCTGCAGATCCTCTACGCGATCCTGAACGCCCACCCGCACATCTGCGCCGAGCGCGTCTATGCCCCCTGGCCGGACATGGAAGCCAGGCTGCGGGCGGGCGGTCTGAGGCTCTCGTCGCTCGAGTCGGGCACGCCGCTTGCGGCCTTCGATCTCATCGGCGTCTCCCTGCAGTACGAGCTTTCCTACACGAACGTCCTGACCCTGCTCGACCTGGGGGGCGTGCCGCTGCGCGCGAAGGACCGGCGCGACGGCGACCCCGTCGTGATTGCCGGCGGGCCCTGCGCGTTCAACCCGCTTCCCATGGCCCCCTTCTTCGACGCCCTCGTGATCGGCGAGGGCGAGGAGGTCATCTCGGAGATCGCCGAGGTCTTCCTGCGGGCGAAGGAGAAGGGGCTGCGGCGCGCGGAGGTCCTGGAGCGCCTTGCCGCCCTGGAGGGCCTCTACGTCCCGTCCCGGCACGGGGAGGGGAGGCGGGTGCGCAAGCGCGTGATCGCCGACCTCAACCGGTGGCTCCTGCCGCTGAAACCCGTCGTGCCGCTCATGAACACGATTCACGACCGCATCTCCCTGGAGATCGCCCGGGGGTGCACGAGGGGATGCCGGTTCTGCCAGGCGGGGATGGTCTGGCGGCCGGTGCGGGAGCGAAACCCCTCGACGCTGCTCACCATGGCCGACGAGGCCCTCCGGGCGACGGGCTACGACGAGATCTCGCTGCTGTCGCTCAGTTCCGGCGACTATTCGAAGATCGAGCCGCTGCTGGGCGAGCTGATGAACCGCTACAGCGAGCGGCGCGTGGCGCTGGGGTTGCCGTCGCTTCGCGTGGAGACCCTCACGCCGCGACTCATCGAGGAGATCCGCCGGGTCCGCAAGACGAGCTTCACCATCGCCCCCGAGGCGGGGACGCAGAGGCTGCGCGACGTCATCAACAAGGGCAACACCGAGGCGGACCTGCTGGAGACGGCCCGGCGCGTCTTCGACGGCGGGTGGAAGTCCATCAAGCTCTACTTCATGATCGGCCTGCCCGGCGAGCGCGAAGAGGACCTCGAGGGGATCGCCGACCTGGCCCACCGAGTCATGCGGGAGGGCAGGGGGAGGCAGGTCACCCTCGGCCTCTCCACCCTGGTGCCCAAGCCGCACACGCCCTTCCAGTGGGTCCGCCAGATCGGCCTCGAGGAGACGCTGGCGAAACAGGGTCACCTCAAGCGACGGCTTTCGAACCGCAACATCAGCTTCAAGTGGCACGACGCCCGGATGAGCCTCCTGGAGGGGCTCTTCTCGCGGGGCGACGAGCGGCTCGCGGACCTCGTGGAAAGGGTCTGGAAGCTCGGGGCCCGCTTCGACGGGTGGAGCGACCGGTTCCTCTTCGAGCGGTGGGAGGAGGCCCTCCGGGATTGCGGCATCCGTCTCGAAGAGCACCTGTGCGAGCGGGGCACGTCGGAGGACCTGCCCTGGGGGTTCGTGGACGCGGGGCTCGACCGGGAATTCCTGCTTACCGAGTACGAGAAATCCCTGCGGGGCGAAGAGACCCCCGACTGCCGCCGCGAGGGCTGCCGGAACTGCGGGGCCTGCGACGGCTCGCTCATCGTCATCCGGGAGGCGGCCGGGCTTCCGGACGCCGCGCCGCCCGCAGCCCCCGTTGCGTCGGCTGCCGATGTCCCGCCGGTGACGCGCCGGCGGCTCGTCTTCGCGAAGACCGGGATGTCCCGCTTCCTTTCCCACCTGGAGATTTCCTCGGCGCTGACGCGCGCCGTCAAGCGCAGCGGCCTGTCCCTGCGGTACTCGGAGGGGTTCCACCCGCACCCGAAAGTCTCTTTCGCCTTCGCCACGGCCGTAGGGATGGAGAGCCTGGAGGAGTTTGCCGACCTTCAGCTGGAGGGCGGCATCGATGACGCCGGGGAGGCCGCACGGAGGATCAACGCGGCTCTGCCGCGGGGTCTCGAAGTCCGGCGCATCGAGCGCGTCGAGAGCGGGGAGCCGTCGCTGGCGAAGATTGTCCGGGGCTTCCGCTACCGCGTGTGGCTGCCGCCGGCTGCATGCGCGGAGGACCTGGAAGAGCGCATCGGCGACTTTTTGTCATCGACGTCCTGCATCGTGGAGCGAGAGGGAAAGGGGAAGGGGAAGGTCTCCCGCAAGGACGTCCGCCCCTACGTGGAGGGGATCTCCCTGGATCGGAAGACGGGGATGCTGGAGATGACCCTCCTGTTTGTCGACGGCAGGACCGCCAGGCCGGCCGAGATTCTCGGACACGCCCTGGGGCTGGATGACGCGGCCGTCCGAAGCCTGCGGATCGTGAAGACGCAGACGATACTGGCCGGAGAAGTCATCTAGTGCGGTAAGCGTTCACTCACGCGCGCACTCCCTTCGTCACCCGGGCACGGTCTTCCTGCGGTCCCACTTGAAGCAGCTTCCCGGGAACTGCTTCGCATACTTCTTCATCTCCGAGGCCCGTTCCGTCATCTCGCCGAAGTGGCCGAAGGGGCCCGACGCCGTGTCGGTGATCCCGATGGAGATGCTCGTGAGCGGGAAGGCCCTCGCGTTTCCCTGGCGGTCCACCGACTGGATGGCCCCCCTCTCGCGGTCCTCGGCGTCGTAGAAGCCGGGGATGATCTGGTCGAAGGTGGTGACCAGCTCCCGGGAGGCGGCCTCGATGGCCTCGGGGCTCATGATGTAGACGAAGTCGTCGCCCCCGATGTGGCCCACGAAGCTGCGCTCGCGCTGCTTGTCTTTGACCGCGCCGAGGATGAGCCTCCCCGTGATGCGGATGATGTCGTCGCCCCGGGAGAACCCGTACTTGTCGTTGAGGGGCTTGAACTGGTCCAGGTCCGCCCATGCGAGCGCGAAGGGCTCCCCCCGGTCGAGCCGCTCCTGGATCTCCCGGTTGATGGAGATGTTGCCCGGGAGCCGCGTCAGGGGGTTGATCTCCACGATCCGCTCCGAGCGGGTGACGCAGAGATTTACGCGCAGCAGGATCTCCCTCTCGACGGCCCGCCGCCAAATGTAGTCCTCGAAAAGCAGCGAGTCCCGCTCGTTGAAGGCGTTCTCGTCAGCCAGCACGGCCAGCACCGTGAGGTTGCGGAACATGGGGTCTTCCTTGAGCTGACTGAGCGTGCCGGCGGTGACCAGGTCCCCCGGGTCCACGTCGAGGACGACGAGATCGGGCGGGCTCGTGCTGCAGATCAGGCCCATGGCCGACTGGATGCCGTCGAAGAGGATGACCCGGTAACCCTGCCGGATCCGGCTCTCCACCGTGCTCGTGAGCACCACGTCGCGGGAGATGACAATCACCGTCTTCATGCGGGGGGCTTCAACCTGCAGTTCATTCTGGTGCGTTCCTTCTCTGGTGCCGGAATCCGCGACGGTCAATCAGGAGCGAGGATCGAGGCACGAGGCTCGAGGCTCGAGGATTTCAAGTTGTCCTCGGTCCTCGTTCCTCGGACCTCGAGCCTTTTCTTAGGCCCTGAACTCCTCCTCGGTCTGCTCGACGGAATCCTCGAGCTCCTTCAGGATCTCCCTGAGATCCGCCTCCGAAAGGGCCAGGGTCTCCCACGCCTTGACGTTGACGTCGGGGACGAGGCGGTCCCCCGAATACCCGAGGCCCCGGGCCTTCACGAGCACATCGGCCATGTGGACAATCGCCGTTTCGAGGGGGGCCAGGGAAGAGGTTTGGGGCCGGTGATGGTTTGCGATGCACTCGCAGAGCTTGCGGGGGAAGTGCCATTTTTCCGCCAGCCAGCCCGCCACGGCGGCATGGGTTTCGGAGAAGCGGCTTCGCTCGGCGTCGAAGATGGCGATGCCCGAGGATTCAGCTTCCTTGACCGTCCTGTCGTACTCCTCGGGCCAGGAAAGGGTGAGGATGACCTTGCCCACGTCGTGAAGCAGGCCCGCCACGAAGACTTCCTCCGGCTCCTTGAGGCCTTTCATCCGGGCGAGGACCTTCGAGGCGATGGCGACCCCGATGGAGTGTTCCCGCAGGCCGATCATGGCCTTGTGCATGATTTCGAAGACGGACACGCTCAGCAGGAGTCCCTTGACCACGTTGAGGCCCAGGAGCATGACGGCGTGGTTGACCGACGAGATCCGGCCCGGGAACCCGTAGAGGGCCGAGTTCACCATCTGGAGGATCTTCGTCGTCAGTGCCGGGTCCTGGGATACGAAGTGGCTGATTTCATTGAGTGATATCTTGGGGTTTTCGATGATCGTCGACAGCTGCTTCAGCACGCTGGGGATCGTCGGGATGGTGCTGATGTTTTCCACCCGGCTGCGCAGGGTTTTGGGGTCCAGGCTACTCATACATTGCCTCGATGTGCTCTCTGACCGTCTTCTTGATAAGCGTCATCTGGGGGCCGGCCCCCGCCTTCCTGAAGCGATCCTCCAGGGCGGCGAGCAACTCCTCCCTGGGCCGGGCGGGCCTGGACGGGCCGTCGATAGTGACGCTGTCCACCCCCATGTTTTCGATCTTCGTGATGCGCGCCTCCGTCAGTTCCGTTCCTTCGGCCATGAGGACCATGCCCGATGAGTTCTGCAGGGGGCGGGCCAGTTTCATGCCCGGCTTGAGCTGCTCCGTGGGAATCTTGGGCATTCTATGTTATCCTTTCATCAGCAATGCGGGGAAGCACCTCTTCCCCCGGAAGGGAAGCATGCAAATTCCGTGGGAAAATGCGCAAAGGGGCCTCTTCGCCTTCAGGGTTCGCGCAAGGCTGTCGAAGAGACCCATAAAATGTGTTGACAAACACCGATTTATTCATATAATCACTGTTTTCAATTTCCTTTCAAGGAACCGGACATGTACGCAGTCATCAAAACGGGCGGAAAACAGCACAGGGTCTCCGAGGGGGACGTCCTGAAGGTGGAAAAGCTCGAAGGCCAGAAGGGCGACACGGTCGTCTTCGAAGAGGTCCTTCTCGTCACGAAAGAAGACCAGACCCGCGTGGGCACCCCGGTCGTTCAGGGGGCCAAGGTCGTGGGCGAGATCGTCCACCAGGGCAAGGGGCCCAAGATCATCATCTTCAAGAAGAAGCGCCGAAAGGGGTTCCTGAAAAAGACGGGCCACAGGCAGCCTCTGACCGAGGTGAGGATCAAGGAAATCTCGCTGTAATCAGCTTTATTAGGAGTTTACCGATGGCACACAAGAAGGGCCAGGGCAGCAGCCGCAACGGAAGAGACAGCAACGCCCAGCGCAGAGGGGTCAAGGTGTACGGCGGCGAGGCCGTCAGCGCCGGCGCCATCCTCATCCGCCAGCTCGGCACGAGAATCCACCCAGGACGCAACGTCGGCATCGGCAAGGACTATACGATTTTCGCCAAGATCGACGGCGTCGTGAAATTCGAGCGTTTCGGGAAGGACCGCAAGAAGGTCAGCGTTTACGCGTCCTAGCCTTCCCCGCACGCTCTGAGCCGCAGAACCCGGCGACAAGCAGATTGTCCAGGCCCTCGGTTACCCATCGAGGGCCTTTTTATTGGAATCGGGATGAAATTCGTCGACGAGGCCAGGATCTACGTCAAGGCGGGCGACGGGGGCCGCGGCTGCGTGAGCTTCCGGAGGGAGAAGTACGTCCCCCGCGGCGGCCCCAACGGGGGCGACGGGGGCAAGGGCGGGGATATCGTCATCGTGGCCTCGGCAAGTCATCGCACCCTGTTGGACCTCAAGTACCAGCAGCACCACGTGGCACGGCACGGCGGTCACGGTGAAGGAAGCGACTGCACGGGACGCAATTCCGACGACGTTCTGATCCCCGTGCCGGTAGGGACTCTCGTCATGGATGACGCCACGGGGGAGGTGCTGGTTGACCTCGTCGAGGACGGCCAGCGTTTCGTCGTGGCCAAGGGGGGGAGGGGCGGCAAGGGGAACGCTTTCTTCAAGACCGCGACCAACCGGGCGCCCCGTTACGCCCAGCCGGGCGAGGAGGGCGAGGAGCGATGGGTCCGGCTCGAGCTGAAGCTGCTGGCCGACGTGGGGGTCATCGGGTTTCCCAATGCGGGCAAATCGACCCTCATTTCCCGGGTTTCGGCGGCAAAACCCAAGATCGCCGATTACCCCTTCACGACCCTCACGCCGAACCTGGGCGTCGTGAAGTACAAGAACTTCGGCACCTTCGTGATCGCCGATATCCCCGGCCTCATCGAGGGCGCCCACCGGGGCGTGGGGCTCGGGACCCGGTTTCTGCGGCACGTGGAGCGCACCGCCGTACTGATCCACCTGCTCGACATCTCCGGGGAGGCGCCCGCGAGCGGGTGGCACAATTTCGAAACGATCAACCGGGAACTGGCGCTCTACGATCCGTCCCTGGCGGAGAAGCCCCAGGTCGTCGCGATCGGCAAGGCGGACCTCCCGGAAACGAGGGACCGGGCGAAAAAAGAAATTGACTTGTTCAGACGCAAAAAGATAGAAGTCTTTTTAATTTCAGCGGTTACGGGTGAGGGCATCGATGCCCTGATCGCAGCGGTCGTGAAAAAATTGAAACGGGATGAACGGGAAGACCATGAGCACTGAGCGCAAGAAAATTCTGGCAGGCATACGACGGGTCATCGTCAAGATCGGCAGCGGCGTCCTCACGGGCTCGGAGGGGCTCGACCGCGACATCATCCAGCAGCTCGTCGACGAGATGGCGGAACTCATCCGCAAAGGCTACCACATCGTCATCGTCACCTCCGGGGCCATCGCCTCGGGGAAGCACCGCATGGGCATCTCCGGAAAGCTCAAGAGCATGCCGGAAAAGCAGGCCTGCGCGGCCATCGGCCAGAGCCGCGTCATGCGCGTCTACTCCACCGCCTTCGGCAAGCACGACCTCTACGTGGCCCAGATCCTTCTCACCATGGACGACCTGACGGACCGCAAGCGATTCCTCAACGTGAAGAACACCCTGTCCACCCTCATGGAGTGGAACGTCATCCCCATCATCAACGAGAACGACACCGTCGCCGTCGACGAGATCAAGTTCGGCGACAATGACCACCTCGCCGCCGTGGTGGCCAACATCACCGAGGCCGACCTCGTCATCAGCATGACGAACACGGAGGGGCTCTTCGACCGCAACCCCAAGGCCCCGGGCGCAAAGAAAGCGAAGCTGATCGGGCTCGTGCGCGAGATCACCGACGAGATCGAGGCCATGGCCACGGCCGAGACGGACCCCACCGGCATGGGCGGGATGCGAAGCAAGATCCTGGCGGCCCGCAAGGTCACGGCCTGCGGGATCCCCTACATCATCGCCCGCGGCAAGAAGAAGGGCATCCTGGGCGAGATCTTCTCGGGCAAGGACGTGGGGAGCCTCTTCATCCCCATGACGGAATGCCTCTCGAGCCGGGAGTACTGGATTGCCTTCACGCTGCGTTCCCGCGGGAAGCTCTTCGTCGACGAGGGGGCCAGGAGGGCCATCGTGGAAAACGGCAAGAGCCTGCTGCCCTCGGGCATCGAGCGGGTGGAAGGGGAATTCGCCGTGGGCGACCCGGTCATCGTGATCGGCCCCGACGGGAAGGCCATCGCCAAGGGGCTCGTCAACTACAACGCCCAGGAGCTGCACAAGATCCAGGGGCTCAAGTCGTCGAAGATCGAACAGGTCCTCGGCTACAAGCACTACGACGAGGTTATCCACCGGGACAACATGGCCGTCCAGAAAGGGCAGAAAACAAGGGTTTAAGGGCCAGGGCAGAGAAAGAAGGGGTTCGGGCATCGGGGCTCGGGTATCGGGATGGAATAAGAATCCATCTATATAATAATTCTTGGTTCCTTCGGACCCTATACCCTAGACCCGAAACCCGAGACCCTCATAGCAGGATATATTCCGGGAGCACCTTTCCGCCTTTGTCGAATCGAATCCCTTCCATTTCGAGCAGGGCCCTCTTGAGCGTAAGGCCCCCGCCGAAGCCCCCCAGTGAACCGTCCGCACGGATGACCCGGTGGCAGGGGTAGACGACAGGGAAGGGGTTCTTCCCGCAGCCCTGGCCCGCAGCCCTCGCCCCGCCGGGAGCCCCCGTTATCGAGGCGACACCCCCGTAGCTCATGACGTTGCCCCGGGGGATGGCCGCGAGTGCCGCAAGCACTTTCCGAGGATAGGGAGGCACGCGGCTCGTGTCGAGCGCCGCGGTGTCGAACGAGACGGGCTTGCCCGCCATGAAGGCTTGCAGCCGCCCGGCGAGCGCTGTGACGGCGCCGCAGGATTTCGCAGCTGCCCCGGGAAAGAGCGTGCGGATTTCCCGCATGAGCGCGGCTTCCGGAGCGGGCAGGCAGATGCGGACGATCCGGAAGGTTCTCCCGACTCCGGACCACACGATGGCCGCCTTGCCGAGGCGGGTCTTGACGCAGTGGTGGAAATACGGCGTTTCGGGGTTCATGGAAACCTCGTTTGACAGGGGAAACCGGTTTCCCCTATGATACATGCATCGTAACAGAAACCGGCCCGGGAGCAAAGCGGTTCTTCTGCGGGCCGCAAGACAAAGGAGACAATTGGCGGACGTCTATCTCTACCTGACCGTAGTTGCCTTTCTGGCCGGGTTCATCCAGGGCCTTTCCGGGTTCGGCTCCGTCCTGCTGTCGCTTCCCCTGCTGGCGCTTTTCCTGGACATCCGCGAGGCGATCCCCCTCGTGAACCTCATGGGCGTCATCCTCACGGTGATCCTCATCATCCAACTCCGGGCCCACTGGGAATGGGGAAAGATCTGGCCGCTCCTCGCCGGGGCCAGCCTGGGGATTCCGGCCGGGGTCTGGCTCCTCAAGCGGATGGACCCGGCGCATGTCCAGGTCGTTCTCGGGGCGGTTCTCCTGGCCTATGCGCTCTACGGGCTGCTGTTCAGATTGCCGATCGGCAAACTGGGCGGTCCCTGGGCCTACCTGTTCGGCTTTTTCGCCGGCGGGCTGGGCGGGGCGATCAGCGCATCGGGTCCGCCCGTGATTGTCTACACCTCTCTGCAGGCCTGGACGAAGGACCAGATCAAGGTGACCCTCCAGGGGTTTTTCATCGTGTCGGGGCTGCTGATCGGCGTGTTCCACGCCGCCAACGGCCTCGTCACGGACGGGGTGATCCGCAACTTCATCGTCTCCGTCCCCACCCTTCTGGCGGGGACCTGGATCGGGTCGCTCCTGTACGGGAAATTCAAGGAAGAAGGGTACCGCCGGGTCATGCTCACCCTCCTGGGGGCCCTGGGGGTGTTTACGCTGGTAAGGGTGCTGTGAGCCGCTTCGCGGAGGGTATCGGGTATCGGCACTCGGGTATCGGGCCATGGATCGATTCTTTCTCCTTCCCGAGACCCTAGACCCTATACCCGAGCCCCGTCTTTTGTGCTTGACAGCACCCGGAAACTTATGTATTAAAACACCTTTCAGATTGTACCTGCAAGGAGGAAACTCGTTTGGCTACACATCGTTCGGCGGAAAAAAGGGACCGGCAGAACAAGAAGCGCAAGGCCCGCAATGCGGCCGTGAAATCGCAGACGAAGACCGAGATCAAGAAAGTGCTGGCCGCGGTGGAGGGCAAGGACGGGGAGAGTTCCGAGAAGGCCCTCAAGAGCGCCATCAAGGTCATCAAGAAGGCCGCGTCCAAGGGCGTCTACCACAAGAACAACGCCTCCCGCAAGGTCTCCCGCCTGACCAAGAAGGTCGCCTCCCTGAAGAAGGCCTAGCCTCTGCAATAAAAACGCCCATGTGCTGCATTCATCTGCACATGGGCGTTTCTTTGCCTTTTTTCTATCCTGTACCCTGACCCCTGGACCCTGTCTCTAGAATCCCGACATCAGGTTCCGGTAGGCCTTTTCGGCCATGTCGCCGGAGAGCTTCTGCAGGGCAACCTGCTTGTTGGTCGATGTCGTGTTGGGGTTGGCCTGGTCGACGCGGTAACTCTCGTTGCCCGTGAAGTTCGACACGCTCCAGAGATTCTTGCCCGTTTTGCGCTCCTCGAACGCGAGATTCAGGACCATGACCGCCCGGCTCTCCGTGGCCTTGTCGTACCGGTCGTAGGCGACGTAGGACGTGGAGAGGGCGGAGACGGTACCTTTCAGAACGGCATCGGCCGTTTCGCGGCTTTCGGCAAGCTTGAAGCGCGGGCTTTTCCGGAACTGATCTTCAAAGCCGCTCCGGAGGTAGATCTCCACATAGGGCTCGCTCGTCGCGTTGATCATGTTGTCGATGAAGACGGTCCTGATCCCGCTGTCGATCCATTCCCCGCCGGGCGAGAATCGATACCCGCACCCGGCCGTGATGAGGATCAATGAAACGAGAAGCAGGGCCGACCAGCCCCGCTTCTCGTGTTTTGCTCTTTTCGTCCGCATGCTCTTCCCTATACCCTATACCCGATACCCGATGCCCCTGGTCTACTTCACAACGATATTTACCAGTTTCTTCGGCACCGTGATAACCTTGACGATTTTCACCCCTTCGAGGAACTTCTGCGTCTTTTCGTCCGCCAGGGCCATCTCCTTGATCTTGTCCTCCGACTCGTCGGCGCTGACGGTAATGCGGCTGCGCAGCTTCCCGTTGACCTGGACGACGATCGTCAGCTCCTCTTCCGAGGTCAGTCCGGGGTCATAGGAGGGCCAGGGCACGGCCGTGAGCGACCCCTTGTTTCCCATCATTTCCCACAGCTCCTCGGTGATGTGGGGCACGATGGGCGCCAGCAGGACGACCACGGTCTCGACGGCCTCCCGGATAACCGCAAGGGCCGCCTTGTCGTCTTTCCCGGGCCTGGGGACCTGGTAGACGAGGTTGACCAGTTCCATGACGGCGCTGATGGCCGTGTTGAAGTGGAAGCGGTCCTCGATGTCCGTCGTCACCTTCCGGATCGTCTGGTGCGTCTTTCTGCGCAGCTTCTTGAATTCTTCGCCGAGGTCCTCCGACCCCGTCGGGGGAGGGACCTCCCGGATATCCTCCAGGTATTCCACGGCCAGCCGCCACACCCTGCCGAGGAAGCGGAATGATCCTTCCACGCCCTGGTCGCTCCACTCCAGGTCCTTCTCCGGCGGGGCGGCGAAGAGGCAGAACATCCGCGCCGTGTCGCAGCCGTACTTCTCGATCAGGTAGTCCGGGTCGATGACGTTCTTGAGCGACTTGGACATCTTCTCGGTCTTGCCGACCGCGATCGGCTTGCCGCACTTCTTGCACTTCTCCTCCTCGACTTCATAGGGGAAGAGGAAGCCGTGCTCGGCGCACTTCGTCGTTTCCTTGCAGACCATGCCCTGGGTGAGGAGGTTCGTGAAGGGCTCGTCGATGCCCAGCACGCCGAAGTCCCGCAGCACCTTGGTGTAGAACCGGGAGTAGAGCAGGTGCAGGATGGCGTGCTCGATCCCGCCGATATACTGGTCCACGGGGAGCCAGTAGTCCATGGCCTTGCGGTCGAGGCCCGGCTTGACGTCGCAGTGCGGCGAGGCGAAACGGTCGAAGTACCAGGAGGACTCCACGAAGGTGTCCATCGTGTCCGTCTCCCGCCTGGCGGGTCCCTTGCAACCGGGGCAGGCCGTGTTCACGAAGGAATCGATCCGGGCCAGGGGCGAGCCGCCCTCGCCGGTGAATTCCACGTCCTTCGGGAGCACGACGGGCAGGTCCGCTTCGGCCACGGGCACGGTCCCGCACGTCGAGCAGTACACGACGGGGATCGGGGCGCCCCAGTAGCGCTGGCGGGAGATCCCCCAGTCGCGCAGGCGGTACTGGATGGTTTTCTTTCCCTTCCCGATCGACTCCAGGTGCGCCGCGATGGCCTCCATGGCGGCCGTGTTCTTCATCCCGTCGAAGGGCCCCGAGTTGACCAGGATGCCCTCGTCGACGTAGGCCTCCTCCATGGTCTCCACGTTGAGCGCCCTCTTCGGGTCCTGGATGACGACAATCAGGGGCAGTTTGTACTTCTTGGCGAACTCGAAGTCGCGCTGGTCGTGGGTGGGGACGGCCATGACGCAGCCCGTCCCGTAGTCGGCCAGGACGAAGTTGGCGGCGTAGATGGGCATCTTGCGGCCCGTCACGGGGTTGAGGCAGTAGGCATCCAGGAAGACGCCCTCCTTCTCGTAGTAGTCGGAGGTGCGCATGAGCTTGTCCTGCTTCTTGACCTTCTCCACGTACTCCATGACATCCTTTTCGTTGGGCTTGCCCTTGGCGAGCTGCATCACGAGCGGGTGCTCGGCGGCCACGAGCATGAAGGTGGCCCCGTAGATCGTGTCCTGCCTCGTGGTGAAGACCCGGATGGGCTCGCTGCCGTCGGCCATGGGGAAGATGATCTCCACGCCGTAGCTCTTGCCGATCCAGTTCTTCTGCATGGTGATGACGCGCTCGGGCCATCCCGTGAGGCGGTCGCAGTACTCCAGGAGCTCCTCCACGTACTGGGTGATCCGGAAGAACCACTGGGAGAGGTGCTCTTCCTTCACTTCGGAGCTGCAGCGCCAGCACTGCCCGGCCTCGACCTGCTCGTTGGCCAGCACCGTCTGACACTTGGGGCACCAGTTGACGGCCGACTCGCGCTTGTACACGAGGCCCTTCTCGTACATCCAGAGGAAGAAGAGCTGCTCCCATTTGTAGTAATGGGGCTCGCAGGTCGAAAGCTCGCGGTCCCAGTCGTAGCTGAAGCCCATACGCTTGAGCTGGACCTTCATGTTCTCGATGTTTGAGTGGGTCCACTGGGCGGGGTGGATGCCGTGGTCGATGGCGGCGTTCTCGGCGGGCATGCCGAAGGAGTCCCACCCCATGGGGTGCAGGACGTTGAAGCCGCGCATGTGCTTGTAGCGGGCGACCACGTCGCCGATGGTGTAGTTGCGCACGTGGCCCATGTGGATGCGGCCCGAGGGGTAGGGGAACATCTCGAGGAGGTAGTATTTCTTCTTCCCCGGGTCTTCGGCGACCTTGAAAATCTCTTTGTCTTCCCAGAGCTTCTGCCACTTCTGCTCGATCTGGTGCGGGCGGTATCTCGTCTCCATGGCGTTCTCCTCGCGGTATCCCTTCAGGTTACGTCAAAAAGGCGTAGCACAGGGGGCGGTATCTTTCAACGCTATTTTTTCCAGAAGTCGGGGACGAGGAGGACCAGGACGGTGTAGATCTCGAGCCTGCCCAGGAGCATGCAAAGAGACAGGATCCACTTGGCTGCCTGGGGCAGCTCGAAGTAGGTCGAGGAGGCGTTGACGAGCCCCAGGCCGGGGCCGACGTTGCCCAGCGTGGCCGCCACTCCCGAGATCGACGTCACCATGTCCACGCCGAGCAGGGTCAGCGCCAGCATGGCCGCCATGGCGATGGCGATGTAGAGGAAGAAGAAGCTGCGAATGCTGGAGACAATCTCCGGCGGAACGGCGACTTTCGCGATCTTGACGGAGATGACGGCGTGGGGGTGGATCAGGCGGGTGAGTTCGATGAAGGTCTGCTTGATGACGACCATGAACCGCAGGCACTTGATGGCGCCCCCCGTGGAGCCGGCGCAGCCGCCGATAAACATGAGCAGGACAAGGATGAATTTCGACGGCGCGGGCCACTGGTCGAAGTTGTAGGTGGCAAAGCCCGTCGTCGTGATGATCGAAACGACCTGGAACGCCGCGTATCGGAGCGATTCGCCGAAGCTGCTGAAGTAGTGGAACCGCAGATCGAGAGTGATGAGCGCCGTCGTGACGAGCACGATGGCCCCGTAGAAATGGAATTCGGGGTCCCGGACAAACGACTTTGCGTCCCCCTTGAAGAGCCGGTAGTGGAGGGTGAAATTCATCCCGGCGACGAACATGAAAACGATGATGACGATTTCGATGTAGAGGCTGTTGAACCGGGCGACGCTCGCATCGTAGGTGCTGAACCCGCCCGTCGCCATGGTGGCGAAGGCATGGCAGACGGCGTCGAAGACGCTCATGCCTCCCAGCCAGAGAAGGACGATCTCCACGGCGGTAATGGCCACGTAGACGAGCCACAGGTTCTTGGCCGTCTCCGTGATGCGCGGCGTGATCTTGTCCTTCACGGGGGAGGGGATCTCCGCCTTGAAGAGCTGCATGCCCCCGACGCCGAGGATAGGGAGAATGGCGATGGAGAGGATGATGATCCCCATGCCCCCCATCCAGTGGGTGAGGGCCCGCCAGAAGAGGATCCCGCTGGAGGTCTTGTCCAGGTTCGAGATGACGGAGGCCCCCGTGGTGGTGAACCCGGACATGGTCTCGAAGAAGGCGTCGCAGAAGGTCGGCACCACCCCCGAGAGGAGGAAGGGGAGCCCCCCGAAGGCCGAGGCGAGCACCCAGGCGAGGGTCACGATCACGAACCCCTCCCGGTGGGACAAACTGATCCGTTCCCCCGTCCGCGGGATCAAGATGTACATCAGGAGCCCCGCACCCATCGAGATGAGAGACGAAAGGCCGATGGCGGTCCAGGCCGCCTCGTGTAGCATCGCGGAGATGACGAAGGCGGGCAGCATGGCCGCCCCGATCATCATGACGAAGATCCCGAGGATGTGGAAGATGTTTCGCAGGTTCATTCGAAGTATTCCAGCTTGACCATGAGGATCTTCTCCACCTGCGGGATGGACGAGCGGAAGGTGAAGATGATGACGTGGTCGCCCGGTGCGATGACGGTGTCGCCCCCGGGAATGATCATCTCCTCGCCCCGGATGACGGCGCCCACGATCGTGCCGGGCGGGAAGGAGACGTTCTTGACGGCCTTGCTGGTGATTTCGGAGGTGGCCAGGGCCACGACCTCGAATGCCTCCACCCGCTCGTCGTGGAGCGGGGCCGCCGAGATGATCTTGCCGCGCCGGACGTAGTGGAGGATCTTGCTGATCGCGGCGTGCCGCGGGTTGATCACCCCGTCGATGCCCACCTTGGCGACAAGCGGCATGTACTCCACGCGATTGATGAGGGCGATGGTTTTTTTCACGCCCATGCGCTTTGCCAGGAGCGCCCCCAGCACGTTGTCCTCCTCGTCGTTCGTGACGGCGGCGAACACGTCCATGTCCCGGATGTTCTCCTCCATGAGGAGATCCTGGCTCGTTCCGTCCCCGTGCAGGACGACGGATTTGTCGAGCTTCTCCGAGAGGAACCGGCAGCGGTCCTTGCGCTTTTCGATGATCTTCACCGCAAGCCCCCTGTCCTCGAGCGCTTCGGCAAGCATCCGCCCCGTGTTGCCGCCGCCCATGATGACGATCCGCTTCGCCGGGTCCGTCTTCCGCCCGAAGATCCGGAGCAGATCCTTCGCCTGCGCCGTATCGGCGATGGCAAAGAAGAAGTCGTTCTCCCGGATGACGGAGTCCCCCCTCGGCTCGATGAGCATGTCGTCCCGGATGATGGAGGTGATGATCATCTTGCTGCCGGGGTGCGTCTCCCGCAGCTGCTGGAGGGTCTTCCCGGTGACGGAGCTGTTCTGGACGGGGAAGCCGATGAGCTTGATGCGGCCGTCGTGAAAATCCGTCACCTCCGTCGCGCCGGGGAATTCGATGAGGTCCAGGGCGATCTTGACGGCTTCCCGTTCCGGGTTGATGCAGAGATTGATGTTGAGGCGGTCCTTGTCGAAGATGCCGGCGTACTCGTCGAGTTCGGGGTTGCGGATCCGGGCGATCTTGAAGGAGACGCGCGATTGCGTCGATGCGAGCAGGCAGGCCACCATGTTGGCTTCGTCGCTGTCGGTGACGGCGACGACCATGTCGGCTTCACTGAGACCGGCCTTTTTGAGGATTTCGGGGCTGCTCCCGCTGCCGTGGAGCGTCATGACGTCGAGGGTCTCTGCGAGTTCCTTGAGCCTCTCCTCGTTCCGATCGATGAGGATAACGTCCTGTTTTTCCTTGGAGAGGATGTCGGCGATGTGATACCCGACCTCGCCCGCCCCGATAATGATGACCTTCATGAGTTCTCCCCGCCGTTTTCTCCTATCCGCCGATCGGAAGGGCCTCTTCCTCCCGCGCGATGCGGATGTCGATCTGGGCCTTGTCTTTGACGGTGATCCGCAGCTTGTGGATCCCCAGCAGGGTCTTCTGGAAGAAGGATTCGTCGGACAGCAGGCAGGGGGATGCGGCGGCAAGGGTCTGGAGGTCGCCGGAGAGGAACTCGAACATCCCCGTCGTGAAGGCCGTCGTCATCTCGGCCACCTCCAGCAGCGAACGGTCCGCCGCAGGAACCTCGACGGCGAAATCGAAGCAGTGGATCCGGACCGCCGTCTCGGCCATCCGGGCCCCCGCTTCCCGGAGGGTCTCGTAGCTGAGATCCCGGCGCTTTCCCAGTCCGAAGAGGACGATCTTTTGCGGGGGGATCCGCCGCTGCGATTCGATGAGCACCCTCTCCGAGAATTCCCCCCGAATGCGCCCTTCGGCGATCAGCCTCGACACGAGGCCGTTGAGGCGCCAGTCCACGAAGCCCCCGTTTCCCCGGGGGGGGCGCTCGTCGGAGAAAAAACCGAGGACCAGGCACTCATGCTGAAGCCGGTCCAGGCTTTCCGTTGTCACCTTGATCTGCATGGTCCTTCAGCTGTTTCGAGTACAGGGCATCGAGAATGCCGTTGATAAAGGAACCCGAGTTTTCCGAGCCGAATTCCTTGCCGAGGTCGATGGCCTCGTTGAGGGCCACCTTGGGGGGAATGCCCTGGCCGTAGAGGAGCTCGTAGACGGCAAGCCGCAGGATGTTGCGGTCGACCCGCGCCATCCGCTCGAGGGACCAGTTCTCCGAACAGGTGCTGATCAACCGGTCGATCGCCTCCCGGTGGGCCCACGTCCCCTCGACGAGCTCCGAGGCGAACTCGCGGGCCTCCGCGGGTGCATGGAAGTGAGCCCAGAAAAGCTCGATGGCCTCCCTGGGATCGATTCTCAGGACATCGAGCTGATAAAGAACCTGCAAGGCAATTTCCCTTGCCTTCCTTCTGAGACGCATCGCATTTCCTGCCGGGCCCCGTGAACCGGCGGCCGGACCGCAAGCGGCCTTCGACCTGCCGGGGCTGCCCGGGACTCGCCTTTACATTTTTCTGAACAGGTCCACCATCTCGATGGCCGACAGGGCGGCATCCCACCCCTTGTTGCCGGACTTGGTGCCGGCCCGTTCGATGGCCTGCTCGATCGAATCGGTGGTCAGCACCCCGAACACGATGGGGACCTCCGTCTCCAGGGCCGCCTGGGCCACCCCCTTGGAGACCTCGGCCGCGACGTAGTCGAAGTGGGGCGTCGCCCCCCGGATCACCGCGCCCAGGCAGATCACGGCGTCGAACTTGCCCGACTTCGCGATCTTCTTGGCCACCAGCGGGATTTCGAAGGCTCCCGGGCACTTGAAGATCCGGATGTCCTGCTCCCGGGCTCCCGCGCGGACGAGCCCGTCCAGGGCGCCGTCGATCAGCTTGCCGCTGATGAAGTCGTTGAAACGGCTCGCCACGATGGCGAACTTCATCCCCTGGGCGACGATCTTTCCTTCCGTGACATTCTTCATGCTTCCCTCTCGGTCTTTCCTGTCTTTTCTTTCCGATACCCGATACCCTATCCCCGATACCCTACACCTTGAGGATGTGTCCCATCTTTTCCTTCTTCGTCTTGAGGTACCGCAGATTCACCTCGTTGGGCTTGATCTCGATGGACGCCCGCCCGACGATCGTCATTCCGTACCCCTCGAGGCCCACGATTTTCTTGGGGTTGTTCGTGAGCAGGCGGATCTTCCTGACGCCGAGGTCCACGAGGATCTGGGCGCCGATGCCGTAGTCCCGCAGGTCCTCCTTGAACCCCAGTTCGATGTTGGCCTCCACGGTGTCGCGGCCGTGCTCCTGGAGGTCGTAGGCCTTGACCTTGTTGACGAGGCCGATCCCCCGGCCCTCCTGGTGCATGTAGACGATGACCCCCTTGCCCTCCTCGTTGATCATCTCCATGGCCGTGTGGAGCTGATCGCCGCAGTCGCAGCGCATGGAGCCGAATACGTCGCCCGTCATGCACTCCGAGTGCACCCGGACGAGTACGGCATCGTCGGGCCCGATGTCCCCCTTCACCAGGGCCACGTGCTTCATGTCGTCCACGTCGTTTTCGTAAACGATGAACTTGAAGTCGCCGCCGAAGGCGGTGGGCAGGGTGGCGGATGCCGCGCGGCGGACGAAGGATTCCGTCTTCATCCGGAAGTTGATGAGATCGGCGATGGTGACGATCTTGAGCCCGTGCTCCTTCGCGAAGACTTCGAGGTCGGGCATCCTCGCCATGGTGCCGTCGTCCTTCATGATCTCGCAGATCACCCCGCTGGGCTTGAGCCCCGCGAGCCGCGCCAGGTCCACGGAGCCTTCCGTCTGCCCCGTGCGCACCAGGACCCCGCCCTTGCGCGCCAGGATGGGGAAGATGTGCCCCGGGCTCACGATGTCGTCGGGCTTGACGTGGTCCGCGATGGCCGTGCGGATCGTCGTGGCCCGGTCGTGGGCCGAGATGCCCGTCGTGACGCCTTTTCTCGCCTCGATGGAGACGGTGAAGGCCGTCTTGAACCGCGACTGGTTGTCGTTGACCATGAGGTGGAGGTTGATCTTCTGCGCCAGCTCCTCGTTGAGGGTCAGGCAGATGAGCCCCCGGCCGTGCTTGGCCATGAAGTTGATGGCCTCGGGGGTGACGAACTCGGCGGCCATGCAGAGATCGCCTTCGTTCTCGCGGTCCTCGTCGTCGACGAGGATGACCATTTTTCCGTTCTTGATGTCTTCGATTGCTTCGGGAATTGCGCTGATCGCCATGTTACACCTTGTACCGTTCCTCTATTTCAAAAATCCGTGCTCCCGGAGGAAATCCATGTCGACTCCCTTGCCGGGATGCAGGAGCTTTTCCACATACTTGCCGAGGATGTCCGTCTCGATGTTCACGGAATCCCCCGCCTTTTTGCCCTCGAGGGTCGTTTTTTCCGCCGTGTGGGGGATGATATTAACATAAAACCGGTCGCCTTCACACGAATTTACCGTGAGGCTGATCCCGTCGACGGTGACGGACCCCTTGGCCACGACGTACTTCGAAAGACCCGCCTCCAGGGTGATCCCGTAGACGATCGACCCCGCCCGCGCCGTTCGCTCGACGATCCGGCCGACGCAGTCCGCATGCCCCAGGACAAGATGCCCCCCGAGGAAGTCACACATCCGCAGGGCCTTTTCCAGGTTGACGCGGTCGCCGGCCTTGAGCCTGCCGAGCGTGGTTTTCGAGAGCGTCTCGGCGGAAACGTCGAAGGTGAAGCTCTGCGCCCCCAGGGCCGTCACGGTCAGGCAGGCGCCGCTCACGGCGATGCTGTCGCCGATCTTGACGTCATCGAGGGGCAGCGCCGTCGTCACCTCGAGCAGGGCGTCCCCGCCCTTGCGGGTGAGCTTCCGGACCGTGCCCATGTCCTGGATGATGCCGGTGAACATTTCGTCTATTTCGTCTGTTTGGTCTGTTTCGTCCCCTGGACCCCCGGATTCACTTCGTCTTCAGGAGGTCCTTCAACTCGTCGAAAAACTCGTTGGCGTCGCGGAACTGCCGGTACACCGAGGCGAACCGCACGTAGGCCACCTTGTCGAGGTCGTGCAATTCCTGCATGACCCGTTCGCCCACGAAGGTCGAGGGGACTTCCTTGAGCTGCGACTCCTGGCAGGCCCGCTCGATGCGGTCCACGACGGCCTCGATGGCGTCGATACTCACGGGCCTCTTCTCGCAGGCCTTCTTGATGCCCGTGAGGATCTTGGAGCGGTCGAAGGCTTCCCGCCGGCCGTCCTTCTTGACGACCATGGGGAGGACTTCCTCCACGAACTCGTATGTCGTGAACCGCTTGCCGCAGGCTGCGCACTCCCGCCGTCTGCGGATGGCGTTGCCTTCCTTGCTGATCCGGGAGTCGATCACCCGGTTTTCCGTGTCGGCGCAAAAAGGGCACTTCATCGCTTTCTCACCTGGATGCCCGACTCCTCGAGCATGCGCGCTGCCAGTTCGTCGCTGTACCCTTCCCGGTAGACGACTTCCGTGATCCCGGCGTTGATGAGCATCTTGAGGCAGATGCTGCAGGGGTGGTTGGTGCAGTACAGCGTCGCCCCCCGGATGCTCACGCCGTGGACGGCGGCCTGGATGATCGCGTTCTGTTCGGCGTGAAGCCCCCGGCAAAGCTCGTGCCGCTCCCCGGAGGACACCTTCAGCTCCTCCCGGAGGCACCCGACCTCGAGGCAGTGCCTGAGCCCGCTCGGGGCGCCGTTGTAGCCCGTCGTCAGCAGGCGCTTGTCTTTCACCAGGACGGCCCCCACGCCCCGACGCAGGCACGTGGACCGCCGCGAAACGAGATCCACGATGTCCATGAAGTACTCGTCCCAGCTGGGGCGGTGGATGCCCTGCTTGGGTGTCTTGTCGGCTTTCATGCGGTTACTGCCTGTCCTTCAGCCTTAAGACTGGCGCTACGCAGGGTATCGGGCACAGTTAACGGGTCTAGGGTTTCGGGTCTAGGGTATAGGGTCCGAAGGAACCAAGAATTCTCATATAGATGGATTCTTTTTCCATCCCGATACCCGAGCCCCGATACCCGATACCCCTTTCTTTGCCCTGGTCCCTTTACCCCTTTTTTATGCGATCCGCGTACAGCGGGAAGCGCTCGCAGAGATCGCCCACTTCCTTGCGGACCCTGTCGATCGTGCTCTCGTTCTTGAGGTCCTTGAGGACCGTCGAGATGAACCGGCCCACGAGCTTCATCTCCGCTTCCTTCATCCCGCGGGACGTGATGGCCGGTGTGCCGACACGGATGCCGCTGGTCACCTGCGGGCCCCTGGTGTCGAAGGGGATCATGTTCTTGTTGGCCGTGATGCCCGCCCGATCCAGGGCATCGGCACCCTCGGCGCCGGTCACCCCGATGGAGGTCACGTCGATGAGCATCAGGTGGTTGTCGGTGCCTCCCGAGACGAGGCGGAACCCCTCGGCCATGAGCGTTTCCGCCAGGGTGCGGGCGTTCTTCTGGATCTGGACCTGGTAGAGCCGGAACTCCTCCGTCAGGGCCTCCTGGAGGGCCACGGCTTTCGCGGCGATGACGTGCATGAGCGGTCCCCCCTGCATTCCCGGGAACACCCTGCCGTCCAGGGCCTTCTGATAATCATTCTTGCACAGGATCATGCCGCCGCGGGGGCCTCGCAGCGTCTTGTGGGTCGTGGTCGTCACGAACTCGCACAGCGGCACGGGGCTGGGGTGGACCCCCGCCGCCACGAGCCCGGCGATGTGTGCGATGTCGAAGAGCACCACGGCCCCCACCTGGTCCGCGATCCGGCGGAAGGGCTCGGAGGGGATCTCCCGGGGATAGGCGCTCGCGCCGACGACGATGACCTTCGGCTTGTGCTTTTTCGCCTGGGCCTCCACCTCGTTGAAATCGATCCGTTCCGTCGCCTTGTCGACGCCGTAGTGCACGACGTTGTAGAAGCGCCCGGAGAAGTTGGCGGGGCTGCCGTGGGAGAGATGCCCGCCGTGGGCGAGATTCATGCCCAGGATCGTGTCGCCCGGCTGCAGCACGGCGAAATACACGGCCATGTTGGCCTGCGTGCCCGAGTGGGGTTGGACGTTGGCGTGGTCGGCGCCGAAGAGTTTCTTGGCGCGCTCGATGGCCAGCGCCTCGACGACGTCGACGAATTCGCAGCCGTGGTAGTAGCGCTTGCCGGGGTAGCCCTCGGCGTACTTGTTCGTCATGATGCATCCCTGGGCCTCGAGCACGGCCTCGTCGACGAAATTCTCCGACGGGATCAGCTCCAGCTTGCCGGCCTGCCGCTTGGTTTCTGCCAGAATGGCGGCCGCCACCTCGGGGTCTACCTGTTTCAACGTCGACATCGTCTCCTCACCCTCCTGTGTCACTTGCAGAGTTTCTGTTCCAGCGCCCGGATCTTGTCGAGGCGCTTCTGGTGGCGGCCCCCCTCGAAGGGGGTTTCGAGCCACACCCGGATGATTCGCCCCGCGGTTTCGGGGTCGGTCTTGCGCCCGGCCAGCACGAGCACGTTGGAGTCGTTGTGCTGCCTGGAGAGCCTCGCCGTTTCCTCGTCGAGGCACAGGGCCGCGCGCACGCCGGGGTACTTGTTGGCCACGATGGCCATCCCCACGCCGGAGCCGCAGACGAGGATCCCCCGGTCAAACGTGCCCGTGGAAACCTTCTCGGCCGCAAGGACCCCGTAATCGGGGTAGTCGACGGACTCGTCCCGGTGGGTGCCCGCATCGAACACCCTGAAGCCGGCCGAGGACAGCGGCCCCTTGATCGCCTCCTTCAGGGCGAACCCGGCATGGTCGGAACCGATGATGATGTTCACGCCCCCTCCTCAGTCCCTGAGTCTGCGCAAGACGAGCACCGCGTTGACGCCGCCGAAGCCGAAGGTGTTCGACAGGGCGGCCTCGACGGTCATCGGCTTTGCCTTGTGGGGCACGTAGTCCAGGTCGCATCCCTCGTCGGGCTCGTCGAGGTTGATCGTGGGCGGCACGATGCCTTCGCAGAGGGCCTTGACGGCCACGATGGCCTCCAGGCCCCCCGCACCCCCCAGCAGGTGCCCCGTCATGGATTTCGTGGAGGAGACGGCCAGCCTGCGGCTGTGCTCCCCGAAGACCCGCTTGATGGCCTGGGTCTCGTAGACGTCGTTGAGCGGCGTTGCCGTTCCGTGGGCGTTGATGTAGCCGACCGCGGCCGGCTCCAGCCCGCAGGACTGCAGGGCGATCTCCATGCTGCGGGCGGCCCCCTCGTGCCCCGGCGGCGGTGCGGCCATGTGGTAGGCGTCCGCCGTGCAGCCGAATCCGCAGATCTCCGCGTAGATCCTCGCGCCGCGCCGGCGCGCGTGGGCCAGATCCTCCAGGACGAGGATGCCGCCCCCGTCCCCCATGACGAATCCGTCGCGGTTGCGGTCGAAGGGGCGGCTGGCCTTCTCGGGCTCGTCGTTCCGGGTGGAGAGCGCCCGCATGGCGTTGAACCCGGCGATCCCGAAGGCACTGACGGCCGCCTCGACGCCGCCGGTGATCATGGCGTCGGCATAGCCGTCCTTGATCAGCCGAAACGACATGCCGATGGCGCTCGTCCCGGCTGCGCAGGCCGTGACGGGGCAGCTGATGGGCCCCTTGGCCCCGTACCGGATGGAGATCTGCCCCGCGGCAAGATTGGGCAGGACGGCCGGGATCGTGAACGGGGAAAGCCTCCGGGGGCCGCTCTGCTCGAGGATGGAGTGCTCCTTTTCGATCGTCCTGAGCCCGCCGATGCCCGAGCCGACCACGGTCCCCACGCGCTCGGCATTGCTGCCGCCGATCGCGAGGCCCGCGTCCTGCATGGCCATGTCGGCGCAGGCCAGGGCGTAGACGATGAAATCGTCGAGCCGGCGCAGCTCCTTCTTTTGCACGTGGCGAAGGGGGTCGAAGCCCTTCACCTCGCCGGCGATCTTCGTGGCGAGCGGGGCGGTGTCGAACTTCGTGATGGGCCCGATGCCCGACTTGCCGGCGCAGAGGGCCGCCCAGGTCTCGTCGACGGTGTTCCCGACGGGATTCACGGTGCCCATGCCGGTGATGACGACACGCCTCTCCACGGGGGTCCCCACAAAGACGGCCTAGCTGGCCAGGCCCTTCTTCTTTTTGATGTAGTTGATGGCGTCCTGGATGGTCCGGATCTTCTGCAGCTCCTCGTCGGAGATCTCGATGCCGAAGTTTTCCTCCATGGCCATGATCAACTCGACCAGGTCGAGCGAATCCGCGCCCAGGTCCTCTATGAACGATGCCTCGGGGACGCACTCTTCCCGGGTCACATCCAGCTGTTCCACGATGATCTCGATTACCTTTTCCTCGATGGACATGAATCCGCCTCCTTCAGAAGTGTCAAATCCGTTTGGGCTCGAATGCTTCGCCTCGGGGCGGGGCGTCCGGCATCCGTGGCTACATGTAGAGACCGCCGTTGACCCCGATGACCTGTCCCGTGATGTATCCGGCTTCATCGGAGGCCAGGAACAGCACGACACCGGCGACATCGTCCGGTGTGCCCAGCCGGGAAAGGGGAATCTCCCCGAGAACCCTCTCCCGCTGCTCCTCCGTCATGGCGGAGGTCATATCCGTGTCAATGAGGCCGGGGGCGACGGCGTTCACGCAGATTGCGCGCGGCGCCAGCTCCCGGGCCAGGGATTTCGTCAGCCCCACGAGGCCGGCCTTCGAGGCGCTGTAGTTGGCCTGGCCGGCGTTGCCCGACAGGGCGACGACGGACGAGACGTTGACGATGCGGCCCCCGCGCTGCTTCATCATCGTGTAGGCCACGGCGCGGGAGCAGTTGAAAGCCCCCTTGAGGTTCGTGCCGATGACCCGGTCCCAGTCCTGTTCCTTCATGCGCACCAGCAGCCCGTCGCGGGACTCCCCCGCGTTGTTCACCAGGATGTCGATGCGCCCTTTCCGCTGGATCAGGCCGGCGATCGCGTCGGTTGCGGCCCTGTGGTCCGCCACGTCGAAACACAGGGCCTCCGCCTCGCCTCCCGCCTCGCCGATGAGGCGGAGCGTCTCGCGGGCCGCCTCCTCGTTGCGTGCGTAGTTGACGGCGACGAAGGCGCCCTCTCCCGCCAGCCTCAGGCAGACGGCTCGACCGATGCCGCGGGACCCTCCCGTCACGAGAGCGACTTTGCCCTTCAGCGTCATGTTCTCAGCTCTTTCCCGAGAGGACCTCCACGGTCCTCTGCAGGGACTCGAGGTTTTCCACGTTCAGCACCTTGAGGTCCCGCCGGATCCGCAGGGCAAGCACTGACAGCACCCGCTTGGGGCCCACCTCGACGACCGTGTCGATCCCCATCGCAGCCATCTTCTCGATCGTTTCGAGCCAGCGCACGGGCCGGTGGATCTGCCGGATGAGCAAGTCCTTTGTCGATGCGGCGGAGTGGAGGGCTTCCGGATCGCAATTCGGGATGACGGGGGCGATGCCGTCCCGGAAGTCAACCCCTGCGAGAGCCTCTCCGAAGCGCTGTGCCGCTCCCTCCAGCAGCGCGCAGTGAAAAGGGGCGCTCAGCGGAAGCTTCAGCGCCCTCTTCGCTCCCGCCGCGAGCGCTCTGTCCATGACCGCCTCCACCGGGGCCGTGTACCCCGACACGACGGTCTGGTCCGGGGCGTTGTAGCACGAGGGGCTCACGAGACCGGCCTCGGCTTTCACCTCCCGGCACAGGCCTTCGACCGTTTCCCGCGCCAGTCCCTGGATCGCGGCGTTGGCTCCCACGCCGGGCGGGACGGCCTGCTGCTGCAGGGCCGCCCGCTTTCGCACGAGCCGCAGCGTGTCGGCAAACCCGAGCGCTCCCGCCGCGCAGAGCGCCCCGTACTCCCCGAGGCTGTGGCCGGCCATGGCCGACGGGCGCACCCCGAGTTCGCGCTCGAGCACCCGCCACGCGGCGATTTCCAGCGTCAGCGTCGCCGCCTGGGTGTTCTCGGTGAGATCGAGGGCTTCCCGGGGCCCCTCGAAGCACAGGCGCCCGATGTCCGAGCCGAGCACCGTCTGCGCCTCCTCGAAGCACTCCCTGGCGGGCCCGTATCGCTCGAACAGGTCCCGGCCCATGCCCACGTACTGCGAGCCCTGTCCGGGAAAAAGAACGCCCAGCCTGGCCATAGGATCCCCGGCGGCGATGCTACTCGCCCTTGTCGACGTTCAGCACTTCCCTGCCCTTGTAGGTGCCGCAGTTCTGGCAGGCACGGTGGGGCAGTTTCGGCTCGTTGCACTGGGGGCAGACCGCGCCGGCCGGCGCCTTGATGAAGTCGTGGGCCCTTCGGCTGTTCCGTCTCGATTTCGAGTGTCTCTTTACTGGGTTCGGCATGGGTTGAGTTTCTCCCTCAGGTTTGTTTTCTTGCTTTGAAGTTCTTGAGCGCGTCCAGGCGGCTGTCGACCGCGCCGGGCTTGCACCCGCAGGATTCCGCGTTGAGGTTGGCGCCGCACTGCGTGCAGAGCCCACGGCAGGTTTCCGCGCAAAGCGGTTTCATGGGGACCTGGAGCAGGATCTGCTCGTAGACCAGGGCGTTGAGGTCGATCAGGTCATCCTGGTAGTACCCGAACGAGATGTCCTCGTCGGAGAGTTCCTCCTTCTGTTCCTCCGGGTCGCGCGAGGGGACCAGGGTGTAGCGGAATCCGCTTCGCACGGGCAGCTGGAACGGCTCGAGGCACCGCCCGCAGTCCAGATCCAGGGCCGTCTCCACGCGGATGTCGAGGGTCACCGCGTCGAGGACCTTGTGGATCGCGACGGAAACCTCCGCCGGGCGGATCCGGAACTCGATCGCGCCGCCCTTCTGGAGATATTCCCGGTACCAGTCCCCTTCGAGCGTGTACTGGAGCTGGCGCCCCTCTTCGGGGATGAGCGATACTTGAATCTTCAAAGAGAGTCCCTTGCAAATGGAATCCCGCTTCCCGGGGGAAGCCTTTGCGAAAGAGTACTTGTTAATTACAAAACCCCTATTTTGTCAAGCACTTTTTGCTGCACCCCGGAGGAGTTAACCCCGCCATATCGCGAGTGAAACCCGCCTTTGGGCGGGCCGGCGCAGGGTCCCGGTCAGCCGGCGTGGACCCGGGGCTTTCCCGCCGCCTGAATTTTTCGCCTTGACATTTCGGAAGGTTTCGTCTAATTTTTCGTGCTTCCAGATCGGGAAGATCCTGGGGGATCGTCTAGTGGTAGGACTCAAGACTCTGGATCTTGCTACCAAGGTTCGAATCCTTGTCCCCCAGCCAAGGTCCCATCGTCTAGCGGTTAGGACGCTGGCCTCTCACGCCGGAAACCAGGGTTCGATTCCCTGTGGGACCACCAGAAATTCAACGGAGCCTGCCGTCACGGTCAGGCTCCTTTTTTTTGCCGCTCCCCCTCGTGTGCTTCGCGTGATCGGGGCATGGGCGGGGCCCCCGTCGGGGCTCCGGAAAGGTCGAGGAAGATGAGTGCCGCCCCCCGCGCCATCCTGGCTTTGATCGTGATGTCCCTCATCTGGGGCTATAACTGGGTCCTCGTCAAGGAGGCTATGCGCCTCGTCTCCCCCTTTGACTTTTCGGCCATCCGGACCCTCGGCGGCGGCATTCTCCTGCTGGGCGTCCTGTCCTGGAAGGGCAGGCCGCTGCGGCCCCGCAACGTCCCCATGACCCTCCTCGTCGGCCTCCTGTGCACGACGGTTTCCGTGGGGGCCGCCACGTGGGCCCTTGTCGAGGGAGGGGCGGGCAAGATGGCCATCCTCGTCTATGCCATGCCCTTCTGGCTGATTCTCATGGCCTGGCCGCTGCTCGGCGAACGGCCGCGCGGCCTGCAGTGGACGGCCGTCGCCCTGGCCCTGGCGGGTCTCGTCCTGCTGCTCGAGCCCTGGGACTACCGGGGCGACTGGTTCCCGAGCGCGCTCGCCGTCGCGAGCGGGCTGGCCTGGGCCGCAAGCGCCGTCGTGACGAAGCGCATGGACCGGCTCGGCGAAGTAGACGTGATCTCCCTGTCGGCCTGGCAGGTCCTCTTCGGCGGGCTCTTTCTCGCGGTTGTCGCCCTCGCCGTCCCTTCGGCGCCGATCCGGTGGACCCCCTGGATGGCCGGTGCCATGACCTACAATGTCGTGCTCACGAGCGCCGTGGCCATCCTGATGTGGTTTTACGTCCTCAAGGTCCTCCCTGCCGGCATCGCAGGACTCGGGTCCCTGGCCACGCCGGTCCTCGGGCTCTTCTTTGCCTATGCCCTGCTGGGGGAGAGGTTTTCCTTCTGGGAGGGCTGGGGCGGCTTGCTCATCCTGGCGGCGCTTGCGCTCCTGGTCTTCCAGGGTCTCCGGAACGGCAACCGGTCATGACATGCCGCATACGGGATGCCGGAAGGAGGCCTGCCCTTCGTGGAATGCGCGGAACCGCTGAAACGGCACAGGATTGTGCGGAAAACGCGAAAAGGCCGGACAAAGGGACAAAAGAGGATCCTTTGCCCGGTCCTGTCCGTGCGCGTCAGGGTGCTGCGGGAGCGGGAACTACATCCCGAATCCCGTCGACTGGAATTCGTTGAGGAACAGCATGGCCGCCATGAGGAAGCCCAGCAGCGTCACCGCCTCGGCGGTAACCATGATGGTGCGATCCTGGCCCTCCACGGGTTTATCGAACTGGGCGATCCGGTAGAGAAACCGCATGACGGCCTTGTGCACAGACAGGACCCCCACCACGGCACAGCCCCCGAAGAAATACAGGAGCCACTCTTCCGCCGCACCCGTGTAGTTGGCGTGAAAAAGGAACAGCCACGCCGAGATCAGGAACAGCGGGCCCAGCTTGAACTCGTAGAGGAAGGGGCGCACGCCCGGGAGACCCGAGAGGGTCTTGATGAGCTCTCTTTCCCGCAGGGCGGGGTGCATCAGCCGGTTGAACAGTCGTTTCAGCGTTTCCTTGTTTTTCATTGTCGAAGCCTCCGTATGCAGCTCAACAGCACGCACAAGCCGCACGGCTTCTGACCACGAATGCCTTGGACACTTCACTCGAGAGGGATCTCTTGGAAGGGGCTGACGGATTCAGCGGGAAGGAGCGGATTTCGGCCGACAATCACCGCGGTGATCGGCAGGGCGGCATAGGTCCTGGAGTCGGTCTATCGCTCCTTCAGGCAAGGCATCCGGGGATGCGTGCTGAATGGTTCGATCGGCCGGGTCGAACGGCCCGGCCCGTCATGACTCCCTTATGAGTGGTCCCGAAGGACGAAAAGAGCGTTTCGATTCATCATGGAACACCTCGCATGACCGGAAGGGGTTGCTCTCCTGCGAAGGTTGTCGGTGGCGGGCATGGCCCGGAAGGGATATGGCCCTTTTTGAAAGTCATGAGGCCCGCGCCGCAGGGAACTCTTCCGGATTGTTTTCGACGCGTTAATGTGTCACGTCGCCTTCCATTTGTCAACATATTATAGCAAGGATCGTACCTCCCGCCGAAGGAAGGGGAAATATTTGTCAGCGGGCTTAATTTGTTCACTTTTTTATTGCAGGCGGTCGTTCGGGAAACTGGACCTTCGAAAGGGAGCATGCGCCGTTTCGTCACATTCCTGTTGCAGATTTGTCGGGCCGGGCTCCTTGTGGGGAGGAGGTTGTGAAGTTCAGAAGTTGGGAAACGCGGCAACGCCCACGCGCAGAGTGTTCTCCTGTTTTTCCCGGGCTTCTTAACTTCCGAACTTCCTAACTTCCTAACTTCCCGCCTTGTTTGGGCGGCCCCGGGAGCATCAGGGTGAGCAGGACGGCCGGCACGGTGAGGAAAGACAGCACCGTCAACGCCGAAGGCAGGCCGTAGCCGTCGGCGACGTGGCCGAGCAGCGGCGCCACGATCCCGCCGATGGAAATGGCCACTCCCAGCGTGATGCCCGAGGCAAGGCCCACCTGGTTCGGCAGGAAACGCTGTCCCATGACGACCAGCGGACTGTACGTGGAAAGCAGCACGATGCCGATCGGCACGAGCAGCGCCGTGGCGAGGACGACATCGCGAACCTGGACGAACAGGACAAGCAGGGGGATCAGGGCAGCATACCCGATGAGGACGGCTTTTCGATGGCCGTACCGGTCGGCCAGGCGGCCGCCCCAGAGCGTCCCGGCGACCCCGGCGCCGAACATGACGGACAGGGCCGTGCCGGCCGCCGTGGTGGACTGCTGGTAGACGTGGATCCAGTAAAGCGGGATGAAGGTGTTCAGCCCGTAAAAGATGATGGAGCGGATGATCACGACTCCCGTGACGATGGCGAAGGGTCCCCACTGATCCCCCGGTTTCTCGCCCGTCTGGGCGCCGGCGGCGGCTCTCGCCGCCGCGTGCCCGCCGCCCGTGCCCGCGAGCTGAACGGCCAGGAACGCCGCCATGAGGGCGAAAGGGATGGCCAAAAACGCGGTGCCCCGAAGGCCCCACGCCGAGACGACGACGGCCGCCATGATCGGCCCCAGCGCGATTCCCATCTGGCCCCCCACGGCAAAGACGCTCATGGCCGTGGCTTTCCTGTCGCCGGCGTGGTTGTGAACGAGCCGCGCCCCCTCGGGGTGGAAGGCCGCAATGCCGATGCCGCTCAGGACGATCATCGTGACGGCAAACCAGTAATCGGGCAGCAGGGTGCTGAAGGCCACGCCGCAGCCGGCCATGGCCACCCCGGCGGGGATGAGCCAGGGCTTCGACAGCCTGTCGGCGTAGAAGCCGAACAGCGGCTGAATGACCGTGGATGCGATGCTCAGGGCGGCAACGAGCCCGGCGGCCGCCGCGTAGCTCAGCTGGTAGTCGGAGATGAAAAAGGGCAGCAGCGCCGGCACGGCTCCCTGGTTGAGGTCCGTGAGCAGGTGCCCCAGCGCGGCCAGCCAGACGAATCGGTTTTTCATGGGTGCGCTCCGGTCGTGCAGGATGGCTTGACTCTACCCGTCCGGCCGTTTATCCTGCTTGCGCCATGAAGACAAGAAATGTCGAGAAACGGACAAACCCGAGGTCCCCGGAGCGCCAGAGGCATCTCATGGGCGCTTCCCAGGCCGTGATCGCGCTGGCCCTGGACGAGCCCGACGGCCACCGGATCCCGCTGCACTGGCACTCCCGCGCCCAGCTCCTCTACGCCTCCGCGGGAGTGATGACCGTGACGACGGACAGCGGGGTCTGGGTCCTGCCGCCGCTGAGGGCCATGTGGATCCCCGCCTTCACGGAGCACCACATCCGCGCCTCGGGGCACCTCTCGATGCGGACACTGTACATCCGGCCCGATGCCGCACGGGATTTCCCGCCGGCCTGCCGCATCGTGTCGGTTTCACCGCTGCTTCGCGAACTCATCGTCTACAGCACCACCCTGCCGCGCCTCTACGAGCCCGGCAGCCATGCCGAGCGCGTCATGCGGCTCATCCTGGATCTCCTCCGGTTCAGCGACCCGGTTCCCCTCGATCTGCCGATCCCCCGGGACCCGCGGCTGCGGAAGATCTTCGACCGGCTGTCCGGCCATCCCGCCGAGACTGGGACCCTCGAGCAGTGGGGACTGCGGGTGGGGGCGACGGGGAGAACGCTCTCGCGGCTCTTCCGGGCCGAGACGGGGATGAGTTTCCACCAGTGGCGCCAGCAACTGAGGCTGCTCGAGGCGCTGAGGCTGCTCGGCCGGGGCGAGTCGATCACCAACGTGGCGCTGGACGTCGGCTACAGCAGCCTCAGCGCTTTCGTTTCCGCGTTCCGAAAGGCGCTGGGAGTGACGCCGGGGAAATATTTCCGCAGCGAGACCGTTCCCTCCGCCGGGGAGTGACCCCGGCGGCAGGGCCCGCCTGCACACCCTTGGCCCGCCGGGCCGACAAAAAGAAATTTTCTTGAATATCCGATGGGTTAGAGCCGATAAAAGCCGCTTTTTTTTCTTGACAAGGTAGCTCAGATCGTTATGATGCATGGAGCCTGGATCCCCCCCTCCCTGCGATGCATCGTTCACGCGCAGCGCCCGGCGCGGGCATTCGGAGGGGTCCGGTATTCCGCGCAGGTCAAACCCCGACGGGGCAGAACAATCATGGCCATACTGGCGATGTCTCTCGATTTCAGAAGCGGCGGGCAGGAGGTTGCAACCCTGGTCGGCGAGACCCTGGGGTACAAGTGCTCCGGCAAAGACCAGAGCCTCGCCTTCATGAAGGCCGCTGGAGGGCGCTGGGAGCAGCTCTTCCGGGATCTGGACCAGGAGAGGCCGTCCCTCTGGGACCGTTACGACTGGGAATACCGCGGCTTCGTGGCGCTTCTCGAGGCGTACATCTACGAACACGCCACCCGGGACAAGGCCATCGTCATCGGCCAGGGCGGCAGCTTTGTCCTCACCGATCTGCCTTTCGTTCTGAAGGTCCGGCTCACGGCCCCCTTCGAGGTCCGGGTCCGGCGGCTCATGGAAAAGAGCGAGATCGGCGAGAAGGCGGCCGAGGACATCGTCCGGCGGACGGACAAGGCGCGCGTGGGCTACATCAAGGCCATCTACGGGAAGGACTGGTTCGACCTGAAAAACTACGACATGGTCTTCAACGCCGCGACGCAGCCCTACGACCAGATTGCGAAGATCATCGTCGACGCCCTGCGGGCGAAGGACCAGATGATCACCCCCGACACGTGGGACGTCCTCGTGGGCCGGGCCGTTGCCGCCCGCATCCGTGCCCGCATCCTTACGAACCCCCGCATCCACGTGCCGACCCTGAAGGTTTCCTACGACGGCAGCAAGATCGTGCTGGAAGGTGTCGTCCACAACCAGAAAGAGCAGCAGATGGTCGAGGAGATCGTCCTGAACTCCCTGGAGGGAAGGGCCCTGCGAAACGAGCTGCACCGGCGCCTCGTCTAGGGCGCCCCACCCGATCCGGCGGGATACCGCACCCATGGACGTGAAGGACCCTCTCAACCAGGCCGCCATGGCCCTTCGCGAGGCCGATGCGCTTCTCGTGACGGCGGGGGCGGGCATGGGCGTCGACTCGGGGCTGCCGGACTTCCGCGGCAACGAGGGGTTCTGGAAGGCCTACCCCCCCATGGCGAGGCTGGGGGTCTCCTTCGTGGAGATGGCCAACCCCTGGTGGTTCGAACGGGACCCGGCGCTTGCCTGGGGCTTCTACGGCCACCGGCTGAACCTTTACCGTCGTACGGTCCCCCACGGGGGGTTCGGGAGGCTCCTCGAGATCGGCCGATCGAAGCGGGAAGGCTATTTCGTGTTCACCTCCAACGTGGACGGCCAGTTCCAGAAGGCCGGGTACGACGAGGACCGCATCGAGGAGTGCCACGGTTCCATCCACCATTTGCAGTGCCTCCGCCCCTGCTCGCCGGACATCTGGGATGCCCGGGGGGAGAACCCCGACGTCGACGAGGCGCAGTTCCGGGCACGCGACCCCCTGCCGCGCTGTCCCCGATGCGGGGCCCTTGCCCGGCCCAACGTCCTCATGTTCAATGACTGGGACTGGATCCCGCACCGCACCCGGGCGCAAAGCGAGCGCTTTCATCGCTGGCTCGAAGGCCTCTCCCGCAGGAAGGCTTCCCTGGCCGTGGTGGAACTGGGCGCCGGAAAGGCCGTGGCGACGGTCCGCATGACGTCCGAAGGCGCCGTCCGGGGGGGACGGGGCACGCTCATCCGGATCAACCCCCGCGACACCGACGTCCCTCCCGGTCACCTCTCCATCCCCCTCGGCGCCGCGGAGGGGATCCGCAAAGTCACGGAAATCGCCCGCGCCTGAGCCCACCCTATCGCCCCGCCATCTTTACACTTGAACTCGCCGGGGGACGCATGTAATCATGAACCAGACAGGCAAGAAGACCCTTGCGTGAAAGGAGGTGAACGCGATGGCCATCCGAGTCATGCTGAAGCGGTGGGTTCCCGCCGAGAAGGAGAAAGACCTCGTCACCCTGATCACGGAGCTTCGGAGCCTCGCATCGAAGCAGCCGGGCTACATCTCCGGCGAGACCATGCGTCACGTCAGCAACCCCGAAGAGTACCTTGTCATCAGCACCTGGGATTCCCTGGAGGACTGGGAACGGTGGGTCGCCAGCCCCCCCCGGAAGGCGTTGCAGGATCAGATCGACAAGCTCCTGGGGAAGAAGACGACCTACGACATCTACCACTACCCCGAAAAGCGGTTCTTCAAGGCGGAGCCGAGCGACTACCTGGAGCGGTCCCCGTCCAAGTCATAACCATCGACCCGCTTTCCCCGGGCTTTCACCGCGGCGGTTCGTGCTCGCGTCCGGCTGAGATCGTTCCTCCTCCCGTTCGCCTTCCCGTTCCCGTTCCTGGGGCAGCGCTGTCCGGTCCCTGCGGATGGACCGGCTCGCCGGTCTCCGCAATGATCCCATCGTAACAGACCCGAGGTCCAGAGACCGTCGCGGGGCGTCCATGACGACCCCCCGGCCAACCGACGTTGCGAAAGGAGGGCAGGAACATGATCAAGGTCATGATCAAGAGAAGGGCGCCGGCGGACAAGCAGAAGGAACTGCTGGACCTGATCACGAAGCTCCGGAGCGAAGCCTCGAAGCAGCCCGGGTACATCTCCGGGGAGACGCTGCACAGCAGCGACAGGCCCGGCGAGTTTCTCGTCATCAGCATCTGGGACGACGATCTGTTCTGGAAAAAATGGATCGCCACCGACGAGCGCAAGGAGCTCCAGTCGAAGATCGACAAGCTGATCGGGACCCCCACGGAGTACGAGATTTACCGGTTCCCGAGGAAGACCTCCGTCGAGTGAAAGAACGGCGACCCCGGGAGGAAGACGCCCCGGCTGCGATCGGGGCGTTTTTCGTTGACACCCCCGGGCCGGTTCATCTATAGTTCTGCCCGGGGTCTGCGGGAACATCGCCCACCCTGACCGGGCCCGTCGCCCGGCCCCCGTCTTTCCCGTCCATCCACGAAATCCAGGAGGTGAATCCCATGGCGAAGATCGGTGTCGTTCTGTCGGGCTGCGGTGTCTACGATGGGGCCGAGATTCACGAGGCCACCCTGACCCTTTACTTTCTGGACAAGGCGGGCGCCGAGATCCTCTGCATGGCGCCGGACGTCGACCAAATGCACGTGATCGACCATACGAAAGGCGAACCCAGCGGGGAGTCCAGGAACGTCCTTTGCGAGTCCTCCCGCATCGCCCGAGGCGACATCCGGAACATGAAGGACGTGAAGGCCGCCGACGTGGACGCCCTGATCTTTCCCGGCGGGTTCGGCGCTGCGAAGAACCTCTGCGACTTCGCCGTCAAGGGACCCGACTGCGCCGTGAACCCCGAGGTGGCCCGGCTCATCAGGGAAATCCACGCGGCGAAGAAGCCCATCGGCTTCATCTGCATCGCCCCGGTGATCGCCGCCAAGGTCCTCGGCGCGGCGAACCCGAAACTCACCATCGGCAACGACCCCGGCGCCTCCGGTGCCATCGAGGCCATGGGCGGCAAGCACGTCCAGGCCCCCGTCGAAGGGATCGTCATCGACGAGGTCAATAAAATCGTGACCACCCCGGCCTACATGCTGGGGCCCACGATCTCGAAGGTGGCCCAGGGCATCGAGAAGCTCGTGGCCGAGATCCTGAAGATGGCGAAAAAGTAGGGAGTCGGAATCCGTGCAAGAACGTACAGAGGGAAGCGAATGAGAGAAATCCAGGCAGCAGAGATCACGGAAGCCGTGCGCGATCTCTTCATCGACGCCAACTGCAACCTGGGCGAGGACGTCCTGGCGGCCTTCGACCGGGCCATCGAGAAGGACGAGTCCCCCGTGGCCCGGGAGGTCATCCGGGAGCTCAAGGAAAACGCGCGCATCGCGCGGGACGAGCAGTCCCCCATCTGCCAGGACACGGGCCTCGCCGTCCTCTTCGTCG
>CAZPCN010000017.1:0-49181 GCA_964585095.1 uncultured Syntrophaceae bacterium | reverse complement strand
GCATGGGTTTCCACAACCCGACCATGGTGCTGAACACGCTCGGGCGCTCCGTCGATCTGGCCCATCAGGCGATCGCGACGGCCGAGCGGGCTTCGGGCGGACGGTAGCCGGCCGAACGGACGAACCCGATCCCCCGTTCCCCGGAACGGGGGATTTTTTTGCCTTTTTTCTTGACCGGCCCTCTCGCAGCCCCTACACTTTCCCCGTCGCTGCGTACGGAATCCGGAGGATTGGATGGACTGTAAAAAAGAAAAGAACCTCACCCACTGTACCTGCTCCTACGATCCCTGCTCCCGCAAGGGGATGTGCTGCGAGTGCATCGAATACCACGTCAAGAAGCGCCAGCTTCCCGGCTGCTGCTTCCCGAAGGACGCCGAGAAGACGTACAACCGCTCCTTCGAGCATTTCGCGAAACTGGTGATGGAGAAACGGGCTTGACAGGGCCTACCACAGTCAAGCGCAGTGCAGGCCTGCTTCTCTACCGCGTTCGCGAGGGGAGACTGGAGGTGTTTCTCGCCCATCCCGGGGGTCCCTTCTGGGCAAAGAAAGATCTCGGGGTCTGGTCCATCCCGAAGGGCGAGATCGACGAGGGCGAAGACCCTCTCGAGACGGCGCGAAGGGAGTTCGGGGAAGAGACGGGTTTCCGCCCCGAGGGGGTGTTCCGCGAACTGGAGCCTGTCCGGCAAAGAAGCGGAAAAATCGTTTATGCCTGGGCCGTCGAGGGCGACTGTGACCCCGCGGCCGTCCGCAGCAACACCTTCCCCCTGGAGTGGCCGCCGCGGTCGGGCCGGTTTCTGGACATCCCGGAGGTGGATCGGGGAGGGTGGTTCGGCATTCCGCAGGCCCATGAGAAAATTCTCGACGGTCAGCGGCCGCTGCTGGAGCAACTGGAACGCATCCTCGGGGATGAAGGCAAAGGATAACCGGAACGCGGGTGATTGCATCCTCGCGACCTCCCGGGACGGGGCGCTTCCATGCATGGGGGGCGCCCGCCGGGGTCATCGAACAGAGAGGAGGGGAGTTATGCAGTTTCTGGTGATTGGCTATGACGGCACCGACGACAAGGCCGCGGAGCGACGGATGGCGGTCAGGGAGGCGCACCTGGCGGGTGTCACGAAGATGAAGGAAGAGGGCAAGGCCGTCTACGGCGTCGCGATCCTCAACGAAGGCGAGCAGATGATCGGCTCCGCCCTGGTTGTCGATATGCCGACGCGGGCCGACGTGGACGCCTGGCTGAAGACCGAACCGTACGTCACCGGCGGTGTGTGGAAGAAGATAGAGGTATTGCCGGCCCGCGTCCCGCCCATGTTTGCAAAGTGAGAGCAGGCTGGTGACCGGGGGCGCAACCCGTCAGGGTGCGCGATCATGTCTGGTTCTTTCCTTGCCGGGGCGCCCCGCGTAGCGGAACAGGCGCCCAAAACACCCGTCTGCGGCGTTACCTTATCCCTCGTCCCTGCGGCGTACGGACAGAGTACGCCTCAGTCCTCGGGATTACGGCTGCCTTGCATCCGGGTATTTTTGACCAGCCTAGGGGAAAGTCAGTGGTACAGGGTTCAGGGTACAGGGGAAATGCGAAATCCCCCTTCATCCCCCTTTGTAAAAGGGGGAACGTGGGGGATTTTTTTTCGGGAAGCGCCTTGCATGTGGTCTCACCGGAGGAGCGGTGCAAGGGCCTTGCGCAGGGTCTGCGCGTCGGTGAAAAGGTGGCCCTGGAGGCCCAGATCGCCCGCCGCCTGGATGTTTGCCTCCACGTCGTCGACGAAAAGAATGTCCGAGGGGGGAAGGGCGAGGGTCTCGATGAGGACCTCGAATATCTTCCTCTGCGGCTTGGAAGACCCCACTTCCCAGGAAAGAATGATGGGATCGAAGATGCGGTAGGGCTCACCGGTCATGACGGGCCGGGCCGGCTTTTCCGTGTTCGAGAGGATTCCCGTCCTGCATCCGCTTGCGTGAAGCTCCCGGGCCACGGCGAAGACGTCGTCCTTCTCCACGTAGGAATGTTCGAACGCCTCGAGCCACAGCGAGGCGGGTAGTTTCCCCTTCGCCCCCGTGCGCCTTCGCACCCCCTTCCAGAACTCCTCCTCCGTGATTCTTCCCTCCTGGAGGTAGGGGATGAGCTTGCGGTAGGCCCCCAGCATGCACCCGGCGCCGATCCCGAGCACTTCCCGGCTGTACTGCAGAATCCCTTCCGTGGGGTTCTCGATGAGGACGCCCCCCCAGTCGAAGATCACCGCCTTGATCATGTCCCGTGGATTCACCGGAATTCCAATCACGTGAGGGAGTTTTCTGGATATCCCGTTCCGCTCAAAAAAGCGCCGCAGGCCTTGGCCGCGGCGCTTTTTCTTTCATTTTTGCCGTTGGTTGGAGAATTCTTTCTCCTTCCCTGAACCCTGCCCCTGAACCCTGGACCCGGGACCCTGTCTTTCACTTCACCGGGGGAAAGTTCTTCAGGATCCCCTCCACGGCGCTCTTCAGATCGCCCGAGGCCGCATCGGTGCTGATGGAGCCCGTCGCCGTCCCGCGCCAGAGCGCCTGCCTGCCGTCGGCCTTCTGGATCGCGAGCGTGAGCATCCGCAGCTGGTAGCCGTACTGATTGACGCCGATTTCGTTTTCGTAGCTGATCGTGACCAGCATGTCCGGGCTCTCGGCGGTCTTGCGGAACCCTTTCTTCTCGAGGACCTGGTCGGCGTGGTACTGGACGTTCTTGACGACGAGGTCCTGCGTCGGACCCGCGCTCCCCGTGGCCCAGCCGTAGCTCTTCAGCCCCGTGTAGCTCGTCGCTGGATCGAAGGAGTGGTTGAACGTGGTGGCGCAGCCCGCAAGCATGATCCCCGCCGCGAAAAGGGCTGCGGCGACTCCGAACCGTCTGATGGATTTCATCCCGTGCATGGATCCTCCTTCCGCTCGCTCAGTGGGTCTCGTCTCGGATGCAGCCAGGGAAATCCCGGGCCGGGCGAGGGTGGCCCTACCGCATGATTTTCCGGACCTGCTTTACGTATTCATCCTCCGTGATCACGCCGTCCCCGTTGGCATCCCAGTATTTACAGTCCTTTTCACCCTTTTGCTTGTTCTTCCAGATGGCCAGGCACTCGCTCGCGCTGAGCTTCCCGTCGCGGTTCGTGTCGGCCTGGGCCAGGATGTCGCGATAGGCGCCCTTGAGCATGTCGTCGGAGGGGCCCATTTTCTGCGCCGGTGAAGCAACGGGTAGCCATAGGAGCATCATAACGGTCATTGCGATCCAGACCTTCTGGGCGTGCTGTTTCATCGTGTCCCCCGTGGACGGCTGGTTGCCGCTGCAATCTCCGGTGATTTCTATAGCGCGGTTGCGCCGGGGGTTGCAACAGGAAATTTCCGGCCGACAGGGAGCAGTCCCCGCAGAGCAGGAGCCGGCAAAATCGTTCGCCCGGCCCGGGGGTTCTGTGATAGATTGACGGCGATGAAACAAAACGGGAGCAAGACAGTGTGGGAGCGGGCGTTCAGCCGCAAGACGGGATTCGGGCTTGCAGGGCTCCTGCTGGCGGTGTGTCTCGCGTTTGGCTGCGGGTCCCCGCAGTCGCCGCAGGCCGATGCCCCCAAAACGGGCCCGGCCGTCGAGAGTCCTCCGGCCGCGCGGCCGGATATCGGGTTTGCCTCCCGGCAGAAGACGATCGATCACTACCGGAAGCACGGCCGCGAGTTCGGCTCGATCACGATGGAGCAGTACGTGAGGAAGGCCCAGGGACTTCGCGACAGGCCGGCGGGAGGGCCCGTTCTGGAGTCCGTGCGGTCCGATGGGGTGGTGACCCGCTTCGACCGCGAATCGGGGGACTTCATCGCCTTCAATCGCGACGGCACCATCCGCACGTATTTCAGGCCCGCGGACGGGGAGGCGTACTATCAACGCCAGCTCCGTCGAAAGCACTGACAGGTCAGTGAAAAAGGCCCATCTGCACCGTTGCCCCCGTTCCTCGTCGCTCGACGTACGCCCAAAGTACGCCTCGCTCCTCGGAATGTCGGGCGCCTTGCATCTTGACCTTTTTGACCAACCTGAAAGACAATAAGCGAACCAGAGGGATGCCGTCATGAATGACAAAGACCCGGTCGGGGAGTTTTTGAGGAAGCGCGGCTGCCCGGAGCATGTCGTCCGCGGGGGGCTTCAGGGGCTCGTGGAGGGCTGGGAAGAGGTCGTCCGCTCCGTCGCGGAGGGGTACAGTCTCGGGCTCGAGGACTACCTGAACGACATGGACGGCCGCCAGCTCCTCGAAGAAGCCCTCGCCGTGGCGCCGGCACAGGAGAAACGAAACATCCTGGCCCGCGTCCGAAAGGCCGATGCGGGCATGCGCGCGCTCGTCAGACCGTGGGGCCGTTGTCTCTGGGGCGACGAGACGGCCCGCCAGGAGGGGTGGACGGAACGAAAGAACTGGTGGTACTACGGCCGGCCGATCGAGGCCGGCGACGAACTCCTCGCGGAGCTCGACGAGGGCTGATCGGCTCGGTCCTCACCCCGGCCTCTTCATGTCCGTCACATGACGCTTCATCCCCGCGACGCTGATGGGCAGGACCATCCGCTCCCGTTTCCGTACCTCGTCGGGGAGGCTTGAAAGCCTCGCCAGCCCCGGGTCCTTCTCGAGCAGCTCCTCCAGCACCCGCTGCTCGAATTTCCCGCCCGCTTCCGCCGCGTGTTTCTCCGACAGCTCCATCCAGAGGTCGGCCTGCTCGATGGCCGTATTCATGACCGTCTCGTATTCCTGGGTGCAACCCCAGTGAGCAAAGCACAGAAGGGACGCATCGAGCGAGGCGATCGTCTCGAGCGAGCGGCGGTAGGCGGAGAAATGAAACCCGCCGGGAGGGGCGCCGACGCGGATGTAAAATCCGTCGTCCAATCCCAGGTAGATGCCGGCCGCCTCCCCCGCAAAGACGATGTCGCCGACCTTGAAGGCGAGGTGATGGGGGGCGTGGCCGGGCGTGTCGATGCACTCGATCCCCACCCCCGCGATCTCGAAACGCTCCTTGTATTGGAGACACTCCGCGGGGACCGGCCTCGGCTCGCCGTACATCTCCGCAATCCAGCCCAGGTTCCTCCGGGAAACCTCCCAGAGCCTCTCTGGCTTTGCCAGGTGTTCCATGCCGCGCGGGTGGCAGAGAACGGGTGTGCCCGGGTAGGCGTCCAGAAGCTCCGCCACGCCTCCCCCGTGATCGAGGTGAGCGTGGGTCAGCAGGATCCCGTCCAGCCGCCGGACGTTGAGATCGGCGAGGGCCCCGATCAAGGCCGCAATGGTGACCGCGGGGCCGGGATCGACGAGGAGGTTCGTTCCTTCCTCCTGGAGGAGCCAGCTGGCAATGAATCGGCTGAATCCCGGGCGGGGTTGCTCGAGATCGATGAGTCTCAGCGTTTCGCGGGGCATCGTCTGTTCCATGGAGCCGTGCCGGTTCCGGTCATGTCTTTTTCGCGGTTCCCCGCGACGTCACTGTAATGCAGCCGTCTCGAGCCGTCAACGATTATCGTTTCGCATCGGGTGCGAAACCCCGGACACAAACCCTCCTGTTGGGGACATTGCCGCCCCCGGCCGGATTCGTTCACGAAACCATGTCCCGGGGCCGTTCCCTCAAGCCTTCCGACCCCTGTGATGCTCCATCCACTCGTAGGTGATCAGGACCAGGACACAGAGCAATGTCAGTGCGGCAAGAGCGTCCCACATGCCAAGGCCTCCTTCCCGCCCCGTATCGAGGGCGCTTCTTTATGAAAAATCTACATCCTGCGCCGAGGTTTTCAAGTCGGCGTACAATCCCGTTGACTCTGCGAGCGTGCATGAGTATTCTGATAAAAGAAGTTGCATGACACTCTTCAGAAACGGCGGGTCGGCCCCTGTTTCCATTCGCACACCGGGAGGCGTTCATGAAAGCGGTCCTGATGGAAGGGTTCGGAGGCGTCGAGGTCCTTCAGGTGGGCGAAGCGCCCAGGCCGCAGCCGGCGGCAGGCCAGGTGCTCATCCGTGTCATGGCCACGTCCGTCAACCGGCCCGACCTGGTGCAGAGGGGGGGCAAGTACCCACCGCCGCCCGGGGAATCGGACATCCTGGGCCTGGAGGTGGCGGGCGTCATCGAAGAACTCGGCGGCGGCGTGAGCGGCTGGAAGAAGGGCGACCGCGTCATGTCCCTCGTGGGGGGAGGCGGCTACGCCGAGTATGCCGTGGCCTATGCGAGCCACCCCATGCGCATCCCGGAGAGCATGAGCTTCGAAGAGGCGGCCTGCGTCTGCGAGTCCTACATCACGGCCTTCCTGAACGTGTTCATCCTGGGGGAGCTGGGCGACGGGCAGATCGCGCTGCTCCACGGGGGCGGGGGAGGGGTCAACACGGCGGCCGTGCAGCTTTGCAGGGCCCTCGTCCCGAACACGAAGCTCATCGTCACGGCGTCCCCCGAAAAGATGGACCGCGTCAGAGCCCTGGGCGTCGATCGGGTCATCAACTACAAGGAAACCCCCGATTTCTCGGAGGCCGTGAAGGAGTTCACCGGCAAGCGGGGCGTCGACGTGATCCTGGACCACATCGGGGCCAAGTACCTCGAGCCGAACATGAACTCGCTGGCCTACGCGGGCAGGCTGGTCCTCATCGGAGTGACGAGCGGCGTCAAGGCCGAGCTGAACCTGGGCCTCATGATGGTGAAGCGACAGCGGATCATCGGGTCGGTCCTGCGCTCGCGGCCCGTTTCCGAGAAGGGCGAGATCGTGGCCGAGTTCGCGCGCCGGGCCCTTCCGAAGTTCGCGGACCGGTCGATCGTCCCCCTCATCGAAAAAGTCTTTCCCCTCGAGGAGGTGCAGGCGGCCCACCGGATGATGGAGGAAGACAGGCACTTCGGCAAGATCGTGCTGAGAGTGCGATCATAAAAAGGGTCCAGGGTTTCGAGTATAGGGTGCTAAGGTACCGAAGATTTGTTTATAAACGAAATCTTTTTCCTTCCCTATACCCGAGACCCCATACGCGATACCCTGTTTTCATCTTCTGATACCCGATACCCAATGTCTTGGAGGGCAGGATGAAAGTCATGACACGGAAAGGCTGGTCTCCCTATATCGCCGGGGGGCTGGCGGGAGTGCTGCTCGTAATGTCCGTTTTCCTGACGGGCAAGTATTTCGGCGCCTCGACGACCTTCGTCCGCACGGCGGGCATGATCGAACAGGTTGTCGTGCCGGAGCATGCGGCGGGCCAGGAATACTACAAGAAGGAAAAGATCAAGATCGAGTGGCAGTGGATGTTCGTCGTGGGGATCTTCTTCGGTGCCCTGGCGGCGGCGGTCTTCACGAAAGACTTCCGGTCGACCCCCGTGCCGCCCATGTGGGAAGCCCGGTTCGGGTCCTCGAAAGCCAGGCGATGGATTGCGGCCTTCCTCGGGGGCATCGTGCTCATGTTCGGGGCCCGCATGGCCGACGGGTGACCGAGCGGCCACGGTTTGAGCGGTCTGGCTCAAATAGCGGTGAGCGGCTACATTGCCCTGTTCTGCTTCTTCGGTGCGGGCGTCATCACGGCGCGGATTCTCTACGGAGGTGACAGACGATGAACGAGCTCTACTCCGGCCTCATCACCGGCGTGATCTTCGGGTTCCTCCTCCAGAAGGGGCAGGTCCTGCGCTACGACAAACAGGTGGGCGCCATGCGGCTGCTGGACATGACGATCATGAAGTTCATGCTCTCGGCGATCCTCGTCGCCATGATCGGGCTCTACGCCCTGCACGCCAACGGCCTCATCAAGTTCAGCATCAAGGAGACCATCCTCGGGGCCAATGTCATCGGCGGGCTCCTGTTCGGCATCGGCTGGGCCGTGGTGGGATACTGCCCGGGGACGGCCGTGGGGGCGCTTGCCGAGGGCCGCTGGGACGCGCTGTTCGGCCTCGCGGGAATGCTCCTGGGGGCGGCCTTTTTCGCGGAGGTTTATCCGCAGGTCAAGGCGACGATCCTGACCTGGGGCAACTACGGCAAGATTACGATCCCGACGGCGCTGGGCGTGAGCCCGTGGCCCGTGATCGCCGTTCTCACCGTGCTGTTCCTGGGGATTTTCTGGTTCTTCGAGAAGAAGGGCCTGTGACAAGTGAAGAAGGGTAGAACGTAAGAGGGTCAGAAGGTTGGAGAGGTCGAGATATGGCTCAACCTCTCACCCTCTTTCCTTCTCACCTTCTGCCCGTGCTTGCCGCCGTTACTTCATGAAGGCCGGCAGCAACCGCTGTCTAAGGTTGAACCGGTTCGGAAGACGGCGGAAAGATCTCGACGCTGTCGATGCCCGTTCTCTTGATCACCGCCTGGATCCCCGGGGCGGAGTACCAGTCGCCGATCCGCTCGCCCCGATGGTCGACCATCTCGAAGCCGCCGAGGTTCCGGTTCATCTGCAGGGCCCTCGACTGCATGCCCGCGACGAGCCTCTTCATCGCCTCCTCCCCATCGACCCGCATCCAGTGACCGGCCGTGTCGAATCGAAATCGTCTCTCCACGCCGATGATGGCCGCCGGGTACGACTCGGGCCCGCTGAACCAGTATTCCTGGTCGGCAGCGAGCCGAAAGGATTGATAATGCGCCGTTGCGTCCGCGCTGGGCCTGAGCATGCCGTAGTTTTCCCCCGACCGGCTGACGAAAAGCACGATAAAGCCGATGAAAAGGGCGATCACAACGATCAGAAAGGTTTTTTCGTCCATGTCCGTCCCGTTCACCTATAGCGGACCGGCTGGAGCCGGTCAATGGGAAACTGCCGGCGTTACAACGTGTAAAAATGCTTGTCGTAGCGCCAACAACGTGATATGAGGCCCCTTTCCGTACTGAGGACCGAAACCGACAGGTTCGTATGGACAGGATGAAATCGACCGTGACAAAAACGAAACCCGAAAGCGGGGAAACGGGAGGCGCGGGTACAACCCGCAAGCCCGAAAAACCGAAGAAGCGCTACCAGCCCTTCATCATACGGGCCTGGTGCAAGAACTGCGGGATCTGCGCAGCCTTCTGCCCGAAACAGGTGTATCGCCGTGACGACACGGGCGCATACGTGGAGAAGCCCGAGGAATGCATCGGCTGCAGGTTCTGCGAAATGCACTGTCCCGATCTGGCCATCTCGGTGCAGGAGAGGGATTCCGCACCCGGGGAGAAAACCACATGAGCGGATGGTCGAAAGAAGGCAAGATCCAGCTGCTCCAGGGGAACGAGGCGCTCGCCGAGGGGGCGCTCGCCGCCGGCTGCCGGTTCTTCGCGGGCTACCCCATCACCCCCGCCTCGGAGATCGCAGAGCACATGGCCCTCAAGCTCCCGGCCCTCGGGGGGACCTTCATCCAGATGGAGGATGAGATCGCCAGCATGGGCGCCGTCATCGGCGCGTCGCTCGCCGGCATGAAGGCCATGACGGCCACGAGCGGCCCGGGCTTTTCGCTCATGCAGGAGAACATCGGCTATGCCTGCATGGCCGAGACCCCCTGCGTCGTCGTGAACGTGATGCGGGGCGGGCCCAGCACCGGGCTTCCCACCCTGGCCTCCCAGGGGGACGTCATGCAGGCCCGCTGGGGGACCCACGGGGATCACCCCGTCATCGTGCTGGCCGTCTCGTCCGTGAAGGACTGTTTCGAGATCGCCGTGTTCGCCTTCAACCTGGCCGAGAAGTACCGGGTCCCCGTCATCATCCTCTCCGACGAGGTGGTGGCCCACACGCGGGAAACCTTCGTCCTGCCCCGGCGCGGCGAGATCGAGGTCGTCGACCGCCTGAAACCGACGGTGCCGCCCGAGTGGTATCGTCCCTACGAGGACACGGGGACGGGGGTGCCTCCCATGGCCGCCTTCGGCGACGGGTACCGGCACCACGTGACGGGGCTGACGCACGACGAGAGGGGATTCCCGACGCAGCGCTCCGACGAGATCGACGCCCTGATGCGCAGGCTCTTCCGGAAGATCACCCAGGGCTTCCACGAGATCCAGCGGGTGGAGGGCTTCATGCTGGAGGATGCCGAGATCGCCGTGATCGCCTACGGGTCCGTGGCCCGGTCGGCGCGGAGGGCCGTCACCGAGGCCCGCGAGCACGGGGTCAAGGCGGGCCTGCTGCAGCTGGTCACCCTGTTTCCCTTCCCGCGGCGCTACGTGGAAAAAGTCTTGAAACAGTGCCGGGCCGTATTGGTGCCGGAGATGAACATCGGGCAGATCAGCCGCGAGGTCAAGCGCGTCCACCGCGACAGCTCGCGCGTGGAGAGCCTGAACCGCGTGGACGGCCGCCTGATCACCCCGCGGGAGATCAGCGACTGTCTCATCAAGATGTACTACTGAGAGGAAACGAATCATGGCTGAGGGCATGACCGGGCTCGTGCACAAGTACCTCCGGCACGAGAAGAAGTTCCCCCACATCTGGTGCCCCGGATGCGGCAACGGCATCGTCCTGGGGTCGCTCATCCGCGCCATCGACCGGCTCGGGCTCGACAAGAACAAGGTCGCCCTCGTCTCCGGCATCGGCTGCTCGGGGCGCATGACCACCTACGCCGATTTCAACACGCTCCACACCCCCCACGGCCGCGCCCTGACCTACGCCACGGGCCTCAAGCTCTCCCGCGAGGATCTCACGGTGATCGTCATCATGGGCGACGGCGACGCCACCGCCATCGGCGGAAACCACTACATCCACTCCGCCCGCCGCAACGTGGACATGACGGCCATCATCGTGAACAACCAGGTCTACGGCATGACGGGCGGCCAGTACTCGCCCACGACCCCCTACGGGGCCAGGACGACGACGACCCCCTACGGGATGGTGGAGCACGCCTTCGACATCTCGGCGCTGGCCGTTGCGGCCGATGCCTCCTACGTGGCCCGCTGCACCGTGTACCACGCGGCCCTGCTCGATCAGCTCATCGAGAGCGCCATCCGGAAGAAGGGCTTCAGCTCCGTGGAGGTGCTCTCCAACTGCCACACCCAGTTCGGCAGGCGCAACAAGATGGCAAGCCCCGTGAGAATGCTCGAGTGGTTCAAGGAGAACGCCGTGCGGATGCACGCCACCTCGAAGATGAAGCCCGAGGAACTGGAGGGGAAGTTCATCATCGGCGTCCTGGCCGATTCCGAGCGGCCCTCCTACAACGAGGAATACGAGAAAGTCCGCGATCGGGCGAAGGGGAACAACACGCCGAAACCGCCCGTGCGGTGCGAAGGGTGATGCCGATGCCGGAGAAGAGCGCGGAAGCGGGCATGGAAAAAGCCGTTCGCCAGGAGATCCGCCTCGCCGGTTCGGGCGGGCAGGGAATCATCATGGCGGCCATCGTGCTGGCCGAGGCGGCCGGCGTTCACGAAGGCAAGCAGGTGAGCCAGACGCAGAGCTACGGGCCCGAGGCGAGGGGCGGGACCTGCAAGGCCGAGGTCGTCATCAGCGACGCCCCCATCGACTACCCCAAGGTCGCGAAACCGGATTTCCTGCTGGCCATGAACCAGGCCTCCGTCAACACCTACTTCGGCGATCTCAAGCCGACGGGCCTTCTCATCGTGGACAGCACGCTCGTCAGCAAGGTCCCCACGGCAAAGACCGTGTCCATCCCCTTCACGAAGATCGCGCGGGAGGAGCTCGGGACGGATCTCGTGGCCAACATGGTGGCGCTCGGCGCCCTGGGCTGGCTCAGCAAGCGGGTTTCCATCGAGAGCCTCGAGGAAGCCCTTCTCTCGCGGGTGCCTCCCGGGACGGAGGAGCTCAATCTCAAAGCCCTGCGAGCGGGAGTGCAGGCGGCGAAGAGCTACGATTTGAACAAGCTCCCGCAGACGCTGGCGGAAGAAGAGGAGTAGCAGCCGGAGGCTGCGGGTACAGGTACAGGTACAGGTACAGGGTACAGGCTTTCGACACTACCTGCCTCGTTCGATCGATGAACTTAGCGAGAGGAGAGGCATCCCATGACTTACCCGCAAGCGATTCAGGTCCGGTTCCTCGGCAGCGGCGATGCCTTCGGCAGCGGCGGAAGGCTCCAGAGCTGCATCCTCGTCAGCCACCCCGGCGGACGATTCCTCGTCGACTGCGGCGCCACGGCGATGGTATCCCTTCGCCGCTTCGGCGTCGACCCCAACACGATCGACAGCATCTTTCTCACCCACCTCCACGGCGATCACTTCGGGGGGCTTCCCTTTTTCATCCTCGATGCCCAGCTCGTCAGCCGCCGAACGGCCCCTCTCCTCGTGGCGGGTCCGTCCGGGCTTGCGAAGAGGCTGCCGGCGGCCATGGATGCCTATTTCCCGGGCTCGTCGGGCGTGAAGCGGAAGTTCGACATCGATCTGCGGGAAATAGAGCCGCGGGTTCCCTTCCCGTCGGGGTCCGTCCGCGTGACACCCTTCATCGGTCTGCACCCCAGCGGCGACAACGCCTACTCCCTGCGGTTCGAGGTCGGCGGGAAAGTCATCGCCTGCTCCGGCGACACGGAGTGGACCGAGGCGCTTGCCGAGGCCGCCCGGGGCGCCGACCTGCTCATCGCCGAGGCGTACTACTACGAGAAGAAGGTCCCTTTCCACCTCGACTACCGGACCCTCATGGAAAAGTCGGCAGGCCTGAACATCGGCCGCATCGTCATCACCCACATGAGCGAGGACATGCTCGCGAAGGCGGGGCACGTGGCGTGCGACGTGGCCGATGACGGGAAGATTATTGTAGTGTGAGCCATAAAACAATTTTGCCGGCTCAAAAGCGCTTTGCGACGGTTCTAAACTCCCTGCACTGCTCCGCCACAAACTCGCCCTGCGGGCTCAGACATGTGGCTTCGCGGCCGTTCCGGTTCGCTAAGAACCGTTTGCGAAAAGACGCTTTAAACGAGCCTTGCAAAACCGTTTCGTGGCTCACACTTCTGGGAGGGGATTAAAGCTTGCGTTGGTTCCCTTTCGGAACATAGAATGAACCCGCAGCCAGACCGACATTCGGAGGAGTGAGCGAATGCCGGCCAACCTACCGCCGGATTACTTCGAAGCCGAGAGACGGTACAAGCAGGCCTCCACGACGGCCGAGAAGATCGCCGCCCTGGAGGACTTGATGGCCACGGTCCCCAAGCACAAGGGGACCGACCACCTGCGCGCCGACCTGCGGCGCAAGCTCTCCCAGCTCAACAAGGAAGCCCAGGAGCAGCGAAAAAAGAAAGGAGGCGGCCGCGACAGTCTCTACAACATTCCCCGGGAAGGGGCCGCCCAGGTCGCGATCGTCGGGTTTGCCAACTCCGGCAAGTCCTCCATCCTGGCAAATCTCACCAAGGCTGCCCCCGTCATCGCCGATTACCCCCTCTCGACAGTCCTGCCCTGCCCGGGCATGATGCCCTACGAGGACATCCAGATCCAGCTCGTCGACCTCCCCCCCATCCCCAACGAGACGACGGACGGCTGGGTCTCCGGCATCCTGCGGGTGGCCGATGCCCTGCTCATCGTCATCGACCTCGCGGAGGATGCCGAGGTCCAGATGGAACTCCTCCTCGACCAGATCGGGAGGTGGAACATTCGCACGGAGCGGCCGAAGGCGGGGGAGACGCGCGTGCTCGTGAAAAAGGCGCTGGTTGCGGCAAACAAGAAGGACATGCCCGGCGCCACCGAGAACTTCGAGAGGCTCAAGACGGCTTGCGGGAGCCGGTATCCCCTGGTGGCCCTCTCGTGCCTTAAAAAAGAGGGCTTGGAGGACCTGAAGCAGGAGATTTTCAGGCTTGCCTCGATCATCCGCGTCTACTCCAAGCCGCCCGGGAAGGAGCCCGATCTCTCCATGCCCTACACCGTTCCCGTCGGGTCCACCGTCATGGAAGTGGCCGAGAAGGTGCACAAGGACTTTGTGACGAAACTCAGGTACGCCCGCGTCTGGGGGTCGGCGAAGTTCGAGGGAATGCGCGTGGAGAGGACGCACGTGCTCAAGGACCGGGACATCATCGAACTGAGCATGTGACAGACTGGTTAGAAACGTCCATCTGCGGCGTTGTGCTTCGGCCTGCGTCGCTGCGGCGTACGCCCAAAGTACGCCTCGCTCCTCGGCCTCGCACGCCTTGCATCTGAACATTTCTAACCAGCTGTTTTTCCTCTTCGCCCTTGTCTCCTCCCTGGACCCTGAACCCTGTACCCGATTTTGGGACGGCATGTCCCGATCCTTTGTTTTGTCGGCCGGCGAAGGGCTACAGGATCATCTCGATGAGGTGAGGGCCGGGTTCCTTGAGGGCCTTCTTCAGCTCCCGGGCCAGGTCCTCTGCCGTGTCGACGGCAACGCCGGGGACGCCCAGGCCCCTGCTGAGGCTCGGCCAGTCGATGGGAGGGTTCCCCAGGTCCGTGAAAGCGCGGACCCGCGGCCCCGCATTCGTGATCCCCGCGCGCTGCAGCTCCGCGTTGATGATGTTGTAGCTTCGGTTCGAGCAGATGAGCGTCGTCACGTTCATTCCCGCCTGGGCCTGCGTCCAGAGGGATTGGACGGTATACAGGGCGCTGCCGTCGGCCTGCAGGTTGATGACGGGCCTGTCAGGGCAGGCGGCGGAGGCCCCCGTGGCCGAGGGCATGCCCTGCCCGATGGCGCCCCCGGTGAGCATGAAGTAACTGTGCGGGGCCAGCGTTGCGCCCAGCGGGAAGTACGACATGGCAGACGTCAGGCCCTCGTCCATGATGATGGCGCCCTCGGGCTGCAGGGCCGCCAGCGTGAGACAGGCCTTTTCGGGGGTCAGTTTGCCGGTCGGGACATCGGGGACGCTGTACCCCGCCACGATCGTTTCCAGCGCGTTCCTGCCGGGGGCCCCCAGATCGGCGGCCAGCGCCTCGAGGGCTTCGGCGGCATCCTGCGCATCGCTGTCGACGCGCAGCTTGGGGACATCGGCGGCAACGGGGTTGCTCCACTGGCCCTCGTAGCCGAAGAAGTTGACGGGCTGGTCCGTCCCGGCCAGCACGACGGCCCTGTAGGGCGCCAGCACGGCCGCCGCCGGCTCGGGGAAATAGGGCACGCGGGCAACCGGCACGGTCCCGGCGCCCCGGTCGACATAGGCGGGGAAGTTGATGCAGAAGAGATCGCAGCCCACCGCGGCCCTGATGCGGCCGGCCGCTTCGAGGCCGCGGAGGCGAAGGGCGCGGCCGTTCATGATGAGCGCCGTCCTGTCCGACGACTTCAGCAGCTTTGCGGCGGACGCGATCACGCGACGATCGGGCGGATCGGATGCCGGGCTTTTCACGGCGGGGATGTTCCCCCGGTACTCGGCCCACTGGTGATCGGAGGGGACGATCAGGCTCGCGATCTGCCCGCGCAGGCACGCTTCGATGGCCTCCGCCGTGTCCCGCGCGATGGTCTCGACGGAGCGGACCGTCCGCTGCCACCCCGAAAAGGTCCTGCACAGGCATTCGATGTCCATGGCCAGGGGGGCGTTGGCCTCCAGGTGCCACGAGGCGTGCTCGCCGATGACGTTGAGCAGGGGCGTGCGGGCCCGCTTGGCGTTGTGCAGGTTCGCGACCCCGTTGGCCAGCCCCGGCCCGAGGTGCAGCAGGCACAGGGCCGGCTTTTCCTTCAGGCGCCCGTAGCCGTCTGCCGCGCCCGAGCAGACGCCCTCGAACAGTCCGAGCATGGGCCTGATCCCGGTGACCGTTTCGAAGGCCAGGATCATGGGCATCTCCGTCGTCCCGCCGTTGGCGAAGCACGTGTCGATACCGGCCCCCTCGATGGTTTTCAGAAGAGCTTCCGCGCCGTTCATAGGTCACCCCTTGATCATGTTTTCAGGAATCGGATCAGCAGGACGTAGCGCCTGCCCAGGTTGTCGAGACGCTGGCGCACGTTCACCCTGTCCGCTTTTCGGATGTCGTACAGATCGGGCAGCAGCTTCAGCTGCTCGATGTGGAACCGGATGCGCTTGAGGAACCGTTCCAGGTCCAGGCCGGCGTACTGCCTGAGCACGGGCATGTCCCTCACCATGGATTCCTCGACGGCCCCTTTCCGTACCGCTGAGAAATCGAAGCCCTCGTCGATCAGCCTTGCGAGGTTTTCGATCTTCAGTTTCTCGATGATCTTTTTTTCGTCCGCCCCCTTCTGCAGGTAGTGATCGAGGACGAGGGCGGCGTTGAACTCGATCTCCGAGAGCAGGCGGTTTCGCTCCCCGCGGGTCTTCTTGCGGATGGCGGCCAGGTCCCGCAGGAGGCTGCCGCTGTCCTTTCCGATGCCGAAGATGTCGCGCAAAAGGCCCATCAACTCGTCTTTTCGGTCTATCTCGTCTATCTGGCCTGTTCCGTCAAATCCCCTTCTTTGCCGCCTTGTTCCGCTTCGCGGGGCGGCCCGGCAAGGAACGAACCGGACATGGTTGCGCGCCCTGACGGGATGCGCCCCCGGTCCCCCTTTTACAAAGGGGGATGAAAGGGGGATTTTCATGACCTTTCATGGCACGAACGGAACAAAAAGGCAGAGCCCGTCGGGCTCTGCCCAGTCATTTCTTCTCCGGGGCTACGCGAACAGCAGCGACCACAGGATCAGCGCGGTCAGCATCAGCCCCAGCAGGAGGCTCCCCAGGCCGAACGTGGCCGAGATGAGCTTGATGGGGATGCCCGGGTGCTCCCGTTTCATGGACTCGAGGCGCCCCTGAGCCACCAGGCGTTCGTACTCGAGGGGTCGCTGCTCCTTGAGTTCCTCCAGCCGGTAGGTCCCCGTGAAGATGAGGCGGTCCATGGGGAACTTGTTCGGGATGAAGTGCGTGTTGAAGAAGTGGATCGTAAAGATGAACAGCGCCGCCAGCAGCGCCTCCTCGGAATGCACCAGGGCCGCGATGTTCATCACCCAGCCGGGAACGAGATAGGAGGACCACTCGGGTTTCCAGAGCAGGATGCCGGAACCGCCGATGGCGAACATGCCCCAGAAGACGGCCAGGAAGTCGAACTTCTCCCAGTAGGTCCACCGGTCGAATTTCGGCGCCTCGCCCCGGTTGAAGAACCACCGGAACATCCCCCTGAGGTCCTGCAGGTCCTTGAGGTTCGGGAACAGGGAGTCGGGGCCGAGCAGGCGTCCGAGCCACCCCTTCTTGCCCTCGCCCCCGGGGAAGAGGAACTTCAGCGATTCCCAGGCCACGTAGGCCATCCCGACGATGAGCACAAAGGCCGCGCCGCGATGGAAGAGGCCGGACATGTGGGCGCCTCCCCAGAGGCGGGTGATTGTCTGTGCCCACTCCGTTCCGGCATACTTCAGGGGGAACCCCGTCAGCACGAGCGTGAAGAAGGAGAGCACCAGGAGCACGTGCATGATGCGGTACTTGACGGAAAAGCGCTCCACCTGCTGCAGTCCCTCGCCGGTGGCCACGACGGAGGGGGGCACGATCCCCTCCTTCTCCATGCGGTGGTGCTCCCAGTAGACCTTGCGCCACCACAGGATGGTGTGGAACCAGAAGAAGGCAAGCGTCCCGACGAGGAGCCCGCCCATGAGGAGGAACGTGGTGTACAGGGCAGGGTACTTCTGCCGGTCCGTGTAATCCGGGTGCGCCTGGTAGCTGAGGAACCGGGCGTGGAACCCCGAGTGGCACCGCCCGCAGCTCGCCTCGAGGTTGTTCGGGTGGATGCTCGAGCGCGGGTCCTCCTTCGGGAGGATGTTGTGCTTGGTGTGGCAGTCGCCGCAGCCGGCCACGGGCGCCGGGTATCCCAGTTCCTGGACCTTCCCGTGGTAGGTGCCCTCGTAGTAGGCCACCATTTTATCGGAGAGGTTGTTTCGCTCCATCATGACGCTGTCGGCGTGGCAGCGCTTGCACTTCTGCGTGTAGAACTCGCGCGCCTCGGCCGGGTACTGCTCCAGGGAGGTGTGGAACACCCGGGTGTTGTGCAGGCCGTGGCAGTCGGAGCAGGCCGCCGCATCCTGGTTGCCCTTCAGGACGGCCTCCCCGTGACCGGAGGCGGTGTAGTCGGCGTTGCCGTGACACTCGGTGCACTTGTTGATGATGGCAAGCTTGACGTTCTTGTCGCCGTCCTTGCGGATCGCGTGGATGTTCCGGTGGCAGTCGCTGCAGCGGAAGTCTTCCTGGATGTAGTGGAAGTTGTCCAGGTACTCCTTCGCGATCTTCTCGTGGCAGCTGCCGCAGTTGACGGGGGCGGGCTTTTCCTTGCCGTCCCTGTGGTTCTCGATGTTCGTGATGCCCGTGTGGCAGCTCGTGCAGCCGTTGCCGGCGTGGATAGAGCGGCTGAAGTCGACCCGGTAAAGGGGCTCGTCGTGGCAGAACCGGCAGTCCTGCGCCGCCGGGGCGGCGGGCAGGCAGAATACGGCAAGAGTTGCCAGCAGGAGCCAACCTGTCCAAAGTCCGTATCGCCGCTTTCCTGCCGTGATCGTCATCGATTCCATCCGTTTCGCCGGGGCTTCGGGCCCGTCACTTCGCCGCTGTCATTTCCTGCCAGGCCTGCATGCCGCCGAAAAGCCTCATGACCCGGTATCCCTTCATCTCCAGGTAGCTGCCCGCCAGGAAGGTCCGGAACCCGCGGTCGTCTATGAGGACCAGCGTGCGGTCCAGCGGGATCGCCGCATAATTGCGGCCCAGCCTGTAGAGCGGGTGATTCACGGCGCCGTCGATGTGACCCTCCCTGTAGGACTGCTCCGAGCGGAGATCGACGAGGAGAAGGTCCTTCCGTTCCGCGATCATCTGCTTGAGCGCCGCGGCGCGGACCGACGGGATGGACCCCCTCGGGATCCGTTCCACCGTCTCCATGGTATACCCCGCCTGCTTCCAGGCCGGCATCCCCCTGTCGAGGACGTGGACCTGCGTGTAGCCGGCCTTGACGGCCGCACCGGCTGCACGGCAGCTCCTGTAGCATCCCGCGCTCTCGCAGTAGAAGACCATGACCCGGTTCTTGTCGGGCGGCAGGAGCGTCACGTCCTTTTCGATCTCTTCGCAGGCCAGGCACTTCGTGCCCGGGATGCGGTGATCGAGGCACTCGATCTCGCTCATCGTGTTGTACACGGGGAGATCTTTGTTGTCCGCCATCATGGCGCGAAGCGTCGGGGCGTCGACGATTTTCCACGGCGGCGGGGCCTCCGCGGGCTTCCCGCAGGCCGCCAGCACGGCGATGACGATCATCGCCGCAGGTGCGACCAGTCGGAGCAAATTTTTTCGCGACAGGGCAGCCATTTCTTTCCTTCCCTGACCCCCTCTTTGCCTTACCCTAGACCCTAGACCCGATACCCTGCCTCATTCGGAGGCCGGCACTCCCGTGAACCCCCAGTCCAGCATCTGCGGCTCCGCGATGGGCTCCTTCGCGACGGGGTAGCCGTCCTTGAGGAACTTCCCGACCCCCCGCACCTTCAGCTTCGTGAAGTACGGCGCGTTGTCGGCGTGGCAGTCCGCGCACCCGTCGGGCTTTCCCTTCTGTCCCAGGGTCTTCTTGGCCGATACGGGCAGGTTGCCGTGATAGATCGGGAACATCACGGCCCTTGTCAGGGCCGGCGCGGGCCTGCCCACGATCTTGTCCTTTTTCAGCTCGTAGAGCTGGTCGGCCATGAAGACGACATTCCTGTGTCCCATGGCCTCGAGAGCCTTGATCATGGCCAGGATGTCCGCCTCGGTGGCCACGGTGGTCCGCTTCACCTTCTCGCCCGTGTGCGTGGCGACCTCGACGGTGGTGAGCTTCTTCTGGCCCGCGGCGGCTTTGCGCACGGCCTGCAGGCCGATGGGCCTCACGACCCCCTCGGAGAGCATCTCCCCGAACCACTGCCGCACCTTGGGAACGGCCGGCACGTAGCGCTCGCCGTCTCCCTTGACCCGCTCGTGACGGTCCGTCCAGGGCTTCCAGAGCTCCGAGGCCATCTGCGTGAACTCCTCGGGCCGGGTGGCGAGGCCCGCCTTGTCCGTCGAGTACCAGGCCGGCTGTCCCGTGCTGTGGTCCACGAGATAGACGCTCCGGGTCTTCCGCTCCGAGGCGTGGCAGGACGTGCAGTGAAGCAGGTAGAAGTGGAACGTCGCCTTGTGGAAGAGCGAGCGGTGGAGGTTGTCGGGGTTCTTGGCCTCCTTGGGCATCCCCGCCCGGGTCGGCCTGTACTGGTCCTCGAGGTGGCAGTTCGCGCAGGTCTTCATCCCTGCGCCGTCGAGGTCGTTGCGGGCCGTGGCGGTCGGCGACCACCCCTTGCCGATCCGGTGACGGATGCGCTCGGCCTGCGTCCTGCCCGCCAGGGTGTGGCAGTCGGTGCAGCGAAGGCCCGCCTTGAGGTGCAGGTCGCCTGCCGGCAGGTAGAGGGTCCCCGATTTCTGCCCGTCCATCGGGCGGTGGCACTGGGTGCAGTTGTCGGCCTCGACGGATTTGTTGATCCGGGCGCTGCCTTTGAATCTCCCCTCGGGCGTGAAAAGATTCCGGTTTTCCCAGGCGTACCGGACGGCGGGGCGGGTCGAGAAGTTCCACGACCCCCGGTCGTAGCCTTCGACGGCCGGTCCGGCCTCGGCGCTGCCGAAGGTGAAGACGGCGCCCTTGATCTCGCCCAGCCCCGCGCCGGCCGTTGCGGCCCAGCGGTAGTTGCGCAGGCTGAGCTGCCGGTTTCTCTCGGCGATGCGATAGCCTTTCAAGTGACACATCAGGCAGTCGCCCTCGACGACGCCGCTTGCGCGGAAACGGCTCTTGCCATCGGGGGTGTATCGGGACGAGTAATCCCCGTCTAGCGCGTCGGGTTTCTGCGGTTCCCCCTGGGCGAGGTTTTTCGAGAGGTCGCGCCGTCCGTCGGCCTTTCTTCCGAACTCCATGGGACCCCCTCCCGGGTGGGTCCATCCGGGCGCTGCGGCGATGACCTGGCCCTTGGCGCCGATCTTGCCGCCGGCGGCGATCCAGTCGTAGGTCGAAAGGCCCATGTCGCGCGCTCCCGCGTTTTTCTTCGCGGCGACCCGCTCGGTGAAGGTGCCCGGCTCGCCCCCCTTGCCGAAGTTGCCCGGGGAGAGGACCCAGGGCCTCCTGGGGTCGTAGCCGTCCCGCATCTCGTCGAAGCCCTGTTGGAAGTGGGTTCCCGACGTGATGGTCATGTAGCCGTGGCAGGTCCCGCAGGTCTTTCGGGGGGAGTAGGGATCGGTGCTGTTTCGCGTGGGGGTGATGCGCTGCCCGAACTCGTTCTTGAGCCAGATGTCCTCGTGCTTCCAGTCCGGCGGGCGCGCGGCGTCGAGCGCGATCGGCGCGCACAGGGCTGCAAGAAGGATGACACTGGCTATCGTGAACCGGCTCATGAGAGACCCCGCACTCCAGGGCAGCAATGCGAAAAAAGTTCGGTTCAGAATCCGCGATGCAGGTTGGGAGTTCCCGGCGCCCCGAAGGGCGCCGGGAACGGTTCATGACGGTGGATGTCGACTCAGGGCTCCTTGGGGGTCGCGGGGTCCGCCATCCACTCCATGGAGGAGCCGTCGTAGACCTTCACGTTCTTGTAGCCCAGCAGGTCGTGGAGGGCAAGCCACCAGGTCGTGCAGACCTTGCCCGTGTCGCAGTAAACGATGATCTCCTTGTTGAGATCGGCCCCCACGATGGGCTTGGCGGCGGCCTCGATCTCCGCCTTGCCCTTGTAGGTGTTGTCCGCGTTGTAGAGCAGGCCGGGGGGCAGGTTCACGGCGCCCTTAATCCGGCCGGCCTTCTCCACGAAGTCCATCTTCTTCTCGCCCTTGAAGAACTCCGGCGCGCGGACGTCGGCGAGCACGGCCTTGCCCATGGCGCCCATGACGGCGGCCTTGTTCGCGTAGAACTGCTTGTTGAACTTGCCCCGGTAGGGCTTCGCCTTGGGTTTCACGGCATCCTTCGAGAGGGGCTTCTTGTCGGCGATCCATTTCTCGATCCCGCCGCTCAGGACGGCCGCGTTCTCCACGCCGGCATAGCGCAGGGTCCAGGCGACCCGCGTCGCGTCGGTGCGCAGCGGCATGGTCTCGCCCTTCGACACGACGACGACCTGCGTGGTCGGCTCGATGCCTGCCGACGACAGGATGTCCTTCAGGTCGTCGTCCGAGGGCAGCTCGTTCATGAGCACGCCCTTCTTGATGCCCCAGACGCCGTAGAAGACGTTGATGGAGCCGGGGATGTGGCCCTCGTTGTATTCTTCGACCTTGCGGACGTCGAGCACGGTCACCTTGGAGAGATTGGCCTGGAGCCACTCCGTCGTGACGAAGGGCTCGCCCGCGAATGCCGCAGAGGGCAGGAGCAGGAGTGCGGCCAGCAGGCCCACCATGACTTTCAGCTTTGTTTTACCCATGAGAACCTCCTTTTTTATTGGCTTACGGGAATCGGCTTCGGTTTCTTGATCAGTTCGAGGTTCACCCGCGAACTGTCCTTCAACAGGGTCTCCATGGTGAGGAAACCCTTTCGGTCTTCGTGGCAGGTGTCGCAGTTGCGCGTCCGTTCCGTGCGCTTGCGGATGTTGTGGATCGGGGCGTCCCAGTAATTGGGCAGGGCGTCGAAGTTCGCCTGCTTGATCCCGGCGGGCTTGAAGGTGTCTCGTACGGTGGGGATGATGCGCAGGGTCGTGATCTCCCTGTGGTTGCGCGGGCTCGTCCCGATGTAGAAGCCGGGCTTGGCCTCGGAGTGCCCGCCGTGGCAGTTGAAGCACTGCCGGTACTCGCCCGCCGAGTGGCAGGCGTAACAGCTGGCGTTCCCGCTGTGCTTGAGGTGGCCGACGCGGGCCGTCAGCTTCACCTCGCGGCCCGGCTCGTGGCAGTCGGTGCAGCGGGGCCGGTCGCGGACTTCCTCCTTGAGTTGGTACGCCTTCCCGTCGCCGTGGAGCTCGTCCATGGTGTGACAGTCCATGCACATCATGCCCTTCTGGTAGTGGACGTCTGCGTTGCCGCCGTACTCGCCCGTGTACTCGGGGTAGACGCGGCCGCCGTGGCAGTAGGCGCAGGTCTTGCCCTCGTCCTTCCGCACGAATTTGTGCTTGTTGATGAGGCCCAGGCTCACCCCGGCGATGGCCGGGGACTTCACGTGGCAGTCCCCGCAGGAGGCGTGGCAGGAACGGCAGGATTTCTCGAAGACCTTCTCGTCGAAGATCTTCGCCTCCTCCTTCGACATCCTCTTGATCACGCGGTTGCGCTGCCCGATGGTCGTGTAGTGCAGGGACTTTTTATAATTCGCGGCGATTTCCTGGTGGCACTCCCCGCAGAGCGCAAGCTCGTTGGAGGGGCGCTTCACCATCCCCTCGTGGGCGGCGTCCTTGTCGTCGGCCTTGTCGTTTCCCTTGTGGCAGTACAGGCAGCCCTTTTCGAAGTGCTTGTCCGTCTCGACGAGCTTTCTGTCGACGAGGAACGTCAGGTGGAAGGTCTCCGCCTTGACCGGCGGAGGCGCCCCCGCTCACCCTTCCGCCTCGCCTTCGGGCTTGACGAAGGGCTTGCAGGTCTTTTTGAGCATGGCCTCGTCGGTGTGGCAGGTGACGCAGCTGCTCGCCTGGTTCTGGGCGGTCGTGGACGAGGATAGAATGAGGATCAGGGGCAGAAGAAGCGCAGCGATCAGGGTGATGAGCCGGGCCTTCATGGATCCTCGCGTGGGGTGAAAGGTTAAAACGATGAAAAGTATTGTAGCGGCCCCCGAGAAATTGTCAACCCGTTTTGTGCGTCAGGGACCGGCATACCCCGGTGGCGTATCGTTTACGGCGGAGCCTCGAGGCGGGCCCGGTCGAAATAGTCCTCAAGGAAAGGGCGTCATGAGCCGATAACGTTTGCGGAGCCTTCAGACCGAACCGCTCTGCAATCGAATCCCGGCATCATGCTGCGCGTTCTGCGCGGATCGGGGGCTTGCACCTTGAGGAGGGCAACCTGTCTCGTCCGGCGAGACGGGATGAAAAAAGGAGGTGTCTGCGATGGATCCGTACGATGGGCATTCCGCCTGGAAGTTCCAGTATTCGCACCCGGTCAAAGCAGAAGCGAAGGGACGACGGGTTTCCCTGCTGTCCTGGCTGGCCAACCTCGTCTTCCTTTCCGGAACGCTGCTGTTCGCCTACCAGTTCTATGGCTGGTTCGAGCACAACGAATGGACGAGGTACCCGTCCATCGCGCTCGTGAAGTATCTGCCCGCCGGCTGTTTCGGTTTCCTGAACGAGGTTTCGGCGGTCAAGGCGTCCATGCTGTGGCTCCTCGACCGGGCGGACCTGTCGGTCATCCTGATCCTGATGGGGTTTCTGATCGCGAAGTTTCTTGTCGACTCGAAATGAGAGCGGGGGCGGCCCCGACGCACAGCGCCGGATGCACCCGGGGGATCTGCGAACACGGCGCACGCCTCCTCCCCCGGGCGCCTACTTGATCCCGTAAAAGACTGCGTTGGGGTTTATCCTGTCATCCTTGACGCACTGAAGACAATAGTAGACCGGTATGACCGTGCCGGTGCCCGAGCCGATCAGCTCGAAGCAGGCACACTCCTGGCAGAGGTGTATATCACATCCGGTGCATCTGATGAACGAAACCCTTTTCCCGCAGTGCCCGCAGACTTCCCGTTCCGTGTGAGCACGGGACTCCATCTCGTCCTCTTTCCTCTCTCCTCTACCGTCGATGGGGAATGTCGACCGGCCCGTCCGCAAAGAGAACTGCTTGGTTTTAGTGCATGGTGCACATATCAGAAAACCGAAATATATTCAAGCACTAGCTTTGCCTGTGATATCCAGTCCTTAGCCTCCGTCTTCCCCGAAAACGGTTTCTGTGGCGGGGTCTGCCGATCTGTGCTATAGAGTCGCCGGGTCTTGAGCGGGTCTGTCAGGGCCCTCCGTTTCGCGGTTTTTCAGGGCCGGGAGGAGGGCCGTCGGTGGTCACGTCCGTCTGCCACTGAGGGTGAGGGACATGTGCGGAACTGCGATCCCCCGTTGTCCGAGGTGATACGGGGGATTTTTTTGTTCCTCGCGGGCTTCCCGGGGACGGCGTCTTCAACGGCACTTGAAAGGAGGGAGGTTATGCTGGCACTGGATGGAATCCGGGTCCTCGATCTGTCGAATTATGTACCGGGTGCGCTTTGCACCATGATCCTGGCCGATTTCGGCGCGGAGGTCATCAAGGTGGAACCGGCGAAAGCCTTCCCCATGGGGGACATGGGGTATTCACCGGGGGGGAAGGACAGGGAGCGGGAGGCCGCCTATTTCGCACTGAACCGCAACAAGAAGTGCATCGGCCTGAACCTCCGTTCCGACGAGGGGCGGCGGATTTTCCACCGGATGGCGAAGGATGCCGACGTGGTCATCGAGGGCTACCGGCCCGGCGTCGTGGAAAGGCTGGGCGTCGACTACAAGACCATCAGCGGGATCAACCCCCGGATCGTGTACTGCTCGCTTTCCGGCTACGGGCAGGACGGTCCCTACCGCCTCTTCTCGGGGCATGACATCAATTACATCTCCCTCGCGGGGGTGCTCGGGCTCATCGGGCCGAAAGAGGGGCCCCCTGCGATCCCGCTGAACATCATTGCCGATTTCGCCGGCGTGTCCCTGTACGGAACCATCGGGATCCTGCTCGCGCTGGCGGCGAGGAACCGGACGGGCCGGGGCCAGTACATCGACCACACCTACATGGAGGGGGCCCTGCACCTCATCACCTGGTTCACGCACCGCTTCTTCATGGACGGGACCGTCCTGAAGCCCGGCGTTTCCTGGGCCCAGGGCGCCTACCCGCACTACGGTGTCTACGGGACGAAGGACGGGAAATGGCTGAGCATCGGCTGCCTCGAGCCGCACTTCTGGGACAACCTGTGCAAGGTCATCGGGAAGGAGGAATACATGCCTCACAAGTGGAGCATGGAGATGACCTTCAAGGGGCCCGAGCCGAAGTTCGACGAGATCCGGGCGGGGCTCGAAAAGGTGTTTCTCGAAAGAACCCGCGATGAGTGGTTCGACCTGCTCGCGGCCAACGACATCCCCGTCGGGAAGGTCAACTCCCTGGAGGAGGCCTTCCGCGATCCCCAGATCCTGCACCGGAACATGGTGATCGAGCTGGACCACCCGAAGCTGGGCAAGGTGAAGCAGGTGGGCATCCTGCCGAAGCTCTCCGACACACCGGGGCGGGTGAGGCGCTTCGCACCGGTCCACGGCGAGCACACGGACGAGATCCTGGGCGCTCTGGGGTGCAGCACGGAGGAAATCGGCAAATTGCGCCAGGACGGTACGGTCGGATAAGGACAGGGTACAGGTTACAGGGTATAGGGTATAGGGTATAGGGTATAGGGAAATCCCCCTTGCCTCCCCCTTTGTAAAAGGGGGAACGAGGGGGATTTTATTTAGGTTCTCCCTTGACATCGGTGGGTTGCGCTCATAATATTCCAGTGAGTGCCATGCAGGTCCATTACGCGTTCATAGCGGAGCCGACCGCCGGGCAGATCGAAGGCGTGCTGGCGCTGTACCGCATGCAGGGTTGGTGGGGCCCGCCGGGCGAGCACGATCCCGAGGCGGCTGCGGCCGTCATCCGGGGCAGCCACTGTTTCGCCGTCGCCGAAGCCGGCGGGCGCGTCGTCGGGATGGGAAGGGCCATCAGCGACGGGGTGAGCGACGCCTACATCCAGGATGTCGTCGTCGATCCTGCGTTCCGGGGAAAGGGAGTGGGGGGGCGGATCGTGGCGGATCTCGTGCATCGGCTGCGGCATGACGGCATCGACTGGATCGGGCTCGGCGCCAAGGCGGGAACGCACGATTTCTACCACAGGGCCGGCTTCGTGGAACTGCCGGGATGCATTGTGATGCTGAAGAAACCATGAATTTCAAGAAACTGGAAATTGCCGATTACCGGTTGCTCAAACCCTATTTCGCCCACATCCCCTATCGCCTGAGCGTCTACTCCCTTCCGTCGATCATCGCCTGGAGCAACTGCGTGTTCGAGGCGAGGTACGCCGTGGCGGGCGGGCTCCTCGTGATCGCCAACGAGTCCGAGGTGCGGCCCGACGATCGCCACCTGATCCTCCCCCTTTCGCTCGAGGGCGACGTGTCGCCCGCGAGCCTGCGCTCGATTGCCGTCGAGAGCGGCTTCCCCCGTTACGGGTGCGTTTCGGGCGATTACGTCGAGAGGCACCGGTCGGCGCTGGAGTCGATCTTCGACCTGGAGGAGCAGGAGGAATTCGAGGACTACGTCTACCTCGCCGAGGACCTCGCGACGCTCAAGGGCAACCGCTATGTCCGCAAGCGCAATCTCATCCACCAGTTCGAGCGGGAGTTCATGGGAAACGGGCACCGGTCGCGGGTGGAGCCGATCACGAGGGACAGCGTGCCCGAGTGCCTTGCCTTCCTGGAGGCCTGGTGCGCGCAGAGGGACTGCGATGTCGACGGGGACATCGACCTGGCCTGCGAGCGCAGGGCCGTGATCACGTCCCTGGAGCATTTCGAGGCCCTCGAGCTGGCCGGGATCCTCGTCCGGCTGGACAACGCCGTGAGCGCCTTCGGGATCGCTTCCCGCCTCACCGGCGACACGGGCATCCTGAACTACGAGAAAGCCTTCGCCGATGTGAAGGGGCTCTACCAGTACCTCGACAACGAGTGCGCGAAACGGCTGTTTACGGGGTTCCGGTACATCAACAAGGAAAGCGACATGAGCCTGCCCAACCTTGCCCGCATGAAAAAATCCTATCACCCGGTGGCGAGGGTCAAGTCCTACAAGCTCACGCTGAAATAAGGAGTCAGGGTACAGGGAGGAAAAAAGAAGAAAGAAAGCCCCCCTCGGCACTCCTTTTTCAAACGGGGGGCCAGGGGGTTTTTATCTGCCGATCCGCTCGGGGACGGCCCTGCCCGAGATCCAGTCCTTCATCACCTGGATCACGGGCTTTTCCATCCCGTAGAAGCCGTGATTGCTCAGCGCGTTGCAGGGGCTCGAGGCGGCAAGGCTGCCGCCGGTCACGACGACGATGTCGACCTGGGGACTCTCCGTGAGACTCTTCTTCAGGTCGAAGGCTCCCTGGATGGGTGTGGCGCGGCACTCGTCGTAGAGGTGATGAATGATGAGGACGGCATCGTCGATGTCCGTGAAGTCGATTCCTCCGGATTCCGAAGGGGGATAGACCGACGTCAGGATCACCCCGCCGATTGCCGGCTCGCTGAAGTCGGACGCCAGGAAGGCCGCGGAGAGGCTTCCCTTGCTCGTGCCGACGAGGTACACGGAAGAGACCCGGTGCTTCTCCTTCAGGTAGGCGATCACCTTGCGGATGTCCTTCGCATGGGAGGGAGATGTCCGGAACCGGTCCGGCATGCCGCAGCTCTGGTCGGACGGGGCGTCCACCGCCACGACGATGTACCCCGCTGCGGCAAGGTCCTTGGCGGAGCGCATCAGGAAATTGCTGCTGACCCAGAATCTCCCGTCCTTTTCCCCGAAGTGCTTCGTGCCGTCCGCGCCGGGGAAGAGAAGAAGGGCGGTGGACGGCTTTCCATTGGCCTTGATGACCAGCAGCCGGACCGTCACGTCGGGCCGCGTGGGCACGATCTCGATCGCCTCGTACCCTGCCGCAAAGGCACCGGTTGCGATCGCGAGACCGATCAGCAGCGACATGGCGGCCAGGCAGGGCCTGATCCCTGTCGTCCCGCCCACCGATTGCGAAGTCTTGCCCATCTTGTTCTTGACCTGTACCCTGTCCCCTGGACCCGGTGCCCTGATCTTATTCTTCAATCGCCATGAGCGACTGCCACCGCTCCCACTCGGAATCGACCGGAAGACCCCTCTTCCTGAGGATCGCAACGATGTTCGGATCGTTGAACCGCAGGTAGGGATTCACCTTCAACTCGTCGCGGAGCAACGAACGGACGCAGTCCGGTTCGTGGTTGTCCATGTAGGCATCGAGGTCCGGGTTACCGGGCTCCAGGTGCCGCGCGAACGAGACGGCCAGCTCCGTGTAATCGTGGCCGGGGAAGATCACCGTGTCTTCCGGCAGGGCCATGAGCCTCCGGATCGATTCGTAGAAGGCCCGGAGGTCGCCCGAGAAGCAGTTTCCGATCGTCCCGGTGAACAGCGTGTCGCCCGTGAGCAGGAAGCGGCCCGCGTGGAAACAGACCGAGTCGAGCGAATGACCGGGCGTACGATACACACGGACGGGCTCCCCGTCAAGTGCGATCACGGCGCCGTCCCGGAGCTCCTCGAAGCCCAGAAGCCGGGCCCCGGACGTTTCGAGGAGCCGATCGCTGCCTTCGACATGATCGTGATGGCGGTGGGTGTGGCTCGCGTAGAGCAGCTTCAGGCCGTGCCGGGCCGCGAACTCGAGGATCTCCTGCCAGGCCCCGCCGTCGACGGCCATGGCCTCGGTCCGGCCGAAGACGAGGTACCCCAGGTTGTCGTGCCCGTAGCGGAACTGTTCGACGTGCAGGGGCATGTCAGGTTTCCTTTCCGCCCGGTCCGCCGCCGACCGATGCGGACAGCCGCATCAGCATCTCGACGTCCCGCTTCAGGGAAGGCGGGGAAAAGGGGTCGTCCACCTGCTTGCGCAGCACGAGTCCGGGGCCGCCCGACCCGGCGAGCCCGCTGAGAATCCGTTTGAATAACGGGACCTTCCGCGGGAGGGCCTGGAGGCTTCTAAACCCCGGCAGCGAGAGCAACTCGCCGGCCCCCGCCGGCAGTCCCCCCGGGTCCGCACCGGCCTCGACGAACAGCGCGTGGGAAACGGGGCACTCGAGAAAGAGCTGGCACAGGGAGCGCTCGTCGTGCCCCAGCAGCGAGAAGTGCAGGCGGTGCCCGGAGACCGTTCCGCTCAGGGTGTGATGGTAGGGGTAGTGGCGGATCGGCCCCGCGCCGGCATCGAACAGGGCCTCGGCCAGGGCGGTCATTTCGCCCCGCAGCGAGCGGAATCGCCCGGCGACGGACCGGGCATAGGCCGCAAGCGTGACGATCAGGGCGGCAAGAAGGATGAGGGCGATGATCCTGTAGCCGAAATAATCCAGCACGATCATGGCCGGGATGGCCACGGGGAACAGGAGGATGAACCAGGGGCTGGTTTTTTTCATGTCTCTTGGATCCGGAAAATCAGGGTTCAGGGCGCAGGGTTCAGGGTCCAGGGAATGAAAGAGAATTTTACAAGCCAAGACCCGAGACCCTGGACCCGAAACCCGATGTCCTCTTTATTACAGCCCGGGCATTTGTTCAAGGGTTCGATTTCGGGCTAAAGGTTTTGTCCCGAGCTGCCGATTCTCAAGTTTGAAAAGAACCCTTCTGTTCTTTCCTGCAGAAGCCTGTAAAGGGCAAACCGTCCGAAAGGGCGGGGCGCAAAGCCTCTGACCTACGTCCGCGGAAAACCCGGATAGGGTGGCAGGGCTGCCAGGCGTCATCAGCACACGCCGTGCGGGACGCCATGGGCGAAAAAACCGCATGGAGGTGTGGCCGGCCATGATCGGCAGAAACTCTCGTCTCCCCCTTCCCGTTCGACTGATCGTCATTCTCGTGTTCGCGGCGCTGCTGATGTCCGGTCTGCCGGCGAGGGCGGCCGATATCACCCTGGCCTGGGATGCGAACACGGAGCCGGACCTCTCAGGCTACAAGGTGTACAGCGGAACGTCCAGCCGGAGCTACTCCGGTTCGGTGGATGTCGGCAACTGGAACAGTTGCGTCATGGGTGGCCTCGAGCCGGGCAGGACGTACTACTTTGCCGCCAAGGCCTACAACGCGACGGGGTCGGAGAGCGATTACTCCTCGGAGGTCGTCTACAACGTCCCGGCGGCCTGCAGCTATTCCCTTTCCCCGTCCGGCCAGTCGTACGGCTCCGCCGGCGGGACGGGCAGCGTGTCCGTTTCCACGGCCTCGACGTGCGGCTGGACCGCGTCCAGCAGCGCCTCGTGGCTGGCCGTGACGGCGGGGGCGAGCGGGGCCGGGCCGGGGGCGGTGTCTTTCATCGTTGCGGCCAACACGGGCAACGCGACGCGGACGGCGACCCTTGCCGTCGGCGGTCAGGTCTTCACGGTGACCCAGGCGGCCGCCGCGGGCTCCTTCACCATCACCTCCTCGGCGGGCTCGGGCGGAACGATTTCGCCCCTGGGCACGTCCGCCGTCGCCGGCGGCGGGAGCAAGGCGTACAAGATCACCCCGAAAATCGGCTACGGGATCTCGTCCGTGCAGGTCGACGGGGTCAGCGTCGGCGCCGTGTCCGCGTACACGTTCAGCGCGGTCAATGCGAACCACTCCATCAAGGCCCTCTTCAAGAAGAAATATTCCTGGCTGTGGTGGTGAGGGTGCCGCCGGCATCCCCGCCGCGACTCCCCGAACCATTCCTTCCGGACCGCTGCCGTCCCGGGCATCCCGCGGACGGCTTTCTCTTTTGGGCGGCCCCCGCGAGGACGGTCTTGACATTTTCCGGTCATCTTCTATAGTAGCAGCACACCAACACACAAGGAGGGTTCTTATGAAGCGCATCATCATTGCCCTTGCCGTCGTATTTCTGTTCGTCTCCGTCGCCATGGCCGCAGGCCCCAAGACCTACCAGGTCACCGGTCCCGTCCTGGAGAACAAGGACGGCGTGATCACGGTCCAGAAGGGGAAGGACAAGTGGGAGATCGCCACGACGAAGGACACGAAGATCAAGGGCGACCCGAAGGTCGGCTCCAAGGTCACCATCGAGTACACCATGACCGCCGCGAGCATCGACGTGAAGGATGCAGGCAAGAAGGCCCCCGAGAAGAAACCCGCTGAGAAGGCCCCCGCAAAGAAGTAGGCGAGAACGAATTTTCTGCCTGCAACAGGACGGCCCCGACGGAACGCCGGGCCGTCCTGTTGCGCGTGTCGAACCCCCGATGACTGCACTGGAGGTCCCATGGCTTCGCAACCCTCTCCCATCCTTGTCGCCAAAGGTGCAGAGGACATTTTCCTGCACCCCAAGATGGCCAACCGCCACGGGCTGATCGCCGGGGCCACCGGCACCGGGAAAACGGTCACCCTGCGGGTGCTCGCCGAACAGTTCAGCAACCTGGGCGTGCCCGTGTTCATGGCCGACGTGAAGGGGGACCTGTCGGGGCTCGCAAAGCCCGGGGGAGACAACCCCAAGATTGCCGACCGGGTGAAGGACCTGAAGCTGGAGGGGTTTGCCTACGAGGGCTACCCCGTCGCCTTCTGGGATGTCTTCGGGGAGAAGGGCCATCCGGTCCGGACGACGGTCACCGAGATGGGGCCGCTGCTGCTGGCCCGCATCCTCAACCTCAACGAGACCCAGGCAGGCGTTCTCAACATCGTCTTCAAGATCGCCGACGACAACGGCCTGCTGCTGCTCGACCTCAAAGACCTGCGGTCCATGGCGCAGTACGTGGGCGACAACGCGAACGAGTTCAAGGTCAAGTACGGCAACATCTCGAAGGCCAGCGTCGGCGCAATCCAGCGCAATCTGCTGGTCATCGAGGAACAGGGCGGCGACAGGCTCTTCGGCGAGCCCGCCCTGGACATCAACGATCTCATGCAGGCCGACGCGAAGGGCAGGGGGATGATCAACATTCTCATGGCCGACCGGCTGATGCAGTCCCCCAAGGTCTACGCCACGTTCCTGCTGTGGATGCTCTCTGAGCTCTTCGAGCAGCTCCCCGAGGTGGGCGACCTCCCGAAGCCGAAGTTCGTGTTCTTCTTCGACGAGGCGCACCTGCTCTTCGAGGACCTCCCCAAAGCCCTCGAAGACAAGATCGAGCAGGTCGTGCGGCTCATCCGCTCCAAGGGGATCGGCGTTTACTTCATCACGCAGAACCCCCTCGACATCCCCGACACCGTCCTGGGGCAGCTCGGCAACCGCGTCCAGCACGCCCTGCGGGCCTTCACGCCGCGGGACCAGAAAGCCGTCAGGGCCGCCGCAGAGACCTTCCGCGCCAACCCCAAGCTCGACACGACGAAGGCTATCCTCGAACTCGGCGTGGGCGAGGCCCTCGTGTCCTTGCAGGACGAAAAGGGGATTCCCACCGTGGTGGACCGCGCCTGGGTGGTGCCCCCGCACAGCACCCTCGCCCCTCTGCAGCCCGCCGAGGCGGCGGGAATCGTCAGGGCGTCGGTGCTCTACGGGACTTACGAGAAGACCGTCGACCGCGAATCGGCCTACGAGAAGCTGATGGCAAAGGCGGAGAAGGCTGCTGCCGAAGCCCCGGCCGCCCCGGCGAAGAAGGCGGCCAAATCCGACACGGAGGTGCTCGTGGGGGCGCTCGCCAAGAGTGCGGCCCACGCCATCGGCAGCCAGGTAGGCCGACAGATCATCCGCGGCGTCCTGGGTTCGCTGTTCGGCAAGAAGTGACGGATGCCTCGACCGGCACACGCTGTGCACGAAAGGCAGGGGGAACCCTCTGCCTTTTTTGTCGCGCCGCGCCGGCGGGCGTGTCAACGGCCTCCCGCCTCCATCGTTTTTGATATCTATAAGACTTCACATCATTTCGAGGAGGGAAGAACCATGAAAACCCGGGCCAAGGTGTTTTTGCCTGTCGTGCTGGCGGTTTTTCTGGCCCTGTCGGGTGCGGCGCATGCCCAGCCGTACCGGGGTGCAAGCCCGTTTTATGTAGGGATTTTCGGCGGCTACGTCGCCCCCGAGGACATGACGTGGACGTCGAACGTCACGGGGGCCTCGGCCGACCTGGCCCTGGACGAAAGCGGGATGATCGGGATGAAATTCGGCTATATCCTGCCTCAGGCAAGGGCCCTGGCCATCGAGCTGGAGTGGAATTACATGTTCGAGCAGGATATCCCGCCCCAGGTTATCGGCGGGGTGAGGGAGTCGGGCGACGTGGCCCTGAATAATTTCCTCGTCAACCTGATCCTGCGTTACCCCGAGGGGAAGATCCACCCCTACATCGGAGCGGGCATCGGGGCGTCGTCGATGAACATCCGCAACACGGAATCCGTGGGAGGCACCGTGTTTGTAGCCGAGGAGACGGAAACGGGCTTTGCCTGGCAGTTCCTGGCGGGTGTCAATGTGGAGCTGGCGCCGAACCTTTCCGCCGACCTGGCGTACCGGTACTTCGGCACCAACCCGGATTTTACCGTCATCGACGTGGATTACCGGGCACACGCGGTGACGGTCGGACTCAACTTCCATTTTTAACAGGGTATCGGGTATCGGGGCCAGGGTATAGGGTGGGGAATAAGTCTGTTCTATTCATTCCACTGTACCCTGAACCCTGTATCATTGACCCTGTTTTATGCCGGCGTCAGGATCTGGATCGAGACGCTCTTCATCACATCTTTCACCCGTTCGCGGTACTCCAGAAAGTGGGGCTGGTTGAAGTGGGCCTGAAGCGCCTCGGGGCTCTCCCATTTCTCGACGAGGGTCACCACGTTCTCGCGCGGGGGCATCTGGATGGGAATACCCATCGGTACGTCAACGTTCGGTCCGTATTCGAGGCAACCTTTCTCCTTGTGGACCATGGGCATGACCCGCTTCATTTCCGCCAGGTACTTTTCTCTTCCGCCCGGGTTCAACTCGACCGTCGCGATCACGTAAATCATCTTTTACCCTCCTGCAGTTGTTTTTCTCGTCATTCGGTGCGGCGGCCTTCGCATCGTCAGCCGTAGCCGCTCCTAGATCCGGTTTCCCATTCCTGTTTTCGCGTGTCAGGAACCCTGCGTTTCCGGAGCCGCTCATGGTACATCAGGTTGCTGAGGGACTCAAGGGGTTGGGGGGAGGTATCCGTTGCAAAGGCCGAAAAAATAGTGTAGAAGGGTATAAAATACTGACCGGCGGTCAGTATCCGCAAGCGTTTTTTCGTCAAATCCCATTATATATCAACTAAATGAATCGTATGGAGGGGGGAGTTTTATGTTGTTCAATCCGAAGAAATACGCGAGCGACTATCCCTGCGAGAAATCGAAGGAGATCATGCGCAAGACGATCGACTTCTTCGAGCGCAAGGGCAAGCAGAGGATCAAGTCCGACGACCAGTGGTGCATCTGGTACGACGACTTCGTCCAATTCCTGAAGGAAAACAAGGTTTTCGCGACGCTGTTGACCCCTTCGAAGTACGGCGACGCCGACTGCCGGTGGGACACCTGGCGCAACTGCGAGATGAACGAGATCCTCGCCTTCTACAGCCTGTCGTACTGGTATGCCTGGCAGGTCTCGATCCTGGGCCTGGGCCCCGTCTGGATGAGCCGCAACGAGGATGTGAAGAAAAAGACCGCCCAGCACCTGCAGTACGGCCGCATCTTCGGCTTCGGCCTCTCCGAGCGCGAGCACGGCGCCGACATCTACTCCACCGACATGCTGCTCAAGCCCCAGGCCGACGGCACCTACCTGGCCGAGGGCGACAAGTACTACATCGGAAACGCCAACCAGGCCGTCGTCGTCTCGACCTTCGGAAAGATAGCGGGTACGGGGGAGTACGTCTTTTTCCCCGTCGACTCTCACCACGAGAAGTTCGAGCTGGTGCGCAACGTCGTGGCCAGCCAGATGTACGTGGCCCAGTACAACCTGCACGACTACCCCATCAAGGAGAGCGAGATCCTCGAGCGCGGCCAGGAGGCCTGGGACGCCTCGCTCAACACGGTCAACGTGGGCAAGTTCAACCTGGGGTGGGCCACCATCGGGATCTGCACGCACTCCTTCTACGAGTCCATCAACCACGCCTCGCACCGCATCCTCTTCGGGAAGCCCGTCACCGAGTTCTCCCAGGTCAAGCAGCTCTTCGTCGACGCCTACACGCGGCTGGTGGCCATGCGGCTGTTCGCCCTGCGCGCCATCGACTACTTCCGCTCCGCCTCGGCCGAGGACCGGCGCTACCTGCTCTACAACCCCATGGTGAAGATGAAGGTCACCATGCAGGGCGAGGAGGTCATCAACCTGCTCTGGGACGTCATTGCCGCCAAGGGCTTCGAGAAGGACACCTACTTCGAGATGGCCACGCGCCACATCCGCGCGCTGCCCAAGCTCGAGGGGACGGCCCACGTGAACATGGCCCTCATCGTCAAGTTCATGGCCAACTACTTCTTCAACCCCGGCAAGTTCCCCGAGATCCCGCGGCGAAACGACGCCGCCGACGACACCTTCTTCTGGGAGCAGGGGGCCACGAAGGGACTGAGCAAGATCCAGTTCCACGACTACCGGCCCGCCTACGACGGCTACGACCTGCCGAATCTCGCCATCTACAAGGAGCAGATCAAGACCCTGAAGGCGTTCCTGGCCACGGCCACACCCACGCCGGAGCAGCAGAAGGACATCGACTTCCTGCTCATCCTGGGCGAACTGTTTACCTGTGTCGTCTACGGGCAGCTCATCCTGGAGAACGCGAAGATCTATAACGTGGACAAGGACCTCCTCGATCAGATCTTCGACTTCATGGTGCGCGACTTCTCGAAGTACGCCCTGCAGATCTACCACAAGCCCTCGAGCACGGAGAAGCAGATGGAGCTCTGCATGAAGATGATCCGCAAGCCCGCCGTCGACGAGGCGCGCTACCAGCGGGTGCTCAACAACCACGTCTATGCGCTGAAGGACACCTACGAGATGAACCCGTAGGACAGCCCGCTGTCGACGGGGGGCGCATCCATCCGGAGAAGGCATGAAGGTGAGAGGGTAAGAACGTTGGATGAGTCGGCAGCCGAATGCATGCTTGCCGCTTCTCCAACCTTCTCACCTTCAAACCCTCTTACCCTCTGCGTCGAAGGGTGCCGTGCATCCAGGCATTTTTACGGCCCGGATTGCGAACAACTCGAGCGGCGTGAAAGATGAACAGAGGCCGCGGGGCGCGACCCCGCGGCCTTCGTTCATCATGCCCCGCGCCGCCCCTTTCTATGGGATTGACACGTCCCGTCCCGTTTCTTATAGTGATGGCATCCAGAGCGTTCGTGCCGGTCCACCCGGTTGGCCTGCAGGGTCTGTCGAGGACCGATCCTCCCGAAACGGGCGGGCATTCCCGTCGCCCGACGCGCTTCGGGAAAAGGTCCGTGGCGAAGGCGGTTTCATGCTGCACAAGGGAGGGAGCCACATGCCGGTATACATGATGTTCGGGAAGTACAACGCGGACGCCCTGAAGGGCGTGTCCCCGGAACGAACCAGGAAGGCGGTCGAGATCATCGGGCAGCATGGCGGGAAAGTCATATCCATGTACGCCGTGCTGGGCGAGCACGATCTCGTCTTCACCCTGCATTTTCCCACGACGGAGAAGGCCCTGGCCGCATCCGTCGCGCTCAACATGCTGACGGGGATCTCCTTCACCACGTCGCCCGTGGTCGACGTCGAGCAGTTCGATCGCATGATCTCCGAGATCAAGAACCTGTAGCGGGACGGGACCGGGCCTGGATGGGCCGTCCGCGCCGGGGTCGTGCCGCCCCCATGCTTTCGCGTTCAGGGAACGGCCGGCAGGGACGGGGCGATTAGCCCGGCGGCGGCCGTTGCCCCGCCGGCGGGGAACGCCCCGTGGGGTTTGCGGCGCAGCACGCTCGAGAACCGGGAAGACAAAGGAGGAACCGATGATGTACAGAGCCGCGCTCGCTGTCTTGTTCCTGCTGCTTTCCGCGGGGCTTCTCGCGGCGGCGGAAGACGGGAAAGAGGGGACCAGGGATGCCGGCGGTCAGCCATGGGTCGTCGACATCGAGAAGCTGACCGTCAAGAACGGGAATTTCCGGACGACCCATTGGACTGGGAAGAACCTGCAGATGACGGTCATGTCCATCAAGCCCAAGGGGGAGATCGGGCTCGAAAAGCACGACGCAGGGGATCAGTTCATCCGTGTCGAGCAGGGCAGGGCCCGCGTCGTGATGGGACCGTCCAAGGACAAGATGACCTTCGACAAGAGAGTGTCCGGCGATTGGGCGATCTTCATCCCGGCCGGTATCTGGCACAACATCATCAATGCGGGGGACAAGCCGCTGAAGGTCTACGTGATCTACGCGCCGCCGGAGCACCCTGCCGGGACCGTGCACAAGACGTTCGAGGAGGCGGAAGCCGCCCACGGTCATTGAAGGACGGCGTTGCGGTCCGCAACCCGGGCCGGGACCGTGCGACCCGAAACCGACGGGGAGGGATCCCTCCCGTTTCGCCCTACCGCATCGAGTGGAGCCCCACGAGGTTCCCCTCCGTGTCCTGGAAGAGGGCGAAGTGCCCGTACTCGTCCGTGATCTTCGTCTTGGGGACGACGACGCGGCCGCCGGCGGGCTCGATGCGTTCGAGGGACTCGGCCAGGTCTTCCCCGGCGTTGAGGTAGACCACGGTGCCGCGCTCGCAGGGCTCGTAACCGTCACCCCGGATCAGCGCGCCGCTGTTGCCGTGCCCCGCCATGGGGAAGAAGGCCATCAGGATGCCGCCCAGGTCCTGCAGGGGAAGGTCGTAGCCCAGGACGTTGCTGTAGAAGAGCCTCGCCCGCTCCATGTCCCTCACGGGGATTTCGAACCACACGGCGATGTTTCTCATGCCTTTCACCTCCCGCGTCGGGCTCAATGCTGTCGTGTCATGCCACAAGACCGGGGAACGTTTCAAGGATTTTGCGAACGGACACCACGGAGAGGCTGTTGCCCACGAGGTGCCACTTCTTCCGCAGGCTCATCCGGTCGGGGAAACGGAACCCCTCCGGGAAGTGGAGCAGCCGGGCGATCTCTTCCGGCGCGAAGCGCCGCACGCCGCCCGCGCACCGCAGGTAGGAGCCCGCGTGCATGAGGGAGCGGCCGTACCCCGAGGTGAAGCAGGTCGTGTACGCCTGCGGGTCTTTCGGGTCGAGGATGCGGAACCCCTTCCCGAATCGTGACACGATGTCGCCCGCCAGGAGCAGCTCTTCGCCGGTTCCGTTGCCGTCCAGGTAGGCCCCCAGCGGCGTCAGGGGCGTGTCGACGACGAGTGTCGGCGGCTCCAGGCGCCCGCGGGAAGCCATGAGGTAGTACCGCGGGCGGCGCATGGGTACGCCCAGCTCCGTGGGGCAGAGCGTGCACTCCTGGACATGAAACCTTCGCCCGGTGAGAAGTTTGACCAGCTTTGCCCTCATCTCCGAGCGGGCGAATCCCTCCACGTTTTCCAGCGCGAGATGCCGGGGTAGCCCGTCCTCCCCCATCCGCGCCATCACGTCGAGAATCCGGCGGAAGCTCAGGGCTCGCGGGTCTTCCGCGTCGCGTCCGGCCCCTCGAACCGTGTAGGGCTGGCACGGCGGCGAAAGCCACCAGAAGTCGGCTTCGGCGGACTGCAGCTCCTCCCGCGTCACGTTTTCCAGGTTCAGCTGCCAGGCGTCGTGGCCGGGGAAATTGAGCCGGTACACCTCCAGGGCCGACGGGCTCTGGTCGACCGCCCCCGTGATGCGGAGGTTCGTCCCCGCCGCGGCGGCCGAAAACCCGCCGATGCCGCAGAAAAGCTCGAGAGCACGAATCGCCATAGACCAACCTGCGGATGTCCGTAGTGGATGGCGACACCATAACAGCCTGCCGCCGCCAAGGCAAGAAAGACGTATCGGGCGGCCTTCCGCATCCGCCTTGCCCCGAGCCGGCGTAAGGGATTGCCCGGGCGCGAATCGGGAACCGGAGGATTGCGGTCCGGGACGGACCGGATATAGTGGTTCGTATACGGGTGCCCCATCCCATCTGCGGAGGTGAACGCGATGCAGAATCTCGAGTTCAGCGTGAAAGACATGGACTGCAAGTCCTGCGTGAGCATCATCATGAAGAAACTGAAGTCCTTCGAGGGCGTCAAGAACGTCACGGCAGACCCCGTGACCCATAAGGTAGTCGTTCAGTGGGATAACCCGCAGGTCTGCGACAGCGACCTGACCTGCGCGATCGAGGATCTGGGCTACAAAGTGAGCCTGGACTGACGAAACCCGTTTTGCCTGCGGCCGAAGCCGTTCGCCGGGCCCGGTGGGGCGTGGAAGCCCGAGTGCCGTCTGCGCGGCGCCGATCGGGCCGGGGAGGGAGACAGCCAGGATGACGACGTTGCCCGAGGGCTTCCGAGACGCGATGTCGGTGAGACTCGTAGACGCGCTGCTGGGGCGTCGTTCCCGGCGCTTCTGCATGGGGGCCGAGATCCCCGACGGGGTGTTCCAGTACAGGTCCCGGTTCCCGGCGGTGCCGCTCTCCGAGCCGGAAACGCTCCTGGTCGTGGCCGCCTGCGGAGGCAACACGGCCTGGCACCACATGATCTTTCGCGCTGCGCGGTATGCCCCGCACCTGTCGAACTATGCCGGGGCGGCCGGGGGGAGGACCTTCCCGTCTTCCGCGGGGTTTCACACGAGCCAGACCTTTTTCACGGACGACGACGGGGTCTACGTGCTGGACACGCGCGACTCCCCGGCCTTCGCCGAGCGGGCGGGCGACGGCTCCCTGGACCCGGACGAGTTTCTCGATTCGATGCGGCGCCGCGTGCGTAAGATCCGCGACGGGCGGCTGGGACTCCCCGCCGAGGTTCCCTACGTGGAGCCGCACAACACCTGGGTCGTCAATCATCCCGGCACGCTTCTCGTCACCCCCGTGGGGGACCTGTCCCAGCACGTTCTGCTGAACCTCTGCTACATGCTCCAGAACGGTCTCGTGCTGACGGACGACATCCACCGGAGGCCCATCCCGGGGATCGACGCGTTCAGGGGACTGGTGGACGTGAACAACACCTGGCCCATCACGTTTGTCGAGCAGTGGTCGCTGGCCGAGCTGACGACGGAGCTGGCGACGGGCTGCTATGCCGGCGCACTCATGTTGCAGGCCGTGGGTCTCGGGGGGTGGATGTTCAACGGCATCGACGCCTTCAGTTACCTGGGGGCGAGCGGAAACCCCGATGTGCCCGGGCTCGGGTTCCGATACGACACCAACGAGCGATGGCCTTACCCGAATCCGACGGGACTGGCAGGCGTGATGGAGGGGTTCTGCCCGCCTCATTACCCCCACATGCGCGCCGCGGTGGAGGCCGTCTGCGAGCGAAAGTTCGGCTTCGGCGGGCCCTTTCACCCCGACACGCCCGGGCCGTGGAACGACTCGCGGGCCGTGCGGGGCGCCGCCCGGGTTCACAGCGAGGAGTTCCGCGCCTGCGTTGCGTTGCAGGCCCAGTATGTCTTGGACACCTTCGGCAAGTTCCCCGGAACGGTTCCTTCCATATTCACAATCATGCATCTGCAGGCGCATCATCTCGACCTGGAGTTCTACGACCGCTTTTTCAAGCCGGGGGCCTACCTGAAAACCCACGCCGACCACATGAAAAAATGGCACCCGCACGGGTGATCCCGCTCGCGGGCCGGCCGTAAAAAAGACAGCGAGGGAGGCATCGTCGGATGCCTCCCTCGCTGTCGGCTTCATTGCGGCCGGGTCAGTCCCTGGCAGGCATCGGTCTCGCCTGCCGGGTCCTGGCGGTTGACGATCGTCTTGAGGGTCACGCAAATCGTCGGCCAGTGGTGGGGGAAGTTGCTGTGAACGTTGATCGGGGTGCCGGTGATCTCCCTGTTGACGGCGTTGGGGGCATGGTTTCTGGCCAGCCGCCGGCCGAGGCAATCCAGGGACTGGGTCTGCCCACCCACGATCAGATCATCGTTCCCCGCGGCGTAGAGATTGACGTACAGGACCCCGTCCGGAAGGTCCGGCCTGCTTTTAGGCGCTTCCAGATCCGGGGAGGGGATGTTCGAGTCGTTGCAGTTGAGCCTGTAGTCGTGCCCGTTGAGGTCGTTCAGGAAGGCCACGTCTCCCGTCGCGTTGGTAGAGAACGGCGGCGGGTCGGGTGCGCAGCTGCCGCAGGGCAGTGCCTGGCTCACAAGCGAGGCCATCCTCCCGCCGCAGAGCTCCCGGGTCGAGCGATCCGGTTCGTTTTCATTGCCGCAGGAGAACGTCCCGCCGGCACCGTGGGTCGGCGCGGCGAGGGCGATGAATTCGGAGACCGTCACGGCGCCGCTCTTCCGGCTTCCCATGAGGTTCTTGATGTAGTAGCGGCTGCTGATGGCACCCTGGCTGTAGCCGACGAGGGCCACCTTCGTCGCTCCCCCGTAGGCGGGGTCGTTCAGGATGCCTGTGTGCGGCTGGTTGTTCGAATCGTTGCCCCCTTCGATGGCGGCCAGGATGTCCGTGGCGTCATCGGCAATGCTGCGGCCGAAATACTCGGGATGGTCGCTGCCATGCACGGGCAGCGACAGATAGACGGGCCGGATCGGCAGGGCCGGGTTGGCCTCCAGTGAGGCCTGGAACGATGTCGTCCCCGCGCTTCCCGGCTGCTGCCACGCCGGTGCGGCGCCATTTGCGTGCCCGTGGACGAAGAGGACGGGAATCCCCTCGGCCTGCCGGGTAGCTGCGACGGCAACGGGCGATGTGTCGCCCCGCTCATTGCTGGTCAGCCTCTGCTGGTTCTGGCCGTCGATGCCTACCGAGAAGATCTCCTGCCTTTTGCCGACATTCATGTCCGGGATGTCGGATACCTGGACCGAGACGAAGAGCCCTTGGTCGTCGCCCCGGAAGGAAAGGCCCGAGATGTTGATGTCCGCGGGCGGCTGCAGCGTGATCTCGCGGACGGGAGCCCAGGTACCCGTGCTCGCGATGTGGATCGCGTCCCGTCCCGTCGCGTGATAGAAGGCGCGATACGCGAGCAGGCGCCCGTCGTGGGAGACCACGGGCAGGACCTCGCTGACATCGGGCGTGTTCGTGATTCGCAGGGGCATCCCCGTCCCGTCCGATTTCACGGCGTAGAGATCGCGCCCCTGCGTCGTGCCGTCGAGGCGTGAAAAAACGATCATCCTGCCGGCATCGTAAAAATCGTGGCCGTTGTCGTCGGACTCGCCGGGCCCGGGGCTGCTCGCGGCGGCAAGCCCGCTGCCGTCGCTCCGAATCGTCCAGATCCGGGCGTTCCCGGTGTAAGAGGGGTAAGCGAAGGCGATGAGGCCGTTTGGCGCCCAGCGCGGCCGCGTCCTCTGCCCGGTCCCGGTCGTGAGCTGTTGGATGGTCTGCCCGTCGAGATCCATGAGGTAGATGTTTTCCCCGGGGGGATTCCGGAATGACGAAAAGACGATTTTGTCGGCGCCGGGGGAGATGTCCGGGAAATGGTCGTGAGAGCTGCTGTTTGAAAGGTTTTGCTGATTGAACCCGTTTGCGGCCATGCTGTAAATCTGGTCTCTGCCGTCACGGTCCGATACGAAAACCAGGTTCGCGCCGCATCCGCAGATCAGGAACAGGCCGGCAAAGACAATCCATAACCTCTCTTTTTTCATGGCTTCGTCCCTCCTTGGATCGGGTTGGCATGTCCATGCCCGCGTGGTTGAAGCGGACATCTTCAGAACGGCCGGTTGGCCCGCAGATCCCATCCGGACCGCACCGGCGGCATCTGGACGCCGCTGTGGGCCACAAGCTCCTGTTCGATCTCGATCCCCGTTCCTCTCCTTTCCGGGTGCTTTCGCACAGGAAGGCGTGTCGGATAACGGGTGCTCATGCCTTGAGACCGCTTTGCCCCGCATTCCTTGGGACAGAGATCGCAACGGCGCATCCGCCACCACAGACCCTCCCCGCGCGCCCTCAACTCTCCGCTGCGGTGGAGCCTGGCGTAGGCGGGCTTGAAATCGGGGTTGGGATTGGCCGCGAGACGGTGATCGCGCGAGCTTGCTCCGGGCTTGACCGGGCCCTTGGAGCGCCTCTCGTCGCTGCAGCCTCGGCAGAGCGTAAAAATCGGAATGCCGCACCCGGCCTGGGCGAGGCGAAGGCAGGTCTTCAGGAAATGGCGTCGCGATTCGGTGCGCATGCGTCCGGTCGGAGGGGTTGGGCCGGGTTTGACACCGAGGGACAGAACGCGGTTCCTATCGAAAAGGGCTAAAGAAATCCGGCTGGAAAGTCAACGAGAAAGCGCAGGCCCGCTTTTTTTACCGGGAAGCGGGCTCTCCCCTGCGCGCCGGCATTCGTTTTTGCGTCGACAGGGGTTTCGAGAGAGTGCAAAGCGTAGAAAAAAGGCCTTCTTCGTTCTTGCTCCATGAGACACGTCAGCCAGAAAGTGGATTAAGCCGAACGCGCCGCTCATTCTTCCCGTGTGTTTGCCGTCCCGTTGTGGTAAGACCTCCCGTCAGGGAATGGCCCGTCCGGGTTCTGCCGAAACGAGTTCTCATTTTCCATGTTCGCAAGGGGGGGTGTCATGGCAAAGAGAGACATCGTCCTGTTCGTTCTGTTCGCATTCATCGTCCTGGGCCTCTGGACGGTTCAGCCTGCAACCGCCAGGGGGGTTCCTGCCACCGTCGTCTTCCACCGGGTAGCCGAGCCGAAGGAGAACGCCTTCACCCTGCTCGTACCGAAGGGCTGGATCGTGGAGGGAGGGATCTTCCGGGTCGACCCGTCGCGGGCGGGCGGCCCCGGCAACTCCGTCGAGGCCAAGTGCGACATCGCCGTCAAGAGCGACCGCAAGGGCACGGTCATGCTCCGGCGACTTCCCAAGATCAACTACGCCGATGGTCCCATCGTCCCTCCCACCCACGGGCCGGGGGCGAACTACAACGGGATGACCGTTGTCCGGATGCCCACGGTCGAGGGCTTCCTCAATTACACCTTCAAACAGACCCGGCCCGGCGCGAGGGACGTGAAGGTCCTTCGCAAGGAACCGCTGCCGAAGCTGGCCTCGGCCGTTGCCGGCGCCGCGGCGCCCCTGAACCGCCAGCTCGCCCAGGCGGGCGTCCGGCCCATGGCTTTCCACGCGGGGTTCATCGTCGTCGAGTATGCCGAGGGCGGCTCGCGATACCGCGAGCTGCTCTACACGGTGCTCGTCGACGCCAGGGCCGCGATGGCGGCCTGGTCCAACGACCTCACGACGGCCATGCGCGCGCCGGCGGGCGAGGCGGACGACTGGAAGCCGGTCCTGGACATCATCTCCAACTCGGTGCAGTTCAACCCCCAATGGGTGGCGGGCGAGATGAAGGGGCAAGGCCAGCGGGCGGACACGGCCCGCAAGGTCCTCGAGGACATGAGCCGCATCGACCGGGAGATCGTGGCCCACCGCGACCGGACGCGGAAGGAGATCCAGACGGACCAGTACCTGACGCTCACGGGCAAGAACGACTACCGCAACCCCTTCACGGGGAAGGTGGAGCGCGACACGAGCGCGTGGAAGATGCGCTGGGTGAACTCGTTGGGCGAGTACATCTACTCCAACGACACTCTCTACGACCCGAACCGCGATCCCGAGGAGAGACGCAAGGACTGGAAGGTCACAAAGTCCGTCCGCTGAGGACGCGCAACACCCGTTGAACGAAAGAGGGACCGCGGCTGAGTGCCGCCGGTCCCTTTTCTTCCTGTCTGCGCCGGGATCAGGGGGGCTCTGTGAAGAATGGCGATGCCTATCGCAGGTCGCTTTTGCGGTAACTCTTCCGGATGCGCGGGCGGGGGCCGGGGAGCTGGAAGATGCTCACGGTCAGCTCCTCGGGGTCGATCTCCAGCAGGGCAAACGTGAGGGGGCATCCCCGGCTCTCGTCGCTGCTCATGTGGCCGGGGTTGATGCAGATCGTCCCGTTGCGGCGCCGGATCTCGGTGATGTGGGTGTGGCCGAAGAGGAAAATGTCGGCCCTTCCGCTGCCGATGACGGTCTCCGGCCTGATGTCGTCGGCCCGGTCGTTGTAGTGCGACTCGGGGGTGTGCGTGAGAAAGATCCGCCAGCCGTTGATCTCGATGAACGTGCGGTTGCTCACCCCGGGATCGGGGTAATAGACGGTGTCCCAGGTTCCGGGGACACGCGTGACGGGATAGCCTGCCTGCGCCAGCGCGTCGGCATCGTCGTAATAGTCGCCCAGGTGAATGATCCGGTCCACCTGGACGCTCTTCAGGTATCTCAGGACACCCCGGATCGCGTCGCGATCGTCATGGGTGTCGGAAATCACCATGATCTTCTGCATGAAGCGCCAGCACTCTCTCCCCGAAAACGCAGGTCCCTCGCGAAGCGAAAAAACCGGCGGGAGTATAGGAGAGGGAAGGGGGGGTGTCAAGGGAAAAGAGCGGGCGGGCGACAGGGACCGGGGTACGGGAAATGAAGGGGCACGACGGGCGCTGGCTCAGAAATTGCTCTTCGATCGTTCATGATGCGAAAGCAGTCCCGGGGGTGTCCATGGATCCTGTAAAAGTCGTCGTTCGGTATGCCGATGGAAAGGTCATCAAGGGCTACACGCAGGATTTCTTTCCCAACAAGGACCGGTTCCACCTCCATCCCCAGCAGAAATCCTCCGGGCAGGACACGGAGCAGATCCTGGTCAAGGACCTCAAGGCCATTTTCTTCGTAAAAGACTTCGGCGGAGACCCCTCGTACGACGAGCGCCGCCAGTTTTCCGACGGCGACAGGTCCCAGGGCCGGAAGATGGAGATCCTGTTCAAGGACGGGGAAAAGCTGGTCGGCTCCACGCTGGGTTATGAACCGAACCGTCCGGGTTTCTTCATCAACCCCGTCGACGACAGGAGCAACAACATCCGCGTCTTCGTCGTCCAGGCTGCCGTGGACAGGGTCCGCAATCTCTGAGCCGCTCACCCCGCTTGACAGGTCCAGACGTGGAAGGTCACACCGCGATGCGGGTTGCCCTGTTGATGATGCAATGCGAAAATATGCAGTATTTATAAGTGCAAAATTGGATATAACTACGGTAATAAATCAGTTATTAACTGATAATAACCTGTAATTTATTTGATATTGCATCGCAACATCAAGTGGGCTATTCTGCCCCCGAAACGAACACTTCTTTTCCTGATTCCCTGTCAGGAAGCATTTTTCAGGAGGTAGCATGATGATGGGCACGGATGTGTTGTTGGAGCAAAACCCTTTGCAGTGGATCACGAAATGGTCGGAAGAGTCGGTCGATCTCATGAACCGCAGGCGGCGAAGTATGCAGGAGACGACGGAATCCTTTATGCGCGTGGTGCAGGACACCCTGGAGATGAAGCCTTCCGCCGATCCCGTCCGCAGGTTGTACGGGAACCTCTTCGAGCTGTACAACTTCCCGATGGAAAGCCTCGTCGAAAAGGCGAGGCGGGGGGCTGCGGCCCTGGACGTCCGTAAACTCGTCGCCGGGATGCCGGCACCCCTCTCGGTGGACGGTTTTTCCGAGGACCTGACGGCTTATGGGAAGGCGACCTGGGAGAACGGCTCGAGGGCCTCGTCGGCGTGTATCGACTGGATGAAAACCATGGTCCTGGAGCAGAAGATCACGGCCGACGGGAAAGAGGCCGGCAGGGCCTTGAAGAACTGCCTGGAGGCGACGGAGTCGTTTGCCGAGGAGTCCCTGGCCTGCTGCCTGGACCAGCTCCGTGCAAACTGCGGGCTCTTGAAAGCCGGCGTCACGAAGAAACCGGGGCCGGACGAACCGGTTCAGTAAACAGCGGACTTCCATGAACGCGCGGTCACCCGCCGCCCCGTGAAATCATCTCTCTTTCACGGGTGGCGGGTGATCTACGTTCACTAGCCGCCGGAACGGCTGCCTTCTTTCCCCAGGATCTCTGAGAGCCCCGTCTGTTTTTTCAACTCCTCGTACCAGACTCGATAACCTTCCGAACCCGGGTGAAGGTAGTCCGGGGTGTAGTACCGGTCCGGATCGCCCAGGAACAGCTCATCCCCCTTCTCTCTGAACAGATCCACGTACCGGGCGCCGGACGTCAGCGCAGCGTCCATGAAGATCGCCCGGGCCTGACGGGTCCTCGCCGTGTAAAGCCACGAGACGGGCGGGAAAAAAGCGGGTGCAAGCCCCACGTTGCCGGTGCTCATGAAGAGGACCGCCTTGCCTGTTTCCCGGGCCTTTGCCAGGACACGCCGGGTGGTTTCCCGCAGTTCCCCCAGGTCGGTGAACCCCAGGATGTCGTTTCCCCCGACCTGGACGAGGACGATGTCGAACGGTGCGCCCGGGACGGACTCGAGCTGGATGAGGGCGTCCCTTGCCGTTGCGCCGTTTCGGGCGAGGTTGACGATTTCGACGGAAGGGAACTCCGCGGCGATCCGGCCCGCGACGGATTCTTCCGGCCGCGCGGCGCCGGTTCCCACGCCGGTGCTGTCGCCCACGACGAGAATGCGGCGCGCCGCGCCCGGGCTCTTCCGTTCGAAGGGCCGGCTTGCGGCTGCGATCTCCTTGCCCCGGTTGATGCGGATGCCCAGCATCGAGATTTCATAGACGCCGAGCCCGGCTGCCCCGATGAGCATGGCCAGGATGACGGGACGCATGGGCCGATTGCCTCTCATCCGTTCACGCGCCCGGCGGGCCTTTGCCGCCGCCATGGTTTACCACTTGTTCCAGTGGATCTGTTTCGGGTCGTACTTGTCCTTTGCCTTTTCCCTGCCTGCCGGCACTCCCACGGGGATCACATTCAGCGGTACGACGTGAGGGGGGATGCCGAGGATCTGACGGACGGCCCGGACGCGGCTGTCCTCGGGATACACGGCGGTCCACACGGCGCCGAGGCCCATGGACTCGGCCGCCAGCAGGATGTTCTGCGTCGCCGCGCTGCAGTCCATGATCCAGTAGTCCGACTCCATGCCGCCCCACTGCTTCCGGACGTCGCCCCCGACGACAATCGCGGCCGCGGCCCGGTCCGCCATCTTTGCGTAGGGCAGGGCGTCGGCGAGCTGCTTCAGGACGGCCCGGTCCGTCACGACGACAAACTCCCAGGGCCGCTTGTCCACGGCCGTCGGGGCGGCCATCCCGGCCCGGACGAGCATCTGGATCTTTTCTTCGGGCACCGGCTCGCTTCGATAGGAGCGCACGCTCTTGCGCGCTAAGATCGTTTTCAGCGTGTCGTTCATCAGAGCCTCCTCGGCCGCCCACGCGGACCCGGCAAGGGAAACCATCACGATGCAGGCAAGAAGCCGGCTGTTGAAAACGCCCATCCCGTTCACCCCTCCTCCCGGTCGGTCCGGCTCCCCTTCGCGAACCGGGGGCCGTTGATCGCCTTTTCAATGTACACCATTTCCGCCGGCCGACAAAGAGTCAAAAGCACACCCCGGTCCCGATAAAAAAAGCTTGATCTCGAATTCTGTATTTTGTATACATTCGCTGGCGCTGTGCCCGACTCCCCGACGCAGGGACCCCTGCGGCTGACCCCCCTCGGGACGGCGCCTGCAAGCAATGCCGCTACCGTACCGGGCTCCCCCGCCCGGTGCGGGGCGGCATATTTTTTTGCCTTCCAGGCATCCACACGCTCAATTTCCCGGACATTCTGCCGATTTAGGGATAGGAAGGGGATCACATGCCCCGGCATCGATCGCGAAAGGCATGATGATACGTAAGGATATGAAAATGTAGATGAATCACGGCAATCGATTGTCGAGCGCCGTTGATTGGAGAGGCTGCTGCATGAAAACAAGCTTCCTTCTCGCCGCGGTGTTGTGGGCTCTTTTGGCTTGCCTATCCGGCTGCGGGTCCTCCGGCGACCAGTACCCCCCGACGGTTCCCTCGGGCGTTCAGGCCGCCACCGTATCGTCGGACAGCGTCCAGCTCAACTGGACGGCGTCCCAGGATGACCTCCTGATGTTCGGCTACCGGGTGTACCGGGACGGGTCCCGGGTCGGCAGCACCCCG
>CAZPCN010000016.1:47772-49555 GCA_964585095.1 uncultured Syntrophaceae bacterium | reverse complement strand
AGGCGGCGCGCCGGTGGAGGTGGTTCATGATGTCGAGCCACACCGGGGCGGCGCCCGCCATGCCCGAGACATTCCACATGGGCTCGCCGGGGAAGTTGCCCACCCAGACCCCGACGGTGTAGCGTTCGGAGTAACCCACGCACCAATTGTCGCGCATGTCCTTGCTCGTGCCGGTCTTGACGGCCGTCCAGAAGCGTGTGGCCAGCGGGTTCTCGAGGCCGAAGGTCGCGCTGCGGGCCTCGCGGTCCGAGAGGATGCCCGAGACGATCCCGGCGGCCCGCGCGTCCATGACGGGCGCCGTCGCCTGCACGGCCTCGCCCGCGGCGATCTTGAGCCTGCCCCAGCGCCCCCCGTTGGCGAGCGTCCGGTAGGCGTTCACCAGCTCGTAGAGGGTCACGTCGGCCGAGCCCAGCGCGAGCGAGTATCCGTAGTAGTCCGCCTCGCGGTCGAGGCTTTCCATCCCGAGGGCCCGCAGCCGCTCCACGAAGGCATCGGGCGTGACGAGCATGAGCGTCCGCACGGCGGGGATGTTGAGCGAGGCCGACAGGGCCGTCCGCAGGCTGACGGGGCCGAGGAACTCCCTGTCGTAGTTTTCCGGCACGTAGAGGCCGCCCGCCGTCGGGATCTGCAGGGGCGCATCCTCCAGGATGGAGGCCGCCGTGAGAAACCGCTTCTCGATGGCCAGGCCGTAGAGGAAGGGCTTGAGCGTGGAGCCCGCCTGCCGCAGCGCCCGGATGCCGTCCACGTGGGGAGCGGTCGAGGCGCCGCCCTGGTTGGCCGCGTAGGCCAGGATCTCGCCCGTGCCGTTGTCGACGACGAGGACGGCGCCGTCGCGCACGTTTCGCTCCGCGAGCTGCGCGAGCTGGCGGTTGAGCGCCTCCAGGACGAACGCCTGGAGCTCGCCGTCGAGCGTGCACTGCGCCCGCTGTCCCGCCTCACCCGCAAGCAGCATCCGCGCCGTGTGAGGGGCAAGCGCCACCTGGGGCCGGATGCGGTAGGGCCGGCCGAGCGTCTCCGCGGCCAGGGCCGCGATTTCTTCCGCCGTCGTTGCGGAACCCGTCCGCTCCGCCAGCCGCGCGGCCCGGCGCGCCACGGCTTCGGTGGCCGTCCGCGACGAGGGGATGAGCGAGGCCAGCAGCAGCGACTCCGCCTCGCCGAGCCCGGAGGGGTCCTTGTCGAAGAGGCCCCGCGAGGCGGCGGCGATTCCCTGCAGCTCCCCCCGGAACGTGATGAGGTTCAGGTAGGCCTCGAGGATCTCGTCCTTGGACCAGGCGCGCTCCAGCGCGAGGGCCGCAGAGACCTGGCGCAGTTTTTCTCGCCACGTCCTCTTTGCGCCGCGGGGCGTTGCGGCCTCGTCGAGTCTCGAGGCGAGCTGCATGCTGATCGTGCTCGCGCCCCGGGTTCCCCCGGACAGGGCGTGACGAAGCGTCGAGGCGGTCAGGGCGACCCAGTCGACGCCCCCGTGGTCGCGGAAGCGCCTGTCCTCTGCGGCGATGACGGCGCTGCGAAGCGCGGGCGAGATGTCGGTCAGGGCCGCCCACTCGAGCCGTCTGCCCGTGGGGTCCACGCGCAGCTCGTGGATCACGCTGCCGTGCCGGTCGATCAGCACGGCATCGGAGAGGCGGTGCGCGGCGCGCACCTCTGCGAAGGGCGGCAGCGCGGGTCCGGAGAGGAAGAGCCCCGCCGCAAGCGTGCAGAGAAAGGCCACACAGCCGACGAAGACGGCGGCAAGGGCGAATTTCCAGCCTCGGAGATTCAAACGATGCATGCGTCTATCCGGTCT
>CAZPCN010000016.1:0-47672 GCA_964585095.1 uncultured Syntrophaceae bacterium | reverse complement strand
CAAGGGCGAATTTCCAGCCTCGGAGATTCAAACGATGCATGCGTCTATCCGGTCTCTCCAGTCCATCCGGTCTTTCCGGTCCGCAAGAGGGGTCCAAAGAGGACCGAAATTTTTTATAAACGAATCTGCTTTCTTTCCGATACCCTAGACCCGATACCCGATACCCTTCCCCTGGCTCGACTTCGTCGCGTCAGGGATTCACCGACAGCACCGGGTTCGGGATCTCGCCGAACATCTCCGGCGCGTAGAGCGCCTCGGCCCGCGTGGGCGGCATCTGGAAGGTGCCCTCGTTGTTGAGGCGCAGCGTGTAGCCCGTCCTCCAGGTTCCCTTCGGGACGTACCGGTAGTAAAACCGGCAGGCCTCGAAGGCGCGCTCGACGTAGGCTTCCTGCGCGCGGCCCGCGTTCTTCTCCTGGCCCGGTTCGAGGCCCACGGCGATGACGGCCGAGCCCGCCGGAATGGGGTCGTTCAGGGCGACCCAGGTCATGTCCGACTGGGCCTCCACCTCGAGGAGCACCCTCACCACGTCGCCGCGGCTCCAGAAGCTCTTGACCTTCTTCTCCACGGCCGTCACGGTCTTCTTGATCCGGTAGCCGCCCGAGAAGGGCTTCCGGATCGGCACGGCCGCGAGGGCCTGCACCGTCGCCCAGGGGGCGCCGTCCCCCTCGTGCTGCAGCGCGAGGGTCTCCTTCCTGTCGGGCCAGTCGAAGCGCACCGTACCTCCCTTGGGCGTCTCCCAATAGCCCCAGCTCACCGACGAGGACTTGGGCCCCAGCGAGGCCGTTGTCTTGCCCGACACGTCGACCTTCTCGTAGGCCGCCGAGAACTTCTCGAAGGCAAGCGTCCCCCAGGCATTCGCCGTCGTCGTGTCCCAGTGCCCCCGCTTCATCCGGCCCAGGGCCCCCCTGGCGATGCGCGGGGCGTCCTCCTTCCAGGCCTCGAGGTCGGTTGCGGCCAGCAGGGTGCGCACGGCGTTGACGTCGGGCGAGACCATGAGCCACCACAGGCCGTCGGCCCTCTCCGTGGAGAAACCCATCGCCGTGCCCTGCAGGTTCAGGCGCGAGCGAAGAATCTGCTGCGCCGCGGCGAGCTTCTTCGCCCGGTCGGGGATGTCGGCCGTGCGCTTCAGCACGCCGATCCAGTCGATCACGGCCGAGGTGGGCCAGAGATTGGGCTCGACGGCCACGGAGGCCAGCAGGGCGGCTTTCGCCTTCCCGTAGCGCGCAAGGGCCTCGACGGCAGCCACCTTGCGGATGGCAAGGTCCGCCGTGGCCAGGTCGCTCGAGCGCCGGATGCGCCCCTCCACGAAGCCCGCGAGCCCCGCCGCCATGCGGTCCCGGACGGCCGCCGGGATCTCGAAGCCCGCTTCGTGGGCAATGGCCATCACGTAGGCCGTCAGCACGTCGCTTCCCGTCCGCATGAGGGGGAAGTACTTCAGCAGCCCCTCGCCGTCGAGGTAGGCCGGAATCTCGCGCATCCGCTCCTGCCAGAGCGCCCTGTCGCGAAGGGCCACGGCCTTCGAGATCTTCTGCTCCAGGCAGCCGTAGGGGTAGAGCGACATGTACTCGCGCACGCCGTCCAGCCCGTCGGCGATCCGCGGCTGCAGCCTCACCGCGATGCCGCCCCTGCCCGCGAGGGCGCCGGCCGGGCGCTCCACGGGGATTTCGGCCTTGCCGCGCACCTGCACCAGGGTCGCCTGCCAGGTCCGGACGGGGACGGCGGGGACGATCTTCTGCGAAACCCGGATGCGGTCCTCGGTCTTGCCGTCGCGCTCCACCGCCGAGATCTCGTAGTCGAGCTTGCCGACGCCGGCGGGCACCCGGATGTCCCACCCGATCTCCTTCGCCTCGCCCGGCGAGAGGCCGACGCGCAGCGTCTCGTAGTCGGTCTTCTCCTTCCCGGCCGTGAGGGCGAGCCGCGCCTCGGCGTTCATGGGCTTCTGCGTCGTGTTGCGGATCGTGACGCCGGCCTTCAGGAAGTCGCCCTCACGGGCCAGCGGCGCGATGCCCGCCAGCAGCTGCAGGTCCTGCGTCGTGCGGACGTCGGCCTGCCCCGTGCCGAAGAGGTCCGGCCCGCCCGTTGCGACGGCGACGATCCGGTACTCCGTGAGGCTGTCCTTCAGGGGGATCTTCAGTCGCGCCTCGCCCTTCTCGTCCAGCGGCACGGACGCTTTCCAGACGAGCAGCGTGTCGAAGAGCTCGCGGGTGATCTGCTTGCCGCCCCCTCCGCCCTGCGGCAGGGCCTTGAGACCGAAGTGCCGCTTGCCGATCACCATCATCTGCGCCGTCGAGGTGAAGATCTCGTAGGGCCGCCGGCCCATCATCGCTTCCAGGAGCTTCCAGGTGCCGTTGGGCCGCAGGGCCAGGAGGCCCCGGTCGACGGCGGCCACGGCCAGCTCCGTTCCCTCCGGCAGCTTCTGCCCGGAGGCCGTGCGGACCCGGAAGAGCACGTCCGCCTCCTGGCGCACCCGGTAGACCGGTTTGTCGGGCTTGACCTCCACGGCCAGCTCGTGCTCCTTCCAGCCCACGCGGATCTCGGCGATGCCGAGCTTCCAGGCGGGCTTGCCGGGGTCGAAGGTCGCCGTGGGGGCCGCCTCGCCCGTGCGCCCCCGGACGGCGAGAACCGAGACGAAGGCGTTGGGCGCGTAGTTTCGCTTCACGGGGATCTCCACGACGGGGTTCGTGCCCGAGAGCTTCTGCACGTAGGCGTCCACGATCCCCTCGCGCTCCACCGTGACCAGGGCCGTCGCCTCGCGGAAGGGCATGCGCACCTGCAGGCGGGCCTTCTCGCCGGGCTCGTAGCGCTTCTTCTCGGGGATCACGTCGATGCGGTCGTCGTTGCGCGCCTCGAACCACCAGTCGTCCTTGCCGGCCGCCCAGAGGCCGAAGGTCGCCAGGGCCGGGTTGCCGTCGGCGTCCTTCGCCTCGGCCTGCAGGATCACGTTGCCCGAGACGGGCGAGGGCGCCTCGCACAGCAGCAGCCCCGAGGCGTCGGTCCTGCCCTTGCAGTGCGGGCCCGCCTCGCAGACCGCCATCCCGGCGTCGTCGGACTTGGCCTTGCAGGGCAGGTTGATCCGCTTGACCTCGGAGACGTTCTCGTAGGAGTAGAACCCGCCGGCGATCCGCCTGCGGTGCGAGAAGGTCTTGCGCTGGTAGAGATCGACGGAGACCTCCGCGTCGGGCACGGGGGTTCCCGCCAGGTCGAGCACGACCACACGGTAGCGCAGCGAATCGGCCGAGGCCGTCCAGGATTCCGGCCTCAGGCCCACGGCGAGCTTCGAGGGGGCCAGCGGGATGTCCGCGGCCGCCGTCTGGACCTCGCCGTTGGGGTCGCGGTACTCGAGCTCGGCGTGGAGGGACCTGGGCGCGTCGATCTTCGGCAGCTTGGCGAACTTCGTCCGCGCGGAACCGGTCTCGTCGAGCTTCAGCTCCTGCGTGGGCAGGCGGCGCAGCCGGTCGCGGACGGGGGCCTCTTCGTCGTCGAGAGCCGGCTCGTCGTAGGCCGACAGCGTCCGGGTGCCTTCCTTCAGGCGCTCTCCCGAGAAGGTGTACTCGTCGTATCCCGCAAAGCTCAGCGCCCGCGGCCGGATCTCGCCGCGGAGCTTCACGGGGAGCCGTCCCGCGCCGCCGCCGGAAAAGTAGGACACGGAGAGATCGAGGCCGACCTCCTTCGGCTGCACGGGGGGTGCGGCGGGCCCCTGCACGACGGCCTTCATCAGGGGGATGCGGAACTCCTCCACCTGGAAGAATCCCGTGGCGAGCTTCGGCGCGTTCTTGTCGCCCTTTCGTGCGAGGCTCACCTCGTAGGAGCCCAGGCGCGCGCCCTCGGGGATCTTCCAGTCCGTCGCGGCGCTTCCGTTGTCTTCCCAGGCCAGGGGCACGCGGTACTCCTGCCCGCTGCCGCCGTGGCGGATCTCCACCTCGTCGAAGCGGGAGCGCTCCCCGGGCAGGGTGAGCCCGGCCGTCGTGGGCACCCGCAGGATGTGCTTCATGTGCACCGTCTCGCCGGCCCGCAGCAGGGTGCGGTCGAGGATCGTGTGGCCGACGGCGTCGTCGAGTCCGCGCCAGTCGGCCGAGGGGAGCTGGAAGCGCCAGGGCTCAATGCCGTCCTCCCAGCTCGAATGGGTGAAGGTGGCGTCCTTGTCCGTGCGGGCGAAGACGAAGAGGCCCGTCGTCATGCCGCCCAGCATGCCCGTGTGCTCGCTGTAGTTGACGGGCCAGGTGCAGCGGGCCTGCTTCTCCTGGGAGGGGAGGGCGCCCCGGATGAGGGCCACGCCCCGCTCGTCCGTCTTTCCCTGCCAGAGCCTCTTCCCGCTGCAGTCGCGCACGGAGAGGGCGGCGCCCGCCACGGGGGCGCCCGTGTCGAGGGCCGTGACCCAGACGAGCGAGGACTCGCGACCCCACTTGAAGTGGGCCGCCAGGTTCGTCACGAGGGCCGCCGCCGGGACGTACAGCGGGGCGGGCTTCGCCAGCAGGTGCTGGCCCAGGATGCGGCTCTCGAGCTCCACGACGTGGAAGCCGGGTTTTTCGAGGGGGATGCCGATGACCTCGAAGGCCTTCCCGCCGCCGGGGGCGGGGAGCCTGAATTCCTTTCCGGCCGTCTGGCCCGCGAAGAGGGACTTCTCGCGGGTGGCCGAGGCGACGTTGCGCAGCCAGTGGATGACGCGCTCCTCCTCGGTGAGGCTCACCGTCCGGACCCTTCCCTTGACCTGCTGGCCGAGGGCGGGCGCCGCCGTGTCCGCGCGCCTGCTCCGGGCGGCGGAGGGGTCCGGCGTCTCCGGCACGGTCTCCTCGGCGTCGCCCTCGACGGTGAGAAGCCGGTTTTTCAGCTCCGCCTCGATGTTGCGCACCGTCACGGGCAGCACGGGGGTTGCGGCTTCGAGGATGCCGAAGCGCGCGGCGAACTTCGCAAGCGGCGGGAAGCCCTCGGTCTTCACCGTGAGCGGGAACCGGCCGGCGTTGGCCAGGGGGCGCCCCGAGTCGTCCTTCATGCCCTTCGGCATCTCGATGGAGAACGCCGTCTTTTCCGGGAACGGCCCCGGGAAGGTGATGAACTGGGTGTGCGTGCGGCTCTGGTCGTCCCCGGTTTTGGGTTTCCAGGTCTTGCCGCTTGCGTCTTTCAGGACGATGTCTTTCGCCAGGTTCCAGGGCGCGGGCGCCGAGAAGGTCATGCGCATGGGCAGCACGGGGATGCAGCCGCCGCCCTTTTTCTCGCGGGGGCAGGAGAACTCGGCCCGGAAGGGGGCCCGGGCCTGGAACTCGAGGACCTGGTCTTCCTCCGTCGCCACCCCGCTGCCGGCGGCGATGCCCGTGCCCCAGACGAGCCGGACCTTCGCCGAGGGCGGGAAGGCCTGCCTTGCGCGGAGGGCCACCAGCGTGCCCTCGTCCTTCCGGATCCGCAGCGCCTTGAGGAGCTGCTTGCGTTCCTCTCCCGTCACGAGCGTCACGCCCACCCGCTCGTTCACCCCGGCCACGGAGAACCAGGCGTTTTTCACGAGCGTCTCCTGCACGGGCTGCGCGTCCAGGGTGAGCAGGAAGATCTGCCTCTCGTCGATATCCGTGTCCCCCTCGTAGGGGCGCGACTGGAGGATGGAGGGACCGCCCGTGGAGAAGGAAAAGGCCGTATTGTCCGTGACGGCCGTTCCGGCGATCGTCTTCACGCCGGCCTTCAGGGTGAGGCGGCAGGCGACGCCGCCGGGAAGGTTCCGCTCGAAGTCGTAGGACCAGGTCCGGGCGTCGACCCAGCGCCCGCTGCCCTTCTCGGCGCACCGGATGTCGAAGGGGTCCGCCAGCTGCGGGTCGCCGAAGGAGACCATGGGCTCCGAGAAGCGGGCCGTCACCTGGCGAATCTCCTTGACGGTGCCCTGGGGCGCGAACATCTCGATGCGCGCCCCCTCGCCGGCGCTGAAAGCGGCCGGGGGCGGGAGCGTTGCGATGACGATCCAGGTTAACAGGGAAAAGGACACGAGACCGCGCAACGGGACGATTGAGCGCATGGCCGACCTCTCGGGGTGGGATTACTGGGGGATTGTTTAGCAGAAATAAAGCAACGAGAGCAAAGGCTTTCTTGCGCAAAGGAGTGACATAAGTGAAAGAAGTGGCAGAAGTGACGGAAGTGAAAGAGAAGAAGAAAATCCCCCTCCGTCCCCCTTTACGAAAGGGGGATGAAGGGGGAGATGCGACCTGCAGCCTTTCAGTGTTTGATGCGCCGCCTGCGCGCGAAGGCGAAACCGACTGCCGGGATGAAGAGAACGCCCAGCAGGAGCGGATCCTTCACCGCGTAGACGATCGGCGTGAGGGCCCAGCGCGCCGCCGTTCGAAGCCCTTCGTGCTGCGCGATGAACGCGGCCACGGGGGGCGACCACGCATAGTAGAGCTCGATGAAGGCCCTGCCGATCGAGGTCGGCGCAAGCACCCGGTCCCTGAAGTCGCGCAGGGCCTGCACGTGCGGGTCGAGGGCCGAGCCGTAGGCCGCCGTGGCGATGAAGCAGCTCACGTACACCGACGAGTCGTCCCCGGGCGTGCTGACGGGCGTGAAGACCTGGATTCGCTGGTTGACCGTGTCGGCGACGTAGAGGTTGCCGTTCGGGCTCAGGCGGAGCCCCGTCGGCCCGTCGAACTGGCCGCTGCCGGAACCGAAGGAACCCCACTTGGCGAGGAACACCCCGCCGGGCGAGAATTTCTGGATGCGGTAATTGCCCGTGTCGGCCACGTAGAGAAAGCCGCTTGCGTCGACGGCCACGCCGGCCGGGCTGTCGAACTGGCCGTCGGCCGTCCCGGAGGAGCCCAGGGTGCCGGCGAAGACCCCCAGGGTGGTGAACTTCTGGATCCGGTGATTGCCCGTGTCGGCCACGTAGACATTGCCCAGGTTGTCCACCGCCACGGCGGAGGGCGCATTGAATTGCCCGTTCCCGGCGCCGGTGGACCCCCAGCTGGAGAGATAAATGCCCGTCGGGGAGAATTTCTGGATGCGGTCGTTGCCCGTGTCGGCCACGTAGACGTTGCCGCTGGAGTCGGTGGCGATGCCCAGCGGTCTCTCGAATTGGCCGTTTGCCGAACCCTGGGTGCCCCACGAGGCGATGAAGACGTTCGACGCGTCGAACTTCTGGACGCGGTGGTTGCCCGTGTCGGCCACGTAGAGATTGCCCGTCGAATCGCCCGCAACGGCAGAAGGCGTGTTGAACTGCCCGTCGGCGGTTCCCAGGGCGCCCCAGACGGTCGTGAACGTCCCCGTCGAGGTGAACTGCTGGATGCGGTGATTGCCCGAGTCCGCCACGAACACGTTCCCCAGGGAATTCACGTGCACGTCGGCGGGGCTCGAGAGCTGGCCGTTTGCGGTCAGGGCGGAGCCCCACGTGAGGTCCCACACGCCGGCATCGTTGAACCGCTGGATGCGGTCGTTGACCGTGTCGGCCACGTAGACGATCGTCCCCGAGGTGCTGACCGCCAGCCCCTGCGGGTTGTTGAACCGGGTGTCGCCGGGGCCGAAGCTCCCCCACTGGGTCACGTAGTTGACCACGGCGCTCACGACGAGGAACTTCTGGACCCGGTGGTTGAGGGAATCCGTCACGTAAACGTTTCCGGCGGTGTCGACGTCCACGGCCGTCGGCGCGTCGAACTGGCCGTTGCCCGTCCCCGCGGTGCCCCAGGCGACGACGAAGGCGTCGGCGGAGGAGAATTTCTGGATCCGGTTGTTGCCCGTGTCCGCGACGTACACATTGCCCGAGGAATCCGCCGCAATCCCCAGGGGGCTCGCGAACTGGCCATTGCCCGAGCCGGTGGTTCCCCAGGCGCCGACAAAGGTGCCCGACGAGGTGAACCGCTGAATGCGGTCGTTGCCCGTGTCGGCCACGTAGACGTTGTTCGACGTGCCCACCGCCAGGGCCGAGGGCGAGTCGAACTGCCCGTTGAGAATGCCCTGGGTTCCCCACTGGGTGATGTAGTCGCCGGCGGCGGTGAATTTCTGGATGCGGTGGTTTCCCGCGTCGGCCACGTAGACGTTCCCGAGGGAGTCGATGGCGATGTCGGAGGGCAGGTCGAACTGGCCGTTCGCGGTGCCGAAGGCGCCCCAGGCCGTGACGAAGGCGCCCGAGGCGTTGAAGACCTGGATCCGGTTGTTCCGGGAGTCGGCGACGTAGACGAGGCCGGAGGAATCCGCGGCGATGCCGAGGGGCTTCTTGAATTTGCCGCTGCTCGTGACGTCGGAGCCCCAGGAGGTGACGAACAGGGCGCCGTTTGCCTCCACCGTCGCGTCCAGGCTGGGCAGGGTGACAAGGGCGAAGATCAGCAGCAGGGCAATGGAAATCGGTCGAAAAACGGCTTTCTTTCTCATGTCGCCTCCCCGGCTTCGGGCAGTTTGGTGATGGACGATCCCGGCAGCAGGCCCGGGACGGCCTTGCGGACAGGGTAAAAGCCCCGTAAGGGAAAGTAAAGTATGATTTTTTTCTAATCGGGGTATTAGAAAAGCCTACGAAAAAAAGGTGAGTCGAAAGGGATAGTCTGTGCGGGGCGGGAATGGGGAGGCGGCCCCCGCGGGCCTGAAAAAAGGAGGGGCGGCCCTTGCCGGCCGCCCCCCGGTGCGTCGCTGCAGAAATCCGCGGTCACTTCCTGTTGCCTGTCGAATCCGGCGTGATGGGGGGATTGTAGGGGCGGTACGGGTTATTCTGCGGCCCTGCGACCTTGGCCTTCGGGTCCAGCCCCATGGTGACGACGACCCGGGTGCCGGGCTCGACGGGTGTGCCCGGGGCGATGTCCTGCCTCAAAACGGTATCGATCTTCTTCGGATCGGTAGCCGTCGCCGCTCCGGCGCCCATTGTGAGTTTCGCCTGCTTCAATGCGGCCTCTGCCTGTTTGAATGTCATTCCCACGAGAGAGGGCACGGGCACGGTTTCACGATATTGCCCCACGGTCAACGTGACGGTCTGCTTGCCCGGGTCGGCCTGCGTGCCCGGTTCCGGCGACTGCTGGAGCACCAGGTTGTTCTGCCTGGCGTCCGTCACCGCCTTGCGCTGGACGTCCGCTTTCCATCCCTGCGATTGAAGTCTCTGCATGGCCGGACCGCCCGGCATGCCCTTGACGCCCGGCACGGGTTTCGTGGCCGGGGCCGTGTGCGCGCCCACGACGAGCGGCACCATCGTGCCCGGCGCGACGGGCGTACCGGCAGCGATTTTCATGCCCAGGACCACGCCGTTTCTCTGCGGCTCGGCAACCGGCTGAGTGCTGACCTGGGCGTTGAGCCGCGCCTTCGACAGAACGGCCTGGGCCTCCTGGAGTTTCATTCCGGCAACCTGGGGCACCGGGACCCTCTCCTGAGCCTTTCCGACGTAGAGGGTCACGGGCTGGTTTTTCTGCTGCACCTTCGTGCCGGGAGGGGGGCTCTGCTGGACGACCACTCCCGACTGCTGCGCGTCGGTGCCGGGCTTTTCCTGCACGTTGACCTTCCAGCCCTGTTTTTCCAGATTCTGGCGTGCGGCATCGGCCTTCATGCCCATGAGGCTCGGCACGGGCGTCGTGGCGGGCGGCGTGTACTGGCCCACGACGACGGGCACCATCGAGCCCGGCGCGAGGGGCGTGCCGACGGCGACTTTCTGCCCGATGACCACGCCGTTTCGCTGCGGTTCCGCAACGGGCTGATGGGTGACTTGGGCGTTGAGCTTGCTGTCGACGAGGATTTTCTGCGCCTCGGCAAGCGGTTTGCCCGTGACGTAGGGCACCTTCACCTGCGCGGGCGCCGTGTGAACGCCCACAACGATAGGCACCGTCGAACCGGGCGCCATCGACGTCCCCGGAGCGGCCAGCTGCTTCAACACGACCTGGTTCTTGCCTGGGTCCGCCGTGTTTTCCCGGATCACCCGGGTGTTGAGCTTGTTTGCGACGAGGGCCTTTTGGGCTTCGGCCAGCGGCATGCCCGTCACATTCGGGACCCGGGACTGATCCGCCAATTTCCCGGCCACGAGGATCACGACCTGCTGCTTGCCGACCCGGGTGCCGGCCGGCGGTCTCGTGACGAGAACCGTGCCGTCCTGCTTCGGGTCCGCCACCGTCCGATACTCCATACCCGCCTTCCAGCCCTGCTGGATGAGCATCCGCTGGGCCTCCGTCGCCTTCATGCCGGTCACGTTGGGCACCGCCTCGGCCTGTTGGGCCGTCTGGGCCACGGCGATCGACGGGAAGGCAACCAGGAGAGCCATTGCAAGAACACAGATCAAGCGAAGCGTCTTCATAACATCCTCCCGTTTTCGTCCAGGTGTCTCGAAACACCTGAGGGAATTCACGCAAAGGACGTGCCAGACGAGCGTGCCGTGCCGAGCGGTCAGAATAAGATTGACTCCCCCCGGGGCCTGTAATATTAAGAAAAAAAGGGAACTGTCGGGAATCGGAAGAGGAATCTTGGCGACGAAAAAACTGTTCATTCGGACCTTCGGCTGCCAGATGAACGTCCACGACTCGGAGCAGCTGGAGGAACTCCTCAAGGGTTCGGGGTACGCAAGGACGGAGAGCGCGAAGGAAGCGGACCTCATCATCGTCAACACCTGCAGCATCCGCGACAAGGCGGAGCAGAAGGTCTACAGCCAGCTCGGCCGCTACCGGCATCTCAAGAAGGCAAAACCGGGACTGCAGATCGGGGTCTGCGGCTGCGTGGCCCAGCAGCAGGGGGAGCGGCTGCTCGAGAAGGCCCCCTTCCTGGATCTCGTCGTCGGGACCCACAACCTCGACCGCCTGCCCGAGTGCATCGGGCTTGCCCGGCGGACGGGCCGCCCCGTCGTCCGGACGGGCTTCCGCGAGACGGTGCCCTCCATCGGCATCCCGACCCTTCCCGCGAAGGGTTCCGTGAGCGCCTTCGTCACGATCATGCAGGGCTGCGACAACTACTGCGCCTTCTGCGTCGTTCCCTACCTGCGGGGCCGGGAGGAGAGCCGGCGATTCGAGGAGATCCTGGCCGAGGTGAAGGCCCTGGCCGCCCACGGGGTGAAGGAGGTGTCCCTGCTGGGCCAGAACGTGAACTCCTACGGCAAGTCCCCCGGCGGGGGACACACCTTCTCGGAGCTTCTCCGCGCGATCGGCGGGATCCCGGGCGTGGAGCGGGTCCGCTTCACCACCTCCCACCCCAAGGATCTCACCGACGACATCATCGCCTGCTTCCGCGACGTGAAGAACCTGTGCGAGAGCATCCACCTGCCGGTCCAGTCCGGCTCGGACGCGGTGCTCGCGAGGATGAACCGCCGCTACACGAGCGCCGATTACCTCGACCGGGTCCGCAAGCTGAGGGAGGCCTCGCCGGAGATTGCCATCAGCTCCGACATCATCGTCGGATTCCCCGGAGAGGCAGAGCAGGACTACCAGAAAACGCTTGACCTGATGGAAAAAGTCAGGTTTGATACCTTATTCTCGTTCCAGTATTCCGAGAGGCAGGGAACGGCCGCCATGGGGCTCGACGGCAAGGTGAGCCCCGAAGAAAAACGCAGGCGGCTCATCGAACTCCAGGCCCTCCAGGACCGTCACACGCAGGAAAAACACGACAGGCTGGTCGGAAGGACCGCGGAAGTCCTCGTGGACGGCACGAGCCGCAACACCCCGTGCGACGTGTCCGGCCGCACGAGATCGAACAAGATCGTGAACTTCGCGGGAGGCAGGGACCTCATCGGGAAGACCGTCCGGGTCCGCATCGTGGAGGCGTTCCTGCATTCCCTCCGCGGCGAGATGCTGGGATAAGAGGGAGGGTTCCTCAGATGTTCGTCGAGATGAAGGTGTCCGGTCTTACCATCGACCCGCTGACCAACACGCCCATCGTGATCCTGAAGGATCTCGAGGGCAAGCGGGCGGTGCCCATCTGGATCGGGCTCTTCGAGGCCAGCGCCATCGCCACGGAACTCGAGAAGATCAGCTTCTCGCGGCCCATGACGCACGACCTCATCCGGGACCTGCTGAAGATCCTCGAGGCGAAGGTGATGAAGATCGAGATCGTCGACCTCAGGAACAACACCTTCTTCGCCTGCATCCACCTGAAACGCAACGGCGACACGCTGATCGTCGACTCCCGGCCGAGCGACGCCATCGCCCTGGCCCTTCGGGTCAACTGCCCGATCTTCATCGACGAGAAGGTGATCGAGAAATCGCGCAACATCGACTTTGCCAAGAAGGTCGACGAGCTGGACAAGAAGAAGACGGAAGAGCTCAAGGAGTTTCTGGAGAATCTTCCCGAGGAGGACTTCGGGAAGTACAAGATGTGACGACGCCGTCACGCCCCGAAGAGGCCCCGCGTGGAAGAGACACGACGCATTTATCTGAAGATGGGCGACAGGGTCGTCCACCTGCGTTATCCCCACTGGGGCACGGGCATGGTCGTGGAGGAGCAGAACTCCACCGTGCTCGGCGGAAACTCCTTCGTCAAGATCGTCTTCAAGGACGGCCGCGTCCGGGTGTTCGACAACAACTTTGCCCACGCCTGGTGCTGCTACTACGCCGGGATCCGACGCTGCACATGATCGAAACGGCCCGTTTGCCACTGAAGCGCATAAAGTAGTCATAAACCCGATTTTATGGACTTTTTTATGCGTTTTCGTGGCTATTTTTATTGGGGCCTGATATAGAGACATCTTCCGGCCGTTTGTGCATACCCGGATGGAAGAGAAACGGCCGGAGATAGAGGGTAAGAGGGTTTGAAGGTAAGAAGGTAAGAAGGATGGAGAAGCGCGGGGCAGGCAACCGGCAGTTGCCTCATGCAACGTTCTCACCCTCTTCCCTTCTCAACCTCTGCATTCATGAAGGGTGTGGCCATCCGCAAGAGGGATACGGTCATGGAAAAGGCCATCGAGGCATTCGGGGCGCACCTGGCAACGGAGAGGAACCTGAGCCCCCACACCAAGCGCAGCTACCTGGCCGACCTCGGGCAGTTCCGGGCGTTCCTGGCGGAAAACGGGTTGCTGCCCGCGGGCGGAAGCGAACGGGAGCAACTGGCGGCCATCGACCACATGGCCGTCCGTTCGTTCCTGGGCTCGCTGTACCGCCGGAAGGTCCGGAAGGTGACGATCGTGCGGAAGGTTGCCGCCCTTCGCACCTTCTTCAACTACCTGATGCGGGAGGGCAGGGTCCGGGTGAACCCGGCCGAGATGGTCCAGGCCCCGAAGGCCGAAAAATATCTTCCCGCCTTTCTGCCCGTGGAGGAGATGTTTTCGCTGCTGAACCTGGCGTTTCCCGACGACGCGGCCGGGTCCCGGGACCGGGCCATGCTGGAGCTCTGCTACTCCTCGGGGGTCCGCGTCAGCGAACTGACCGGGCTCAACCTGGGAGACGTCGACGTGCAGCAGGGCCTCGTGAAGGTCCGGGGCAAGGGCAAGAAGGAACGAATCGTGCCGGTGGGGGGGCAGGCCCTGCGGTCCGTGCAGGATTACCTTGCGAAGCGGGGCGAATGGGCCCGGAAAGGCCGGGCCGCGGACGGGGATGCGCCCCTGTTCCTGAGCCGGAACGGCACGCGGATCGCCACGCGAAGCGTTGCGCGGATCCTGGACCGCTGCGCCCTGCAGAGCGGGATCAACAAGAAGGTGAGCCCGCACACGCTGCGGCACAGCTTCGCGACGCACCTGCTCGACGCGGGGGCGGACCTGCGTTCGATCCAGGAGATGCTGGGCCACGAGAACCTGTCGACAACGCAGAAGTACACGTCGGTGACCGTGGCGAAACTGATGGAGATTTACGACAGGGCGCACCCGAAGGCGAAAATCTAGGGTACAGGGTAGAAGAAAATCCCCCTCTATCCCCCTTTATGAAAGGGGGAGGTCATAAAAAACACCCCCCTTTGAAAAAGGGGGGCAGGGGGGATTTGAAAGACTTATGACTGAATTGAACGGAGACGGAACCGAAGAGATAAAGGGCATCCAATGGACATGAAGTTTCACGGCACCACCATTCTCGCCATCCGGCACAAGGACAAGGTCGTCGTGGCCGGGGACGGCCAGGTGACCTTCGACCAGACGATCATCAAGCACGGGGCGCGCAAGGTCCGGAGGCTGTTCCACAACCGGGTCGTCGTCGGGTTCGCAGGCGCCACGGCGGACGCCTTCACCCTCTTCGACCGCTTCGACCAGAAGCTCGAGCAGTTCAACGGCAACCTCCTGAGGGCGGCCGTGGAGCTGACGAAGGACTGGCGGACGGACCGGGTGCTGCGACACCTGGAGGCCCTCATGATCGCCGTGAGCCGGAACGACTTCCTCGTCATCTCGGGAAACGGCGACGTGATCGAGTCCGACGACAACGTGGCCGCCATCGGCTCCGGCGGGCCCTATGCCCAGGCGGCGGCACGCGCCCTCGTGAAGCACTCCGATCTCGATGCCGCGGAGATCGCCCGGGAGTCCATGCGGATCGCTTCGGAACTGTGCATCTACACCAACGATCGCGTCACCCTCGAGGAGATCGACCTGAACGCGGAGGAAGAGCCCGAGCCGGAGCGCAAGGTAAAGGGGAAGCGGTAGACGCCCTGCAAACAGAGGGTGAGAGGGTAAGAGGGCCATTCCTGCCTCCTCGACATCTGTGAAAGGAACCCGGAAAAAAGTCCGGTACTGCGAGAAGATACATGTCAGCCATTGAACTAACGCCGAAAAGAATCGTCTCCGAGCTGGACAAGTACATCGTCGGCCAGGCCGAGGCCAAACGGGCCGTGGCGATCGCGCTGCGCAACCGCTGGAGGCGCCAGAACGTCCGGGCCGACCTGCGCGACGAGATCGCCCCGAAGAACATCATCATGATCGGCCCCACGGGCGTGGGCAAGACGGAGATCGCCCGGAGGCTAGCCAAGCTGGACAACTCGCCGTTTCTCAAGATCGAGGCGTCGAAGTTCACGGAGGTGGGCTACGTGGGGCGCGACGTGGATTCCATGATCCGCGACCTCATGGAGATCGCCGTGAGCATGGTGAAGCAGGAGGAGACGGAAAACGTCCGGGCCAAGGCCAGGGAGATGGCCGAGGACCGCGTCCTGGATCTTCTGCTGCCCATGAAGCGCGCCGAGATCCGCAGCCCCGAAGGGGGGGAGGCGGCGGTGGGAGAAAGCGAGGCCGGCTCCTCGGACACCCGGGAGAAGCTCCGCCAGATGCTGCGCGAAGGCAGGCTGGATGCCCGGGTCGTCAACCTGGAGATCACCGAGAAGGCCGGGGGGCCCATGATCGAGGTCTTCTCGTCGTCCGGCGTCGAAGACTTGGGCCTCAACATTAAGGAGATGTTCGGCAACATCTTCCCGCAGAAAAAGAAGCGCCGCCGCGTGCGGATCCCCGAGGCGCTCGCGATCCTCGAGGAAGAGGAGGTGCAGCGCCTCATCGACATGGACAAGGTCGTGCGGCTCGCCCACACCCGCGTCGAGCAGTCGGGGATCATCTTTCTCGACGAGATCGACAAGATCGTCGGCAGCAACGCGAGCCACGGGCCCGACGTGTCCCGCGAGGGCGTCCAGCGGGACCTGCTGCCCATCGTGGAGGGCTCCACGGTGAACACGAAGTACGGCATGGTGAAGACGGACCACATCCTGTTCATCGCCGCCGGGGCGTTCAGCACGACGAAGCCGTCGGATTTGATCCCCGAGCTGCAGGGGCGCTTCCCGATCCGCGTCGAGCTCGACTCGCTGACGAAGGAGGACTTCATCCGGATCCTCACGGAGCCCTCCAACGCCCTGGTGAAGCAGTACATCGAGATGCTCGCCACGGAGGGGGTCCGCATCGAGTTCACCGGGGACGCCGTCGCCGAGATCGCCGAGGTGGCAACCCTGGTGAACGAGCGCACCGAGAACATCGGGGCGAGGCGCCTCTACACGATCATGGAAACCATGCTCGAGGATGTCTCCTTCGACGCGCCCGACCTGACGGACCGCGACATCGTCATCGATGCGGCCTACGTGAGGGACAAGCTCGAGGACATCGTCGAGGACGAGGATTTGAGCCGGTACATCCTTTAAGAAGGGTATCGGGTATCGGGACTCGGGTATCGGGAAGGAAGAAGATTTCGTCCTAAGAATCTTCAGTACCTTCAGCCCCTATACCCTATACCCGAGACCCTATATCCCCTGTCCGGCAGATTGCAAAAGTGAAAGTCGTACTCCAGAGGTGCTGATATGGCAGAAGTGACGTTGGGTGCCCAGGAGCGGGCGGAGATCCTGCTGGAGGCACTGCCCTACATCCGCCGGTTCTACAACAAGACGATCGTCGTGAAGTACGGCGGCCACGCCATGGTGGACGACGAGCTCAAGAAGCTCTTCGCCATGGACGTCGTCATGATGAAGTACATCGGGATCAACCCCGTCGTCGTCCACGGCGGCGGGCCCCAGATCGGGGCCGTCCTGAAAAAGCTCGGGAAGGAGTCCCGGTTCATCCAGGGCATGCGCGTGACCGACGAGGAGACCATGAACATCGTCGAGATGGTCCTCGTGGGCTCGGTGAACAAGGAGATCGTGGGGCTCATCAACCGCAACGGCGGCAAGGCGGTGGGCCTTTCCGGCAAGGACGGCAGCCTGACGCGGGCCGAGAAGTACTACCTCAACGAGGAAAAGCAGAAGGACATGCCGACGGAGATCATCGACGTGGGGCTCGTGGGCAAGGTGAAGGAGATCAACGCCGGCCTCATTCAGTCGCTCGTGAAGGACGGCTTCATCCCGGTCATCGCCCCCACGGGGATGGGCGACAACGGCGAGACGTACAACATCAACGCCGACATCGTGGCCGGCGAGGTGGCGGCGGCCCTCAAGGCCGAAAAGCTCGTCCTGCTGACGGACGTCGAGGGTGTGTGGGACCGGGACAAGCAGCTCATCAACACGATGGACAACCGCCGCGCCCTGCAGATGATCGACGACGGGACGATCGCGGGCGGCATGTTCCCCAAGGTGAAGTGCTGCCTCAAGGCGCTGCGCGGGGGCGTGGGCAAGGCCCACATCATCGACGGCCGGAAGAAGCACGCCATGCTGCTGGAGGTCTTCACGGACCAGGGAATCGGCACGGAAATTGTCCTCTAGGGTTCAGGGTCTCGGGTCTCGGGTCTCGGGTTTCGGGTATAGGGTATAGGCTCCGAAGGTATTAGAGATTGTTTTATGACGAAATCTTCTTCCTTCCCGATACCCTGGACCCTAGACCCGATACCCCTCCCGGTTCTCGTTAGCTTGAAGGGCGGATTAGTCACTCGACAGGTTGGGTAGAATGACAAAGGAAGAGCTCATCGCATTATCGGAAAAGAACATCATCGGCACCTACCGGCGGCAGCCCGTCGTCTTCGTCCGGGGCGAGGGCGCGCATCTCTGGGACATCGACGGCAAGGAGTACGTCGACTTCGTCGCGGGGATCGCCGTCTGCAGCCTGGGGCACTCGCACCCGAAGGTCGTCGAGGCCATCTGCAGGCAGGCCGGCACCCTGATGCACGTCTCCAACCTCTACTACACGGAGCCCCAGGTCCGGCTGGCCTCGATGCTCACGGCGAACTCCTTTGCCGACCGGGTGTTCTTCTGCAACAGCGGGGCCGAGGCCAACGAGGCGGCCATCAAGCTGGCGCGCAAGTACGGGCACGACAACCTGGGGGGCCGCTACGAGATCCTCACCATGAAGGGCTCCTTCCACGGCCGGACGCTTGCGGCCATCACGGCGACGGGCCAGGAGAAGTTCCACGCGGGCTTCGCGCCCCTGCCCGACGGGTTCCGGTACGTCCCCTTCAACGACGTGCAGGCGCTCGAGAATGCCGTGTCGGAGAAGACCTGCGCCGTCCTGCTCGAGCCCATCCAGGGCGAGGGCGGCGTCCGGGTGCCCGACGAGGGCTACCTGAAGGCCGTCCGGGAGATCTGCGACCGCCGGGGCATCCTGATGATCCTCGACGAGGTGCAGACGGGCATGGGGCGGACGGGGAAGCTCTTCGGCTACGAGCACTACGGGGTGACGCCCGACATCATGACGCTCGCCAAGGCCCTGGGAAACGGCGTTCCCGCCGGGGCGCTTGCCGCGACGGAGAAGGTCGCCTCGGCCTTCAGCCCCGGGACGCACGCCTCGACCTTCGGCGGGAACCCGCTCGCCATGGCCGCGGCCGTGGCTACCCTCGAGACGATCCTGGCGGACGGGTTCCTGGAGAACTGCGCGAGGATGGGCGAGTATCTCCGGGAGCGGCTCTGGTCGCTGCGGAAGAACCACCCCGCCGTCCAGGAAGTGCGCGGCAAGGGGCTGCTGGTCGGCCTCGATCTCTCCGTCGACGGCAATCCCGTCGTGAAGGCCTGCCTGGAGCGGGGCGTGCTCGTCAACTGTACGTTTGACCACATCCTCCGGATGGTGCCCCCGCTGGTCGTCACGAGGGCGGATGTGGACAGGCTGGTGCAAGTACTCGATGAGGTGCTGGAGCGTTGAAAAAAGATTTCCTGAGTGTCTACGATTTGACGAGGAGGGATTTCGACCGCATCTTCAGCCACGCGGCGAATCTGAAGGCCATGCTCAAGGACGGGATCATCTACCAGCCCCTGGCGGGCAAGACGCTGGGGATGATCTTCGACAAGTCCTCGACGCGCACGCGGCTCTCCTTCGAGGCCGGGATGTACCAGCTCGGGGGGCTCGCCATCTACCTCAACAGCCGCGACACCCAGCTCGGGCGGGGCGAGACGATCGCCGACACGGCCCGGATCGTGTCGCGCTACCTCGATGCCGTCATGATCCGGACCTTTTCCCAGGAGTCCGTCGAGGAGTTCGCGCGGCATGCCACGATCCCGATCATCAACGGGCTGACGGATCTCATGCACCCCTGCCAGATCGTGAGCGACCTGTTCACCATCGTCGAGAAGAAGGGCGGCTACGAGGGCCTCAAGATCGCCTACGTGGGCGACGGCAACAACGTGGCCAACTCCTGGATCGACGCGGCGACGAAGCTGCCCTTCAAGCTGGCGCTGGCATGCCCGAAGGGCTACGACCCCGACGCCCGGATCCTCGAGAGGGGCAGGAAGAAGGCCCCGAAGGGGGTCACCCTGCACCGCGACCCCGTACAGGCCGTGAAGAACGCCGACGTGGTCTACACCGACGTCTGGGCCAGCATGGGCCAGGAGGACGAGCAGGAGGCCCGCGTGAAGGTCTTCGAGAGTTATCAGGTGAACCGCGAACTCATGCGGCACGCGAAGCCCGATGCCGTCGTCATGCACTGCCTGCCCGCGCACCGCGGGGAGGAGATCTCGGCGGAGGTGCTCGACGGGCCCCGGTCGGTGGTGTGGGACGAAGCGGAGAACCGGCTGCACGTGCAGAAGGCCATCCTTGAGATTCTCATGAGCAAGTAATGCTTGCCTCGAAAACAATCATGCCGTTTTGTTGACGGCGGAGGGGTTGAGGGTTTGAAGGAAAGAAGGTTGGCGGATCGGGAGGCGTTTGTTCTGCCGGAAGCCCGTCCAAGCCTCTTACCCTCTCACCCTCTCACCTTCTTCATTCAAGAGAGGAGGAAACTACAGTGTCAAAACCGGTGAAAAAAGTGGTTGTCGCCTATTCGGGCGGGTTGGATACGTCGGTCATCATCCAGTGGCTCCTGGAATCCTACCCCGGCTGCGAGGTCATCGCCTTTGCCGCCGACGTGGGCCAGAAAGAGGAGCTGGACGGCCTCGAGCAGAAGGCCGTCAAGACGGGCGCCAGCAAGTGCTATATCGAGGACCTGCGCGAGGAGTTCGCGCGGGACTTCGTGTTCCCCATGCTGCGGGCCAACGCCATCTACGAGGGGACCTACCTGATGGGGACCTCCATCGCGCGGCCGCTGATCGCCAAGAAGCAGATCGAGATCGCCCACCGCGAGAAGGCCGACGCCGTGTGCCACGGCGCCACGGGCAAGGGCAACGACCAGGTGCGCTTCGAGCTGACCTACATGGCCCTCGACCCGGACATCCGGATCATCGCCGCCTGGCGCGACGACCACTGGAAATTCACGTCGCGGGAAGACATGATCAACTTCGCGGCCAAGCACAACATCCCGCTTCCCGTCTCGAAGGACAAGCCCTACAGCTCGGACCGCAACTCCCTGCACATCTCCCACGAGGGCGGCATCCTGGAGGATCCCTGGAACGAGCCGACGGAGGACATCTTCACGATTTCCGTCTCGCCCGAGAAGGCCCCCGACAAGCCGACCTACGTGGAGATCGACTTCGAGAAGGGGACCCCCGTGGCCGTCGACGGCAAGAAGATGAGCCCGGCCGTCCTGCTGGATCACCTCAACACGGTGGCCGGCGCCAACGGCATCGGCCGCGTGGACATGGTGGAGAACCGCTTCGTGGGCATGAAGTCCCGCGGCGTCTACGAGACCCCCGGGGGGACCGTCCTCTGGGCCGCCCACCGGGCCGTCGAGACGATCACCATGGACCGCGAGGTGATGATCCTGCGCGACGGGCTGATCCCCAAGTACGCACAGCTCGTCTACAACGGGTTCTGGTTCGCGCCCGAGCGGGAGGCCCTGCAGCAGTTCATCGACGCCTCCCAGGAGACCGTGACGGGCACGGCGCGCCTGAAGCTCTACAAGGGCAACTGCATCGTCGTGGGCCGCAAGTCGCCCAACTCGCTGTACAGCGAGGACATCGCCTCCTTCGAGAAGAGCGGCGGGTACGAGCAGAAGGACGCCACGGGGTTCATCCGGCTCAACGCCCTGCGCCTGCGCATCGGGGCGTACCTCCGGAAGAAGAAAGGCTGAGCCGCAAGGCACAAGCCGCCTCTTCGACATGCTCCGGGTGGCAAAGCCTCAAGGCAAGAAAATCCCCCTCCCTCCCCCTTTTGCAAAGGGGGAGGGTCGGGTCAGTCCAAAGTGGGCCATGGTTTTTTGCCTGGACCCTATACCCGATACCCTAGACCCTTTCTTTTTGGTGGCGCATGAGCGGAAAAACACGAAGAAAGCTCTGGAGCGGGAGGTTCAGCGGGGAGACGGACCGCCTCGTGGAGGTCTTCACGGCGTCGCTTCCCTTCGACGTGAGGCTCTTCGACCACGACATCGAGGGCAGCATCGCGCACTGCCGGATGCTCGACAGGCAGGGGATCATCCCCCCGGCCGACGCGTCGAGGATCGTCGATGCGCTGGGGGAGATCCGGGAGGAGATCCGTTCGGGCGCGTTCCGCTTCGTGCAGACCGACGAGGACATCCACATGGCCGTCGAGCGGGGCCTCATCGAGCGGATCGGGCCCGTCGGGGGGAAGGTCCACACGGGCCGGAGCCGCAACGACCAGGTCTCCACCGACATGCGGCTCTATCTCCGGGCCGAGATCGGGGACATCCTCGACCTGGTCTCGGGGCTGCAGCAGACGTTCGTCGGCCTGGCGAAGCGGGAGGTGGACACCATCCTGCCGGGCTACACCCACATGCAGAAAGCCCAGCCGGTTCTGCTGGCGCACTACCTGCTCGCCTTCCGGGAGATGCTGGAACGCGACGCGCAGAGGCTGGGCGAGTGCCTCGAGCGGGTGAACGTCATGCCCCTGGGCTCGGCCGCCCTGGCGGGGACGAGCCTGCCGCTCGACCGGAAATTCACGGCGAAGCAGCTGGGCTTCCGGTCGATTACGGCCAACAGCATGGACGCCGTCTCGGACCGGGACTTCGCGGCCGAGTTCATCTTCGATGCAAGCCTGCTCATGATGCACCTGAGCCGCTTCTGCGAGGACCTCATTATCTGGTCCTCCGGCGAATTCGGCTTCGTCGAGATCGCCGACGCCTACACGACGGGCTCCAGCATCATGCCCCAGAAGAAAAACCCCGACGTGGCCGAACTCGTCCGGGGGAAGACGGGGCGCGTCTACGGCAACCTCGTGCGCATGCTCACGATCCTGAAGGGCCTGCCCATGACCTACAACCGGGACCTGCAGGAGGACAAGGAGCCCCTGTTCGACACCGTCGACACCGTGAAGGCCAGTCTCATGGTGCTGATCGGGATGGCCGGCAACCTCTCGTTCAACCGGCAGCGGATGATGGAGGAGGCCGCGAAAGGATTCTCGACGGCCACCGACGTGGCGGAGTACCTCGTCACGAAGGGGGTGCCCTTCCGGGAGGCCCACGGGGTCGTGGGCCGGCTCGTGGCCTACTGCATTGCCCGGGGCAAGGGGCTCGAGGAGATCAGCCTCCGGGAGTTCAGGAAGTTCTACACGGGATTCGACGACGGCGTCTACGCCGTCATCCCGGTGAAGAAGGCCGTCAACGCCCGGACGACCCTGGGCGGCACGGCGAAGAAGGAGGTGCTCCGGCAGATCCAGGAGGCGGAGAAAAAAACGGGTCCGGGGTCCCGGGCCCGGGGGGCGGGGAAAAGAAAGACGAAATGAAAAGAACGCGCTTGTGGAGACGGGCCGCCGTCATTATAATGGGCCTCTTTTTGCTGGCCGGCACGGCCTGCGGGAAGAAGGGGGATCCGCTGCCGCCGGAGCAGCCGAAGGCAAAAACCGGCGCAGGGCAGCCGGCAGGGACGGCCGCCCCGGTTCCGGCCCGCTAACACGGGGATCAACAGGGGTTCGGGATGAACTATTTCAACTATCGCGAGGACAGGCTCTGGTGCGAGGACGTGCCCGTCGAGGTGATCGCCGAGAAAGTCGGCACGCCGTTCTACCTGTACAGCCACAAAACCCTGCTGCAGCACTTCCGGGTCTTCGACGCGGCCCTCAAGGACGTCCCCCACCTCATCTGCTACGCGGCCAAGGCGAACTCCAACCTGGCCATCATGCGGCTCTTCGTGAAGGAGGGCGGCGGCGTCGACATCGTCTCCGGCGGGGAGCTGTACCGGGCGCTCCAGGTCGGGGCGGACCCCGGGAAGATCGTCTACTCCGGGGTGGGCAAGCGGATCGACGAAATCGATTTCGCGCTTCGCGCGGGCATCCTCATGTTCAACGTGGAGTCCTCCGAGGAACTGGGGGTCATCAACGAGAGGGCGGGCCTTTTGGGCACGAAGGCGCGCATCTCGCTGCGCATCAATCCCGACGTGGACCCCAAGACGCACCCGCACATCTCGACGGGGCTGAAGTCCAACAAGTTCGGCATCAACATCGAGAAGTCGCTCGACGAGTACCGGCGGGCCCGGACGCTGCCGCACGTGCAGATCGTCGGCGTGGACTGCCACATCGGCTCCCAGGTGACGCAGATCTCCCCCTTCATCGACGCGCTGGAGAGGCTGAAAAACCTCATCGGCCGCCTGAGGGAAGAGGGCATCGAGATCCGGTACCTGGATCTCGGCGGGGGCCTGGGGATCACCTACAACGAGGAGATGCCCCCCCACCCCGAGGAATACGCCCGCGCGGTCATCGACTCGGCGCGGGACCTGAAGGTGACCTTCATCTTCGAGCCCGGTCGCGTCATCGTCGGCAACGCGGGGGTCCTCGTCTCGCGGGTCCTCTACACCAAGGGTAACGAGGAGAAGAACTTCGTCATCGTCGACGCGGGGATGAACGACCTGATCCGGCCGAGCATCTACGGGTCCTACCACCAGATCCAGCCCGTGGTGCTGAAGGACCGCGGGAGCTTCCTGGCCGACGTGGTGGGCCCGATCTGCGAGTCGGGCGACTTTCTCGCCAAGGGGCGGATGATCCCGAAGTTCGAGCGCGGCGACCTTCTCGCCGTGATGAGCGCCGGCGCCTACGGGTTCTCCATGGCGTCGAACTACAACTCGCGGCCGCGGATCGCCGAGGTTCTCGTGAAGGACAAGAAGTTCCACGTCATCCGCAAGCGCGAGGAGTACGCGGACCTGGTCAAGACGGAGAAAGTGCCGGCATATTTAAAATAAAAGGGTATCGGGTCTAGGGTCTAGGGTATCGGGAAGGAAGAAGATTTCGTTATAAAACAATCTCTAATACCTTTGGACCCATACCCTATACCCGAGACCCTATACCCCAGGAATTCAAACCCTATACCCTAAACCCGAGACCCTATTCTTGCCACGGAGTGGCCCATGATCGAGTTCTACAAAATCCAGGGGAGCGGGAACGACTTCATCCTCATCGACAACCGGGAGAACGTCCTGCGGGAGGTCGGGAAGATCGAGGCGTTCGTCAAGTCCGTCTGCACGCCCCATGTGTCGGTGGGGGCCGACGGCCTCATCGTCATCGAGGGCTCCGACAGGGCCCATTTCCGCTGGCGCTTCTTCAACGCCGACGGCAGCGAGGTGGAGATGTGCGGCAACGGGGGACGGTGCGCGGCGCGTTTCGCCGTCATCAAGGGGATCGCGCCCCCGACGATGTCCTTCGAGACCCGGGCCGGGATCATCGACGCCGAGGTGACGGGCGAGACCGTCAAGCTGCGCCTGACGGACCCCAAGGACCTTCGCAAGGCCTACAAGATCGACCTGGACGGCGCTCCCACCCTTGTGAACAGCATCAACACGGGGGTGCCCCACGTGGTGGCCTTCGTCAACGACGTCGACGGCCACGACGTGTTCACCATGGGCAGGACCATCCGCTACCACGGCGAGTACAAGCCCGCCGGGACGAACGCCAACTTCGCCCGCGTGCTGGGGCGGCACCGGGTCAAGCTCCGCACCTACGAGCGCGGCGTGGAGGACGAGACGCTGGCCTGCGGGACAGGGGCCGTGGCCACGGCCCTGATCGCCTCGTGGACGGGACTCGTTGACAGCCCCGTGGATGTTCTGGTAAAGAGCGGTGAGACGCTGAAAATTCACTTCGAAAAAACGGACCGGGGGTTCGAAAAAGTCTACCTGGAGGGTGGCACCACGGTGGTGTACCAGGGCTTCCTCTGGGACGAGGCGTACCATACGGACGGAAGGTGAGAAGGTAAGAGGGTGAGAAGGGAAGAAGGGAAGAAGGGAAGAAGGGAAGAAACGGAAGAGCAGGGATGAAAACGGCGAGGCGGCATGACGCCGCCTTCCGATGAGCTCAAAGCGAAGCGAGGAGGGAAGTGAAGTATGGGAGCTATGTTCAAAGGCGCAATCGTCGCCATCGCGACACCCTTCAAAAAGGGAAAGGTGGATGAGGAGGCCCTGAGGGGACTGATCGAGTTCCAGATAAAAAACGGGACCGACGGCATCGTCCCCTGCGGCACTACGGGCGAGTCCCCGGTGCTGTCCCATAAGGAGCACGACCGGGTCATCGAAATCACCGTGAATGCCGTCAAGAAACGGGTACCGGTCATCGCCGGCACGGGCTCCAACAGCACCGATGAGTGCATCCGGCTCACCCGGCATGCCTACGAGGTCGGGGCCGACGGGGCGCTCATTGTCGCCCCCTACTACAACCGGCCGACCCAGGAAGGGCTCTACCAGCACTACAAACTCGTCGCCGAGACGGTGCCGATCCCCATCATCGTCTACAACATTCCGAGCCGGACGGGAGTGAACATCACCCCGGACACGATGGCGAAGCTCTCGAAGATCAAGAACATCGTCGGCGTCAAGGAAGCTGCCGGCTCGCTTCAGCAGATGCAGGAGATGATCACGGCCTGCGGCCCGAACTTCTCCGTACTCTCGGGCGATGACTTCTTCACGTTTCCCCTGATGTGCATCGGCGGCCACGGGATTATCTCCGTCGCCTCCAACGTGGCTCCCGCCGCCGTGGCGGAACTGGTCGACACGATCCAGGCCGGCAAGTTCAAAAAGGCAAAAGAGCTTCACTACAAGCTCACGCCGCTGGTCGGCTCCCTCTTTGTGGAAACCAACCCGGCGCCTGTCAAGGCGGCGCTTTCCATGATGGGCATGATCCAGTACGAGATCCGGCTTCCCCTCGTGAAGTTGAGCGATGCCAACTACGAGAAGCTCAAGCAGGCCATGAAAGCGTTCGGGCTCATCAAGTAGTGTGCGGTTCGGTGTGATCGTGGAGCCCGTCTGAAAAGCGGGCTCCATTTTTATACGCTCAACGGTTCACGGTGAACGGAAAAGGAAGGGAGGGGCGACATGGTTAAGGCAATCGTCATGGGAGCCGGCGGGAAGATGGGCGGCAGGATCGCGTCCATCGTCAACATGACGGACGGCATCGAGATCGCGGCCGCCGTCGAGAAGGCGGGACACCCCCTCATCGGGCAGGACGTGGGGGAGACCCTGGGGCTGGGAAAGAAGGGCGTCCCGATCGTGCCGGGCCTCGAGGCGGCCATCGGCAAGGGCGACGTCGTCATCGATTTCACCCACCACGATGCCTCCGTGGAGCACCTGCGGATCGCCGCCGAGAACAAGAAGGCCATCGTCATCGGGACGACGGGCTTCACGGCCGAGCAGATGGCGACGGTCCGGGAGATCGCCCCGAAGACCCGCTGCGTGCTGGCCCCCAACATGAGCGTCGGCGTCAACGTGATGTTCAAGGTGCTCGAGTATGTCACCGGTATCGTCGGCGAGGATTTCGACATCGAGATCATCGAGGCCCACCACAACCTCAAGAAGGACGCCCCCAGCGGCACGGCCATGAAAATGGCCCAGATCATCGCGGCGGCCCTCAACCGCGACCTCGACAAGGAGGCCGTCTACGAGCGCAAGGGCATGATCGGGGCGCGCACGAAGACCGAGATCGGCATCCAGACGATCCGCGCCGGCGACATCGTCGGCGAGCACTGGATCGTATACGGGGGACTCGGCGAGCGGCTCGAGTTCATCCACCGGGCCCACAGCCGCGACAACTTCGCCAAGGGCGCCGTCCGGGCCGCGAAGTGGATCGTCGGCCAGCCCAACGGGTTCTACGACATGCAGGACGTGCTGGGATTGAAGAAATAAGCCTCAAGGCAAGAAAAATCCCCCTCTGTCCCCCTTTATGAAAGGGGGAAGTCTCTTCATTTCCCCCTTTGGAAAAGGGGAATGAAAGGGGGATTTCACAAGACGACACCGACTCGGAAGGAGAGGAACGTGCAGATCGCCGACAGATTATCGAAGATCCCCCCCTACCTGTTCATGGAGCTGCGCAAGAAGATCAACAAGGCGAAGGCCGACGGCGTCGACGTCATCAGCCTCGCCATCGGGGACCCCGTCGAGCCCACGCCGCAGAGCATCATCGACGAGCTCTGCCGGACCGCGCGCATCCCCGAGAACCACCGCTACCCCACGGACGAGGAGAAGGGCATGTACGCCTTCCGGGAGGCCGTTGCCGCATGGTACCGGGAGCGCTACGGCGTTGCCCTGAACCCCGCCGACGAGGTCCTGGGGCTGATCGGGTCCAAGGAAGGCTGCCACCACTTCATCTTCGCCTGCACGAACCCCGGCGACATCGTCCTCATGACGGACCCGGGATACCCGGCCTACCGGGCGAGCATCCTCATGGGCAACTGCGAGCCTTACTCCATGCCCATGCTCCCCGCGAACGACTACTTCCCCATCTTCGAGGACATCCCGAAGGACGTCGTCAAGCGGGCGAAGGCCATGTTCCTCAACTACCCCAACAACCCCACGGGAGCCTGCGGGTCGCGGGAGTTTTTCAAGAAGGCCGTCGCCTTCGCGAAAGAGAACGGCATCGCCATCTGCTACGACAACCCCTACAGCGAAGTGGTCTTCGAGGGGCAGGAGCGGCTGAGCTTCCTCTGCGTCGACGGGGCCAAGGACGTGGCGGTGGAGCTCAACTCGCTCTCGAAGCCCTACAACATGACGGGCTGGCGCATCGGCATGGCCATGGGCAATCCCGGGATCGTCGCCGCCATCAGCAAGGTGAAGGAGAACACCGACTCGGGCATCTTCAACGCCGTGCAGTTCGCGGGCATCCAGGCGCTCAGGCAGGAGAACGAGAACATCACCCGCATGCTCGAGATCTACCGCAAGCGCCGGGAACTCGTGCTCGGGACGCTCAAGAAGATCGGGATCGACTTCAAGGCCCCCAAGGGGACCTTCTACCTCTGGATCCCCGTCCCGAAGGGCATGACCTCCCTGGAGTTCACGGACCGGCTCTTCGAGAAGACGGCCGTCGTCGTGGCCGCCGGCCCCGCCTACGGGAAGTACGGCGAGGGGTTCATCCGGATTTCCCTGACCGTGCCCGACGCGCGCCTCAAGGAGGCCATGGACCGGATCGAGAAAGAATTTGGCAGGTAACAGAGAGGCACAAGCAACAAGCATCAAGCAACAGGGGAAAGAAAATCCCCCTCAATCCCCCTTTATGAAAGGGGGAGGCGATACCCCCCTTTGGAAAAGGGGGGTCAGGGGGGATTTGAAATCCTTGCTGCTTGAGCCTTGCGGCTTGCTGCTGAGGGACGACCAGCGGTGAATGACCCGGGAGACGGGAGATGACCGTACCCGTCATCGCATATCTGGGAATCGGAAGCAACCTCGGCGACCCGGTGCAAAACTGCCGGGAGGCGCTCCGGCAGGTCGCGGCCCTGAATGGGTCGGAGCTGCTGCGCCGGTCCTCCCTCTACCGGACGGAGCCGGTCGGTGTCGAGACGCAGGGCTGGTTCGTCAACGGGGTGGTGGAGATCCGGACGGCCTTCCCCGCGGCGCAGCTGCTCAAGGCGCTGCAGTGGATCGAGCGCTCGATGGGCCGCGAGAGGACCGAACGCTGGGGGCCGCGGGTCATCGACATCGACATCCTTCTTTTCGGGCAGCAGATCGTGCACGCGGAGGGCCTCGTCATTCCCCACCCGGAGATGCACAGGCGCCGGTTCGTCCTGGAGCCCATGAACGAGATCGCGCCCTACGTCATCCACCCGCTCTTCGGCGTTTCGATGGGGGGGCTTCTCGACCGTCTCGAGGATCATCACGCCGTGGAACGGATCGGCGAGGATTGGTAGAAATCATGTTTCGGTTCATCGTCATCGGCATTGCCCTCATTCTCGCGTACCTCCTGCTGAAGAAGTTTCTTTTTCCCTCGGGCCGCATCGACGGCCGGCGGCGCGACGAGAGGCGGATCCGCGGCGAAGACCTGGTGGAGGACCCCTGCTGCCACACCTACGTGCCTGTCAGCGAGGCGTTCCGGGTGAGGGTGGGTGGAAAAACGCTTTATTTCTGCAGTGAAGAATGCTACAAAAAGTTCCGAGACAAGGGTGGACACATCCCCGACTGAACCCCCTTCCGACTGCAACCCTGTCGTTTCCGACGGGATCATCTGCCATGATTTCAGTGACTTGGAGGCTGCATGAAGTTCTTCATCGATTCGGCCAACATCGGCGACATTAGAGAGGCGCTCAGCCTCGGCATGTGCGACGGCGTGACGACGAACCCGAGCCTGGTGGCCAAGGAAAAGCGGCCGTTCAACGATGTGGTGAAGGAAATCCTGGAAGCGGTGCCGGGGCCCGTGAGCCTCGAGGTGGTCAGCCTCGACGCGGCGGGCATGGTGGCCGAGGCGAAAAAACTCGTCGAGCTGGGCGGCAACGTGGTCATCAAGGTGCCGCTCACGACGGAAGGGCTCAAAGCGACGAAGATCCTTTCCGGCGACGGCATCGACGTGAACCAGACGCTCGTGTTCTCGCCGATCCAGGCCCTCATGGCGGCCAAGGCGGGCGCGGCCTACGTGAGCCCCTTCGTGGGCAGGCTCGACGACGTGGCCCAGAACGGCATGGACCTGGTGGAGCAGATCCTGGCCATCTACGACCACTACGGGTTTTCGACGGAGGTCATCGTGGCCAGCGTGCGCCACCCCATGCACGTCCTGGAAGCGGCCATGCTGGGCGCCGACATCGCCACGATCCCCTTCAACGTCATCGCCCAGCTGGCCAAGCATCCCCTGACCGACGCGGGGATCGAGAAATTCCTTGCGGATTGGAAGAAGGTCCCGAAATAGACGGGGTCCATGATGGAAAAAGCCGTGATCCTCATCGACATCCTCAAACGGTATTTCGACCGGTTGCCGATTCGCGCCGAGAACCGGCGGATCATCAACCTTCCCAACGCCATCACGCTTTTGCGCATCGGGATACTCCCGGTGCTCTTCCTGATCCTGCTGGAGCCGGGCGAGGCCATGAGCCTCGCCATCGCGATCCTCTTCATCCTCGCGGCCCTGACGGACCTGCTCGACGGTTACGTCGCGAGGCGCTACAACATCGTGACCCGCATGGGGAAGCTGCTCGACCCCATCGCCGACAAGATCATCATGAGCGCGGCCCTGGTGCTTCTCATCCCCGTGGGGAGGGCCCCGGCGTGGATCGTGGCGCTCATGGTCATGCGCGATTTCGCGGTCGACGGCCTGCGCAGCATGGCCGCCGCCGAAGGGCACGTCATCGAGGCAAGCCGTCTCGGAAAGTACAAGACGGTCTGCCAGATCATCGCCGTCTCGGCGCTCATCATCCACTACCCCATTTACGGCATCGACGCGTCGAGCATCGGCACGGCGTTCCTCTATGTCTCCCTGGCCCTGTCGCTGTGGTCGGGGTTCGATTACCTGATGAAGTTCTACCGCACCACCCTCGTGTAGCGGGCCGGAGAAAAGAGCCCATCTGCTGCGTTTCCCTCATCCTTCGTCGCTCGACGTACGCCCCAGTACGCCTCCGCTCCTCAGGATTCGGGGGCCTTGCATCTGGGCCCTTTTGTCCGGCCCGATGGGGAAGCAAGTCGTTAGAAGCCGACAGCCAACAGAAAATCCCCCTTTATAAAAGGGGGAAAGAGGGGGATTTGATTTTCTTGAGGCTGCAGCTTTTTTTACTGTATGCTGTCGGCTGTAGACTGTCGGCTCTGGAAGCGGCTCATCGCCGCTTCCAGGACGCGTCCGCTTCCGCGTAGCCCTCGATCATCGTGCGCTCGATGGCGAGGCGCGTCTCCTCGAAGCTCTTCTCGTCGAGGTCCTTCGGCACGAAGATGAAATCCCCGGCCTTCAACAAAACCCGGCTGAAGGGCTTGGGGATCATGAAGCGGTCCCAGCTGTTGAAGATCCAGGGGTTTTCGTAGGAGATGTAACCGGGGCAGATGGCGGCGCCCGTCTGGGACGCCAGGGCGACAAGGCCCGGTTTTATGATGTGCGGCGGTCCTTGGGGACCGTCCACGATGTGCCCGCTCATCCGGTATTTCTCGACGCCGGCGATCATCTCCTGGAGGGCCTTTTTCCCCCCGCGGGTGCTCGAGCCCCGGACGGGGACCCACCCGATGCGGGCCACCACGTCGGAGACGACGTCGCCGTCGCGGCTCTGGCTGATCATGATGCAGAGGTTCATTCCGAAGATCCTCGGTGCGAAAAATCCACTGAAGAACCGCTGGTGCCAGCAGGCGAAAATGACCGTTCCGCCTTTCGCGACATGGTCCTGCAGCCTTTCGACGCCCTCGAGGATGATCGTGAGGGTCTTTGCGTGCAGGGTGCAGACGTGATAGCCGAGCGAGGTGAGAAAGTTTCTTGCAATGAAGAATTTGATGTCTTTGATCGTGCTCATGCGCCCATTCTGTTAACGCCGAATGCCGCCTCTTTCAAGCGAAAAATGGCCGCTCTGCCCGATGGAGGGTATCCGCCGCCAGGCGGCGTGTTCTCACCCCCGGCCCCGGTAGAAATGGGAAGGGCCTTCCAGGATCTCCCATCCGCTTTCCCGAAAGAGGGTCCGGCAGGTCTCGACGGTTTCCCCCCGGCCCTCCTCCGTTTTCTCGCGGGTGTCGCGGGGGTTGGCGCCCGTTTCCGCCCAGAAGAGGTTCGCGCCGGCCGCGGCGCCCAGCGTGCAGGGCTCGTGCGTGCAGTTGCCGGGGACGCTCCGGGGCACGCCCAGCCTCGTGACGGCCACGATCTGCGCCATCCTCAGCTCGCTGATCATTCCGCGCTTTCCGATCTCCGACCCGGGGATCGCGATGCGCCGCGCCGCGCCGCTGTAGGCGGGGTCGAAGGAGCCCGTGAAGAGGATCATCTCGGCGAGCTCCTCGTTCGAGTGCTCCGGGCCGACGGGCTCCACGCAGGTGCCGACGAGCAGCCCCGCCTCGAGGAAGGCCCGGATGCTTGCCCGGCGCTGATCCGGGGGGATGCCCGTGTCCGACCCCTCCCGCAGCCGGAGGGCGTGGTAGACGCCTGCGAATCCGGCATCCTTGAGGCGGCGGGCGTTCTGGGGGCTCTGGTCCCCGACGTTGGCGATCAGGACGGTCTCGGGTTGCAGGGCGCGCCTCACCTCCTGCGCGATCTCGAGAAAGAGCCCGAAGGGATAGGTGGCCGTAGTCATGACGAAGACGGCATTGGCGCCGTCGAACTCGAACTGTCGGGCCCGGGCGACGGCCTCTTCCGGAGAGATCCTCGTCTCCCGGGTGAAGACGCCGTTTATCCGGGCGAAGGAGCAGAACGCGCAGTTGCAGGGGCACGGCGCGAGGTTGAGCGCGAACTGCCCGTGCACCTCGGCCCGGTTCCCCGTCAGCTCCTTGGAGATGCGGTTCGCTTCCGCCATGATCCGATAGGACTCGGGGGCGTCCGGCGCGCAGCCGAGCATCTGCACGAGCTCCTCTTTCGAGAACGCCTCCCTGTCCCGTGATTTCTTCAAGAGGCCGTCGATATCCATGTGCCCATCCTCTAGCGACATCCGCCCCGGAAGTTCGTTGCCGGATGCGGCCTGCGGTTGCCTCGGGGTGGCCCTATATCTACCCCAGAAACGGCCCGCCTGACAATCGGGAAATCGCGTCGGGCGGCTCCCTCCGATCGCTTGGTTCCGGGTTTGCGTTCGCGGCAGCGCGCGACCGACGGGGAGCGCCGGCCGTTTGCCCGGGAGACGATTCGGCCTTGAAATGAACCCGCCCTTTGGGTATTTTCGGGTCACCAGGACAAGGATGGGGAGACCGCCATGAACGAAAAAAAAGGGATGCATTTCGGAAAGCTCGTCGTCGATTTCGCCAACGCGCCGGCAGGCGAGGAGGCCGGGGTTGCCTTCATCCGGGGAGCGGCGAAGGCCTTCGGCTACGGGCCGGAGTTCCTCGCGAAGGCCCTCGACCGGTACCCGACGCTCGAGCGTTTTGCGAAGGCCCTGCCGGCGGACGACAGGGAGCTGGTGGCCCTCCTGCTCGAGGAGCGCAGGCTGCTGTCCGTCATCAACAACCTGCCCTGCAACATCTCGCTGGCCTCCTACGATTACGACGGCGGCCGGACGCTTCTGTTCAAGATCCAGCCCCTCGAGCCGAAGTGGGACTGCGAAAACCCCTACGAGGAGGACGAGGTCCGGATCTCCGTCGGGGCGGAAGGGAAGGTGTGGCTCGACGAGGTCGCGGAGATGTTCGACGACCGGGCGCCGCTGACGGAGGAGATGGACGAGGTGAAGGAGCGGCTTCTCGAATGCATGAGGGAGTTCGTCGCGCTGGGGGAGCGCATCCTTGCGATCCGCAGGGCCATCCCGGCCGAGAAGACCCATGAGGCGCAGAAGTGGGCGGCCTACCACAGCCGCATCGAGGCCGAGCAGGAGGTTCTCGCAGAGCTGCTGGAGCGCTGGAGGGCGACCCTCAGGGAAATTGTGGAGGCCGGGGACCTGTCCCGCAGCCAGGCCCTTCTCGACCTGCTCGTGGTCTACAACGTGGTCAACCGCCGGGAGCTGGCCGTCGGCGAAGACGGGGCCATCTACGAGAAGCCGCTGTTCGGGGAGAGTTATTTCACCGAGCGGGCGGGCCTGGCCGACGAGTACTACCACAACGTGCTCGTCTACGCCCTCGTGGAGTATCTCCGGGGCGGGGGGAACCGGGACAGGCTGCGGCGTTGCCCGCAATGCGGGGCCTTCTTCATCGCGACGCCGGGCCGGCCCGCGGGGAAGGAATGCGGGCGATGCGGCAGGAGGAAAGGACGAAGCGGCTAGATCAGTATCAGGGCAAGGAAGGCAAGCGCCGCCATCGCGGCGGCGGTGATGTCCATGCCGGCCAGCGGCACGATCAGCAGGCTCGCGGCGACGGAGCCGGCGCATCCGCCGAGCAGGTCGGCGGCGTAGAGGGGGGAAATGGCCCTCTCCTGGCCGGACGGCCATCGCAGGGAGGCGAAGGAGAAGACGCCCGCCACGAGGAAGCCCGCCGCGGCGAGCAGCCCCGACGTCTCCGCGAGCCCCGAGAAGCCCGCCGTCCGGGCCTGGAAGAACACGAGGATCGCGAGGGTCGCGAAGCCAGCGACGAGCCCGAGCCCCCATCCCCGGCCGATCGCCCGGTACCGGGACCTGCCGCGGGCCGCCGCCGCGAGGGCGAGGGCGCCCGCCGCGAGGCCCAGCATGAACGCCGTGATCAGGATGCCCAGGTCGCGGTACAGGACGCCGTGGCGGGTCTGGTACTGAAGGATCAGCACCGTCTCCAGGACCATCCCGGCGAACCCGGCCAGCCCGACGAGAAGGGCGCCGCGCCACGCGGGCCTCAGGCGCGCAAGGAGGAGCAGCAGCACCAGCAGTCCCGCCGCCGCCCCCAGGGACGGCACGTTGCTTTTTGCGAGGCCCTCGATCTGCCCGAAGCTCAGGCCGGTCAGGGCCGGGAAGAATTTCGACAGCCACAGCAGGGCCGTGAGCTGATAGCAGATGGGCCGCGCGTCGGTGTTCGGCGGGGCCGCGTGCGCGCGCAGCGTCCCGGCGACCTCGCCGAATCGGTCGTTCGTGAGGAGGTAGCGCAGGTAGTGCTCCGAGATGAGGCGGCTGCGGATCCCTCGCGAGCGGGTGCGCTCGATCAGGACCCCGGGGTCTGCCGGCAGGGCGGCCGCCGACGCCGTGATCACGTCCGTGTCCCCCGGGATGACCAGAATGTGTTCGAAGGCCGCCCCGAGCGCGCCGTGGATGCTCACCGCCCGCTCCGTCATCTGCGGTGTCCAGCGGTTTTCGGAGGACGGGATCCGCAGGGCCGCGATGCCGCCCGCCTTCAGCCGGTCGCGGCACAGCCGGAAGAACTCCCGCGTGTAGAAGCGATTGGCCCGTCCCGACGACGGCTCGGGCATGCCGATGAGGATCAAATCGTAGGTGCCCCCGGACTGCAGGAAGCGCCGGGGGTCGTCCGCGACGATCCGCACGGCCGGGTTTTCCAGCGGCGCCCGCCTCTGCGGGGGCAGGTGCGCCCTGACCGTTTCGGTGAGCGCCGCGTCGACCTCGACGCAGTCGACATGCGCCGGCCCGTGCCGGAGGGCTTCCTCCGCTGCGCCCCCGATCCCCCCGCCCAGGATGAGGATGCGCTCGGGTCCCGGGTGCTGGAGGGCCGCCAGGTGGACGAAGTGCTCCGCCTCGGTCCCCTCCGTCTCGAAGGACAGGGCGTTGTTGAGAAACACGGAGACCTGCGCCTCGCGCTGCGCGATGCTGACCCGGCCGTAGGGCGTGTCCCGGCTTTCGACCAGCGAGGGGTGGTCCCACCGCGTCATCGCCCGGTCGAGCGGCGGGGCAAAAAAGAAACCGAGCAGGAGCGCGCCGCTGAGGCTGAAGGATGCAACCCGCAGGCGGCTGCGGCGGGCGCCCGCCGCGAGCAGCAGGGGCGCCGCGGCGGCGACGAGCGAGCAGGCCAGGGCCAGGGATACATTCTGAAATCCCGCATAGAGGCCGAGGGAGGACAGCAGCCCCCCGGCGATCCCCCCTGCGCTCTCGATCGCGTAGGCGGCCGCAACGGTCCGGCCCTCGGCCACGAAAAGGCCCGCAGCCCGCCGGAAGAGCCAGCCCGAGAGAATCCCCGCCGGCATCAGGGTCAGAAGGATCGTGACGATCTGCTCGCCGAAGGGCAAATACGCGCCGGGTACGGCCCCGAGCAGGATGCGGCTTCCCCGGGCCGTCGCCACGGCCAGGGGAACGAGAAGGGCAAACAGGAAAAGCGGCAGGGCGATCAGGCCCGTCCGGGCGATGCGGGGCGAGGGGCACAGGAAGGCGCCCAGCGCCGTGGCCGCGAGCCAGGCCCCGAGGGCGAGGATGTAGATCAGCTCCACGCCGAACGCGGCCACGTCGAGCTCCCGCAGGAGCACCACCTGCCCCGCGATCGAGATGACTCCGACGATGAAGAGAATGGCGCTCATCGGGCTGTCTTGACGTCCGTTTCGCTGAAGACCTCCGCCTGGAACGTGAGAATCCGCGCCCCCTGCTTCCAGCTGCCGGCGGGCAGCCCCGCCTTTCGGCAGAGCTCGTCCAGCATCCTGTCCCGGCCCCATCCCTGCTCCGTTGCGACCTGGGGAAGGAAGACGGCCGAGCGGCCGTCCTTTTTCAGGATGACGCCGTCGCGCCCCACGACGACGTCCTCCGCGCCCGAGACGGGCGCGGGGGGCGTGAGGACCGAGATCTCGATCTCCACGTCCTTCAGCTCCTCGTGCCGCAGCGGCCTGAACCGCGGGTCCTCGAGGGCCGACTTCAGGGCCACCGGCCCGACGAGCCGGTAGAGGGGTCTTTCCGTGACGATCTCGCCGATGCAGCCGCGCAGGTCCCCCCGCTTCTTGAGCGTCACGAACAGGCCCCGCGCCTGCTCGAGGGCGGGGGAGGGGTTGCGCGCCAGGGGGGCCGTTCTTGTCGCCAGGAACCGGTCGATCGTGTCCCGCGCCAGAGCCAGCAGCGTTCTCCGGTCCGCTTCGCCCAGGGGCGCACCGGCGGCTGCCGGTGGCGCTGCGGCCCGCCCGGTGTTGGCCGTCTCCGCCCGGCCGGAGCCCAGGGCGACGGCGGCGTAGCCCACCACCTGGCCCGGCTCGCCCAGCACCGTGTCGCCCGAGTGGGCGTAACTCACCAGGGTGCCGCCCGTGGCGCCGAGGTGCCGCGCGGCGGTCATGGCGGCCATGACGGGCGCCTCGCCGCAGACCCTCGTGGCAAGGCCGGGGATGTTGCGATCCGAAGGGGTGTGCGCGACGGCCCGGAAGCCCGCGGGGTCGAGCGGCAGGATGGCCCGGAGGGTCTGGTGGTCGATCATGGAGGCGTTTGCGGCCGAGGGGTAGTGCGACAGGTCGGTGCTCGCCACGATCAGGGCGCTGCGCCCCTCGAGGGCCCTTGCGAGGGCCTTCCCGAAACGAGCGCACGTCCCGGGGTCCGCCTCGCCCACGACGGCGGGGACGATCTTCGCCGACGGGAAGAGGACCTGCACGAAGGGCACGACGACCTCGACGGAGTGCTCCCTGGCGTGGATCGACGCGTCGAGCGTGCAGTCGGCGCAGTCGGCCAGCAGGGCATCGACGAGGGCGCCGTCGACGGCGGCCTCGCCCAGGGGGGTGCGGAACGCACGGCCGGGGTGGATGCCCACCTTGCGGAAAGAGGAACTCGTGTGATTCGTGCCCAGGATGACCACGGTGTCGTATCGGCGGCCGCGCACCTGGTTGAACGCGTCGGCGCAGATCTGTCCCGAGAAGACGTACCCGGCATGGGGGACGACGATTGCCACGGGGTCCTTTGCGGCAGGCGGCACGGCGTCTTCCATGTATTTCTCGACGGCGAGCCGCAGCGCCGGGGCCGAGTCGGGGTAGAACCGGCCCGCCACGGCGGGCTGCCGCACCGCCCCGTCCGTCTTTTCCGCCGCCTGGCAGGCCGCGGGCATCACCAGCAGGGGCATGAGCAGCCACAACCAAATCCTGGAATTTTTCATGGCGACCTCACGGGGAACGTCTGTTCCGTCGAAAGAAAAGAGTCTGTCTGGTCCGTCTGGTCTATCTGGTCAATTTCGTCTGTCTCGGACAATCGGTTATGAGTTATGAGTTTTGAATGACAGAAAAGGGATTGCCGCGACTACTTGATCTCCCCTGTCACTCTTGCCACTGCTGCGAAGCAGCCTTGCCACGTTTGTCACTTGCGAGCGGCGGCTAGGCGAAGACCCCGGCGATCTTCTTCCCGCAAAACCCGCACGTGCCGTTCTTCACGTTCGACCCCTCGACGAAGTAGAGCGTCCGCCGGATCACCTCTTTGCCGCAGGACGGGCACAGGGTGTTGTTCCCGGGGTGCCCCGGCACGTTGCCCACGTAAGCGTAACGGATCCCCCGGGCCGCGGCGATCGACCGCGCGCGCTCGAGCGTCGCCGTCGGCGTGGGCGGCAGGTGCGGCATCTGGTAGTCCGGGCGGAACCGCGTGAAGTGGAGGGGCACGTCGGGGCCCAGCTCGCCCACGACCCAGTCGCAGAGGCCGGCGATCATCCGGTCCGAGTCGTTGAGGGTCGGGACGACGAGGTTGACGATCTCCAGGTGCACGCCGCTCTTCGCGATCTGCCGGATCGTGCGGAGCACGGGCCTGAGCTCCGCCCCGCAGGCGTCGCGGTAGAAGCTCTCGCTGTAGCCCTTCAGGTCGACCTTGACGGCGTCGAGAACCCTGCACATCTCCGCGAGGGCCCCCGGGGCCATGAAGCCGCAGGTCACCATCGTCGAGCGGATGCCCCTGAGCCGGGCGGCGCTCGCGATGTCGAGCAGGTACTCCGCGAAGACCAGCGGCTCGTTGTAGGTGTAGGCGATGACGGGCACCTTGCGGGACCGGGCCGACTCGACGACGTCGCCGGGCGGGGTGAAGCGGACGCGGTAGTCCTCCGGCGAGGCCTGGGAGGTCTGCCAGTTCTGGCAGAACTTGCATCGAAGCGGGCAGCCCGTCGTCCCGATGGAGTAGGCCTGGGAGCCGGGCAGGAAGTGGTAGAAGGGCTTCTTCTCGATGGGGTCTACGTGGACGGAGACGGGACGGCCGTAGACGAGGCTTTTCATCTCGCCGCCGGCGTTCGCCCTGGAGCGGCAAAGACCCCGCTGCCCGTCGGCCAGCAGGCACTCGCGGGCGCAGAGACGGCACTGGACCCGTCCGCCGGCCGCGGCGGACCAGAAGCGGGCGCGGGGCGCCTCGCGGATCCGTGTGTCGGCGGGACCGCCTGCTAAGGGGCTTCCCCCCGCGGCCTCCACGAGGGCCCGGAGCAGGACGGGCTCCGACAGGAGCAGCCCCGAGCCGCCCAGCGCCGGCGCCAGCCGGGCCAGGGCCTGCATGAATTCGCGCCGGGAGATCATGATGCAAGTGTCATGCGTCGCGCAAAAGGTGTCAAGCGTTATGTGCGGAAGTAAAGAAGTGGCAGAAGTGGCAAAACGGAATGCGAAAAAAACGAATGAACGAAACAAACGAAAAGAACGTTTGATCGCCAGGGCCTTGCATGCGGCTTCTTCCTGTCAGAAGAAGAGGTTCCAGGACAAAGTCCCCTCGGTGTCGCGGACCCCGTAGACCCTCCGCCAGGTGACACCGGCGCTGAAGCTGCCGTTTGCCGCGTAGCCGAAATGGGTCTGGAGGGTGAGCTCGAGATCGTTGTGGGGGTCCCCGAGAGCGTAATAGAGGTTCCGGCCGAAGAGGTGGATCTTCCCGCTCTCGCCGATGGCCCGGAGCAGTCCCGCCGAGCCGCCCGCGCCGGCGGCCCACCGTTTCTCCGATCGCCCGCCGAGGTCCCCCTCGGCCTCGACCATCGCGTAGACGAGGCCCGCGAACGGGATCTTCCAGGCGAGCCCGGCCCCCGAGGCGAGATCGTAGAGGAGGTGGTCCGCACCGTCCTCGCCGAGCCTCTGGCGCAGACCCGTCCGCACCTTCCAGGAGACGGGCGTGAAGAAGTCGTCCCGAGGGGATATCGAGACGATGTCGATGAGATCCGCGTTCTGCAGCTTCGGCCGCCCGCTCTCGACGTAGTACCGGAACCCCAGTTCCGTGAAGAGGATCTGGCTGCCCTCTACGTAGCCCCTGTCGTCGTCCATGAGGCCGTGGTAGGCCGGGCGCAGTTTCATCTCCACGAACGAATCGTCTTCCCGGATCCCGGCCCCGATCGCGAATCGGTTCGAACGGTGCCCCTGGTCGGGCCTTGCGGGGACGGGGAGGTCGTAGTCGCCCTTTCCCGCGCCGCCCATGCGGCTCCGTGCTTCCAGGATCCGGAGGAACCGCTCGTTGAAGGCGTCGTTGGGGACCGTCTTTTTCGCGTATCGGTACTGAAGGTACTCGGCGGCCAGGTCCGCCGCGACGATCCTGCGCTCCTGCGGGGCGTCGAGACTGGTCAGGCGCTGCGCGGGGGTCTCCCCCAGCGCCACGTCGCGAGCCGCCAGCCGCTCCGTCTCGGGCAGCAGCGATGCCAGGTAACGGATCCGGCTTGCCCGGGAGGGGCGCCAGGCCGTGTCCACGACCAGCCCGATTTGCTGCGCCGTGCGGACGGTGTCCAGCGGGATCACCCAGGGGCGGCACCGGTCCGTCAGCCCCAGGCCGGGGCGGGCGGCATCGAGCAGGAAGAACAGGACGTAGGAGCAGTTCTCGTCGAAAAAGTAATAGTCCGAGCGGATGTGATCCATTTCATAGGCGTGCATGAGCAGCCGGGTGATCTCATCGCGGGTGAAGTCCAGGCGGTACTCCCAGATGTCCCGCTGCTCGATGTCGTTGTACTCCTGGAGCTTCGTGTAATAGGGCATCAGGGAGAAGTAGCCGGGGTAGAGCCCGAAGAGGCCCTTGACGGCGAACAGGGGCCCGAAGGTCTCCGTCGTCACGGCGGTGTAGTTGACGGCCCAGGCGAGAAGACGGCTGCCGTGGGCCGTGTCGACGGTCAGGAGCGTGTGACCGAACATGGAGGCGGGGCTGTTGATGTGGGCCGCGGGGAAAATAAGGCTCACCGATTCGGGCCGGATGTCTTTCACGATGCCACTGAAGCGCTTGCACTCGGGAACGGGAAGCCTGGCCGCGTCGATGGCCAGCCGTTCCATCAGCCAGGTGAACCGTGCGACGAAGCGGCAGACTGGATGCGGCGCCTCGTCGTCGCCGGTGCTTTGAAAAAAGGCGCGCAGTGTTGCGTCCATCTCGGCCGCCGGGTCGTGCTTCCCCGAGGGCGACAGGAAGAATTTCGAATCGTCGACGAGACTGCGCAATCCCGTCACCCCGCGCTTGTAGTGCAGCAAGGTGAGCCAGTGGGGGTCGTCGGCAAGGCCCAGGCCCCGCGCCCGCTCGACGAGGCTCTCGACGTAGGCGTCCGGTTGTGCGGAGACGGGAGGGTCGGGTGAGGCCAGAACCAGCAGAAGGATAAAAAAGAAGGGGATGCGCCGCCTGACGGAATGTCGCATCCCCGCTCGTTTCATTGCTGCGAACCTGTCACAGGTAGGTCACGAAGGGTTCGAGGTTGGTGAGCACGTCGACGTGCGTCACCCTGTCCGAGGTGTAGATCGTGGAGAAGTTTGCCTGGAGCCGGCTGTAGAAGTCGGCGCGGCTGCCCTCGGGGACCCCTGCCAGGACGGCGAGCGTGTTGAGGTACTCCCCGTTGCCGCGGGCGATGTCCCGGGCCAGGTTGTCCATGTTGTCCGCCACGAATTCCTGGAGCTTCTGGTTGGAGGAAAAGCTCGCGGGTTTATCGCAGTTGGAGGTCCCGGAGGTGATCCCGAAGGTCCCGTTGCCGAAGGTTCCGTTGGTGGTGACGGCAAAGGTTTGTGAGGCCAGTCCGTTCTGCTCCGCGAAGAGCATCGAACCCAGTCCGCAGCCCGTGTTCTTCTGGTTCAGGGTAGCAGCCATTGACGTGCCGGCAAAGAGCATAACCGCGGTGAGAACGACGAGAACAACAGCTTTCTTCATAGGGTGCCTCCTCCAGATAAAGTGTCATTTTCTACCATGATATGCGGCACCTCTACAACCAAAAAGCAGTCCGGGGTGAAGATTGTCCCCGCGGTTGGGTGTATGGTCCTGCAATGCGGTGCGGCAATGTCCCACCCTATGCAAGTTCCACATGGCGGAAAAGGATTTCGCTTGACAATAGTGGGGTATCTGGTAAAAACGCCGGACAGCAAGACGGATCAGCACTATCGTCCGACATCGGGATGCAATCGACGCTGCAGTGACAGGCTGACCGGGAGAGGGAACGCGAGCATCACGGCGATCCCACGGCGACTCGTTTGACGTGAAGACCGGCCGCGCAACGAATGCGGCCGGTGCGGTTCATCTAGGAGAGAGAGTGCGGTGCCCCGCGGCATCGCGAACGTCAACAGCGGCAGCCCCTGTGCATGTCGGCGGCCGCCGCAGCCCGCCCGGATTCGTTCAAAAGAAACCCCGCATTTCCCTGTCATCAGCCGTCCCGACGGCGTCCCGCTGCTGCGTTTCCCGTTAAGCGCGTCCATGCCGGCCCTGCGAGCGGGGCCGGTTCGATTCCGAAAATCTCTACGCGAGGAGGACACACGATGAACGGTATGGGCAAACTGTGCCGGGCGGGCCTCATCGCCCTGGGGATCGCCATCACGGCGACCCTGGCGGCGGGACCGGCCATGGCGGCGAAGGCCGCGGAGACGGTCTATCTCAACGGAAACATCTACACCGTGGACGACAAGCTGCCGAAGGCCACGGCCGTGGCCGTCACCGGCCAGAAGCTTGTCTACGTGGGCGGCGACAAGGGCGCCAGGGCCTACGTCGGCAAGAAGACGAAGGTCGTCGACCTCAAGGGCAAAACCGTGCTCCCCGGCCTCATCGAGGGGCACATGCACTACACCGGCGAGGGGCAGAAGATGCTCCAGGTCTACGTGTTCTGGTCCCCCAAGGCGGAAATCCTGACCAAGGTGAAGGCCGAGACCGAGAAGCTTCCCGCCGGCACGTGGATCATCGGCCGCGGCTGGAACCAGGAAGTGTGGCCCGACAAGAAGTTCCCCACCAAGGAGGAACTGGACGCCGTGGCGCCCAATCACCCTGTCGTGCTGACCCGCGCCTGCGGCCACGCCATCTGGGTCAACTCCAAGGCGCTCGCCATGGCGGGCGTCGACAAGAACACCCCCAATCCCGCAGGCGGCACGATCGACCGGGACGCCGGCGGCAATCCCACGGGCATCCTCCACGAGACGGCGCGCAACCTCGTCCGCAGCAAGATCACGCCCATGACGAATGACCGCCTCAAGGAGTCCATGGTGAAGGCCCAGGAAGAGCTGTTCTCCTTCGGCATCACCTCCGTCTTCTCCGCGGGAACCTCGGGCACGATGTCGAGCGTTCTCGAGACGAACCTCATGAAGGAGCTCTACGAGAAGGGACAGCTCAAGATCCGGATCTTCAACACGATCAACGAGGGCGACGACGCGAAGGCCTACTACAAGAAAGGCCCCGAGATCGGCCTCTACGGCGATCGCCTGACCGTTCGAACCATCAAGTTCTACGCCGACGGCTCCCTGGGCGCCCGCAGCGCCCTGCTGCTCGAGCCCTACAGCGACAAGCCGGGCCACGTCGGCGTGGAGCGGACGGCCTACGATGCCCTGTACAAGGGTTTCTCGGAGGCCCGCAAGAACGGCTTCCAGGTCTCGACGCACGCCATCGGCGACGGCGCGAACCGCCGCGTCGTGGACCTCTACGAAAAGGTCCTCAAGGAGCAGCCCCTGAAGGATCACCGCTTCCGCATCGAGCATTTCCAGTGCGCCACCGCCCTGGACATCGACCGGATCGCCAAGCTGAAGATCATCCCGGCCATGCAGGGCATCCACGCCACCTCGGACAAGAACATGGCCGAGAACCGCATCGGGCCGGAGCGCATCAAGTTCGCCTACGCCTGGCGCAAGGTCATCAAGGCCGGCTCGGTCATCCCGAACGGCTCCGACGCGCCCGTCGAGCCCGTGAACCCCTACTGGGGCCTCTACGCCTCGGTGACGCGCATGGACAACGACGGCAAGCCCGACGGCGGCTGGTACTTCGGGGAAGCCATGACCCGAGAGGAGGCCCTGAAGTCTTTCACGATCTGGGCGGCCTACGGCCAGTTCGAGGAGAAGCTCAAGGGATCTCTCCAGAAGGGCAAGCTGGCCGACTTCGTTGTCATCGACCGCGACTACATGAAGATCCCCGCCAAGGAGATCAAGGACATCAAGGCCCTCCTGACCGTCGTGGGCGGCGAGGAGGTGTTCCGCAGCCCCGAGCTGAAGTAACCCGTCGAGCCCCTGCGTCCCGGCGCAAGCCGGGCAGGGGTCGCAGACAGGAGAAGGGAAGGCGAAAGGGGATCCTGCATGACGGACCGTCCATGCAGGATCCCCCTTTTTACGATTTGAGGGCCGCCGTTCGGCCCGTTTCCGACTGCCTGGACGTTCGCGTCCATCGAAGGGAGAATCCACGATGAAACGCTCGAGATGCACCCGGATGCTGCTGCCGATCCTCACATTCACGCTGCTGTGCTTCGCGTTGCCCGCCTGGGCGGGTTCCACCGGGGTCTCGAAGGCCGTCGACGAAGCGGCCCCCGCGAGCCGGGTCATTTCCCAGAAGATCTGGGAGTACAAGGAGCAGGGCATGAAAGAGTTCAAGAGCTCCGCCCTGCTGATGGAGGAACTGCGCAAGCTCGGCTTCACCGTCACCGGGAACCTCAAGGTCCCCGAGGACGCCTTCAAGGAAGGGGTCCTTCCGACGGCCTTCAAGGCCGAGCTCAAGGGCAAGGGGCCGGGGCCCACCGTGGCGATTATGCTCGAGTACGATGCCCTGTCCAACGGGCACGCCTGCGGGCACAACCTCATCGCTTCCTCGGGCTTCCTGGCCGCCGCGGCCCTGGCGAAGGTCATGGCGGCAACGCCGGGCCGGCTCGTCGTCGTCGGCACGCCCGACGAGGAGGGGGCCGTCGGGAGCGGCAAGGTCAGCCTCGCGGCGGGCGGGTATTTCGACGATGCCGACGTGGTCTTCATCACCCACCCCAGCGACCGCTGGAGCCTGGACCAGAGACTTCTGGCGATGAAGCGGGCGGTGTTCACCTTCAAGGGCAAGTCGGCCCACGCCGCCGCGGCGCCCCACAAGGGCGTCAACGCCCTGCGGGCCGTCCTGCTGACCTTCAACTGCATCGACAGCCTCCGGGAGCACCTGCGACAGGACGTCCGCATCCACGGCATCATCAACAAGGGCGGCGAGCGGGTCAACGTGGTTCCCGATCTGGCGCAGGCCACGTTTCTGTGCCGGGCCCTCGACACGGCGACGATGGAGGAGACCTACGGCAAGCTGGCCAACTGCGCGAAGGCCGCCGCCCTCGGGACGGGGGCGGCCCTCGAGTTCGTGCCGCGCAAGTACGGGCTGACGGCCTCCATTGCCGTGCCGCCGCTCAACGACACGGTGAAGAACAACCTGGCGGGGCTCGGCGTGGGCGCCGGCAGGCTCAAGGACTTCGACAGCCTGGCCTCGTCCGACCTGGGCAACGTGGGCTACCTCCGCCCCACGGTGAACCTCTGGTTCCAGATCGCGCCGGAGGGGACGGGGCTGCACACGGACGCCTTCCGCGAGGCGGCCAACTCCGACGAGGGCTGGAAGGCCACGATGACCGCCGCGAAAGCCGTTGCCCTGTCGGCCTACGAGATGCTCACGCAGCCGGCGAAGCTCAAGGCCGTCCAGGACGCCTTCCGGGACGCGAAGGCGCGCGAGGGCAAATGAGACGCCCCGGGGAACCGGGATCCCTGGCGGGAAAAACATGACGGTCGCTGTCCCCGGGCGGACGGGGGCGGCTGACCGGGAAGCGGGATTGCATGGACCCACAGCACAGCCCTGAGCCACCGCCTGCCGGTTCCGGCAGGACGGAGAGGCATCTCGTGCGCAGCCTCCAGGCGCGCCACATGTACATGATCGCCATCGGCGGCGCCATCGGCACGGGCCTGTTCCTGGCCAGCGGGGCGACGATCAGCCAGGCGGGCCCCGGCGGGGCGATGCTCGCCTACGCGATCATCGGCGTCATGGTCTACTTCCTGATGACGAGCCTCGGCGAGATGGCCACCTGGCTCCCCGTGTCGGGCTCCTTCGGCACCTACGCGGCCCGGTACGTCGACCCGGCCTTCGGGTTCGCCCTGGGCTGGAACTACTGGCTCAACTGGGCCACCTGCCTGGCCACGGAGCTCGTGGCGGCCGCGATCCTCATGAAGTTCTGGTTCCCCGGCACGTCGGCCGCCCTGTGGAGCGCCGTCTTCCTGGCCCTCATCTTCGGGCTCAACATCCTTTCGACCCGGGCCTACGGGGAGAGCGAGTACTGGTTCGCGGGGATCAAGGTCTCCACGGTGATCCTCTTTCTCGTCGTGGGCACCCTGATCATCTTCGGCCTCATCGGGGGGAAGTCCCCGGGGTTTGCGAACTGGGTCGTCGGGGACGCGCCCTTCGTCGGGGGGGTCGGCGCCATCGTGGCCGTCTTCATGATTGCCGGGTTCTCCTTCCAGGGGACGGAGCTGGTCGGCATCGCCGCGGGCGAGAGCGCGGAGCCCGAAAAGAACATCCCGCGGGCGATCAACACCGTGTTCTGGCGCATCCTGATGTTCTACATCGGCGCCCTCGCGGTGGTGAGCTTCCTCATCCCCTACACGAACCCGAACCTGCTGAAGAACGACGTGACGGATTTCGCGGTGAGCCCCTTCACGCTCGTCCTCGAGGAGGCGGGTCTCGTCTACGCCGCCTCCCTGATGAACGCCGTCATCCTCACCTCGGTGCTCTCGGCGGCCAACTCCGGCCTCTACGCCTCGGCGCGGATGCTCTACGCCATGGCCCGGGAAGGGAAGGCGCCGGCGCTGTTCATGCAGCTCAACCGCCGCTCCGTCCCGGTCAACGCCCTTCTCGTCACGGCCGCCTTCGGGTTCCTCGCCTTCATCACGTCGCTGGTGGGCGAGGGGACCGCCTACAGCTGGCTCGTCAACGTCACCGGCGTGATCGGGCTCATCGCCTGGCTGGGGATCGCCCTGAGCCACTACCGCTTCCGCAAGGCCTTCGTCGCGCAGGGCCGCGACCCGAAGGAGCTGCCCTACCGGGCCCTGTGGTTCCCCTTCGGGCCGATCTTCTCGCTCGTGCTCTGCATTGTCGTCATCGGCGGGCAGGGCTGGGGCGCCCTGACGGGCGATGCGGTCAAGTGGCACGACCTGGCGGTGGCCTACGTCGGCGTGCCCGTGTTCGTGCTCTTCTACCTGGGTTACAAGCTCAGCCGCAGGACAACGGTCGTCCCGCTCGCGGAGGTCGACCTGAGCCGGGACCACTAGGCGGCGCAGACGCAGTGAAAGAAGTGAAAGAAGTGAAAGAAGTGGCAGAAAGAAATGAACGAAAACGGCACGAAGACGTGACGGACGGAAGAAGGTAATGCTCGAGATTTGTGCTCTTCTGGTTGCCGGCGTGGGCATCGGATGGCTCATCCGGCGGCGCAGGTCCTGGGTGAGGGCATCCGAGCGCCTCATGACGGGATTCGTGTACCTCATGCTGTTCCTGCTCGGGCTGGGCGTGGGGGCCGACCCGGAGATGATCCGCAACATCCGCTCCCTGGGCCTCCAGGCTTTCGGCATCGCCTTCTTCGCTCTCGCGGGGAGCATCGCCGCGGGCCTGATCTGCTCCCGGGTGGTGTTTAGGCGCCATGAAGGATAGCCTGATCATCCTGGGGTTCTTTGCGGCGGGCGTCGCGGCCGGCCTCGGTTCGTGGATGCCGGACTGGCTGTGCAACGCGGAGGCCCCGCTCTACGCGCTCTATGCCCTCGTCCTGCTCGTTGCCGTCGTGATCGGCGCGGATTCGCGCCTGTCGGACATCGTCGGGCTCATCCGGCCGTCGGTCCTGCTCGTCCCCGTTTTTGCCGCCTTCGGAACCCTCGCCGGAAGTGTCCTCTACTATCGCCTGTTCGGCGATCCGGGGCTTGTCGACACGCTCGCGATCGGGGCGGGGTTCGGCTACTACAGCCTCTCGAGCGTGCTGATCGGCCAGCTCTCCGGCAAGGACGCGGGCGTCATTGCGCTGCTGTCGAACATCTCCCGGGAGGTCTTCACCCTCCTGTGCACGCCCCTGCTGGTGCGCTGTTTCGGAAAGCTCGCGCCGATTATGTCCGGCGGCGCCACGGCCATGGACACGACCCTGCCCGTGATCGCGAAGTTCTCGGGCCGGGAGATGACGTTCGTCGCCGTCATCAGCGGCCTCGTCCTGACGCTTGCCACGCCCGTGCTGATCTCGATGATCTACCGGTTCCTGTGAGAGGGGGACGATGCGTCCCGGAAACGAGAAAGGGGCTGCCGCGTTCGCAGCAACCCCTGAATCCTTTATCTGGAGGCGGCAACCGGATTCGAACCGGTGAATAACGGTTTTGCAGACCGCTGCCT
>CAZPCN010000015.1:0-53073 GCA_964585095.1 uncultured Syntrophaceae bacterium | reverse complement strand
AAATCTTCCGATCGCCCTTGTGCTGGGCGAGGTCGAGGACCATGTCGACGGCCCGCCGCACGCCCATGCAGAAGCCCGCCGTTTCGGCCAGCCGGATCTCGATGTTCTTGACGAAGCGCTTAATCATGATTAACGGGTATCGGGTATCGGGCTAAAGAAGGGCAGGGATCAGCCTGTTTTTCTCACCCTCTTACCCTCTCACCTTCTTCCCTTCTCATTCCTTGGCGGCATATATGAAAAATTCACGATTCCCCTCGGGGCCGGTGAGGGGCGACTCGCAGGTTCCCCGGACCGTGAGGCCCAGCTCCCCGAAGAACGCCACGAGGTCCTCCACCACCCTGCCGTGCACCGCCGGGTCGCGGACGACGCCCTTTTTGCCCACCTCGCCCTTCCCCGCCTCGAACTGCGGCTTGACGAGGGCCAGGAGGATCCCTCCTTCGCGGACGAACCGGAGCGTCGGCGGGACGACGTGCCGCAGCGAGATGAAGGACGTGTCGATCGTCGCGAGATCGACGGGCTCCTCGACCCCCACGCCCTGGAAGTGGCGGATGTTGGTCCGCTCGAAGAGCACGACGCGGGGGTCGTTGCGCAGCGTCCAGGCGATCTGCCCGTAGCCCACGTCCACGGCATAGACCTTCCGGGCCCCCTCCTGCAGCAGGCAGTCCGTGAACCCCCCCGTCGAGGCGCCCACGTCGAGGGCTGTGAGCCCGTCGACGCGGATCCCGAAGGCATCCAGGGCCCCCTTGAGCTTCACGCCGCCGCGGCTCACGTAGGGGTGATCCTCGCCGCGAACTCGGACATCCGCGGATTCGGCAACGAGCGCCCCGGCCTTGTCGACGGGCTGCTCGTTGACGAGCACCGCCCCGGCAAGAATGAGGGCCCTTGCCCGCTCCCGGGACGCAACGAGGCCCCGGTCCACGAGAAGCACGTCGAGCCTGGTTTTGGGGGATTTTTCTTTCATGGGATGGCAGACGGCAGTTGAGCAGCCCGGCAAGAACATGTCTGGATTTGTCATCCCCGCGGAAGCGGGGATCCAGTGTGCTGATGGATTCCTGGTCAAGCCAGGAATGACAGGCTTGACACCCTTCGCCGCTGAAATAACAACTTCGTCTTTACTTGGCCCGCACCTCCCGCAGCGCCGGCTTTGCCGGTCCCGCGAGCTTCCGCGCCGCATCGAGGATCCCCTCCGCGTCGATCCCGTACTTCCGGCGCATCTCCGCCTGGGTGCCGTGCTCGACGAACTCGTCGGGGATGCCCAGGCGTTTCACGTCGATGCCGGACAGGCCCTTCGCCTCGAACATCTCCAGCACCGCGCTGCCGAACCCTCCCGCCAGGACGTTCTCCTCCACGGTGAGGACCTTGCCCGTCGCCGAGGCCACGCGGGCGAGGAGCTCCCCATCCAGGGGCTTGACGAAGCGGCAGTTGACGACGGTGGCGTCGATCCCGTCCTCGCGCAGGCGCCTGGCGGCATCCAGGGCCGGCTGCACGGTGTAGCCGATGGCGAAGATGGCCAGGTCCGCGCCTTCCAGAAGGATTTCGGCCCTGCCGATCTCCAGGGTCCCGGGGGTTTCGTCGAGAGGGACGCCCAGCCCCCTGCCGCGGGGGTATCGCACCGATGCGGGCCGGCCGCACTCGACGGCCGTCTTGAGCATGTGCTGCAGTTCGTTTTCGTCCCGGGGCGCCATGACGACGATGTTCGGGATGGCCCGCAGGTACGAGAAGTCGAATACGCCGTTGTGCGTCGCGCCGTCGTCGCCCGCGATGCCGCCGCGGTCCATGGCCAGCACCACGGGGAGCCTCTGGAGGCAGACGTCGTGCAGTACCTGGTCGTAGGCGCGCTGCATGAAGGTGGAGTAGATCGCCACGACGGGGACGATCCCCTCCGTCGCCATCCCCGCGGCGAAGGTCACTCCGTGCTGCTCGGCGATCCCCACGTCGAAGAAGCGCTCGGGGAATTCCTTCGCGAAGGCGTCGAGCCCGGTGCCGCTGCACATGGCCGCCGTGATGGCCGCGACCTTCGGGTTTTCCCGGGCGAGCTTGATCATCGTCCGGCCGAAGACCTCCGTGTAGGTCGGGATGCCGCCCGGGTCGGCGGCGAGGTCGCCCGTGCGGGCGTTGAAGGGGCCGATGCCGTGGAACTTCGTGGGCTCCAGCTCGGCAAAGGGGTATCCCTTTCCCTTCTTCGTCAGCACGTGGACCAGCACGGGGCGGTTGTGCTCCTTGACATTGCGCAGCATCGTGATGAGGTGGTCGAGGCGATGGCCCTCCAAGGGACCCACGTACTCGAAGCCCAGCTCCTCGAAGAGGGCCCCGGGGGTCAGGAAAGACTTCAGGGCCTCCTCGGCCTGGCGGGAGAGCTTGACCATCTGCTCGCCCACGTTGGGGATGCCCCGGAGAAACTGCTTCACGTCGTTGCGAAGCCGGGTGACGCGCCGGCCCGTCATGATCTGGTTGAGGTAGGCCGAGAGGGCGCCCACGTTGGGCGAAATCGACATCTCGTTGTCGTTGAGGACGATAATGAGGTCCTTCTTGCGGTCGCCCGCCCAGTTGAGGCCCTCGAAGGCCATGCCTGCCGTCATGGACCCGTCGCCGATGACGGCGACGATCTTGTAGTTATCGCCGTTGAGGCAGCGGGCCTCGGCGATCCCCGCCGACGCCGAGATCGAGGTGCTGCTGTGGCCCACGCTGAAGACGTCGTAGACGCTCTCCTCGCGCCGCGGGAAGCCGCAGACGCCGCCGCTCTTGCGCAGCGAGTGGAACGCTTCGCGCCGGCCCGTGATCAGCTTGTGGGCGTAGGCCTGGTGGCCCACGTCCCAGACGATCTTGTCCCGGGGCGCGTCGAAGACGTAGTGGAGGGCGAGGGTCAGCTCCACGGTGCCCAGCGAGGGGGCAAGATGGCCCCCGTTTGCGGCGCAGGTCTAGATGATGACCTTTCGGATCTCCTCCGCGAGGGTTTCGAGCTCGTCCTGGCGGAGCAGCTTGATGTCGGCCGGAGAATTGATTCGTTCGAGCATGCCTTGGTTACCCTGTCCTCTGTGCCTCTGGAGCCGGGCCATTCACGTCCTGCGCTCCACGATGAACTGCGCGATCCTCCGGAGCGGCTCGGCCCGCTCGTCGAATGCGCGGAGATCCTCGACGGCCTTCTCCACGAGCTCCGCGGCCACGCGCTTCGAGGTCTCCACGCCCACGAGGGCCGGGTAGGTGAGCTTCCCGCGGGACCGGTCGCTGCCGGTCCCCTTGCCCAGGGCCTTCGCGTCGCCTTCGACGTTCAGGATGTCGTCGGCGATCTGGAACGCAAGTCCTACGTGGCGGCCGTACTCCGTCAGCGCGTCGAGCGCGTCGGCGTCCGCCCCGCCGAGAAGAGCCCCGGCCCTCAGCGACACCGTAATGAGGGCGCCCGTCTTGCGCGTGTGGATGAAGTTGAGCCTCTTCTCGTCGGGCGTCTTGCCCTCCGATTCGATGTCCACCACCTGGCCGCCCACCATGCCGAACCAGCCCGCCGCGAGCGCGACCTCCTGGATCACCTGGAGCAGCGTCTCCGCCCTGACGGGCCCCACGGGGGTGCGCCCCGCAATGATCCGGAAGGCGTCCGTGAGCAGGGCGTCGCCCGCCAGGATGGCGACGGCCTCGCCGAATACCTTGTGGCTCGTCGGCTTGCCGCGCCGGAAATCGTCGTCGTCCATGGCCGGGAGATCGTCGTGGATGAGGGAGTAGGTGTGGATGAGCTCGAGCGCGCAGGCCGAAGGCATGACGGCGTCGATCGGCCCGCCGACGGCCTCGGCGGCGCCGATGCAGAGGATCGGGCGAAGGCGCTTCCCCCCGGCAAATACACTGTATCGGGCGGACCTGAAGATCACGGAAGGCTCGGTCGACTCCGCGGGCAGGTAAAGCTCGAGGGCCTGATCGACGAGGGTCTTCCGCGACTCGAGGTACTCGTCCAAGGATAGCAGGTTACTGGTCATCTCCTCCCGGTTCGAGCTTGAAGGGCCTGACGTCCGTTGTGCCCTCCTTTTTCAGAAGGACCTCGATCCTTCGTTCGGCCTCGTCGAGTTTCCTGGCGCAAAGCCTGGAGAGGCGGATACCCTCCTCGAAGGAGGCCAGGGATTCGTCCAGCGTCAGCTCGCCCTGCTCCATTTTCCGGACAATTTCCTCGAGCTTCGCCAAGGCCTCCTCGAACTTGGCCTCCGCCATCCCGTCATTCTTCTTCGATCGTGGTGACGACGGCATTGAACCGACCTTTCGCAACATTTATGCCAACGGGATCCCCCGTTGCCAGATCCTTTGAGTCCCGGATGACCCTGCCTTCCGGCACCGTCCGAACAACGGCGTACCCCCGGGCCAGCACGGAAAGCGGGCTCAGGCTGTCCAGCAGGGTCGTGTGGCCCGCCAGCCTCGCCCGAAGGGTTTCCACCTGGCGGAAGATACCCGTTACCATGCCTTTTCTCATATTATCAAGCACAAAGGTGAAATTTGCGAGCCTCACCGCGGGGCTCAGGTACTGCAGGTGCGTCTCGAAGTGGAGAAGCCTCTCGCGATCGGCGCGCACGCGCCGCGCAATCGCGGCTGCCAGGTTGTTGAACCGCTCGTCGAGCCCGAGGCGCAGGTCGGTGAGCCGGCGCCGCGGGTCGCGGACCCGTTCGGCCAGCTTCTCCAGCCGCTCTCGTCGGATCTTCAGGAAACGCTCCCCGGCGTGGGCGGCCCGGGCGCTCAGCGTCCGGACCTGCTGGACGAGGTCGCCGCGCCTGGGAACGACCAGCTCGGCCGCCGCCGACGGGGTGGGCGCCCGCAGGTCGGCCACGAAGTCGGCGATGGTGAAGTCGATCTCGTGGCCCACGGCGCTGATGACGGGAATGCGCGAAGCGAAGATGGCCCGGGCGACGCCCTCGCTGTTGAAGGCCATGAGGTCCTCGAGCGATCCCCCGCCCCGCGCCACGATGATCACGTCGATGCCGGGGATTTCATTCAGATGTTGAATGGCCTCGACGATCTCGGCGGGGGCCTCGGCTCCCTGCACCCGCACGGGGGCGATGAGGATACCCACGGAGGGGAAGCGGCGCTTCGTGATGTTCAGGATGTCCCGGATGACGGCGCCCGAGGGCGAGGTGACAACCCCGATCCGCGAAGGAAGGAATGGGACGGGCTTCTTGTGCGCGGGGTCAAAGAGCCCTTCGGCCTGAAGCCTGGCTTTCAACTGCTCAAAGGCGATCTGCAGGGCGCCTGCCCCTTTGGGCTCGGCGTAGTCCAGGATGAGCTGGTACTCGCCGCGGGGCCTGTAAACGTTCATCCGAGCCCGGCAGAGGATATGCATCCCATCCTCGAGATCGAACTTGAGCGCGCGGGCAACGGGGCGGAACAGCACGGCGCGGACCTGGCTTTCCTCGTCTTTGAGCGTGAAGTAGAGATGGCCAGAGGCGGGCCTGCGGAGGTTGGAGATCTCGCCCTCGACCCAGAGCTGATCGAAGGTGGCCTCCAGGGCGTCCTGGACCTGCCGGGTGAGCTCCGTGACGGTGAGAACCTCGCGGCTGGAGAAGAGATCCATGCCCTGTCCCTAACAGAGCGCCCCGCCCGATGCAAGGGATTTATACGGCGCCGCCGATGGGTAACGTCTTTCGGTCTTTGACTTTTTCGGGACCTTGGGGTAATTAGGAACCAACAACACCAAAGGGGAAACGATTCGTTCATGGCAAAGAAAATCAGCAAAACAAAGAAGGACTTCCTGAAATCGAAGGTCGAGCACATCGACATCAGGGCGATCGACGCCGTCGACATCGTGAAGTCCATGAAGAAGATGTCCTTCTCGGCGCGCGACCTCGCCTCGGCGGCCGAGATGTACGACCGGATGCTCGCCGACCGCAACTGCGTCATCTTCCTCACCCTGGCCGGCAGCACGAGCGCCGCGGGCTGCATGCAGATCTACGCCGACCTGGTGAAGTACAACATGGTGGACGCCGTCGTGGCCACGGGGGCCTCCATCGTGGACATGGACTTCTTCGAGGCCCTGGGGTTCCGGCACTACCAGGGAACGCCCCACGTCGACGACAATGAACTGCGCAGGCTTTACATCGACCGCATCTACGACACCTACATCGACGAGGAGCAGCTCCAGCACTGCGACAAGACCGTCACCCGGATCGCCGACGCGCTTGCGCCCCGGCCCTACTCGTCGCGCGAGTTCATCAAGGAGATGGGAAGATACCTGACGAAGAACGCCAAGAAAAAAGACTCGCTGGTCCAGGTTGCCTTCGAGAACGACGTGCCCATCTTCTGCCCGGCCTTCTCGGATTCCAGCGCGGGCTTCGGCCTGGTGCTGCACCAGCACAAGCGCCCCAAGAGCCACGTTTCCATCGACTCGGTGAAGGACTTCCGGGAGCTGACGGATATCAAGATCGCCGCGCCGACCTCCGGCCTTCTCATGATCGGCGGCGGCGTGCCCAAGAACTTCGTCCAGGACACGGTCATCTGCGCCGAGATCCTGGGCAAGGACGTCCCCATGCACCAGTACGCCGTGCAGATCACCGTGGCCGATGCGCGAGACGGGGCCTGTTCGAGCTCGACCCTCAAGGAGGCCGCCTCGTGGGGCAAGGTGGACACCGTCTCCGAGCAGATGGTCTTCGCCGAGGCGACGATGGCCCTGCCGCTGCTGGCCAGCTACGCGTACCACAAGGGAAGCTGGAAGAAGCGGAAAAAGTGGAGATTCGCGAAGTTGTACAAGGATTGATCTCCCGCCTCTCACGCAAGATGCACATCCCGAAAGGCCGGCGCCGAAGCGCCGGCCTTTTCGTTTCGGCGGTCCAAACAGGGCCGTCCCGTTTTGGAACATGCCCCGAAAAGATCCCCATTGCCGCATTGCAGGACAGCCAGGCCATTTTGGCCTGGTTTCGAGGGGGTCCTCCCGCCGCTCACGTCTAGCCCGCAAATTCGCAAACCAAAGTAATCATTGAGGAAATATCAAGCACCGTTCTTGATTTCCCCGTGGCATGTCCGGTGCTCCTGCAGGGTGCCAGATTCAACCAAGGAGGCTCGTCATGAACGGGACGACGAAAGAAAAAGGGAGAAAGATACTGGGGACCTGGCTCTGCGCGATCGCGTTCTGCGCCATGCTCTTTACCGCAGGCCCGGCCTGGTCGGATGACGACAACACCGAAGAAGGGCTCTTCACGGCCGTCGCCCCCGACGCCATGATCGTCCTCGACCTCTCGGGGAGCATGAAGTGGAACCCGCCCGGGGACCACGATGCGTGGAATTCCCCGACCAAGCAGTACAGCAACCCCACCTGCTCGGGGCCCTTCTACGACGACCAGAGCGTGCCGGGCTACACGACCTACTGCTCTCGCTACGAGATCGCCCGGAAGACCCTTTTCACCGTCCTCGACGACAACCGCGACGGGACGATTAACGCCAGCGACGAGTCGAGCATGAACATCCGCTTCGGGCTGGGCAAGTTCCAGGACAGCACCTACGCGAAGCTGCGCGACATCGCCGCCAAATACTCCGAGATCTATTGCGGCAGCTCCTCCTGCACCGTCAGCCAGGCCGCCAACGGCACGAAAAACATCCGTTACTCTCTCAGCTCCTCCATCGTCGGCGGGGCCACCCCGCTGGTGACGGCCCTTTCGGGCGTGAAGACCTACCTCGACACGAACAAGACAGCCGATGCCTACCGCAGCTGCCGCCAGAAGTTCGTCATCCTCGTCTCCGACGGGGCCGACACGATGAGCTGCGGCGGCGCGGGCTACGACACCCAGTCCGACCAGTACAAGCGCAGGCGCGAGTCGGTCTTGGCCGCCAAGGCCCTGGCCGAGGCGGGCTACAAGGTTTTCGTCATCGGCATGGGAAGCAACATGCCCAGCTACCTGAAGAACACCCTCAACTGGATGGCCTACTGGGGCGGCACGGACAACCCCCTGGTCCCGAATGCCGGCTCCCTGTCGGGATTCGATCCCTCCCTGGTCAGCACCTGCGGCGGCTCCTCCACGACGGGCACCTGCGACGGGACGAGCGACCAGTGCTTTGCCGCCGCCAACGACCCCGGGACGGCGGCCCTTTCCGGATATGCCTTCATCGCCAACAACGCCGCGGAGCTCGAGGCGGCCTTCCGTCAGGCCGTCAACCACATCCGCGAGGCGACCTACTCCTTCACGCAGGCCTCGGTGGCCTCCACGCGGCTCATCGACGAGAACTACCTCTACGAGGCGACCTTCCAGCCCGCCAACGGGGAGCCCTTCTGGCAGGGGCACATCCAGAAGTACAACATCAACACGGACGGCAGTATCGGCGGCGTCGCCTGGGACGCGGGCTCGGTTCTCCAGTCGACGGCGGCCTCCGCGCGCAACATCTACACCTACAAGGCCGGCTCGCTGACCGCCTTCACGGCGTCGAACATCACGAGCGCGAACCTCAACGTGGCCGACGACACGAGGCGCGACGAGGTGGTGGGGTTCATCCGGGGCGAGAGCGCCTACAACCCCGACAACTGGAAGCTGGGCGACACGTTCCGCTCCAACCCGATCACGGTGGGCACGCCGGCGCAGTACTTCCGGGACACCCGGGACACGGCCAACGCGTTTGCCACCTTCCGCACCGCGAACATCCGCACGACGGCCAACGGCAAGCGCATCGTCGTGGCCGGCGCCAACGACGGCCAGCTCCACGCCTTCCGCACCAGCGACGGCGCCGAGCTCTGGAGCTTCATCGCCCCCAACCTTCTGAGCAAGCTCAAGGACATCGCCCACGCCTCGCACCCCACGGGCCTGACCCACCAGTACTACGTGGACGGCCCCATCTCGGTGGCCGACGTGTGGCTGGGAAGCGGCGACGGGACGGCGAAGAGCGCCTCGGACTGGAAGACCCTGCTGGTCTTCGCCCAGGGCAGGGGCGCCACGCAGACCCTCTGGAGCGCTTCGACCCACTGCGACAGCGGCTTCAGCAACGTCTACTCGGCATCCTATCCGTACTACTGCGGATATCACGCCCTGGACATCACCAACACGGCCTCCCCCGCCTACAGGTGGCGCATCACGCCCTCGGCAAGCCAGGCGCCCTACCTCGGCGACCCGTGGAGCAAGATGATGGTGCACCGCGTGAAGGTCGGCGGCCAGGAAAAATGGGTCGGCTTCATCGGCGGCGGCCACAACTACTCGAGCTGCAGCGGGACGGGCTGCGACACCCGCGGGAAAGGGTTCTTCGTGGTCGAGCTGTCGACCGGCAACATCCTCTGGAGCTATACCACGGCGGACAACTCGGAGCTGGCCTATGCGATGCCCGGGAGCCCCACGATGATCGACTCCGACAACGACGGCTTCATCGACGTGGCCTACATCGGCGATCTGGGCGGCAATCTCTGGCGCTTCAAGTTCTGCTTCAATGCCGACGGGTCCTCCTGCTCGACGGCTGGATGGACCGGTTCTCGCCTCTTCGGCCGGGAGGCCGGCATCGGGCCCGTCTACGACGCCCCGACGGCGACCCGCGACGGCAGCGGCAACATCTGGCTCTACTGGGGCACCGGCGACAAGGCCGAGCCCATTGTCGTGGGAACCACCACGGACCGGCTCTTCGGCGTGAAGGACAGGACGCTCTCCGGAACGCTGCAGCTGGCGAACCTCGAGAACATCACGGCCGGCACCTACACCGACAACGCGACCAAAAGCGGCTGGTACATCAACCTCTCGGGGGCTGGCGAAAAGTGCCTCTCCGACCCCTCCATCTTCGGGGGCCAGGTCTACTTTACCACCTACACCCCCGCAAGCGGCACGGTCGATCCCTGCAGCCAGGCGGGCACGGCGAAACTCTATGCCGTCAACTACGTGAGCGGCGCCGGTTCCCTCACCGCCGGCAGCCGGAGCATGACGCTCGGCGTGGGCATCCCCACGGCGCCCGTGCTGTCCATGAACCCCTTCAGCAGCACGCCGGACCTCTACGTGACCATCAGCGGCGGCGCGGGGATCGGCTCGAACACCCAGAAGGCACCCGTCACCCCGCCCACGATCGCCAGTCGGACCAACATCCTGCACTGGAGGGACCGGCGGGTACAGTAGCCTCGACAATACGCCGCGCGCAAGAGGGCCGCCCCGTCGACGGAGCGGCCCTCACCCTTGCGTAACCCGTTTTGCTTCAGGGTGTTCCTGCCTCCAGCGCGGCGATGTGCGCCCTGAGCTTTTCCGGCACGGCCGCCTTCCGGTTCTGCCGGTAATCGAAACAGACCAGGGTCCCCTCCCCCTCGGCTGCCAGGCGGCCCAGCCTGTGGCTGAAGACGGCATAGCGCATGACGAAACGGTCCTCGCCGACACTCGCCACACGCGCCCCGATGGAGACCCTGTCCGGGTAGGACAGGGCCGCCCGGAAACGGCAGGTCGTCTCGGCCAGGATCGGGCCCACGGGGTCCCTCTGTAGGAACGCCGGCACATCGAGCCTCTCGAAGTAGGCGATGCGGGCCGTCTCGAAATAGCGGAAATAGACGATGTTGTTGACGTGGCCGAAGGCGTCCATCTCGCCCCAGACCACGGGAACCTCCACGACGACGGGATATCCCGCCAATTCCTTGTTCATCGGGCTTCCTCCTCGCAAGCGGAGTCGGCTCCATCGTAACAGATCGCCCGGCCCGGCTCAATCACGGTTTCCACGGGCGCGCCTTCGCCGGCGTCGATCATTGTGCCGCCTCGAGAGGGAGAGAGGGAGGCGAAGGATGCGGGGGTCCGAAACGGCGGGTTGAATTGCACTGCGCCAAAATGGGACAGGTCACATAACATGTTGATATAAAAGATATTTATCCAGATACCCTGCCATTGTGCACCCACTCGGCGACGGCGTTGCATCCGTGCACCCGGGCCGGAAACAACGTAACCACTGGATTGTAAAAGATTATTTAATTAACCCCCGCACCGGCACGCACCATGCTCCTTCCCCGTGCAAACGAAAGCGAAGGAGACGGACCATGAATGCAACGGTGGCGGGGAGACTGATCGAGGGGAAAGCAATCTGTGCCGGGACAGCCGAAACAAGCAACCGCTGCATCTTCGACCAGATCGTGGAGGTGGATTCCCCCGATGACGACACGGCGTTCGTCGTCATCGACAGCCTCATGACCCTCCTGGTCTATCTGGCTCCCGTGGCGGTCTTCGGATACATGGTGGCCCCTGTCGTGGCCCGCCTCCTGAGCATGCCCGTCACGCGTTGACGGTCACGAACAGCCTTCCAAAGCCGCCGGGACGCGTCCCGGCGGTTTCGTTTTTTCGGCACCCCCTGGAAGGACAGGATAGAACGACGAAACCCGGGGCGGAATGCCCCGGGAAAGGCGCCGGACCCCGGGCTGCGGGGAAAAATCGGGATTACAGCACGCAGAAGAACCGATCCACGTGCTCATGGATCCACAGGGAGGCCTGGACGCGGCTCCGCACGTTGATCTTGCGGAAGATGTTGTAGAGGTGCGTTCGGACCGTGTGGCCGCTGATGTTGAGATGGGCGGCGATATCGCTGTTGTGAAGGCCGCCCGCCATCAGAAACAGGATGTGGAACTCCCTCGGGCTCAGGGGGTGTCCCTCGGCAGGCTCCACGGAACTCCCCGGCCTCATGAAGCCGACGGGAGGCTCCCCGGGTGCCGACTGGCGATCGGCAAACAGGCCCAGGAGGGCGTGGAGGAACCTCTCCGCGGAATCGAACCGGTAGAAAAATCCGCATCGGTAGCCCGTGGCGGCCTTGTCCACCCCGTTTCCGTTGGGACCTTCCTTGAACAGGACGGAGAACAGCCCGGCGGGCAGTATGCCGTTTGTCCCGCCGTTCTTCTGCGGGGCCGCCGCCCGGAGACCCGGGTCGAGGGCATCGACAAGAAACAGGAGGCTCCCGGGCGGGTGGGGCCCGCGCCCCAGGGTCTCCATGCGCTCGAAGGAAACCGCTTCGCACTGCGTTTCCGCCTCCCTTGCGAGAAGGCGCGCGAGCGCCTCATTGTCCAGCCTGCGCGAGCCGGCGATGTAGATCGCTTTGCCCCCGAGTACCCTGTCGGATCCGTTCATGTGCCTACCCTCTCTTTCCGTCGTCCCGCCGGATCGCCTGGCGGATTGCGTTGAACAGTTCGGGGATCAGGAAGGGCTTCTGCAGAAATCCCTTGCACCCCTGTGCGAGGAGATCGCGGATCTCGTCGGGCAGGCTGTAGCCGCTGACGATGAGCACGGGCACCTTCGGGTCCATACCCCTCAGTTCCCTGTAGGTCTCCGCTCCCCCCATGCCGGGCATGATCATGTCCAGCATCACGAGGCTGATGTCGCCTCTCCATGCCTCGTAGATCTCGAGAGCCTCCCGTCCGTTGAACGCAGTGAGCACCTGGTAGCCGGCCGATTCCAGGATCTCCCGGATCACGCCGGTAAGGACTTCGTCGTCATCCACCAGGAGGATCGTTCCCCCCGACGAGCCGGCCTGGCGCCGGACCGGGGTCTCGAGCGCCGGCGCCTCGGCGGCGGGAAGAAGGATGTGAATGGCCGATGTGGATTCCTCGCCGCCGGTGAGGGTCATCACGCCGCCGTGCCCCTGCACGATGCACTGCGCGTAAGTCATGCTCAGGCTGTCCCGCAGGCCGGCGTCGTTCATCATGGCCGAAAGTCGAAGGGCTCTCGGCCGCCCTGCGGGCGCCTGCGGCAGGGTGCTCGCCGACAGGCTGACCTTGACGTACCTGCCCGGTTTGACCCGGTACAGGGTGGATTCCGGCGCGAAGAGACAGGCGTTCTCGGCCTCGATGTGGAACTCGGGGCTCGTCGGGGACACCTGCTGCAGGTGGAAATACAGGTGGATGAGCATCTTCTCGAGCTGGATGCGCTCGACCTCGACGGCCCAGAGCTTCTCGTCGAGCCTGCGCCGCACGGTGATCCCGCCCCGGGTATTGGCGAAGATGGTGGAGGTCTTGCGTATGATTTCCTTCAGATCGACGGGCCGCGCCTCGTTCACCCGGCCGCCGGTAAAGCTCTGGATCTTTTGCAGCAGTTCCCGGGCCGAGCGGGACTCCTGCTCGATGGCCTGGAGTTGCTTGACCGCGGGGGTGTTCTGCCCCTGCACCGTCTCCAGCAGGGTATGGAGGTCGTCGGCGATCCCGTTGAGGATGAGGGCCAGGCCGCCGGTGAGGATGCTGACCGAATCGATCTTGGTGTACTGCAACTCCGATTCGATGCGGCCCCGCTCGGCCACGTTTTCGTAGGTCGTGAGCACACGGCCGTCGGCAAGGGTCACAAAGTGGACCTGGCAGAGGCGGCGGCCGCCCCGCTTGGTCTGGACGGCAATTACAGTTTCCCGATGAAGCCCTTGCGCGCGCGGGGTGCGGGCGTGAAAAAGCTGTTCGAGCATGCCGTTCGAAACGGGCTTGTGCGCGAACTTCTCGAACCAGGAGCGGATGTCGGGGATCTCTTCGATCCCGTAGCCGAACATCTCCCGGAATCGTCCGTTGACGTAGTCCACGGTGTAGTCCGGCCGCGCGGCCAGGACGCCGAAGGGCATCTGCTCCATGAACGCATGGCACGGGTCATGCCGGGAAGGCGCATCCGAGGCCACGGGCCTTTCCCCGGGCGGGCCGGCCTCCGGTTCCCTGTTTTTCTCTTTGACTTCTCCCGGCCGGGGCCTCCTCGCCGTGCGATCGGGATCCTGTTCCGGGAAATCTCTGTCCGACATGGCGTCACCTCGACTGTGTGATTGCCGCCAGGTAGAGCACCGGTCGTACCAAACTCGTACGCGGAAATTTAGCGTGCGATATCGGATAGTTGAAATTACATGCCCGCTGCATGGCAAGGCAGGGACAAGGGGGGTCTATGCCGGAATGGCCCCGTCAAGGAAGAAATGCCGAATCTTTTCAAGGAGAACGGGAAGGTGTGCCACTATGGGATGGGCCGTCGCGAGCCGCCCGCCGGGACAGGCGGAAAATGCGCGACGGAACGACGGGGGTCTGCGCGATCCTCGGGCAGGCCCCGCAAGGATGACCTTTTCGGGCGAGGCGTTTCCTCCGGGGCAGGCCGCGGCGACCTGCCCGGCCCGTTGACTCACGGCCTTCGGGCTCAGTCCACGCCGTAGGAGGCCAGCTTTCGCCTCAGCGTGTTGAGGCCGATCCCGAGGAGCTTGGCCGTCCTGAGCTTGTTGCGGGTCGTCCCCTCGTAGGCCTGGAGGATGTGGACCCGTTCGGCCTCGGCCAGGGGGACAATCGGGCCGGCGTTGCCCGTCTGCACGGCCACCTTCGGCCTCGATTTCCGGATGTACTCCGGGAGGTGCCGTGCCGCGATCGGTTTTTTCTGGGACAGGTTGCCGGAGGACTGGATGATCGAGCGCAACTCCCGGATGTTCCCGGGATAGTCGTACCCCATGAGGATATCCAGCGCGTCCTCCTCGACGTCCTGGCCCGTGAGCTCCCCGCGGAACTCCCGGAGGAAGACGTTGATCAACAGCGGGATATCCTCCCTGCGCTCCCGCAAGGGGATCATGAAGAGCCAGGCCCCCTTGAGCCGGTAGTACAGGTCCTTCCGGAACCCTCCCTTGGCCAACAGCTTGTCGAGATCGGCATTCGTGGCCGCGATGAAGCGCACGTCCACCTTCCGTGCCGTGCTGGTGCCGAGCTTGATGATCTCCCCCTCCTGCAGGGCGCGCAGGAGTTTCCCCTGGAAATCGAGGGGCAGGTCCCCGACCTCGTCCATGAAGAGGGTCCCCCGGTTGGAGGACTCGAGGTAGCCCGCGCGGTCCTTCTCCGCCCCCGTGAAGGCGCCCTTCGTGTGACCGAAAAACTCTGCGTCGAAGAGGCTTCCCGTCAGGGAGGCCATGTTGATCGAGGTGAACGGGAAGGGCGCCCGGGGACTCGAGCGATGGATCGCCTTGGCGAGCAGTTCCTTGCCGGTGCCGCTCTCGCCGGTGATGAGAATGGGAACGTCGCTGGCGGCGTGCAGCTCCGCCTCCTTGAGCAGGCGGAGCATCTTCTCCGACCGGGTGACGATCGGCGCGAAGGCGTCCTTGTGCTTGATCTGGGGGAGACTGCCGGTCTTGCCGACGGAAAGGACCTCCAGCAGGCGGCGCCTCTCCATCGCTCGCCGGATCTTCGAGACCAGCTCGTCGCGGGAGACGGGCTTGGTGAGGTAGTCGTAGGCGCCCTTCTGCAGGCACTCCACGGCGGTGCGGGCGTCGTTCACGGCGGTCACCATGATGCACTCCGTGTCGGGGCTGGCGCCCTTGATGATCTCGAGCAGCTGAACCCCGTTGAGCCAGGGCATGGTGATGTCGATGAGCGCGACGTCGTAGCGGTCGCCCTGCTGCACGGAGGATGCCGCGGCGCGGGGATCGCTCTCCGCACGGACATCCCGGATGCCCGCGCTGATCAGCCCCCGCTTGACGCTGTCGAGAAAATCCATTTCGTCATCGATGACAAGAACCGTTTCGCTCATGAGTCGACTCCCTCTTTCTCGGATGCTTGCTCCCGGCGACCGGGATCGTTCAGGTCGGGCAGCACGACGCAAAAGCGCGTGCCCCGGCCGATTTCGCTTTCCACGGTGATCGCGCCCCCGGCGGACTCGATCAGGTTTTTCGAGATGTAGAGCCCCAGGCCCGTGCCCAGCCCCTCCTCTTTCGTCGTGAAGAAGGGATCGAAGATGCGGGACGCCGTTTTGCCGTCCATCCCGCAGCCGTTGTCCTGCACTTCCAGGACCAGTCCTTCCCCGTTCGCCCCCCGCCCCACCGAAAGCCGGATGCGGGAGTCGGGCTTGTCCGCCGCCTGGGCGGCGTTGATCAGCAAATTGATGAGGGTCTGCTCGATGGCGTCGGGGTCGGTGACCATCTCGGGCATGTCGGGCTGCACCTGCACGTCGAAGGTCTTCACCGTCTTGCGGATCTGCGTGTGGCAGATGGCGACGGCCCGTTCCACGACCGTCGTGGGCAGGATCGGCCGGGCGCCTTTCTCGTCCTTCTTGCGCGAGAATTCCTTCAGCTTGGCCACGGTGGCGTTGATCCGAGTGGAGCCGTGCTCGATGTTCTCGAGCAGCTTCAGCACGTCCGTGCGGAAGTCCGCGTAGGGCATCCCCTGAACCTCGTAGTGGGGGGTCCGCGCGGCGTGTTCGTCGAGCACGGGCAGGATGTCCTGGATGTAATCGCGCAGGATCGGCATGTTGAAGCTGATGAAGTTGTTCGGGTTGTTGATCTCGTGGACGATCCCGGAGATCAGGAGCCCCAGGGAGGCGAGCTTTTCGCTCTGGATCAGCTCCCGCTCCATCAGCCGCTGCCGCGTCCGGTCGGTGACCCGGATGATGGCCATGCGCTGCCCCTCCCCGCCGGCGAGAACGGGGTAAACGAACACCTCTTCGTAGCGGGTGGAATCCCCCCTCGTGGCCAGCTCGTAACGAGCCGGTTCCTGCCCGGCGATGACGGCCACGACGAGGTTCGTCTCCTCCGCGCCGTATCGCGCCCGGAAGAAATCGAGGCAGGAGGTGCCGATCAGTTCCCGGTACAGCGAGGCGCCGAGGAACTGCAGGGCCGCCCGGTTGAGCATGACCACCGCCATGTCCTCCCGGACCATGACCAGCGGGTCCGAGATGCCGTCGAACACCGACCGGAGCGTGTTGCGGCTCTCCCGGATCTGCTGTTCCGACTGGATGCGCTCCGTGATGTCCCGACAGACGCCCTGGTGCTCGACGAGAGCCCCGGCATCGTCGAAGATGGCACGGTTTGTCCAGTGCAGCCAGCGAAGGGCGCCGTCGGGCATCTCGATGCGGAACTCCATGTGAAAGACGGGGCGATCCGGGGCCAGGGCGCCGTAGGCGGCCCAGAGCCTCTTGCGGTCCTCGTGCGGGATCGACGGCAGGTAGCGCGACCCGACGACTTCGTCCCGATCCTTGCCGAAATAGCGGCAAAAGGCTTCGTTGACGAAGGAGATCGTCCCGTCGGGCCGGAAGCGGCAGATGATCTCCGTCTGGTCCTCGACGATGGCCCGGTAGATCTGCTCGCTCTTGACGAGGGCGTCCTCCGTCTTGCGGTGCTCCTCGAGCTCGATCTTGAGCAGCATGTTGGCGACGTCGAGCTCCCGGGTCTGCTCGGCGACCTGCTTCTCGAGGTCCTTCTTGGCGAAGAGCAGGATGCGGGCGGCCTTCTTCTGGGCCGTGATGTCCAGGGCCGTGAACACGACCCCCGCGGCTCGGTCGGCCGGGTCGATGGGCGCGGAGCTCAGGTGGATGTCGATCACGGCGCCGTCCTTGCGCTGCCAGCGCGTCTCTACGGCGTCCTTGCCCCGGGTCTCGATCTCCGCATACTTCTCCCGTCCTGCCCGTTCGAACTCCTCCTGGTCGGGGTAGAGGATGCGGAAACTTTTGCCCTTGAGCTCGTCGGCGTCGTACCCCGTCAGCGCCGTGACGCCCTCGTTTACCCACTCCAGGGTGCGGTCGTGGACCATGCCCACGCCAATGGGGGCCGCCTGCAGGATACTGCCCAGCAGGGCCTCGTTCTTCCGCAGGGCCTCCTGGACCGTCCGGAGCTCGGTGACGTCGGTGATGATGCCTGTCGAACCCGCCACCCGGCCTTCCTTGATGGCGGGACGGGCCATGTTGAGCCCGAAGAACCGGCTCCCGTCTTTCCGCAGCATGGCGTACTCGAACCCGAAGGCCGTGCCTTCACGGATTCTCCGAACGTTACGGACCAGATCGGCTCGCGACTCGGGGGCGACGACTGCTGCGAACGAGACGCCCTCTTCGACCTCTTTCGCGCTGAAACCGAACATGTCCAGGGCCGTGCGGTTCGCATAGACGACCTTGCCGTCCAGGGTCGCTTCGTAGATGCCCGCCGGCATGTTGTCGGCGAGCTCGCGGTAGCGCGACTCGCTCGCCCGCAGGGCCTCCTCGGCCCTCTTCTGCTCCGTCACGTCGAGGGCCGTCACGACGACGCCCTTCGCCGGGTCCTCGGGGAAGATGGCCGACATGCTCAGCAGCACGTCGATCTTCGAGCCGTCCTTCCTCGTCCAGCGGGCATCGGTCGTCCCGATTCCGTCCCGATCGATCCCGCGGAAGAAATCCTCCCCCACGCGTATGAACTCCTCGTCACTGTCGTACAGGACCCGGGTGGAGTTGCCTTCCAGCTGTTCCCGGCCGTAGCCGGTCATCCGCCGGTATCGCTCGTTGACCCACCTCAGGGTCCGCCCCACGCCGAAGGAGATCCCGATCGGGGCCGCCTGCAGGATGCTCCGCAGCATGGCCTCGTTTTCCCGCAGGGCGCTCTGCGCCTCCTTGAGGGCGCTGATGTCCGTGCAGACCCCCCGGGACCCCGTCACACGGTCGTCCGTGATCATCGGCCGCGACGTGACGAGGCCCGTGAACCGGCTCCCGTCCTTTCTCGTGAACGTGTACTCCTGGACAACGAGGGCCTTGTCGTCACGGACCCGACGGGCATTGGCCAGTGCAGTCGCATGATCCTCAGGGGAAAGGATCCCGAGGAAATTGATGCCTCCCGAAGACGCAAGATCTTCGGCCTCGAGGCCGAACATGGCCCAGGCCGTCTTGTTCGCGTACAGGATGTTCCCGCCCAGGTCCGACTCGTAGACGCCCACGGGGATCGTGTCGGCCAGTTCCCGGTAGCGCTCCTCGCTTGCGCGAAGGGCCTCCTCGGCCCGGATGCGCTCGGTGATGTCGCGGATGATCCCCCCGACGCCCACACGGTCCGCAGAAAAATGGACGGGGAATTTCACGACCTCGAAGGTCCGCCCCTTTTCCCGCTCGTGGAAGGAAAGCGCCCTCCCCGCCTCGATGACCCTCCGGTCCGATTGACGGCTTCGCTCGGACACCGCCGGAGGCAGCAGCTCCGCGTCGGTCTTGCCGAGGATGTCCTCCGCGGCGTGCCCGGTGTACTGGCGGACGGCGCGGTTCAGGAGAATATTGCGGCCCTTCTCGTCTTTCAGAAAGATGTAGTCCTTTGATGAATCCACGAAGGTCCGGAGCAATTCCTCGCTGCGGCGGATCTTTTCCGCGGCCTGACGCTGCTCCGTCACGTCTCGCAGGATGCCGCCGATGCCGACCCGGCCATCCTCCAGATTGACCCGGAATTTCGAAGTCTCCAGAATCCGGCCCCGGATCTGCTGCTCAAAGAGCAACGGCCCCCCGGCCTGATTCAGCACCTCGAGGTCTGCCTTTTCCTTTTCCACTTCCGCCGGCTCTGCGGGATCGAACAGGTCGCTGTCCGTTTTCCCGATGATCTCCTCCCGGGGGCGGTCCAGGAGGGAAAGACCGGCATCGTTGACGAACAGGTATCTGCGATCGCCGTCCTTCAGGAAAACCGGGTCCCGGAACGAATTGAGGAAGGTCTGGAGCCTCTCTTCGGATCGCCGCTGTGCCTCTTCCGCCTGCTTGCGTTCCGTGATGTCCGTGCAGACGAGGCAGCCTGCCAGGATCTCCCCTTTGTCGTTTCGGATCGGTCCGCCGCTGACCAGTTCATGCCGGACCGTCCCGTTCTTCGTGACGGCCATGATCTCGCGGTTCACCGTCTTTTCCCCTCTCAGGGCGCGGGGCAGGGGCAAATCCTCGAGGGGAACGGGGGTTCCCTGCGGATTGCAGTCCTTCCAGCTCATCTTCATTTCGAAGAGCGACTGCCCCACCGGGGTCGGTTCGTCCATGATCTCGAGATACTCGCGGATGGCCGGGTTGGCAATCCGCACCACCGCATCGGGCATGCTCACCAGCGCCATGGGATAGGGGGATTGCTCGAAGGCCTGCTCGAGCAGAATCCGGGTGTTCGCGAGTTCTTCTTCTGCACGCTTGCGCTCGGTGATGTCGCGGATGATCCCGCCGATGCCCGCCCGGCCGTCTTCGAGATTCACCCGAAACTTCGTCGTCTCCAGGGTCCTGTCTTTGTACCGCTGTTCATAAAGGAGCGGGCCGGCATGGCTCTCCAGAATCGTGCGGTCCTTTTTTCCTATATCCTCTGCGTGATCGGGGCTGAAGATGTCGCTGTCCGTCTGCCCGAGAATCTCGTCCCGCGTCAGACCGAGGAACGACAGGCCGGACTCGTTCATGAACAGGTAGCGGCCTTGGTCGTCTTTCAAGAAAATCTTGTCCTGGGAAGAATTCAAAAACGTGTTCAACAGCTCTTCGGACTGCCGCCGGGCCTCCTCCGCCCTTTTCTTCTCCGTGATGTCCCGGGAATACTCGATGACGCCCTTGAGCCGGCCCGTGTCGGGATCGACCCAGGGGTAGCTGAACACCTCGACCCATCCCTTGCATGCCCCGTCGGGACCCGCGATGGCGTGGACGCCGGATGCGGCTTTCCCCGTCTGCACGGTCATCAGGCTCTGGCAGTTCTCGCAGGGATCCTTGCGGCCGTAATAGGCCTCATAGCACTTCCGGCCCGTAAGGGTCTCGATATGGGGAAACCGCTTTTCCACCGTCCGGTTGACGCGCAGGATGGTCATGTCGGGCGATACGACCATGATCCCGTCCTGGATGGCGTCGAAGACCCCGGCGAGGAACCGCTCCTGGTCGATAAGGACCGCGTGGGCCTCCTGCAGGGCCCGCTCCTTTTCCTCCCTCTCGACGGCGGCGCCCAGGATCTCGGAGGCCGCCCCGAGAGGGGCGATCTCGTCCTCTGTCCACTGGATATCGCCCGAATAGTCGGCAAACCCGATGAACCCCCACCAGTGCTCCCCGGTCAGGATGGGCACAACGGCGATCGACAGTTTTTTGTCCAGGGCCAGATCCCCCACCTCGCGGTCGGGGAATTGCCCGATCGTGCCGTAGATCGGCCGCCCCTCGCTCTTCCCGTACACCCATCGCGAAAAGCGAACGGCCAGCTCCGAGTCCCGAAGGAATTTACCGCGGCTTTCGGCGTCCCGGATCGTCGGGGAGCGCCACTCGTAGCTGTGGCGGACGGAGATTTCGCCGTCTTCCCCGATCCGGTTCTCGCAGAGGAAAACGTGGGCGGCGTTCATGGCGGCGCCGAACCGCTCGAGGACGCGCTCGATCCGATCCCGCCAGGAGGCGCTCTTGAGAAACCCCTCGGCGGCAAACGTCACGGCCTCCAGGATGGCCGCCCGCTTTTCCAGGACGTCCTGCGTGTATTTCCGGAACGTGATGTCCCGGCCCACGGACTGGTACTCCAGAATGTTCCCGCCGTCGTCGAAGAGGGCCCGATAGGTCCACTGATTCCAGAGGACATCGCCGAACACGTTCTCCACGCGGTACTCGAGGGTGTCGACGGGTCGCTCCGGCCGGAGGTCCTTCAGCCGGGAATAGACCTTTTCGCGGTCCGCCTCGGAAATGGACAGGAGGATGTTGCGGTTCTGCAGATCCTCCCGCTCGCACCCGAAGTAGCGGCAGTAGGCTTCGTTGACGTAGGTCAGGGTGCCGTTGGGACGGAACCGGCAGATGAGCTCTGTCTGGTCCGACTCTCCCGGCCGGCCCGGCGATTCGCTGCCCGAGGCCGAGCCCGGCCCCGGGCTGATCTCATAGAGCGCTCCCTCGGAGAAAACGGGGTTGCCCGCATCGTCCTGGATGTCCTTGACCACCCGGTAGAGCCTCCGGATGCGGCCGTCACGGTCGAGAACCGTGCAGTCGCTCTCCGACGCGGAATTGACATCCCCCCATGCAGGGCTGACGGGCCGGTCATGCGTTGCCTGCGCACCCGCCGGGTCCGGAGCGGGGGTGGCGGCCGCCAGTTCTTTCCCGGTACGCGGCCCCGCGGCCGGGGCCCGATCGGGCCCGGTTGCCGAGCCAGCCTTGCCCAGCTGCCTTTCGGCCTGGAGCAGTTTCTCGATCAGGTCCTTCTTCGACAGCTTTTCATACTCTGACGATTGCATCGCTTCACGCCGTTTCCGTTGAGAAAATTGGGCAACGGGACACTTGTAATGCAAAAGTCAAACCGGATTTTGCGGGATGGGAAGAATTTCCGGAGGCGGCAGCGCTTTCGGCGGGCATGCGCCCGGCATGACGGGAAATGCCGGTTGCGGGCCGGTGTAAAGCCGGCGGGACGCAGACGGTCCTTACGACGCCCCCGGCTGGAGGGCGATTGCGGCGTTGTTTCAGTGAGAGTGGTTGAGATCGTAAAGGTCGTAACCCCGCATGAAGACCCATTCGATATCGATCTCGTCCGCAAAACAGGGCGAGATGGACTTGCTGCGCGGCAGGATCTTGCGGATCTCGTCGACGCAGGGCAGAGACCGTTGCGGCATGGCGACCCTGATCTCCGAGGGGGTGTCTTGCAACACGATGATCCGGTGGGTCGAACAATACTTCTCGCCGAGGACTCCCTGCAGATGGGGGTAGAGGACGACTCTGTCGAGCGAGATTTCCTTGACGCTTTCCGCGGCTCTGTACTGCACTGTCATGGCATGCTCCTGATCCGGCCCCCGATTCTGCGGGTTCTCCGTTGTTGCCCGCTATCAAGGCACAGGACATGCCAGAGGAAAGGCAGCCCGCCGGAATGTGATTTTGCTGTTCAATATCAATATGTTAATCTCACCTCCCGCCTCCGGTCCCCGGGAACGGTCCGCATGCAGGGCTATGCCAAAATGGAATGCATGACGTGCAGCTGCCGGGAATGATTGCGGATCTGGAGACCCTGCCAAAACAGCATTGACCATTCTGCGAGGACCTGGGGGAACGAGGGAGGGGATTCGCCGACCGGCGGGGGTTCGAGACCGAGCAGCGCAAAATGAATCGGCGCCCGATTCTCATCGAGACGAATCGAAGCTGCGTCGGACTTCAGGAGAGAGAGAAAAGGCCGGGAGTATGTCCCCGGCCCGGATCATCCTGGTGAAGGCAAAAAAATGGTGGAGATGAGGGGGATCGAACCCCTAACCTCCGCATTGCGAACGCGGCGCTCTCCCAATTGAGCTACATCCCCACTTTTGCCCAACTATATGAAAGGAGTCCCGTTTATACACCAGTGCAAAATACCCTGTCAAGGACTTGTTCTGCGGATTTTGGGGGCATGGAACTTGCAAAATTGCTTCTCGTTTTCCGATTGGCATTCACGATACTCCTGGAAGGGGATTGACCTATGGCACGAATCGACGACCTGTTCGCCCTTCAGCACGACCGGGGCGCCTCCGACCTCCACCTCTTCGCCGGCTCGCCCCCGGCCCTGCGCGTCCGCGGCGACATGGAAAAGATCGCCGACGAGTCCCTCGACGACGACGAGCTGCGCGAGATGCTCTTCGAGATCCTCACCCCCGGCCAGCGGCAGGAAATCGAAGAGACGGGCGATCTGGACTTCGGTTACGAGGTCGCGGGCATCGCCCGCTACCGCTGCAACTACTTCAAGCAGAAAAACGGCATCGGCGCCGTGTTCCGCGAAATCCCCTCCACGGTCCTCACCGTCGATCAGCTGGGCCTGCCGCAGGTCCTCAAGCAGCTGGCCATGCTGCCCCGCGGCCTCGTGCTCCTGACGGGCCCCACGGGCAGCGGCAAGTCGACGACGCTGGCGGCGATCATCGAACACGCCAACGCGAACCGCAAGTGCCACATCGTCACGATCGAGGACCCCATCGAGTTCGTGCATCACCCCAAGCAGTGCATCGTCAACCACCGCGAGGTGGAGACGCACACGCAGTCCTTTGCCCGCGCGCTGCGGGCCGCCCTGCGCGAGGACCCGGACATCATCCTCGTCGGCGAAATGCGCGACCTGGAGACGACGATGCTCGCCATCGAGGCGGCCAACACGGGCCACCTGGTCCTGTCCACCATGCACACCATGGGGGCCACGCGCACGATCGACCGCATCGTCGACATGTTCCCCGCCGACCAGCAGTCCCAGATCCGGACTTCGCTGTCGGAATCGCTCAAGGGGGTCATGTCGCAGGCCCTGTTCAAGCGCATGGACAAGCCCGGCCGCATCGCGGCCCTGGAGATCCTACTGGTGACGCCCGCGGCGGCAAACCTCATCCGCGAGCAGAAGACCTACCAGCTGATGACGGTCATCCAGACGGGGAGGCGGATGGGGATGATTTCGCTCGACGACGCGATCGCAGACCTGCTGCAGCGCCGCCTGATCAGCCCCGAGGAGGCCTTCGAGAAGGCCATGGAGAAGGATCGCTTCGCAAAGCTCCTCAAGGCTCCGCCTCCGGACTTTTAAGGGAGTCGAGGACGGCTTTCGCCTCGCCCGTGCGCCCGCACGCAGTGAGGGCCTCGGCCAGCGAGAGCCTGTAGAAGGCATTGGCAGGATCCGCCGCGCCCGCCCGACGGAAGGCTTCGGCCGCCTCGGAAGCGCGGCGTTCTTTCATCAGCCGGTTACCGAGCCGGTTGTAGTAGCTGCCCTCGAAGGCCGGGTTGATGCCGATCGCGTCGCCGTAGCTCCGGAAGGCCTCCTCCACCCGCCCGAGCATCAAGAGGGCATCCCCCAGGTCGCAGCGGAAGACCGCCTCCGCGGGGGAAGCCGCCGCGGCCCTTCGAAAGGCGCCCTCGGCCCGCTCGTAGGCGCCCGCCAGCATGCAGGCCTGCCCCATCCTGTCAAGAAACATCCCCTCCTTGTCCGGAAAGTCGTTTTCGATGGCCCGCCGGTAGGATGCCTCCGCCTCGTCGAACCGCCCGGCTGCGACCAGCGCGCCGCCCACGGAGGCATGGAAGACGGACGAGTCGGGCTCCTCGGACGCCAGGGCCTCGAAAACGGCAAGGGCATCCCCGTGCCGCCCCGCCCGCAGGTAGGCGTCCCCGAGGGTGTGGCGCAGATGGACGTCCTTCTTCTGGACAGCCACGGCCCGCTCGCAGACCCCCACGAGCCGGTCGTACTGCTTCGTCTCGCGGAAGAGCCGCACGAGTTCGTCAAAAGCAAACCCCGTGAAGAGCTTACGGGCCAGTTCCTTCTGGAAGAGCTTCTCGAACTGCCCCACCGCCTCATCGACCTCGCCGTTGTCCTTGAGCGCCCAGGCCAGGCACAGGACGAAAGAATCCATGTCGGGCTTCATCTGGATCAGCTGCCGGTATACGGCGATGGCCTCGGGGTAGCGCTTCTCCTTCATGTAGAGCTGCGCGAGGCGCTCGTACTGTTCGGTGTTGGTCTGCTCCGTCATCTCCTCTCTCCCTTCAGCGCGTACCATGTCGTCACGGCCGCATGCTTCGAACGCATCCCTTCCATGCGGGAACGAAGTTGAGAAGTTAAGAAGCTTGGACGAGCTTCCGAAAACCCGCAAATGTTTGATTTTCCGAGTTTCCTAACTTCCGAACTTCCTAATTTCCATCCTTTCCGGGCCACCTATATACCCAATCCATCCGTGATGCAATCCTGAAAAACCTCGCCGGCAGCGATCAACTTTGCCGTTGACAACGAGCGGCCAAATAACTATATAGCCATATAGCAATATAACGAGGTGCGCCGTGAAGGACTTCCTCCGGGTCATGAAGGCCCTGTCTGACCCCGGCCGGGTCAAGGTGGTCAAGATGCTTCAGCAGAAGCCGATGTGCGTCTGCGAAATCCAGGCGGCCCTGGGCCTGGCCCAGCCGACGGTCTCGAGGCACCTGAAGGTGCTCGAAGGCGCCGGGCTCGTGGAGTCCAGCAAGGACGGGCTTTGGGTCAACTACTCGCTGGGCGCGGCAGGCAGCCCCTATGCGGCAACGCTGCTGGGCAACCTCGAGCACTGGCTCGGCGACGACCCGGAGATCCGGAGGCTCGTGGAGGCTCTTCCCGGAATCCAGCGCGAGATCATCCTCCGGAAGAAGACCTGAGCAACCCCGGATCCATCCCGCAACGGGAGAAACTCCATAGCCCCGCAGGAATTGCCGTCATGAACGAGTGGTCCAAGCTGCTGCTGATCGTCGCCGGATTTCTCGGCGCCTACTACATCCCCTGGGAGGAGTCCGCCATCCGCCAGGCAGGCCTCGAGGCCTTTCTCATGCTCCGGGACTACGCCCGCGAGCACGTCCTCACCTGCCTCGTGCCTGCCTTCTTCATCGCGGGGGCCATCGCCTCCTTCGTTTCCCAGGCCTCGGTCCTGAAATACTTCGGCGCAAAGGCAAACCGGGTTCTCTCCTATTCCGTGGCCTCCGTGTCGGGGACGGTCCTGGCCGTCTGCTCGTGCACGGTGCTGCCCCTTTTCGCCGGCATCCACACCCGCGGCGCCGGGATCGGCCCGGCGACGGCTTTCCTCTACTCGGGTCCCGCCATCAACGTGCTGGCCATCGTCCTGACGGCGAGGGTCCTGGGCTGGGAGCTGGGCCTTGCCCGCGCGGTGGGCGCCGTCTCGTTTTCCGTCATCGCCGGCGTTCTGATGGCCTGGATCTTCCGCAAGGAGGACGCGGCCCGCGACACGGGGGATCTCGTCCTTCCCGAGGACGACTGCAGGCAGCGCTCCCTCGCGCAGGACGCCCTGTACCTTCTGACCATGGTCATGATCCTGATCTTCGCGGCCTTTGCGCGGCCGGCGCAGGGGGAGACGGGGTTCTGGCCCTTTCTGTTCAGCATCAAGTGGATCGTCACGGGAGGCCTCCTGGTCCTCCTCGCCGCCGAGCTGAAGCTCTGGTTCACCCGGGCAGAGCTGGCCTGCTGGGTCGAGACGACCTGGCAGTTCGTCAAGCAGATCGTGCCGCTGCTGGCCATGGGCGTGCTGGCGGCCGGGTTCCTTCTGGGCCGGCCGGGTCACGAGGCGCTGATCCCCGAACGCTACATCCAGACCCTCGTGGGCGGCAACTCGCCGGCGGCCAACTTCTTCGCGTCCATCGCCGGCGCGCTCATGTACTTTGCCACCCTCACGGAGATCCCGATCCTCCAGGGGCTGATCGGCTCCGGAATGGGCCGGGGACCTGCGCTGGCCCTGCTGCTGGCGGGGCCGGCCCTGTCGCTTCCCAGCATGATCGCGCTGGCCGGCGTCATGGGCATCCGGAAGACCGCGGTCTACTGCACGATCGTCGTCGTCCTTTCGACAATCAGCGGGATCGGCTACGGCTGGCTCGCGGGGTGAGGGCGCTCGGAGAAAATTTAGCAGGAGGACGTCATGAAAAAGACCATCCAGATTCTCGGGCCGGGCTGCCCGAAGTGCCAGAAGCTCTCCGAGGAAGCCGAAAAGGCTGCGAAGGAGCTCGGGATCGACTTCGAAATCGTCAAGGTGAAGGACCTCAAGGAAATCGCGAAATACGGGGTGCTCACGACACCGGGCCTTGCCGTGGACGGCAAGGTGAAGGCCGTCGGGAAGGTACTGGACGCCGGCAAGATCAAGGAATTCCTGCGGGAGGGTTGACCCCGGCCGGCGCCGGAGGGGGAGAGTCATTTCGCATTGAAAAAAGGAGCGTGCCATGCAGCAGAAATCCATGGGATTCATCGGAGGGGGACGGATCGCGCGGATCATTCTCGAAGCGCTGCGCCGGAAGCGGATGCTTCCCTCCACCGTCGTCGTCAGCGACGCAAGCGGCGACGCGCTGCAGAAGCTCAAAGAGAAATTCCCGAAAATCCAGACGGCGCCGGGCGACAACGCGAAAGCGGCGGGCCAGGACTTGGTCTTCCTCGCCCTTCACCCGCCGGCCGTCGCGGGCAGCCTCGCGGAGATCAAGGAAACGCTCAAGCCCGGGGCCGTGCTCGTCTCGCTGGCGCCCCGGTTCACGGTCAAGGCCCTCTCGGAGGGGCTCGGGGGTTTCGACCGGATCGTGCGGATGATCCCCAACGCCCCGTCCATCGTGGGCGAGGGCTATAACCCCGTCGCATTCGGACCGGGAATCTCGAAACAAGAAAAGGAGGGCCTCTTCAAGCTCTTCAAGAAGCTGGGCGACTGCCCCGAGGTGGACGAGGGCAAGCTCGAAGCCTATGCTCTCATCACGGCGATGGGCCCGACGTATCTGTGGTTCCAGCTCTTCGAGCTCTCCGAGATGGGCAAGTCTTTCGGCCTCACCGAAAAGCAGGCGTGGAAGGGAATCAAGAAGATGCTCAAGGGCGCCGTCGAGACCGTGGACGAGTCGGGACTCACCCCCGAGGAGGTGATGGACCTCGTGCCCGTCAAGCCCCTGGGGGAAGACGAGGCCATGATCCGAAACGCCTACCGGACGAAGCTCACGGGACTCTACCAGAAGCTCAAGGGCTGACCCGAAAGGATAAATCGAAAAACAGGAAGCAGGGAGCACCATCATGGGGAAGAAGAAAGTCCTCTTCGTCTGCATCCACAACAGCGCCCGCAGCCAGATGGCCGAGGCGTGGATGAACCGTCTCTGCGGCGACCGCTTCGCGGCCGAGAGCGCCGGCCTCGAACCGGGGGCCCTGAACCCGCTGGCCGTGGCGGTCATGAAGGAAGTCGGGATCGACATCTCCGGAAAGTCGACGCGGAGCGTGTTCGACGTTTTGAAAGCGGGGACCCTGTTCTCCCACGTCATCACTGTCTGCGACGAATCGTCGGCCGAGGCCTGCCCGATCTTCCCGGGGCCTGCGAAGCGCGTCCACCTGGCCTTCACGGACCCGGCGCGCGTGGAGGGGACGGAGGAGGAGAAGCTCGCGCGGGTCCGGGTGATTCGGGATTCCATCCGCGAGGCCGTCGAGGCATTCTGCCGCCAGGAGCCGGCGTAACCGTTTCGATAACCGGAATTTTCTTGAAAGGAGATTTCCATGGCAGGCGATATCGTGCAGGTAAACATCGGTGAGAGGTCCGTCGGAATCGTCGGACTCAGGAAAATGATGGAGGAGCTGGCAAAGACCGCATCGGGCAAAACGGACGAGGAATGCAGGGAGTTCCTCTACCGGGGCATTGCGGCACAGAACTACGTCCCGCCGAAGATGGCCGAGGAATACAAGGATGCCCTTCTGCGGGCGTACAAGCTCTTCACCGGCGAGATCAAGGACGAGCCTCCCCCGGGCGGCGTTCGCATCCAGGTCCTGGGCCCGGGGTGCTTCAACTGCGACAAGATGGAAAAGGACGTTCGCGAGGTGCTTGCCGAGTTGAACATCCCGGGCGATCTGTCCCACGTGACGGACCCCGCCGAGATCGAGAAATTCGGGGTCACCGGTGTCCCGGCCCTGGTGATCAACAGCCGCATCGTCTGCGTGGGAACGGTGCCCGACCGCAACCGGATCCGGCAGTGGCTCATCGACCTCAAGGCCTCGGGGGAGTGCAAGGCAGGCGCCTGAGAGTCCGCCGGCTGTCACTCATTCTTTTCCCCCGGACGCCGCCGCACTTCGCGGAACTGGGCGCGGACGCGCCCGCCGGAGACGGCCATCACGATCGCCTGGACGGCGCCGATCTCTTCGTCGCTGACGCCCATTTCCCCGGCCACGCCGAGGTAGTGCTCCATTCAGGGGTAACAGGCCATCGCCATCGAAGAGGCCAGGTGGATCATCAGGGTCGTCTTGGGGTCCAGGGTGTCGTTGTAACGGGCCGAGTTGTAAAAGTCGGTGTATGCCTGCAGCTGCTTTCCCCTGATCATCGCTCATCCTCCCCTCTTGAATCCCGAGACGCGGACACTCACAACGGTCTCGGTGGCCTGTCGCGCCAGTTCCTCCATGGAGAGGTTCAGGGATGCGGCTAGACCCGAAAGCATGGGGTCCGTCGTGACGCAGTCCACGGGAAAGGGCGCCTCGCTCTGAACCGTCACGCTCTCGAAACCCGCCTGTCGCATGGCGCCCAGGTAGTCCTCCTTCAGGGAGGCGCCCGCGACACAGCCGACGTAGGCGGCAACGGAGTTCTTCACAACGTCAGGCAGCGGCATCGTCAGAACGATGTCGGAGACCATGAGCCGGCCTCCCGGTTTCAGGACCCGGAAGGCCTCTTTGAATACGCGGGCCTTGTCGGGAGCCAGGTTGATGACGCAGTTGGAGATGATGACATCCACACTTCCGTCTTCGACGGGGAGGTGCTCGATATCCCCGAGACGGAACTCGACGTTGTCGACTCCGTCCTTCCGGGCGTTCGCCTGCGCCCTCTCGATCATCTCGGGTGTCATGTCGACACCGATGACCTTCCCTTTCGGGCCGACGCGGCCGGCGGCCAGGAAGCAGTCGAAACCCGCGCCGCTTCCCAAGTCGAGTACCGTCTCGCCCTCCTTCAGCGACGCCAGGGCGATGGGGTTGCCGCAGCCCAGTCCCAGGTTCGCCCCCTCGGGGACCGCCGAGAGGTCGGCCTCGGCATATCCGATCTTTTTGCCGATTTCCGTGACGACGGCGGGCCCGCCGCAGCACGAAGCCGACGGGCAGCAGGAGCCGGACGCAGCGGCGATATTCCCGTATTTTTCGCGCACGATGCTCTTGATGTCGTTATCTTTCATGTCATCCTCCGATGTGTTTCAGCGGGTCATCATGATGGGCTCGAGGAAGTCCTTCACCTTGTCGGCCAGGAAATCGGCCCTGACGAGGGTGAAGCAGCAGATCTGCCCGTCCTTCTCCCAGCTGATGAGGGCGAACTTATCGCCCGTGGCGATCCCCGCGCGATCGCGAAGTTCCTTGGGCAGGACCATCTGGCCCCGCTCGTCGACGCCGATGAGGGATTCCATGCGGCAGCGGGCCTTGAAGTCTCCCGGCGCGGCACAGCAGCCTTCGCCCTTCTTCGCTTTTGACATGGGTCAGCCCCCTGGCGTTTCGAAATTCTGACAAATCAGTAATTTCTGATTAATCTGATCATACGGAAAATGTCAAGCGCCTTTTCCCGCCCCGGGGCAAAGAAAAGACCCGGGCAACGCCCGGGTCTTTCGGAACCGCCTGACGGAAACGGGGTCAGCCGCCCTTCCGGACGGCCCGGTCGGCCTGGCGCACGGCGATGTGAACCGGGTCCCAGGCATTGGAGTAGGGAGGGGCGTAGCTGAGGTCCAGGTTGATCATGTCCTGGACGGTCATGCCCGCGTGGAGGGCCGTGGCGAAGATGTCGATCCGCTTGGCGGCCCCCTCGATCCCGACGATCTGGGCGCCCAGCAGGCGCCCGGAGCCTCTCTCGGCCAGCGTCTTCACGGTGATGGGCCCCGCGTGGGGGTAGTAGCCCGCGCGGGTGGTGCTCTCGATCGTCGCCGCGACGTGCTCGAGGCCGAGGGCCCGGATCTCGTGCTCCTGCAGGCCCGTCCGCGCCACCTCCCACTTGCAGATCTTGCTCACGGCGGTGCCCACGACGCCCGGGAAGGTGGCGTAGCCGCCCCCCAGGTTGATCCCCGCCACGCGCCCCTGCTTGTTCGCGATCGTGCCCAGGGCGACGTGCACGGGCCTGCGACTCACGAGGTGGAAGGACTCGGCGCAGTCGCCCGCCGCCCAGATGCCGGGGACCTCCGTCTGCATCCGGTCGTTGACGCGCAGGGCGCCGCGCACCCCGAGAGCAATTCCCGCCCTTGCCGCCAGGTCCGTGTTGGGGCGCACGCCGAGGCCCAGGATCACGACGTCCGCCGGAAGGGTGCGTTTTTCGGTCACCACGGCCTTCACGCGGCCGCCGGCCACCTCGAAGGCCTCCAGGGCCTCTTCGCGGTAGAGATTGACGCCGACCTGGACCAGGGCGTCGGAGACCAGGGACCCCATGTCGGGATCCAGCGTGTTCATGACCTGCGGCGCCCGGTCGACCAGGGAAACGTCGAGCCCCCTCAGGGTGAGCGCCTCGGCCATCTCGAGCCCGATGTAGCCGCCGCCTACGATGACGGCCTTCTTCGGGCGCTCCTCGTCCAGCACCCGGCGCACCGTGATCCCGCTCTGCAGCGAGTGCAGGCCGAAGATCCCCACGGCCTCCCGGCCCGGGACCTTCGGGCAGAACGGAAGGGCGCCCGTGGCGACGAGGAGCCGGTCGAAGGGCTCCCACCACCCCTTCTTGCTCTGCAGGCACTTCACCAGCACCCGCCGGTTCTTCGCGTCAATCTCCTCGACCTCGTGCAGGATGCGGGCGTCGATGCCGTACTCGGTCTTGAATTCCTCGGGCGTGACGGCGATCAGCTTGTTGACGTCGTCGACAACCTTGCCGACGTAGTAAGGGATGCTTCAGGCCGAGTAGGAGGTGTGGGGGCCCTTCTCGAAGGCGAGGACCTCCAGTTCCCTGTCGAGCCGCTTCGCCTGGGCGGCGGCGCTCATGCCCGCCGCATCCCCGCCGATGACCACGAGTCGCTGCTTAGCCATACAGAACCTCCCGCAACGGATGATGGCCGAATCCTAACACAAAATGCGAGGCGAAGGTACGCGATTCGCGCAGCCGCCAGGGCATCAGAGATCGAGATTGAAAAAAAGACGCACGAAATAGCTGATCCCGAAGGTCAGCGCCGCGACACCGAGGCTGATGGCGGCCATCTCGGAGAACCGTTTGCGGAAGGAGATGTCCTGGGCGACGGACACGTAGTACGTGAACAGGAAGATCACCAGCATTGCGTTCGCCAGGGTGAATCCGAGGCTGATGTAGGGATTGTCGAGGACGAGATACGGCAGGATCAGGAACAGCACCGTGCAGAGATAGGTCACTCCCGTGTAAAACGCAGCCCTCAGCGGGTGCAGGGCTTCCCCCTCGGACTTGATGGAGAGGTACTCCGACGCGGCCATGGAGAACGCCCCGGCGATCCCCGTCACCAGACCGGCCAGCGCGATGAGACGGATCTCGCCCAGGGCAAGGGTGAATCCCGCCAGGGCCCCCGTCAACTCCACCAGGGCGTCGTTGAGCCCCAGGACGATGGAGCCGACATACTGGAGCTTCTCGTCTTCGATGATCCCGATGAGCTGCTCCTCGTGCTCGGCCTCCTCCCGGGAGATTCGCTCGAAACCATCGACCGTTCCGGACAGATCGGCATAGGCCTCCGCGGCGTCGCCCTCCCCTCTCTCCATCAGCTTGAGCCCGAAGGTGAGCCCCAGGAAGCGCGCGACGAGGTAGAAAAACCAGACCCGCAGCCGGTCGGGCGCGACATCGCTGCCCGTCAGGTCCCTCAGGATGTCGTAATGGGCTCGCTCGCAGTTCCCGATGTCCCGCAGGATCCGGGCGTTGTGCTCCTTCTTCGCCAGCCCCGCAAGGCGGTAATAGACGTCATATTCCGTGATCTCGTTTTTCTGAGCGGCCCGGATTCGTTCCAGGACCCCGGCCGGAAGCGTTTCGGTCTTCATGCCATTCTCCGGGGATAGAGTCTCGACCGCATCGCCGCAGCGGAGAAACGGTTTGACAGGATCTCCCGTCGCGGATTATAGGGACTGTCGCCGTGGATTTCAATCAAAGACCCGTAAGGCGCCTGCCCGAGGAGCGGTCTGCGCGTTGCGCCACATGAACGAAGACAGGGATATCACGCTCGAGATCCTGAAACAGCTCTTTGCCGTCACGGGCAAGAACTACTCGGAGAGGCTCATCGACTACGGGACGAGCCTCGACAACGCAAGGCCCCTGGAGAAGCACGACGGCTACGGGAAGTTCACGGCCGAAGACTGCGGGGACGTCGTGGAGGTGTGGCTGCGGGTGCGGGACGGCCGCGTCGAGGAGGCCACGTTCCAGACGACGGGGTGCCTGCCGACCTGCGCCTCCGTTGCGGCGGCCGTGGCGCTGGCAAAGGGACGCCCCCTCCGGGAGTGCCTGAGGATCACCCAGAGCGCGATCATCGAGGAACTGGGCGGGATGCCGAAGGCGGATCATCACTGCGCGCTTCACGCTGCGCGGGCCTTCCAGCGGGCGCTGCGGAGCTGCGTGACGGGCAGGAAGGGAAAGGCCGGGTAACGCCCGCCCCAGGGACGCGCAACGGCGCGCGGTTCGCTCCCCCGTGCCCCGGGAGCTTCACCAAAGAAGGTTTTGCAGCCACCGGGCAAATGGTGTATGGTGCCCCTGTCCGCGACAGACGGCTGTTTGCGGGAGATGACCGAAGGGAGAGGGATCATGGCAGAAGACATCCGCTGGGTACGAACGCATTGCGCGCGTATGGATCACGGGGGCTGCACGCTTCTCGTGGGGGTTCAGGACAACCGAATCGTCAAGATCAAGGGGGACCCGACGGGGTTCTTGAGCAAAGGATACACCTGCATCAAGGGGCTCGCCTCGGCGGACAAGCTCAACCACCCCGACCGCCTGCGCCACCCCCTGAAGCGCGCCGGCAAGCGCGGCGAGGGGAAATGGATCCGGGTTTCCTGGGAGGAGGCCCTGAAGACCGTCGCCGAAGGTCTTCTCAAGGTCAAGGAGCAGTACGGCGCCAAGGGCGTCGCCTTCGGCGTGGGCATGCCCAAGGGGCTCGACCACTTCATCCAGATACGCCTCGCCAACCTCTTCGGCTCGCCCAACATCATCGCCTCCCAGGACGTCTGCCACGCTCCCCGGGAGATCACGGGCGTGCACACCTGCGGGTTCTACCCCGTGGCGGACCTGCACTACCCGAGCAAGCTCGTCGTCCTCTGGGGCAGCAACATCACCTCCACCAACGAGGAGGGCGAGATCTGCAGCATGCTCATGAAGCAGATCAAGGACGGCACGGAGATTGTCGTCATCGACCCGCGGCGCATCGACCTGGCCAAGAAAGCAAAGCACTGGCTGCAGCTGCGGCCCGGCACGGACGCGGCGCTCGCCCTGGGTTTCCTCCACGTGATCATCGAGGAGGGCCTCTACGACAAAGAGTTCGTCGAAAAGTGGACGCACGGCTTTGACGAGCTTGCGGCCCACGTGAAGGAGTACACGCCCGAGAAGGTCTCCGGGATCACCTGGGTGCCGGCCGATCTCATCCGCCAGGCCGCCCGGGCCTACGCCGCGGCCAAGCCCGCCGCCATCCAGTGGGGCAACCCCATCGAACACAACACGCAGACCTTCGAGACGACGCGGGCCCTCATCTGCCTCATGGCGATCACGGGCAACCTCGACGTCCCCGGCGGCAACGTCGACCCCCGCGACCCCAAGATGCTGGGCCTGGCCCCCCTGGTGCGGGCCGATCTCATCCCCGACAAGCGCAAGGAGATGATCGGCAATGCCCACGGCGTCATCCCCCGGCTCATGACCAACGCGCCGGCCTTCTTCCGCAAGGCGATCCTGGAGGACAAGCCCTACCCCGTCCGCGGCGCCTACATGATGTGCTGCAACCCCATGCTCTCCTACGCCGACAGCAAGCTGACCTACGAGGCCTTCATGAAGCTCGACTTCCTGGCCGTCGCCGAGATCTTCATGACGCCCACGGCGGCCATGTCCGACGTGGTGCTGCCGGCGGCCACCCAGTTCGAGTTCAACGACATCGGCCACATCGGCATCGGCCACGGCTACATCCTGGCGCGGCCCAAGGTGGTGGAGCCGCCGGAGGAGTGCTGGCCCGACATCAAGATCATGAACGAGCTGGGCAAGCTCATGACGTCCAGGGAGCTCTGGAAGGAGGACTTCAACGAGTTCGCCGAGGACGTGGTCAAGCCCGCGGGCCTCACCTACGCCCAGTTTTGCGAGAAGGGCTACCTGAAGGGGCCCGAACGGTTCAAGAAGTACGAGGAGAAGGGCTTCTCCACGCCGACGCAGAAGGTGGAGCTGCGCCTCAGCACGGCGGAGAAGTTCAAGCTCTCGGCGCTTCCCATGTACAAGGGGCTGCCCGAGGCGGAGGACCCGGCCTACCCGCTCGTCCTCACGAGCGCCAAGAGCCGCTACTACCTGCACTCCTCGTACCGGTGGGTCGAAAAGCTGCGAAAGATGAACCCCGACCCCAGGCTGGAGATCCACCCGGAGACGGCGGGGAAGTTCGGGATCGCCGAGGGCGACGCGGTTCTCATCGAAACCCCCTACGGGAAGATCACCCAGAGGGCCTATTTCTCCGACGCCCTCGACCCGCGCGTTCTCTGCGCCGCCCACGGATGGTGGTTCCCCGAGGGAAAGCCGGAGACCCAGTACGACTGGCAGTCGGCCAACTTCAACATGCTTACCTCGGTGGGAAAACTCGGCAAGGAGTACGGGACGCCGAATCTCAAGGGGCTGCCGTGCAGGGTATCCAAAGCCTGAGGAAGGGACTCGGGTATCGGGGATAGGGTATAGGGAAGGAAGCAGAACGTATCAGAAAATGACAAGGGGCCCCGTCCGGGTGTGGCGGGGCTCTTTTTTGTTCACCGCAAAACCTTCATTCCATCAGGCCGTATTTTTTCAGCTTCAGGTGCAGCGTGCGGCGGGTGATGCCGAGGCGTCGGGCCGCCTCGCTCTTGTTCCCCCCCGACTCGTCGAGGGTCTTCAGGATCGTCGCCTTCTCCACGTCTTCCAGGGACGAACCCGCCGGGACGGCGGCAGCGGCCTGACCGGCGGCCGCCTGCGGGGTTTCGGCCTCGAGGACGGGCGCCACGTCTTCCTCGTCGAGGACGTCGGCCCGGCACAACACGACACCGCGCTCGATCGTGTTCATCAGCTCCCGGACGTTTCCCGGCCAGGGGTAGCGAAGCAGGCGGTCCATGGCCCGGGGCGTGAAGCCCTGCAATGTCTTGCGGTTTCTCTCGGCGAAGGTCTTCAGGAAGTGCTGGGCCAGCAGCGGGATGTCCTCCCTCCGCTCCCTCAGCGGCGGCACGCGCAGGGACACCACGTTGAGGCGGTAGAAGAGGTCCTCCCGGAATCGGCCCTCCGCAACGGCCCGGAGCAGGTCGCGGTTCGTCGCGGCGATGACCCGCACGTCGACCCGGATCACGTCCTCGCCGCCCACGCGCGTGAACTCGCGCTCCTGCAGGACCCGCAGGAGCTTGACCTGCATGCCGAGCGACATCTCGCTCACCTCGTCGAGGAAGATCGTCCCCCGGTCCGCCAGGCGGAACTTGCCCTCCTTGCGGCGGTCGGCGCCCGTGAAGGAGCCCTTCTCGTGGCCGAAGAGCTCCGACTCCAGCAGCGTCTCCGTGATGGCGGCGCAATTGATGCGGACAAACGGTCCCGTCTTTCGGGGGCTGTTCGTGTGGATGGCGCCTGCGATCATCTCCTTGCCCGTCCCCGACTCCCCCGTGACGAGCACCGTCGCCTCCGACGGGGCCACCTGGGCCACCAGGTCCAGGAGCTTCGTCATGGCCGCGCTGCGGCCGATGAGGTTTCCCCGGTCGAAGTGCGCGCCCAGGCGCTCCCGGAGCATCCGGTTCTCCTCCTTGAGGTGCCTGTGCTCGAGGGCCCGCTCCAGGGCGAGGCGCAGCTCGTCGAAATCGAGGGGCTTGGTCAGGTAGTCGTAGGCCCCTTTCTTGAGCGCGCCCACGGCCGTCTCCACGGAGGCATAGGCCGTCATGAGGATGACGGGAAGGGCCGGGTTGAACGCGCGGATCTCCTCGAGGGCCTCGATCCCCGAGACGTTCGCCATCCGGATGTCCATCAGGACCAGGTCGAATGGCTCTTTCGCAACCGCCTCGACGGCCGTCGCGCCGTCGTCGGCCTCGCGGATCTCATAGCCCCACCCTCCGACCAGCGTCTTGAGCATGGTCCGGTGTGCAAAATCATCGTCGACAACCAGAATCGTGTTTTTTCCCGTCATGGTCATGGTCCCGTCTCGAAATGGTCTGCCGGCACGTTATGCACCGCCGGCCGGCAGGAGAACCGTAAAGGTTGTCCCCTTCCCCGGCTCGCTATCCAGGCGGATCTCTCCGTCGTGGGCCTCCACGATCCGGTGCACGATCGCCAGGCCGAGGCCCGTCCCGGAGGCCTTCGTCGTGAAGTAGGGGTCGAAGACCCGCCCGAGGTCTTCCCTGCGGATGCCCGTTCCGGAGTCGCCCACCGTGATCCGCAGGGTGCGGTTCTCCTGCAGGGCGAGGCCCACCGAGAGAACCCCTCCCCGGTCCATGGCGGCCAGGGCATTCAGGAAGAGATTGAGCAGCACCTGCGTCAGGCGGTCCGGGTCGATGCGGACGGCGGGTAGACCGGGCGGCAGCTCCGCCCGCACCGCGATCCCCTTTTCACCCGCCTGCCGCTCGATCGTGTCCAGCACCTGCCTGACGAGGGCTGCGGCGTCCGTCTCCACTCTTTGCAGGGACAGGGGACGCGAGAACTCGAGCAGCTCCGTGATGACCCGGTTGAGGCGGTCCACTTCCTGGATCATGATGTCGGCCATTTTCACGTCATCGGGCACGCCGCCGTAGCGCTGGCGGAAATAGGTGGCAAACCCCTTGAGAGAGCTCAACGGGTTGCGGATCTCGTGGGCCACCCCCGCGGCGAGGCTCCCGACGGCGGCAAGCCGCTGGCTTCGCTCCACTTCCCTCCGCAGGTGCCGAAGCTCCGAGAGATCGCGCAGCAGCGCGATGCGGCCGATCAGCGCCCCGTCGTCGCCCTTCAGGACCGCCGCGATCACCTCGAGCGGGACCGTGCGTCCCTCGCGGATCGTGCAGTCGAACTCCTTCTCCACAATGGGTCGCTCCGGTGCCACGCCCCGCAGCATCGCCAGGCACGGGGGGGGGAGAAACCCCTGCGCGGGCCTCCCGAGCACGTCCGCCGCGGGGCGGTCGAGCAGCCTTTCCGCCGTGTCGTTGAACACCATGACGCGCTCCCCCGGATCGACGGCCACGATGCCCATGGGCATGTGCTCGATGAGGCTGTCGGAGAGGGCTTTGACTTTCGTGAGCGAGGCGCGGACCGATCGGTACCCCACGGCAAGGAACAGCGAGAGGATGCCGGCAAACCCGATGAGCAGGAGCACCGTGGCCGTGATCAGCGTGTTCCGGGTGTCCTGATCGTGGGCCTGCTGGACGGGCGCCATGTCGAGGCCCACGAAGATCAGGTATGATGCGCCCGGGCCTTTTCGTGCAAATCCCCCGTAGGGCTCATCGCGGGGGGCAAACCGGCGATAGACCTCGAACGTTTCCGCCCCTCCTTCGGCCGTTACGGTTCTCCAGCTGGCGGTTGTCTTCCGATGGGCGGCTTCGAGGTCCAGTTCCGTGCCGTATAACCCCCCGACCATCCCGGGGTCGCTGTCGGCAAGGATGCGACCCTCCATGTCGGTGATGACGAGGTAGTCGACCCCGGGCTGCTGGGCCGTCTCGATGAGAAGCTTCTGAAGCTGGAAGCTTCCCCAGGCCATGCCCTCGCCGGCCCTCGCCCCCGCCTCGAAGGAGCGGATCAGGGCCTCCCCTTTTTCCAGGAGGAGCCGGGTGCTCATCTCCCTGTGGCGGTTTACATTCTCCCAGGTGAAAAAGGCAAAAAGCGGCACCAGCACCGCCACGGCGCCCAGAATGACCCACGGAGGGACGAGCAGCCAGATTCTTTTTCGTTCAGCGGTTCCCACGGGCGACCTTCCCGTACAGTCCTGCGCAATTGCTCATGAAGTTGAGAATTTGAGAAGTGATGAAGCTCGGAACAACAGGAAAGGAACACCCGGTCCTTTCTCGTCGATCCCTGCCTGAATACTTTCTGATCACGTGTATACATCGACTGGATACATAATAGCCATAATTTTTTGCCCCTGCCCATCCCGATCAGGTCGAAAAATTAAAATAAATCTATAATATCAAATAATTATCATTTTGTTTTCCCGTTGGCACGTTCGTTGCCCTAGCAGCTTTTCAAGAAAACAACTCCAAAGGAGACGGACACGATGAAAAAGATGATGATTGCAATGACCGCTCTTCTCTTCCTCACGGCCTTCGTCATGCCGGCCGATGCATACCGCGGAGGCGGAAAGGGCCACGGACACGGTTTCTGCAACGGCAGCGACCTGACCGGCGTGCAGGGCCTCAATCTGACGGCCGAACAGAAGACGAAGATCGGCGATCTGCGGACCGCCCACCTCAAGGACATCAAGCCCATCCAGGACAAGCTTCACAGCAAGGCGGGCGACCTGAGGCTGCTCTGGCTGGAGAAGAGCCCCGACGAGGGCAAGATCCGGGCGACGGAGAAGGAAGTGCGGGCGCTTCGCGATCAACTGGACGACAAGAAGAGCGATTACCGATGGGCCGTGTACAAGTCCCTCACCCCGGAACAGCAGGAGTTGCTGAAGAAGAACAGGGCAACGGGCCGCTGCTTCGGCCCCGGGCAGGGCGCCGGCAAGGGCATGGGCCAGGGCAGAGGCCCCGGCATGGGTCCCGGCGCAGGCCCCGGGATGGGCGCGGGAATGGGCCACGGCATGGGCGGCATGAGGTAAACTGAGCGCGAAACCTTCTTCCAGACACACACCCCCTTAACAAGGGTCATCCGGCCGATGCCGGATGGCCCTTGTTTTTGCCAGCCGCAGACCGGGACACTCTGATCCAATAGAGAAGGTTAGAAGGTGAGAGGGTAAGAACGTTGGATGAGTCGATGGCCAAATTCATGTCCGCTGCTTCTCTAACCTTCTCACCCTCATACCCTCTTACCCTCTGCCTGAACGGGGCCCTGGACCCGATTCCCTTTTTTGAAAATCATTTGACTTTTTTCCGGAAGCAGTTCAGAGAAAACGGCATTCTTCATTTCCGGTGTCAATCCCGCAGGGAGGCGGCGAGGAGCCATGACAAAGGACGAACGAAACCGCCAGCAAGGCCTCTGGGACAGGGCCTACACGGCCGAGACGGATTTCTTCGGCGACGAGCCCAGCGACGCGGCGGAAAGGGCGTCGATCCGTCTTCAGGATTCGGGCTGCAGGCTTCTGCTGGAGCTGGGCGCAGGCCAGGGGCGCGACACCCTCTACTTCGCACGGATGGGCTTTCGGGTGCATGCCCTGGACTACAGCGAGAGCGCGCTGCTGGGAATCATCGACAAGGGCGTCAAAACGGACATGGGCGAGATGATCACCCCCGTCTTCCACGACCTGCGCAAGCCCCTGCCCTTCGGGGATGCCTCGATGGACGGCTGTTTCTCCCACATGCTCTACTGCATGGCCTTCAGCCGGGCGGAGATCGAGTTTCTGAACCGGGAAGTCCGCCGGGTCCTCAAGCCGGGGGGCCTCAACATCTACACGGTCCGCCACAAGGGGGATTCCCACTACGGCAAGGGCACCCACCTCGGGGAAGACCTTTACGAGATGAACGGTTTTGTCGTACACTACTTCGACAGGGACATGGTCGAGAGTCTGGCCGAGGGGTTCGACCTCCTCGACGTCGAGCACTTCGAGGAGGGCTCGCTCCCCCGAAAGCTCTTCCAAGTCACCCTGCGAAAGAAAACGTGAGGTTGGTACGAATCTTGATAAAAAGCATGGTCATGAAAACCGCGCTGACCGGGAAAGAAAAACTCAACATCCTGCTGGCCCTCGCCGGCATCGCACTGGTGTTCGTCTACGCCACCTGCGGGGACTCCTGCTCCTACCTGCAGGGGTCGATCTTCGGCATCGACCTGAAATACCTGGGGGGCCTCTTCATGGGAACGCTTGTCATACTCAGCCTCTTCGGCCTCCGGGAATACAGGCTTCTCCTGCTGTCGGCCGGCGCGGGGGCGGAGGTTTATCTCATCGGGTTCCAGGTGCAGAACGACGTCTTCTGCCCCTACTGCCTCACCTTCGGGGCCGTCCTGCTGCTGCTGTTCGCCATCAACCTCGACGGGTCGAAGCGCAAGCTCATCGGGGTGTTCGCCGCCCTTGGGTTCCTCGCCTTCGTGGCCTTCTTCAACGGCTCGGTGACCCCTTCCTTCGCCGCGGAGCCCGTGAAGCCAACCTTCGGAAGCGGCCGGATCCACGTGCGGCTCTACAGCGACTACTTCTGCGGCCCCTGCTCGAAGCTCGACCCGGAAATCGCCGGGCCCGTCGCGAATCTGGTGAAGAGGAACGCCATCCGCGTGACCTTCGTCGACACACCGGTGCACCAGCACACGACGCTCTACGCCCGCTACTTCCTCTACGCCCTCAACGAAAAGAAGGACATCGACCACGCCAACCGGGTGCGCCACGCGCTCTTCCAGGCGGCCGCGCTGAACATCACGGACCGCGAGAAACTGGAAGAACACCTGAAGAAGAACGGCATCAAGTTCAAAGTCTTCGACCCGACCCCGACGTTCAGCTTCCTGACGGGCTACCTCACGGAGGACAAGGTCCGATCGACGCCCACCGCCGTGATCCTCGACAGCGGCCGGAAAAAGGTGGTCAAAGGGCCCGCAGACATCGCCAGGGCGATCGGGGAGATAAAGTAGGGTAACGGGTTCAGGGGTCCAGAACAGAATAGGGCAAAAATCTTCCGCTCGTTTCTGAGAGACAAGCAAAGCAAACCGAAAAGCCCGTGAGCGAATCGGTCACGGGATTGTCATTCGCACGGCAAACTCAGCAGGCCAAGTCAGCCGATCTCGTTCGCCCGCGGGACCGACCTGATTGCGAACCCGTTGCTGCAGCCTTCCTGTGGTTTTCCGGGCTGTCCACCATCACGGGGCACTTCCAATAATTTCGTCGAGCTTTTCGAAGTGGTCTTCAACCATGTCCAGATAGGTTTTCTGGATGGACTTGTATTTATCCGCCCAATCCTTGACCATCTTTTGCGAGCCTTCCTGCAGGACTCCGCTCTTCAGGATCATGTCCAGCATCGTCTCCCCCTGCTCCTGCATCGCCGCCATGGACTTCATGTACGCTTCCCACTGAGTTTTCCAGAACCGCAGGATTTCCTTGGATGCGTCTTTCATGTCCCGCTACCTCCTTTGTGATGATTCAGACCCCCGAGGCGGCACGAAGCGTCCTCGTCGGGAATCAAACCTCCAGGATGCAGTTCTCTCCCCCGAAAGGATTGCTGCGCCGGTTCGGGCAGGAGGGATCATCGACCCAGATCCCATCCACGACCAGCAGGTATTCGTACATGCCGGGAGTCAGATATTTCACGGCTTTCCACCCCGTTGAATGCCTCTTGAACGGATCCTTGTGAGGATCCCAGCCGTTGAACGTACCGGCGACAAAGACCTCCTTCGCATCAGGCGAGGCGAAGGAAAACGTCACCCTTCTTCTCGTTTTATTTTCGATCTTTTTCATGCTTGCCCCCTGCAGTGAAAAATTATTCCCGGTCACGGACAATCAGCACATCGCAGGCCGCATGACGGATGACTCTGTCCGCCGTGCCGCCGAGAAGGTGTTCCTTGATGCCCGTCTTCCCGCGAGCAGCCATGACGATGAGGTCGATGCGCTTTTCCGCCGCATCCTTCACGATCTGTTCGTAGGGTACACCGCTCTGCACATCCAGTTCGATCGGGACGCCCTTCGCATCCGAAAACTTGCCGACGAAACTCCCGATCTCGTCCCGGGAGGCCATCTCGATATCCGCCTGAATTCGTTTGACCGACGGCTCGTCGAACCAGTAATCCCCGACGACCAGCGGCAACTGCCTCACGACGTGGAGGACATGGATCCTCGCCGTGAAGTGCCTCGCGATGTCGAGCGCCTTTCGAAACGCCCTCTCGGAGAACGCGGAGAAATCGGTCGGCACCAGGATGGCCTTTGGTTGAAACATGGTTCACCTCCTCGATTTCATGGTGAGAAAAGCGGGGCTTTCCCCCAAGACGGGCTCTTCAGAGCCGCCCGGGGCCCTTTGCTGCGTGTACGGGCAGGTCGACGATTTTTTCTCCCGCTGTACCCGTTGTCCTGCCGATGCGCGAGCGATCTTCAAGCAGCCGCAGGCCCGGCCGCGAGGGATCCCGTATCGGCGGCACGGCGCGGAGACGCCGCGGCGATCGGGCAGTCGCGGCATCGCAAAAGCCTTTTCTTGTAGACGTAATCGAAGTAGTCCCCCTTCGAGATGTCCGCGAGGTCCATTCTGCGGGCCTGCCACTGACGCCGCTTGCAGCCCCAGAGAGTGATCCTCAGATTCCCCGGCTGATAAGGGCAGGTGATCATTTTTCGGCGGTTTCTGAAAAGCCACTCTTCGACCGGATGCGCTGTCGTCCTCATGATCCGTCCTTTTTCCTCAGCAAGCAGTCCGCGGCACAGAACCTCTGATCTCGCGACTGCGGACTTCAACCCGGTTTTCACAATCAGCGAATGGCGTACCGTGAAAACGCAGAACGGCACAGCGGGACATACACATCGGGCATGTATGGGTCAGGATGCAGACAATGGACGAAACACCTTAGACGATGCGAAAATGACTTCCCCCGCGGAGAGCAAGGGAATCGCGCGATTTTCACTTTTTCCGCAGTAGGAGGTACATCGTCCCCCTGTTGTCGTCGACCCGGATCGGACGGGTCTCAACGGCGCAGGGGAGGTCGATGTGTTCGCTGACGATACGGTTCCGCGCCGATCCCCGGATCGTGAGGCCGGTCTCTACGAGCAAAACCTGGATGTCCTCGGGCATGCCATCGGGAAACGACAGGGCGATGACGATGGCCTTGCACCCGTCCCAGATTGTTACCCGGGGGTTCTTCCTCTCGCCGTAAGTGACATGAACCCACGGGGAACGCTCGAACCGGGTATCCTGCCGTTGCCTTTCCCTCGCTTGTCGGCCGCGTTGTCCAGCGGGTTCATGGATGGATGGTGCCATGGGGCCTTCTTCCCTTTCTATCGGGCGAATCCCTTTCCCAGGTGGTAGTCGAGATATCGCTCGAGGGTCTCCAACATGGTAATCTCGTCTCCGAGTTTATGGGGGGCGTCCCCGTTTTCTCCGAAAAAGCGCTTCATGGAGGCCTTGAAGGACGATTGCGCGAGGCGGTCGTTCTGCTGCCCGGATTCCTTCCTCTTCAGGACGATCGATATCAGCCCATTTTCGTTCTGTACTTCGGCCTCATCGCCATTGACCTCATAAGGCAGATCCAGTGCATGGGCGAACGTCGAGGAGGATTGCTTCGCCCGGGGGATTCCCCCTTTCGCGGACGGCAGGTCCGGGCGGAGAGTTCCGAGAAAGATCAGCCGCGCGCCCTGCACGCGAATCTGGAGATCCTCCAGGCCGAAGTCACGCAAGTCCGCCGAAATAAAAAGGCTTCCCGATCCGACCCACAGGTAAATTTCCGGGTTCTCCGCTCCCCTGGACCCGTTCGGTTTGCTCAGGCGCACCGATTGGGTTCGGATCCGGCTTGAACCTTCCGTTCGGGGGACGGGGACATTCGTCCGATAAGCGTCCCGGGACATGGAAAAACTCCTTCCAGAGTGTAGAGGATTTGTTTCCCGATGGTGATCTGCCGATTCGGGCGCGGGAGGATACGCGTAAACGCCGGCTCTCAGAAGATGTTCGAGCGTCTCCTGCCACCCATTTATTCTCTCTTGATGATTGAATAAATGATATTTCCCGGGTTAACAATACTGAAAGAATAGCGGATGAATAGTGGTAAAAAACACTATTCAATTAGGGAAGAAAGATAGGTTCTCAGATTGGCTTTCTTGTTGGTCAGGCCCAGCTTGCTCCTGAGATGGGCGCGGTGGGTATCGATGGCAAACTTGGACAGATCCATGAACCGGGCGATTTCTTTTGTTGTTTTTCCTTCTTTGATGAGATTGGCAATCTGGATTTCCTTCTGCGTGAGATTCAGGAATTGCAGGGACAGTTTCTGTGCAAAGGGGGAGATGATTCCCTGCAGATTCGATTCAAGGATTTGGACGCGGGTCAGTTCCTTCTGGCCGGACAGGCTTTTTTTCAGCTCCCGGAGGTGCGGGATGACAAGCTCCTTCACGCTGGCAAGGATTCTCTTTTCCAGATCGACCTTGTCCTCCTCCCTCTGTTTCAGCAGCACACGCAGCGCCGCATTCATTTCCTCCAGGGCATTGGTTTTGGACTTCAACTCCTCGGCCATTGTCCTGAGGGTTTCCTCGTTCCGCTTTCTATCGGTGATGTCGAGAAGGGACAGCACCGTTTTCTTCGTCCCCGGCATGATGGCAACCGTTGCGTAGACATCCCGGACACGCCCTTTCCTGTCCGTATATCGAAACTCGTAGTTTCTCGGTGCCGCGGCCGGGTCGAGCCTTCGCAGGCGGTGATATTCCATCACCCGGTCCAGGTCCTCTTTCAGGATGAATTCGGTCCAGCTTTTTTTGCCCTCTATCTCCCCGGCCCCGTATCCCGTTTGCGTCGCGAATTCCCTGTTGACCATGGATATCGTTGTGTCCTCCTCGATGATCATGGTCGCCCCGGGTGTCGTTTCAAAAATGGTGCGGTACATGCTTTCCGACTTCTTCAGCTCTTCCTCCGCGCGCTTCATGTCCGTGATGTCAATCGAGGCGCCGATCCACTCCCGCACGCTTCCATCTTGATTGAAAAGAGGGACGCCGCGGGCCAGCCAATGCCGATAGACTCCATCCTGTCTGCGCACGCGGTATTCGACCTCGTAGGCGCTTTTCGCTGCGACGGCCCTGTTCCACACCTCCAGGGCATGCTCCCGATCGTCCGGGTGAAGCGCATTTGCCCATCCCGCACCCTTAGTTTCCTCTTCGCTCTGGCCCGTGAAAGCCCTCCATTGGGGAAGATCCTCCACCAGTTCCCCGACGGCATTGGTCGTCCAGCCCAATTGCCCGGTCAGCTCGATGTAGGACCGGTGGCGCTGCTCGCTCGCGCGCAAGGCTTCCGCGGCCTGCTTGTGCTCGGTAATGTCTTCGACCATCTCGATCGCCGCCACGACTCGCCCCTCGGAATCCGTGACGGGCGTTGCGATGATGCGGAAATTTCTCACTCCCCCCTTCATCGGCGTGTCGGTCACGGCCTCGTGGACCCGGCCATCCCTCAGCGTGCGAATGGTCGGGCAGTAGGAACAGATATCGCTTGCCGGTGGGTCATTGAATGCTTCATGGCAAAGGGGATTCAAAGAAGGGTTGATTGCAGGGTACCATTCGCGCATCTGCCGGTTCAAGGTCAGGATCCGCATGGCCGGGTCGATCATGGCCACGCCGACGCCGATATTCTCGATGATGTTCCGGTACTTCTCCTCCGCCTGTTTCAATTCAAGGATCAGGCGGTCCATCTGCATCCGGTCCTCCTCCAGGACCATGCCCCGCTTTTCAGAAACCCCGGTTCCTGCCTGAATGATTTTGTCTTTCATCCGCTGAGCCATGTTCTTTACTTCAACGAGGGATATGGTCTTATTCTATAGGGGCATGGATTGGCATTTCAAGAGAGTTATGTGAGATAAGCAGGGCCCCATGAGTTCGGCCACGTTCAGTGCATCCGCCGTGAAACCGGTAGTCATGAGCGGGTGGACAGGAAATCCACGGCGGCAGCCTCCCCGGTTCAGGAGGGGTTGACCGGGTTCAGTCGCCGGAGGATCTCTTCCGCCAGCCTGCCCGTAACCCCCGGGACGGCTTCCAGCTGCTCCCGGCTGGCGCGGCGAAGGGCATCGATGTCGCCGAAGCGGCGCAGCAGGGCCTTCTTCTTCGCCGTCCCCACCCCGGGGATTTCGTCGAGCAGCGACCGGGAATCCCGCTTCTCCATCCTGCGGCGGTGGTGCGTGATGGCGAAGCGGTGGGCCTCGTCGCGGATCCGCTGCAGCAGCAACAGGGCGGCGGGGTACTTGGCGATGTAGACGGGGTCCTTTCGACCCGCCAGGTACACGTGGTCCTGCTCCTTCATCGAGGGCCTGCGCCGCTCTCCCCCCGGGGCATCGCCCGGCGCCGAGCCCTTCGCCAGGCCGATCACGTCGAGGTGGCCGATCCCCAGCTCCCGCAGGACCTTGACGGCCATGCCCACCTGCCCCCTGCCGCCGTCGACCATGAGCAGATCGGGCAGGTCTTCCCGATTCCCGAAGCGCCGCCGGAGGACCTCGTGCATGCTGGCGTAGTCGTCCGGGCCCTCGACGCCGCGGACGTGGAACAATCGGTAGCCCGCCTTGTCGGGCCTGCCGTCCGCAAAGGCTACGATCGAGCCCACGGGCAGCTCGCCGCCGAGGTTGGAGATGTCGACGCACTCGATGCGGCGGGGCAGCCTGCGCAGGTGCAGCTTGTCCCGCAGCAGGGCCATGGCCGCCTCCTCGTCCATGCGGACGGCCCGCTCGGCCTTGAATGAATCCTCGGCGTTCTGCCGGGCGATCCCGACGAGGTCCTTCCTCGGCCCCCGGTGCGGGGCAATGAGGTCGACCTTTTTCCCCCGTTTCTCCGTGAGCCACTCGGCCAGGAGCTTCGCATCCTCGATGTCCGCGGGGATGACCACCTCCGCCGGGATGAAGAGCTCCCCGTCGTAATACTGCCTCAGCAGCGACGAGAGGACCTCGGCGTCGGCGGCCGCCGTGCGGACGGGAGGGATTTTTTTCGTCCCCAGGGTCTTGCCCTCGCGGATGCGCAGGATGCAGACCTGGACCTGGTCCTCCTCACGGTAGAGACCGAAGACGTCCTGGTCCTTGAAATCGGCCGACACCATCCGCTGCTTTTCCACCGTCGTCTCGACGGCGGCGATCTGGTCGCGCAGCCTCGCGGCCTCTTCGAACTCTAGTTTCTCCGCCGCCTCGCCCATCCTCGCCTTCAGCAGGTCCAGCAGCTTCGTCTCCCGGCCCTCCAGGAAGAGGACCGCGTCGTCGATGAACTTGCGGTACTCCTCCCTGCCGACGAGGCCGACGCAGGGGCCGACGCAGTTGCGGATCTCGTACTCGATGCAGGGCCGGCGCCGGGTGTTGAACTCCCTGTCCTTGCAGGTCCTCAGCGGGAAGAGCCGGTGGAGATATTTCAGCGTCTCCTTGGCCGCAAGCCCTGACGGGTAAGGGCCGAAGTAGCGGGCCCCGTCCTTCCTGGTCTTCCGCACCAGCTGGAAGGCGGGAAAGTCCTGGCGCATGTCGAGGCGCAGGCTGAAGTAGGTCTTGTCGTCGCGGAAGATCACGTTGTAGCGGGGCCGGTGCTCCTTGATGAGGGTGTTCTCGAGGAGAAAGGCCTCCTTTTCCGTGTTGGTGACGACGAAGTCGAGGTCGCGGACGCGGGAGACGAGGAAGGGCACCATGGCGCGCGTGTCGGTGCCCTGGAAGTAGTTGCGGATGCGGCTCCGGAGGTTCTTCGCCTTGCCGACGTAGATGACGCCGCCCCGGGCATCCTTCATGAGGTAGACGCCGGGCCTGGGGGGTATGGCCCTGACCTTTGGGTCAAGTGCTTCCGTCACGTCCGTTCGGTTTTTGTCGGATTGTTCCGTCTCCATGGTTGCCATCCCCGGGTATCGGGTCTTGGGTATCGGGGAAAAACAGGACAGCGACTGTAAAGCCGCGCTTCCTGTTTTCTTGCCCTCTTACCCTCTCACCTTCTTACCCTTTTCGCATCACGTCGCTTGCCGTCGCGCTTCGTGCTTCTCACCGTCCTGTCGCCCGCTCCGGCTTCATCGTCCGACATCTCGCCGCCGAAGCCGATCTCCAGCTCCGTGAGCCTGCGGATCCGGTCGCGCAGCTCGGCCGCCCGCTCGAATTCGTAGTCCCGGGCCGCCGCCCTCATCTCCTCCCGCAGCATCGCGATCAGGTCCGGCACCTCGGCGACGGAGACGTACTCCACCTTCGGCTCCATGACGGGCACCGTGAGGTAGTCGGCCTCGTAGACGGAGGCCAGCACGTTGTCGATGGATTTGCGGATCGTCTCGGGGGTGATCCCGTGCTCTTCGTTGAACCTGTGCTGGATCGTCCGCCTTCGCTCCGTTTCGTCGATGCAGGCCCGCATGGAGTCGGTGATCTTGTCGGCGTACATGATGACCTGGCCCGCCGCGTTCCGGGCCGCCCGGCCGCTGGTCTGAATGAGGGAACGCTCCGAGCGCAGGAACCCCTCCTTGTCGGCATCCAGGATGGCCACGAGCGACACCTCGGGGATGTCGAGCCCTTCCCGCAGGAGGTTGACGCCGACCAGGACGTCGAACTTCCCGAGGCGCAGGTCGCGGATGATGACGACCCGCTCCAGGGTGTGCACGTCCGAGTGCAGGTACTTCACCCGCACGCCCAGGCTCTCGTAGTACTCCGTGAGGTTCTCGGCCATGCGCTTCGTGAGGGTCGTCACGAGGACACGCTCGCCGCGCTCGGCGCGCTTGCGGATCTCGCCCAGCAGGTCGTCCACCTGGTACGTCACGGGCCGCACGACGATCTCGGGGTCCATGAGCCCCGTGGGCCGCACGATCTGCTCCACCACGCGCCCTCGGGCCTTCGCGATCTCGTACTCGGCCGGGGTCGCCGAGATGTAGAGCCGCTGCTGGGGGAAGCGCTCGTACTCCTCGAACATGAGCGGGCGGTTGTCCAGGGCCGAGGGCAGCCGGAACCCGTACTCGACGAGGGTCTCCTTCCGGGACCGGTCGCCGCGGAACATGCCCACGAGCTGCGGCACGGTGACGTGGCTCTCGTCGAGGACGATGAGGGCGTTGGCGGGCATGTACTCCATGAGGGTCGGCGGGGGCTCCCCCGGCTTGCGCCCCGTGAGGTGCCGGGAGTAGTTCTCGATCCCCTGGCAATAGCCCATCTCCTCGAGCATCTCCAGGTCGAAGCGGGTGCGCTGCTCGAGACGCTGGGCCTCGAGCAGCTTATTTTGCGAGTGAAGGAACCGGAGCCGCTCGCCCAGCTCCTCGCGGATGGAGACGAGGGCCGACTTCACCGTGTCCCGCGTCGTGACGTAGTGGCTCCCCGGGTAGATGTCCGTCCTCCACAGGCGCCCCAGCTTTTTCCCCCGGAGAGGGTCCACGAGCGAGATCGACTCGATCCGGTCGCCGAAGAACTCGACGCGGACGGCCTGCTCCTCCTCGTAGGCCGGGAAGATCTCCACCACGTCGCCGCGGACCCGGAAGGCGCCCCGGTGAAAGTCGATGTCGTTGCGCTCGTACTGGATGTCCACGAGGCGCCTCAGCATGGTGTCCCTCGGGATCTCCATGCCTTCCTCGAGGGACAGGGCCATGCCGAGGTAGGTCTCGGGGGCGCCGATGCCGTAGATGCAGGAGACGCTGGCCACGACAATCACGTCGCTGCGCGACAGGATCGAGCGCGTGGCCGAGTGGCGCATCTTGTCGATCTCCTCGTTGATCGCCGAGTCTTTCTCGATGTAGGTGTCCGTCGTCGGGATGTACGCCTCGGGCTGGTAATAGTCGTAGTAGCTGACGAAGTACTCGACGGCGTTCTCGGGGAAGAGGGTCTTGAACTCCTGGTAGAGCTGCGCCGCCAGGGTCTTGTTGTGGGCGATGACAAGCGCCGGCCGCTGGACGGCCTGGATGACGTTGGCCACCGTGAAGGTCTTGCCCGACCCGGTGATCCCGAGGAGGACCTGGTGCGGATGCCCCTTCTCGACCCCGCGGGCCAGTTTCTCGATGGCCTGGGGCTGGTCGCCCCGGGGCTCGAAATCGGACACGAGCCGGAAGGGCTTGCGGTCGAGATAGCCCCCGCCGGCGGCTGTTTTCTGCGGACTGTCTTCCATGATCCCGACAGGGAAATCCCTGCCCCCCAAAAGGGTTGCGCCGGTCTCCCCGGCGAGCGTCTTTACTATAGTGGACTCCGGAACGGGAAGCAAGCCGGCAGTCGATTGAAATCCTTGCGGTCTTCAGGATTTTCCGTCGGCCGCCCTCTCGACGAGGCGATGCGCGGCCATGCCGGCGAGAAAGCCCCAGGCCATGTTGGCCAGGACGGAAACGGCGACGGTCACGACCAGGGCGACGAGGTCCCGGCCGGGGCGGATGTGGCGGGCGAATTTCGCCAGCTCGATGCCGATCATCAGCATCATGGCGCCCACGATCGGGGCGGGAAAGACGGTAAACACCCCGGCGATGGAAGCAGCGAAGAAAAGCCCCAGGGCGATTTCGAGGGTCCCCTCGATGATATTGGCCCCGCCCGTCCTGGCCCCGAAGTAATACTGGCCTGCAAGGCCCCCTGCGCCGTGACACATGGGCATCCCCCCCAAAAACGGCGCGACGAGGTTCATGACGCCCTGGTTCCACGAAAGCTGCCCCTCCGTGACGGGCCTCTCCGGCCAATAGGAGCGGATCAGGGCCGCCGTGGCGATGGTGGCGTTGGTGACCGTCAGGGGGATCTGGGCAAACCCGGCCAGGACGAGCGACTCCCACACCTCGCCGAGGGTGAAGGCGGTCAGCGGGGGCAGGGTGAAGGCCGGCGGGGCGATCCCGGCAATGCGGCCGTCCAGGGCGACCATGACCAGGCCGAGAGCCACGAGGACGACGGCCGCCGGGGCGTAGCGGCTCTCCCGGAGCGTCAGGACGATCACGACGGCCACGGCCCCGAGAACCCAGCCCGCGGAGAGCAGCTTGAATGCTTCAACGGCCAGGAGGATGCCGAGGGCGACCTGGATGCCCCGTATGACCGGTTGCGGGGTGATCCGCGCAAGCCGGCCGATGAGACCCGTGGCGGCAAAGAGGACCCAGACGACGCCCATGGCGAAGGCAGAGGCGTGGACCATGGAAGGCGACCAGTGCTGTGCGATGGCGACGACGGCCAGGACCTTCATCGGCTCGATGGGCATGGGCAACCGGTACAGGAGGCCCGTCACGATGTTGGCCATCCCCATCATGACGAGAAACCCGGCCGGGTTCAACCCGCAGGCGTAGATGTACCCGATGGCCAGGGGCAGCAGGGTGCCGAAGTCTCCCATGGAACCGGCAAGCTCCCGGAGATTGAATTCGAAGGATTTGATCTTCATGGCAGGCCCTTCCGAACGGTCTGGCCCTTTATCGCCTCATCGGGACGCCCGCGGCAAGGGGAAATTGCCCTGCCGTGGCCGGCCAATTAACCCTTGACAAACATTCGGATTAATGGTTTAAGGTACGTCTTTAGCATTTAACCCACAGGACCGTCACGATATGAAAAAGACACTCACGACCATTACGAATCTCAAGCGCAAGCGGGCCCACGGATTTCGAGCCAGGATGGCCACCAAGGGTGGGCGGCTGGTCCTGAGCAGAAGACGCGCCAAGGGGAGAAAGAGACTGACCGTCTGAGCCGGGTCAGGGAAGAGTGGAAGGGTGAGCCCAGCCGCAGGAAAATCCCCGGTCCCCGAAGGCAGGTACACGCTCGGCAAGCACGAGAGAATCCGCAGGCGAAGCGAGTTTGCAGCCTTGTTCGAATCGGGCAAGCGGGTCCACTCGGAGTACCTGACCGTCATTCTCTGCAGGAACACTTCGGGCATCCGGCGCCTCGGGCTCGTTGTCGGCAAACGGGTGGGAAAGACGGCCGTCAGGCGCAACCGGATGAAGCGGCTCCTGAGAGAATTCTTCCGCTTGAACAAACACAGGCTTCCGGCCTCGCAGGATATCCTGATTGTCGCAAGGAAAGACTTCTCCCCCATGAAAAGCCAGGACCTCTGCAGGGAGCTGGAGAAGGTCCTCGCGGGACGAATGAAAGCCTGAACATGTTGAGGCATTTTTTCCAGACGCTTTCCATCGCCCTCATCCGGGCCTACCAGATTTTCGTTTCCCCCTTCCTGCCGCGCAGCTGCCGCTTCTATCCGACCTGCTCGGAGTACACCCTCACGGCGATCCGCCTGCACGGGCCGCTCCGGGGGATCCTGCTCGGACTCCGTCGGCTTTTGCGGTGTCACCCCTTTCATCCCGGCGGCTACGATCCGGTCCGGTAAGCGAGCCCCAGGAGGC